>CAJMRY010000001.1 GCA_905215935.1 uncultured bacterium
AATCATCAAGACCTGGTAGTTCATTATCCTCTTCGTCATCATCTTCATAATCTTCGAAGCCCGGTAGTATTCCATCATCTATCTTTTCGTCTTTGTAATCTTCAAATCCTGATAATGATTCAAATTCTTCATCAATTGTAGATGTTTTCTTCTCTTTAATTTCTTCTTTGTTTAATTCTTCTTCATTGTTTTTATTCTTAGGTGGTCTACCTCTTTTTCTTTTTACTGGTTCTTCTATATTTACATCTGCAATTTTAACATCTTCTTTTTTGTTTTTAGGTGGTCTACCTCTTTTTCTTTTTGTTGGCTCTTCTATAATATCTTCTACATTTGGAAGATTTTCTTTTATATTTTTTGGAGGTCTACCTCTTCTTTTAGGCTCTTCTGTATTGTTCATTTTTTTCACTGAAGATAATTTTTTTTCTTCTTTTTCTTGTATTTCCTCTATATTTTTCTTTTCTTTCTTTCTTTCTTGTTCTTTTAGCATTTGATTTCTATTAAGCATTTCTTGCTTTCTTTGCATTTTTTTCTTTTTAAGCATTTCTTGTTTTCTTTGCATTTCTTCTTTTGATGCTTTTTCACTTTTTTTATCTACTATTTTTTTTACTTTAGTTGTATCTACTGAAGTTGGAATTATTACTGGTTTACTTAGTTTTTGTTTATTTAATTCTTTTTCTATAAATTCAATTTTTTGGCTATCTTCGTTTTTTGCTCTTATTCTATTTCCTTTTGAATTTAAATTTTTAGGATTCATCCCCATTACTTGCCTATATTTAGATGACCCAGATTCTAGAACAGAAATAACATTTTTAGGTAAAAATGTAACTATCAATTTTAACTGTTCATCAGTATATTGCACAGCTATACTATCAAAACTTTCAATATATTTTTCTTCATTTTTTCCAAGTTTTTTGTAATGTGCTAATATATTTTGTATTTCTACTTCACTTACATCATTTTCATTCTCTGGTTTATAATCAACATCATCTGAATCAATTTTATAATAAACTTTTGCTTCTTTTTTGCTTCTAGGTTTATTTAGTAGTTCGCAAACTTTTTCTACACTTCTGTCTTGTCCTACTAATACATCATAAACACCAATTCCAAACAATTTTATTAATAATGGTTCTGGTCTTGTACGTCTATCTGTACCAATTAGAATAATTGGTATATTTGCTCCTTCTTGATTAAATGCTTCATCACTTATTTTATCTAATTTGTCAAATATAAATTTGTCAATTACTTCATAATTATTATTAGCAAATGGCTCTAGATCCTCACTAATAATTATTCTATCATATGATTTATCCTTTTGTAATTCTTTTAATATTGCGTTAAAATAATATACATTTTTACTTGATATTATCTCCTTATAATCTCTCTGATATCTTTTTATTATTGATTCAGAAATCTTTTCATTATTTACCGCAAATAAAACCTTCATTCGTTTAACCCCTCCAACCTTTAACTACTATTGCAAAAATTAGTGGCAATACTTGACATATCACAGCTACAGTTATAATTGCAATCATAATATTAAAACCTTTATCTCTTACGTCCAATTTTCTTATACCTAAAACATATTGGTATATAGCTGCAATAGCTATTCCTACAAAACATAGTGGTATACTATATATTCTTATTCTATTTAATATATATGCTGCTAATCCATATGTATCTGATCCATAAGCTACTTTATAATCTTCTATTGTTTGCATTTCTCTTTCTTTTAATTCAATTAGTTCACCTGTAGTAGTTTCACTTTGCAATACATTGTTTGTAGATGTATCATTTGCAGTTACTACTGTATGGCATATTGCAAAAATAAAAAATACAGTAAGCAAACAAGTTACTACTTTCTTCATATATTAGACTCCTTTCTACTGTTTATATATTACATATATTAATTATATCTTTACTTACAATATCATACAATACAATAAATAAAATAGCAACAAAATAATAAGAATTTTTTGAAAAATTTAGCAAATTATTCCATACTGTTTACTTTTATATTTTTATCATTATACATATTTTATTTTTTATACATATTTAAATTAATTATTTAACTTTTAAATTCTATTTAAATAATTTTTATTAATTAATTTTTATATTATATATTTTTTATTGCTATTGCAAAAAAATTAGTTTTACCACACTATTTGTTTCTATCGGTAAATAATTATTATTAAAACAGTTTTTCTATAATACCAAAATATCTACTAACTATTAGTAGATATTTCCTCTTCAAATTCTTTAGATAATTTTCCTATTGCCTTTGTCTCTATTCTAGAAACATAAGAACGAGAAATCCCCATCATTTCAGCTATTTGATTTTGTGTTTTAGGTTTATCTCCATTTAACCCAAATCTAAGCTCTAATATTAACTTTTCTCTATCTTTTAATACTTCTTTCATCTTTGTATACATCTTTTTCAATTTCATTTTTAAATCAACTTCTTCTTCTATATTTTTATCATTATTTTCCAATATTTCTTGAAGTGTTACTGTGTTATCATCTTTATCTTTACCTATTGGTTCATCTAAGAAGACCTCTGCTCCTAGCTTCTTTGTACTTCTTAAATACATTAATATTTCATTATCAATACATCTAGATACATATGTAGCAAGTTTAACCCCTTTAGAATTATCAAAACTATTAATTCCTTTTATTAGTCCTATTGTTCCTATTGATATTAAATCATCTAATTCTATATTTGATGTACTATATTTTTTGCACACATGTGCAACTAATCTTAAATTTCTTTCTATTAATATATTACGAGCTTCTTCATCTCCTGATTTAAATCTCTCTAAACATACTCTTTCTTCCTCAGTATCTAATGGTTCTGGAAATAGACTATTACTTGAAATATACCCTACAAGAAAAATCGCAGTTTTTAAAAATGTTAATAAACCTGATATTGATAGTACAAACATAAACGTACCTCCACTTTTTTACTATACAATTAAATATATGTTTTTATTTTTTAAAAGTGCATGGCTTATTAATTTATTTTTTATTATTGCATATTATATATATTGTACATAATAATATGGAGGTGAAGTTATGAAATTTCTTATTAGTTGTTTAAAAGGTGTAGCTTTAGGTGCAGGTGCAATTTTACCAGGAATTAGTAGTGGTGTTTTATGTGTTATTTTTGGATTTTATGAAAAATTAATAAATAGTATACTTGGAATTTTTAAAGATTTTAAAAATTCTATTAAATTTTTACTTCCAATTTGTATAGGTGGCTTTGCTCGGTATATTACTTTTTGGAAATGCATTGAAATACTTGTTCTCTGCTTATCCTTCACAAACAAATTTTGCTTTTATGGGATTAATATTTGGAAGTGTTCCTATTTTATTTAAAAATAGTTGTAAAAATAATTCTTTTAAATTGCATTATTTGATATATACTATAGCTTCTTTTTTGATTACTTTACTTTTAATAAATTTAGAAAAAGGTTTTGAATTTCAAAATACAATAACAGATACGGTCTCTTTTTCTTATCTTATTTTATGTGGATTTATAATGTCAACAGGAATAGTAGTTCCAGGTGTTAGCAGTACCGTTATATTAATGTGTTTAGGTGTTTATTCGAATTATTTAAATGCTGTAGCTTGTCTAAATTTTGAAGTTCTTTTTCCTATGGGAATCGGTTTAGTATTAGGTGGACTTCTTTGGATAATGATAATAAAATGGCTTCTTTCAAAATATTATACGCAAACATTTTTCACCATAATTGGTTTTGTTATTAGCTCTACATTAATTTTATATCCAGGATTTAGTTTTGAATTATCTAGCATTATATCTATAGTTTTGTTTATAGTTTGTTTTGGTATTTCTTTTAATTTAGAGAAAATATCAAAGTAAAAACTAGATTTTTATATTACCACATTGTTATAAAATACTAGAGCAATAAATATAAAAAGGATTGAAGTATTATTTTTTATAAAAGCATCAATCCTTTTAATATTTATTACTCTTTATTTTTTGTTCTTTAAAATTTCATTTAAACCTTCTACTTTTTGACGTACAAAATAAACATTTATTTTTTTCTTCTTAAAATCCATCCTGGTTCTACATCTATTGGAAGTTTCATTCTAACAGTTTGTCCAAGTTTTCCTGGATTTACATATTCAATTCTTTCTCCTGTTTCACTATCCCATAAATCGTTAATTCTAAAATCAATAGCATTTATTTCATTTGGAATAATAATTTCTAAATAGTCTCCTACTTGCAATCTATTTTTTATTTCTATTAATGATTTTTCTTTGTCAAATTCTAATACTTTTCCACCAAATTCATAATTTGCATTATATTGTTTTCCTTCATATTCTTGGAAATCTTTATTATTTCTATCATTAAAATAAAATGTTGTTAATCCTCTTGTTTTTGTTTTTTCTAACTCATTTAAATATTTAGTATAATCATAGCTTTTAGGATCTTTAATATAATCATCAATAGCTTTTCTATAAGTATTTATCACAACGGCTAAATAGTACTCTGTTTTTAATCTACCTTCTATTTTTAAGCTATCTACTCCCATATCTATAATTTCTGGAATTTCCTTAATTAAGCACATATCTTTTGAAGAAAAAATATATGTTCCTTTATCATCATCATCTACTGGCATTAAATTTCCAGGGTTATTTTTTTCTTCTACATATAAATTATATGCCCATCTACAGCTTTGTGCACAATCTCCCAAGTTTGCACTTCTTCCTGCTAGAAAATCACTTAAAAAGCATCTACCAGAATATCCAAAGCAAATTGCCCCATGAACAAATATTTCTGTTTCTAATCCCATAGGTGTATTATTAATAACTTCTTTTATTTGTTTTTTATTTAATTCTCTTCCTAAAATCACCCTTTTAGCTCCATTTTTATGCCAGAAATTTGCAGAATGTGAACTTACAGTATTTGCCTGTGTACTAATATGTATAGGAATACTTGGAGCAATTTCTTTAATTAAATCTACTATTCCTCCATCAGCAACAATTATTCCATCTACATTTAACTTTTCTAACATTTTTAATTGTTTTTTTATTTCTTCGTAATTTTCATCCCATGCATAAATATTTATTGCTGTATACACTTTTTTCCCTATTTTATGTGCATATTCTATTGTTTTTGCCAAATCTTCATCCGTCATTTCTGCTCTAGTTCTTAATGATAATGATGATGTTCCTGCATATACTGCATCAGCTCCATATAAAAAAGCTGTTTTTGCTTTTTGAAAAGAGCCTGCAGGTGCTAATAATTCTGGTTTTTTCATAATTTACTAACAATCCTTTCCTTTAAGGTACAAAATTTGATAAAATTATTATTTTTGAATTTTTTTGTAAACTTACTATCTGTTAAAATATTTTTATTTATTTAATATTTCATCTGCTAATTTTTCCATTTCTTTTTTACTATCTGCATTCATTCTTGATTTTATAGTAACTATATTGTTACAAAGTTCTATTTCTTTCATTCCATCTATTATACTTTTCATTGTTTTTGCAGCAGATGGAGCCCAAGTTCCATTTTCTATTATTCCTATTTTTCTCTTTTGATAATTTTTGCTTTTTAAGTGATTTAAGAAATGTTCCATAGGAGGAAATACTTCTGCATTATAGCTTGATGCTGCTACAATTAATTTATCATATCTAAATGCATCTTCTATGCTTTCAGCAAAGTCATCTCGTGTTAAATCTGCAAAAGCTACTTTTTTTGCACCTTTTTCTTCTAATATTTTTACCATTTCTTTTGCTGCTTCTAATGTATTTCCATGTATTGATGCGCATGCTACAAACACACCATCATCCTCTGGTTTATAGCTACTCCATATATTATATTTATTTATATAATATTCTAAATTTTCTTTTAGAATTGGTCCATGTAAAGGACATATCATTTTCACTTCTAATCCTGATAATTTTTTTAATAAAGCTTGTACTTGCATTCCATATTTTCCAACTATATTAAAATAGTATCTACGAGCTTCGCATGTCCAATCTTCATCTGTATCTAATGTTCCAAATTTACCAAATCCGTCAGCTGGAAATAATATCTTTTCTTTAATTTCATATGATACCATTACTTCTGGCCAATGTACCATCGGTGCCATAAAGAATTGTAAACTATGTTTTCCAAAATTTAAAATATCGCCTTCCTTTACTACAACTTTTCTAGAATCTAAATCTTCTATATCAAAAAATTGTTTAATAAAATTAAATGTTTTGTCATTTCCAACTACCTTCATGTCTGGATATCTATCACATAACAAACCTATATTATATGCATGGTCTGGTTCCATATGTGATACTATTAAATAATCTACTTTTTCTCCATTTAAGTGATTTGCTAAATTTTGTATCCATTCTTCTGTTGCTCTTCTATCTACAGTATCTAAAACTACATTTTTATCATCTTTTATTAAATATGAATTATATGATATGCCATTTGGCACAATATATTGGCTTTCAAATAAATCTATTGTTTTGTCATCTATACCTATATAAATTATATCTTCTGAAATATTTGTATCTTTCATAATTTCCTCCATTCTATACACTTAAAATATAATATCTAATATTTTATGCCTTCCAGAATTTTACCATAAATTTATGCCAATTGCAAATAGGGAAACTCTTCTTTCCTAAAAGAGTTTCCCTATATCTTATTATTAGTACTTTTATTTCTATATTTATTTTACTTCACCTTTTATAAACATTATAAATTACATCTTCTGGAAGCAATCTTTTCCAACTCCGCAAAGTGGACAAACCCAAGTATCTGGTAAATCTTCAAATTTAACTCCTTCTACTTCTTCATCATATATATGACCACATACTGTGCAAACATATTTGTTCATAAAATACCTCCTTTTCATATGTTTTCATTAATTATTTTACTGACTACATGTAAAATCAGTAAATACGTTAATTATACAAGTCTCCCTTATTTATCTATAATAAGTACGCTAGTATATTTATACTTTAGTCTGACTTGTAACATGCATTATATCATATGTATTATTTTATTTCTACAAATTATTTACATTTTTACATTTATTTGGTATTATATTGTTTAATCTATAGGAGGATGTTATGGAGACACAATTAGAAGATTATAAAGATACACATAAACTATCTAAAATATACTATCTTATTTTATATTTTTTTATTTTTGCATTTTTAGGATGGGTATTAGAAAGTTTGTATAGTGTATATGAATTAGGACACTTTACAAAAAGAGGCTTTCTATATGGTCCTATTTGCCCTATATATGGGTATGGAGCAATAATGTTAATTACTTTTTTAAATAAATATAAGAATAATTCATTTAAATTATTTTTTTACTCTATTGTTATTTTTTCAGCATTTGAATATCTTGTTAGTTTTATACTAGATGCACTATTTGCAGCACATTGGTGGGATTATACAAATGATTTCTTTAATTTAAATGGAAGAATTAGTATTTTTTATTCTTTTGCATGGGGAATAATTGCAATTTTATTTATTAATCATATTTTTCCTTTTTTGCAAAAAAAACTTGATACTGTTTTAAATAAAATTCCTTATTCTTTTCAAATAACGATATTAAGATTAATTATTTGTATATTTGTTGTTGATACTTTTTTATCTTGTGTACGTTATATTATATAAAACAAGAAATGCAAATATATGAATATAAAATATATAAATTGATTAAAAGTGCTTATCAGAGGTATAGTTACCAATAAGCACTTTTAATATATTAGGTTAGATAAAAATATTCACACTTATAACTTTCATTGTAATAACTATTTAAGTATACTAATTGCTAGTCCATCTCCAACCTCTAATATCTTTGTATCAAGCATCGGATTTTCTGCTACCTCTTTTATATATTCTCTTAAATTTCTTACAGCTGTTCTTTGTTTATGTTTATTATAGTCACTCATTACATATCCTTTATATAATACATTATCAGCTATAATGATACCATTTTTATTAAGCATTCTCATAGCTTCACTTAAAAAGAATGGATATTTTCCTTTAGCTGCATCTATAAATACTACATCATATTTTTCATCTAGTGTAGGTAATATTTCTACTGCATCACCTTCATACAAATTTATTTTTTCTTCTACTTCTGCTTTTTTTATATTTTCTTTTGCTTTTTCTATTCTTTCTATATCTCTTTCTATTGTATCTATTTTTCCATCTTCATCTAAATATTCAGAAAAACATATAGCTGAGTATCCCACTGCCGCACCTATCTCTAGTATTCTAACAGGCTTTTTTTCTATAAGTATCTTACTAATCACTTCTAATGTATCATCCATAATTATTGGTACATGCTCTTCTAATGCTTCTTTTTTTATCTTTTCTAATTCTTGCTTATTCATTATTATTTCTCCTCTATTGATCTTACTTTTTGCTCCACAAAATACTAAGAATTTATATATATATCAATATTCAATTAGCCTAATTTCTCCATTCCTGATAAAGTCGAATTCTTCATTCCTAGCGGATAACTAGATTGTAACAACAAAAAGAGCTTTTGGAAAAAAGCTCTTTTTGTTTTATTTTACCCTCTTCTTGCTTCTCTTTCTCTTGTTTTTGTATCTAAAGTTTTCTTCCTTAATCTAATATTTTTAGGAGTAATCTCTACAAGTTCATCTTCTGCTATAAATTCAATAGCTTTTTCTAATGACATTTGAAGTGGTGGCACTAAACGAAGTGCATCATCTGAACCTGAAGCTCTTGTATTTGTTAAATGTTTTTCCTTACATACATTTATTGCAATATCTTCATTTCTTGAATTAATACCAACTATCATTCCTTCATAAACTTCTACACCTGCACCTATCATTAATTCTCCTCTTTCTTGTGCATTGTATAATCCATAAGTAACTGATGTTCCTGCTTCAAAAGCAACTAGTACTCCTCTTGTTCTTGATGATATTTCACCTTTATATGGTTCATAACATTCAAAAATGCTATTCATTGTTCCACTACCTTTTGTGTCTGTTAAGAATTCTGTTCTATATCCTATTAATCCTCTTGCTGGAATTTTGAATTCTACTTTTGTATGTCCAGATTCTGCTGGTTCCATGTTAACCATTTCTGCTTTACGTCTTCCTAATTTTTCTATAACAGTTCCAATTGCTTCATCTGGTACATTAACAACTAATCTTTCCATTGGTTCACATTTTACACCATCAATTTCTTTAAATATAACTTTTGGTCTAGATACTAATAGCTCAAACCCTTCTCTTCTCATTGTTTCGATTAATACAGATAAATGTAATTCTCCACGTCCACATACTTCAAAACTATCTGCTGAATCTGTTTCTTTAACTCTTAAGCTTACATTTCTTTCTAATTCTTTCATTAATCTATCACGGATATGTCTTGATGTAACAAATTCTCCTTCTTTTCCAGCCAAAGGACCATTATTAACACTAAATGTCATAGATACTGTTGGTTCATCTATATCTACAAAAGGAATTTTTTCTGGGTTATTTACATCACAAATTGTATCACCAATATTTATATCTGCAATACCAGATAATGCAACAATATCTCCAGCTTTAGCTTCTTCAACTTCTGTTCTTTTTAATCCCATATATGTAAATAATTTTGCAACTTTTCCTCCGAACATTTTTATCTTGTTTACAAATTGCAATTGACATTCCTGCTTTTATAGTTCCTCTTTCAACTCTACCAACTGCTATTCTTCCTAAATATTCATCATAATCTATATTAGATACAAGCATTTGCATATCTCCATCCATATCACATGCTGGAGGATCGATTTGCTCAATAATTGTATCAAATATACAATGAACATTATCTGTTTCATCTTCTAAATGCATTTTTGCAATACCATTTTTAGCTGATGCATATATAACTGGGAAATCTAATTGTTCATCATTTGCATCTAACTCTATAAATAATTCTAATACTTGGTCTACAACTTTTAATGGATTTGCTCCTGGTCTATCTATCTTATTTATAACTACTATTGGTTTTAAATTTAACGCTAAAGATTTTTTTAGAACCTCTCTTGTTTGTGGCATTGGTCCTTCAAAAGCATCTACTAGTAATAAAACACCATCAACAGTTTTAAGTACACGTTCAACTTCTCCACCAAAATCAGCATGTCCCGGTGTATCTACTATATTAATTTTTACATCATTATAAATAACTGATGTATTTTTAGAAAGAATTGTGATTCCTCTTTCTTTTTCAATATCTCCTGAATCCATTACTCTTTCTGCTACTTGTTCATTCTCTCTAAATATATGGCTTTGTCTTAACAAAGCATCTACTAATGTAGTCTTACCATGGTCAACATGGGCAATAATTGCTATATTTCTTATATTCTTATTATTCATTTTAAAATACATTCCTTTCTTCGCTTTAAAAATACACCTAAGAATAAAAAACTTGATATCTTTTTTATTCCTACTCTGATTTAAAATATTAACTATATAGATTCTTTATATTCATTACTAGTTCCTTCTAGTTCTCTTATTGATAATTCTATTTTTCTAGTTTCTTTATCAAGCTCTATTATTTTAGCATTAACCTTATCACCAATTTTTAATTCGTCATCTGGTCTTGCTATTTTTTTCTCACATATTTGTGAGATATGTACTAATCCTTCAATTCCCTTTTCTAATTGAACAAATGCTCCAAATGGCATTATTTTTATTACCTTTACACAAACAATATCACCAATATGATATTTTTCATCTATTTTGTTCCAAGGATTTGGTCCTTTTTTCTCATATATTAGCATAAGTCTTCTATTTTCTTTATCTGCCTGTTTTATTCTTACTTCTATTTGCTGGTTTACTTTTAAAATATCTTCAGGCTTTTGGTTTCTTCCCCATGCCATTTCTGAAATATGTAAAAGTCCTTGAACTCCAGAAATATCAATAAAAGCTCCATAAGTACTTATACTTGTAACAGTTCCTTTATATACTTTTCCTTCTTCTACATTATCCCAGAATTCTTTTAATTTAGCTTCTTTTTCTTCTTCTATTACATCTTTAATTGAACCAATTATTTTTCTATTTTTTTCGTTATATTCAATTACTCTAAATCTTACTTCTTTATTTAAATAATCACTAATATTTTCAGATCTTGTAATTCCAGATAATGATAATGGAATAAATATACGAATACCTTCATAACTTGCAATAAATCCATTTTCATTCACTTCTGTTATTTTTTCTTTAAATATACATTTATGATTTACTTTACTTTCAAATTCCTTTTTAGCAAGCTTAAACTTAGATTTTTTATATGATAGAACAACATTTCCTAAACCATCATTCAATTTTAATACTTCTGCTGTTATTCTATCACCTGGTTTAAACTCTTCTAATGGATTTGCATTTTCATCATATGAATATTCATCTTTTGAAATTATTCCATCTGCTTTATATCCAATATCAACAAAAATTTCTCCATTTGAACTTATATTAATAATTTTTCCTGTAACAGTCTTTCCTTCTTTTATATCTTTTAAAGACTGATTAATAAATTCTTCAAAACTTATATTATCTTCATATTTCTCCATACATAAAAACTCCATTCGAGCAATTTTTCTTCCCAAATTTTTTAATCTCTAATTGGATGAGATATTTAAAATTTGAGGATAATTAGATTTTTTACTTACGAAAACTTGTTTTGCAGTAATACTACCTTAATGGTTCATTATTATATATTACTTTTTTTCATTTGTCAACATAATTATATTGTCCATTATTTGTTTTGTTACCTTATTTAAAACATCTTTATCTTTTTCTTTACCATAATACTCGCTAAAATCTAAAGGCTTTCCATAATTTAAATAAACTTTAGTAAATGGTTTAAATGTACCTTGTATTCCTATTGGTATTACCTTTACTTTAGTTCTTAAAGCCATAAAAGCCGCTCCATTTTTTGCATCTAGATTTTTTTCCATTCCCTTTCTAGTTCCTTCTGGAAATATTCCTAATATTTCTCCATTTTTTAAAACTTTTATAGATCTTTTCATTGCTTCTATATCATTTTTCTCTCTATTTACAGGGATTACATCACCTATATGTAGAACCCATGAAAACAAAGTATTTTTAAACATACTACTTTTACACATAAATCTAACAAATCTGTTAGATGATGTTATTACTGCAATTGCATCAAGATAATTCAGATGATTTGCACATACAATATAACTATTTTCATCTTCTGGGATTCCCTTTTCACCAATATTTTCTATTCTAAATATAACACGATATAAAAAGTGTACTAAAACAATAAAGAAATTTCTTTCAAACATTTTTAATTTTGTGTTTGGTCTTTCTTTATATATCTTCTTTTCTAGAATCATTTCCTTTTTCTTTTTTTTTACTATTTCCTCTATTTCTGCTACAACCTGATTTATGCTTTTTTTACTTGAATCGATTACAATTGCATCTTTTGCTACCTTTAAAGCTCCATATCCTTTATTTCTATCTTTTTCATCTCTAGCTCTCATATCTTCTAAAACTTGTTCATATGTTGATTCTATATTTTTCTGTATGTTCTCTTCATATCTTCTCCTAGCTCTTTCTTCTACATCTGCATCTAAATATATTTTTACATCTGCATTAGGAAATACAACTGTTGTTATATCTCTTCCTTCCATTATTATATCTTGTGATTTAGCCATTTTGCGTTGCAATTCGACTAATTTATCTCGAATTTCTCTTATGCTAGACACTGGTGATACTATTTTTGTAACTCTATTTGTTCTTATTTCGCAAGTTACATCTTGTCCATTTAATAAAACAATTTGTTTATCTTTTGTTTCTTTTAAGCTTATATCTATATTATTAAGTAATTCTTTTATTTTGTCTAGTTCATCTAATTTAATGTTTTTATTAAGCATTTCTAATGCAACACATCTATACATTGCTCCTGTATCGATATTAACAAGTCCAAGTTTTTGTGCTAAAATTTTAGTTACTGTTCCTTTTCCACTTCCTGCTGGTCCATCTAAAGCTACTATAAAAGCCATAAAATCCTCCCTATTTCTTACTTTAATATTTTTCCTATTATTATTTAACATTTTTATAATAAAATGTTACAACTAAAATTTTTATTCTTTATTTCTTTGAACATTAATTCCTTTTGCTAAAACATCTATTCTTTGAGTATTCATTGTTGTTAATCTTTCTATTTCCTTTTTGCATTTTATTTTAAATTCTCTTAGTTCTTTTATGATATTAACTCCATAATTTATTACTACTTCCATATAAATATAAGGTCCTGCTTCTGTTTTTTGAACTCTTATTTTAGATATTTTATAAATTGCATCATTTCTTATTGCTAAATATTCAATTATTTGTCTAAATACATTATCTGATATTGTAAAATTGCCTAAATAACTAAATGTAGGTCTTATTATAGATTTTTCTGCTATATATGGGTCGTTTCCTTTTCCTTTTGATTTAAATATTTGAAGTGGATCTAGCATATATCCTGAAAAGTCTTTTTTTATTTCGAAAGTTGGTACTGGTATTACGTGTTTTCCTTCTGTTACGCGAATTCTTCTTGCTTTTTCCATTTCTTCTTCTGTTGCGACATCGTTAATATATATGGTTTTTGATATTTTAGGTAATCCTAAGTTTGTAGCTATTTTCTCTACCATTCCATCAGAAGTACCTAAAATTAGTATACCATCTGGTTTATACTTTTTTATTGCTTTTCTTATTTCTTCTTTTTCTTTATCTTTAATAAATAAAGCATGTTTAACAGTTTCTATTTTGGTTGGAGCTTTTTTTGCAGACTCTCCTGCAATCACAGCATTATCTTTAATTAATAACCCATCATCTATAATATAATTTATACCATTTTCACTTGCGACCATCTGAGCTCTATAACTTTTTCCTGTTCCAGATGGACCCACAAAAGCATATACTTTCATATTATTCATATTATAAATCATTGTTTTCTCCCTTACATAAAATATAATTAGTATTTTGGTTTAAATTTATATATATATTAACCATTTCGAGGCGGTAACATTGCAATTTTAATAAAAAATAAGCCACAAATAATTTTAAATTAATTTAATTTATTTAATATAGAAATAGTAAAATTAAGATTCTTATATGATGAATTTATTTTTTCAGGTTCTTTTACAATTTCTATATTTTGTCTTTTGCTTAGTTCATCATACAGTGCTGTACTTCCATCATCCACCACTATAATTCTTCCTTTAATATTATCTAAAGCAGATAAATCTTCAATTGTTTTCATTTGTGGTGCATATGCTTTATATGCATCTTCTACAGTCCAATGATATGCATTATAATAAAATTGCTTATTTTCAGGATATTTTATTGCAACTATTGATCCCGCTCCTATCTCTCTATATATAAATATGTCGTCTTCTTGTACATTATTATTAATAACTTCTGTTATTTTTTTATTACTTTCATCATAATTTTCTGAGCAAAATTTATAAGCATTTATTCCAAATAATATAATTATACAACTTGCAAATATTATAGTTATCCATTTTTTATCTTCCAATGAAAATATGTAACTAATAGCAAATATAAGTAATCCTATCATAGGAATTGTATATCTAGTTGTAAATATATCTGTTTTTAACGATAATATTAATGAAGCAAGTATTACTCCAAAATACACAATTAATGCCCATATACACACTTTTATATTTGAGTCTTCTTTTTTCTTTTTTGCTATTTTTAAAGCTACATAAATTAAACAAATACTTGCAAATATAAAAATAAATGTTTTTAATATTTTTAATTCTATCATTCCTGTATAATTAAATGTTAATATATCGAATAAAATGTCTGGATATTTTATTTGTATCCAAAATCCTCCAGATACTCTAAACGCTTGTTTTAAAAACACTATTAATCCGTGGTATAAATAATACTATTTGACTTATTCCTGTAATTAAAAATTCCTTAATATATTTTTTATTTTTTATTGTATACGCAAATAACATTAGATTAATAATTCCTATTGCCATCATTGCAAAATAGTGCGTGTATGCACTTAATAAGCTAAATAAAGCAAACAATATCCAATTTTTCTTATTACTTTCTTTTTTAATTATTCTATATGCATATATTCCTGTTAATGTTACAAGTACTGCAGCCCATGAATACATTCTAATTTCACTACTATATAATAACATTACTGGTAAAAACATTGATAAAAAAGAAAATATAATCCCTGTTTTTTCTCCGAAATCTTTTCTAATATGTGTGTATCCTAACATACTTAATACTATCATTCCAAGTATTGAAAAAATCCTAAGTGAAATTATACTATTTCCTGTAAGTAGTGTAAAGAATTTGGCAAACACATAATAAAATAAAGGATGAACATCTGCCGCACCAATTCTTATTAAATCTATAAAATTATGATTTAATAAACCTAATGTATATGTTTCATCAAACCATATATTGGTATGTAGTCCAGATAAAATCATAAAAATAGCACCAATTACTATAACTATTATATGGATAATTTTCATATTTTTTCCTGTTTTTATTAATTTATTATTATCTTCTATTTTTTGCATTATATTTTCTCCTTATTTTGTAATTTTTGTTATTTATTTACACATTCTTTAGTATTATAACACTATAAAAATTATTTTTCCATACTTATACTAAAAAATTGTATTACATTTATGTTAAGCTTGTAATTAATATAAAAATGAGATAAGAAAGAAAATACCTACTGGCAGTATTCGTAATAAAAAACGACTGATCAAACAAAAAAATGGAATGTATTTATTTATTAATACATTCCATTTTGTATTTATTTATGAAACTTCATTAATTTTTATATCTCTAACATGATTAATTTTTTCCCACTTAGTTTCTCTTTTAAATAAGCATTTAAAATTAATTAATAACCATGAACCTAAAAATAGTGGATATAAAACCAAACCTTTAATCATAGGTTTTATTGGTTTTTTATCTAAAATCATAATAATTATTGCAGTAAATATTGGTAATAAAAATGTTGGTAATAAATATCTTAAACAGTTAATAACTAAATCCATAGTTGACATACCATTTCCAAAATACATAACAAAATTTAGTATTAATAAAACTATTGTTAAAACAAACATTGGTATACTACCAAGCATATATAATAAACCGTCAAAATTCATTAATGTTTTGTGTTCTTTCACAGCTGCTGCTAATGGTTTTGTATATTCTTTTAAACATTGTATATGTCCAACTGTCCATCTTGATCTTTGTGACCAGCTTTGTTTAAATCCTACTGGTTGTTCATCATATACTATTGCATCTGTTGCCCATCCTAATTTTTTACCAGATATAATTGTTTTTAATGAAAATTCAATATCTTCTGTAAGCGTTACAGTATCAAAACCATTTGTAGGTTTTATTAAATCGAATTTTACCATAAATCCAGTACCATTAATTAGTGGTGATAGACCTAAATTATATCTTGCTAAATGATAAAATCTATTCATTGTCCAATAAAATATTGCATATCCTGCTGATACCCAACTGTCTGTTGGATTTTTTATATCTCTATATCCTTGAACAACTTCTTCACCTTGGCATAATTTTTTGTTCATATTCTTTATAAAGTTAACATCAACTATGTTATCTGCATCAAATATACAAAATGCATCATATTCAGCATTTTCTTCTATTTTTTGTTTTAAAAACCAATCTAATGCATAACCTTTAGTTTTATGTTCTTCATCAAATCTTTCATAAACTATAGCACCAGCTTCTTTTGCAACTTTTGCTGTATTATCTGTACAATTATCTGCTATTACATAAATATCAAATAATTCTTTAGGATAATTTTGTTTCTTTAAACTTGCAATTAAGTTTCCTACAACTATTTCCTCATTATGTGCTGGTATAATAGCCATAAATCTGTTGTTTTTTTCTTCAATAATAGGCTTATCTTTTAGCTTTACTAAAGAACATACACTTACCATTAATTGATATAACCAATATATAGTAACTATCCATACTAAAGCTTGTTGTAACATATATAAATATTCCATTTTTTCTCTCCTCTTTAATAATACTTTTATATTATTAAAAATATACTTCATATATTATTATACTATTTTATTTTATTTTTGCAACTTTTTATGATTAATTTTTAGTATTTTCGTCATTTTATTTCATACTGCCCCAGTTATCTACTCTGCTGCACTTGCATTTTCTTCATTTTTTGCTTCTAAATCTTTCATACTTAAATTTATTCTTCCTTGTGCATCTATTTCTGTAACTTTTACTGTAATTTCGTCACCTACCCCTAATACGTCTTCTACTTTTTCTACTCTTTTACTAGATATTTTTGATATATGAAGTAATCCTTCTTTTCCTGTACCTAAATCTACAAAAGCTCCAAAAGGCATAATTCTTGTAACTGTTCCATCATATATTCCACCTGCTTCTATTTCTCTTGCTATATCTTTTATCATTTTTAATGCTTTTTCTCCACTTTCAGTATCTGTACTATATACGCATACATCTCCATTTTCTTCTATATCTATCTTTACACCTGTTTCAGCAATTATTTTATTAATCATTTTTCCACCAGGTCCTATTACATCTCTTATTTTATCTACACTTATTTTTGTAGTTAAAATTCTTGGTGCATATTTTGATATTTCATCTCTTGGCTTTGCAATTTGTTTTAACATAATTTCATCTAATATATAATCTCTTGCAACTTTTGTTCTTTCGAAAGCTTCCTTTATTATATCATATGTCAAGCCATCTATTTTAATGTCTACTTGTATAGCTGTAATTCCATCTTTTGTCCCACCTACTTTGAAATCCATATCTCCAAAGAAATCTTCTAGTCCTTGGATATCTGTAAGCATAACATATCTATCTGGATCTTGTTTATCTGTTACGAGTCCAGTTGAAATACCTGCTACTGGTTTCTTTATTGGAACACCTGCATCCATTAATGCTAAAGTACTACCACAAATACTTGCTTGTGATGTTGAACCATTTGAAGATAAAACTTCTGATACAACTCTTATTGCATATGGAAATTCTTCTTCTGATGGAAGCACTGGAACTAGTGCTTTTTCAGCTAATGCTCCATGTCCTATTTCTCTTCTTCCAGGTCCTCTTGATGGCCTTGCTTCCCCTACACTGTATGATGGGAAATTATAGTGGTGCATATATCTTTTGCTATCTTCTTCATCTATACCGTCTAGCATTTGTTCTTCACTTTTCATTCCAAGTGTTGCAATAGACATTACTTGTGTTTGTCCTCTTGTAAATATAGCACTTCCATGAACCCTTGGTAAAACTGAAACTTCACAAGAAAGCGGTCTCAAATCTGTAAGTCCTCTTCCATCTGGTCTTTTATGTTCTTCTAGAATCATTTCTCTTACACATTTTTTCTCTAAATCGTGTATGCTATCTGCTATATCTTGTTTCTTATTTTCTGTTTCTTCTTCTCCATATTTTTCTACAAAGTATGCTAATATATCTTCTGTAATTTTTGTAATATTTTCATCTCTTACTTCTTTATCTATAGCTTGTACGTCTTTGTACATTCTATCTTTAAAGTTGCTTTCGATTTCTTCATATACATCTTTATCTACAACAAAAGATTTATACTCAAATTTTGGTTTACCAATTTCTGATTGTATATTAGAAATAAACTCACATATATTTTTAATTTCTTCATGAGCTTTTTTTATTGCTTCTAACATTATATCATTTGGTATTTCGTCTGCACCTGCTTCTATCATTGTTATTTTTTCTTTTGTTGCTGCAACAGTTAATGTTAATCTTGAATTTTCTCTTTGATTAACTGTTGGATTAATTACTATTTCGTCATTTACATATCCTACATTTACAGCTGCTGTTGGTCCACCAAATGGAATGTCTGAAATTGAAAGTGCACAAGATGCACCAATCATTGCGCATACTTCTGGTGAATTATCTTGTTCTACAGATAATACTGTTGCTACTACACATACATCGTTTCTAAAATCTTTTGGAAATAGAGGTCTTAGTGGTCTATCTATTGCTCTTGATGTTAATATTGCTTTATCAGCTGGTTTTCCTTCTCTTTTTTGAAAACTTCCTGGTATTTTTCCGGACAGCATATAATTTTTCTTCGTAATCTACTGAAAGTGGGAAAAAGTCTATTCCATCTCTTGGTTCTTTTGATGCTGTTACATTTACCATAACAACAGTATCTCCATATCTTACCATTACACTTCCATTTGCTAAACCTGCAATTTTACCTGTTTCGATAGTTAAATCTCTACCTGCTAATTTTGTACTATAAGTTTTAAACATAAAATCTCTCCTTTTTATTTATATTTATACTTGAAATTAGCGGTAACCTCGATGAAATTTTTTATTTACTTTCTTTATAATAATTACCATATTTTTTATTTTATAAAATATATGTAATTTTATAAAACAAAAAACTTCACCCAAGCTACATACTAATTCAAGCAATTTTTAACTTTTAATATTATTTTTTACTTTTTTTATTAATTTAATTTTAGTAATTTTTCCTAAATTTTATAATTTAAATTTTTCATATTTGTTTATATTGATTTGCTTATATATATGTTATTCACTTTATAAAATTTATTTTTTGTAACCTTTTTCTGAATATTATGACATTGATTTTTAGAAAAAACGGACGCTTTTGCATAAAGCTAAAACGTCCTATTGTTTTTCTTATTTTCTTAATCCTAATTTTTCAACAATGTCTCTATATCTTTGGACATCTTTTTTACCTAAATAGTTAAGTAAGTTTCTTCTTGAACCAACCATTTTTAAAAGTCCTCTTCTAGAGTGATTATCTTTTTTGTGAACTTTTAAGTGTTCTGTTAATTCATTAATTCTTTCTGTTAAAAGAGCTATTTGAACTTCTGGAGAACCAGTATCTTTTTCATCTCTTTTATAAGCATTAATGATTTCTTGTTTTCTTTCTTTTGTCATTTTTGCACCTCCTGATATTTTTTTGCCTTAAACTGAGTTATAGTGGTGTATTTATCTAAAACTAAGTATAAGGTAAGTTGCTAAATTTATTTTTGCAACATGTATATTTTACCATGTTTTCCTAAAAAAAGCAAGCATTTTTTATTCTTTCCATTGCTTCTTTAGTATTTTCTCTACTTCCAAATGCAGTTAATCTAAAGTATCCTTCTCCACTTGGTCCAAATCCAACTCCCGGAGTCCCTACAATTGCTACTTCATTTAACAATTTATCAAAGAAGTCCCATGATTTAACTCCATCTGGTAACTTTAACCATATGTATGGTGCATTTACACCTCCAAAAACTGTAAATCCTGCTTCTTCAAGACCATTTCTTATAATTCTTGCATTTTCTTGATAATAATTAATATTTTCGTTTATTTGTTTTTGTCCCTCTTTTGTATAAATTGCTTCCGCTCCTCTTTGAGTTATATAAGATGCTCCATTAAATTTTGTACACTGTCTTCTGTTCCACAATTTATTTAAAAGTACTTCATCTCCAGATTTTGTATATCCTTTAAGATTTTTAGGAACTACTGTATATCCACATCTTACTCCTGTAAATCCTGCTGTTTTAGAAAAGCTTCTAAACTCTATCGCTACTTCTTTTGCTCCTTCTATTTCGTAAATACTATGTGGTACATTAGTTTCTGTTATAAATGCTTCATATGCTGCATCAAATAAAATTATAGATTTGTTCTTCTTTGCATATTCTACCCATTTAGAAAGTTGATATTTTGTTAGTACTGTCCCTGTTGGATTGTTAGGCAAGCACAAATAAATCATATCTGGTACTTCTTCTGGGAAACTTGGTTCGAAATTATTTTCTTTATTACATGGCATATATATTATATTTTCATACATACCTGTTTCTTCATTATATTTTCCAGATCTACCAGACATAGTATTTGTATCTAAATATACTGGATAAACAGGGTCAGTTATTGCTACTTTATTATTTTTATCAAATATATCTACAATATTTCCAGTATCACATTTAGCTCCATCAGATATAAAAATCTCATCCTTTTCTATATCTATTCCTCTTTTCTTAAAATCTGATTCTACTATTTTTTCTCTTAAAAAGTCATATCCTTGTTCTGGACCATATCCCATAAAAGTTTCTTTTTTTGATAAATCATCTGCTGCTTTTTTCATTGCATCTATACATGCTGCACCAAGGGGCATGGTTACATCCCCAATTCCTAATTTTATAATTTTTTTATTTGGATTATTTTCCTGATATTCTGCTACTTTTTTTGCAATAGTAGAAAAAAGATAACTATCTTGTAAATCTAAAAAGTTTTCATTTATATTAATCATATCTATCTTTCCTTTATAATATATTTGCAATCAATTTTATAATTTAAATTACATTAATTAAATGATTGTATAAGAAAATTTAATGTAATCTTAAAAGTTTTATATAGTATTACTATATTCTTTAATTTAGATTTTAATATGTAATTTTATTTAAGAATTAGATTTTACAGATTTCATAGTAATAAATTATATCTTTTGCTAACATTTATCTAAGACATAAAATAAAAATATAATTTATCACAAAATAATTTTTCAATCTTCTTAAAGTATTTTCTACAAATCTGCCTATAACTCTAATTCTCCTTCAAATACAGTTGTTGCAGAACCAGTCATATAAATATGATTATTCTCTTTATTCCATTTTATATTTAAAGTTCCTCCTAGTAACTCTACATTCGCTTCACTTTCTATATAGTCATTTAAATTGCATGCTACAACTGATGCACAAGCACCTGTTCCACATGCCAAAGTTTCTCCTGCTCCTCTTTCCCATACACGCATTTTTATATTATTTTTATCTACTAATTCAATAAACTCTATATTTGCTCTTTTAGGAAAATGGCTATCCACTTCTAATATAGGTCCATATTTTTCTATATCAAAGTTTTTTACATCATCCACTATTGTTATTGCATGTGGATTTCCCATAGATACACATGTAAAAATAAATTCTTTATCTTCTAACTGTATCTTTAGATTTTTTACAGGCGACTCGCTAGATATAACTGGAATATTTTCTGCTTCCAAAATAGGCTCGCCCATATCTACTTCTACAGTTTGTACCTTTCCTTCTTTAATATTAAAATTTAATTTTTTGATTCCAGCTAAAGTTTCCACAGTGATGTTTTCTTTATTAGTTAAGCCTTTATCGTAAACGAACTTTCCTACACATCTGATTCCATTCCCACACATTTCTGCTTCGCTTCCATCATAGTTAAACATACGCATTTTGAAATCTGCTACATCACTTTTACAAATTAATATTAACCCATCTGAACCAATTCCAAAATGTCTGTTACTAACAAATTGAGCTAAGGTTGATATATCCTCTATTTTCTGACCATTCATGCAGTCAATATAGACATAATCATTCCCTAGCCCATGCATTTTTGTAAATTTAATCATAATTTTTTCACCTCTAAGTTTAGGTATTAATAATAGATACAATATAATTATATTGTATTGGTTAGTATTTTATCATAAATATTTTATTTTTTTCAATAGGTATCTATATAAAAAACTTGATATATTTATATATACAAAAAAATCAGCATTTCTGCTGATTTTAAAGTTTGGTGGCTTCACCTGGAATCGAACCAGGGACACAGGGATTTTCAGTCCCTTGCTCTACCAACTGAGCTATAAAGCCTTATATAAAAAAAAATGGCGACCTGGAACGGGCTCGAACCGTCGACCTCTAGCGTGACAGGCTAGCGTTCTAACCAACTGAACTACCAGGCCGTAAAACAAAAAATATTTAGTTAACTAAATACTTTTTGTAAGAAAATGGTGGTCGCTATAGGGCTCGAACCTATGACCTCCTGCTTGTAAGGCAGATGCTCTCCCAGCTGAGCTAAGCGACCATTTCCTTCGACTCGTTAAGTATACTAAATTGCATTATAAATGTCAATACTTTTTTTGAATTTTTTCAAACTTTTTTATACATATTTTTTTAAAAGCCTAAAGTATGCTGTTTTACTGACTTTAGGCTTTCTTTTTATAAATCTATAGTATACTCTTCATCAAAATAATTATTATATATTCTAAATGTATCATCATCTATCCATTCTATTTCAAAAAATACGCTTTCATTATACCCATTTCCCATTTTAGAAAAAACTTTCTTTTTTATTAAACCTGTTTTCTCATATACAGTTGGTCTACTTACAAGATCATATTCAACTATAATTGTATGTTCTCCATTAGGTGATGTATATTCTTTAGTTCTTGAACTATCACTACATCCTGTTAAACCTATTAATATTAGAAATATTAATACAAAACTTGCTATTTTATAATATATCCTATTTTTCATTTTATACCTCATTCCTATTTTAATTTTTCTATAGCTTTTTGTAATTGTACATCTTGTTCTAATGGTAAATTTGTGATTTGTCTTAGTTCTTCTGAAACTTCAACTTTTATTGTAGGTTCTATTCCAACTTTATTAATTTTATTATGATTTGGAGTATAATATTCATCTGTTGTTATTTTTAATCCACTACCATCTTTTAATGGATATACAGTTTGAATTACACCTTTTCCATATGTCGTATTACCAATTAAAGTTGCATTTATATCCTCTTTTAAAATTCCTGCTAAAATCTCTGATGCACTTGCTGAATATTCATTTACTAAGACTACTACTGGAATGTTTATACTTGAGTCTTTTTTTGATTTTACTATATCTTCTTCTTCTGTTTTATCTTTTGTTATTAATAAAACCTTATCTTTTGGAACCATTAATTCTGCTATATTTAATGCTTCATCCACAATTCCTCCACCATTAAATCTTAAGTCTATAATTAATGATTTTATATTTCGTTTTTCTATATCCTTATATTTTTCTAAAAATTCTTCTGAACATCCACCTTCAAAAGATGATATTTTTATATATCCTATATTATTATTTAATACATCAGAGCTAACATGACTAATTTTTATATTTTCTCTTTTTATATCAAATTCTATTTCTTTATCATTTCTTAAAACTGTTATCTTAACATTCGTTCCAGATATTCCTTTCATTTTTTTTACAGCTTCATTTAACTGTTCTCCTGTAAATTCTTCATCATCCACTTTTGTTATAATATCTCCTGTAAGTAATCCTGCTTTGCTTGCAGGAGAATCACCTATTGTTCTTAATACAACAATTGCATTTTGTTTAGTATCAGTTGTCGTGTATATACCTATTCCTACATATTCACCTTCTGTTTCCTCTGTAAATTCTTTCATTTCTTCTTTAGTAAAATATTCTGTGTATGGATCATTTAATCCTGCAATATATCCTTTAATAGCACTTTCTTTTAGTTCATCTTCGTTAATTTCTCCTATATATTTTTTGTCTAATATTTCTTTAAAATATGTAAGTGTTTGGTCTAAACTAGATTTTTCTGTTTTAGAATTTTTTATATAGAATCTTTCATCATTATTGATAAAGCGATATACAAAAGTAGATGTTAATATAAATGTTATAAAAGCTGTTATTATAATGATAATTGTATACTTATATACATTATTTATTTTTTTTGAATTCATATTTTTCCTCTTTTCTATTTATAGTAATCTTTATATATTATACTCTAAAATATTTTTTATAGAACAAAAGGGGACAATTTCTAACATTGTCTCTATTTTAATATTCTAAAGTCCTCATCTTTGTTCGTGCGCCAGATTTTGACAAAATTTGTGTGCAATTATTTTATAATAGGAAAATATTCTTCATCAAATTTTACTTTATCTTAGAATTTTCCTATTATAGTACTTTTACTTAAAATAAGAGCAAATATGTATTGCTCTTATTTTACCCCTGTAAATATGTAGATGGATTAACTGATATATTATTTACCCTTACTTCAAAATGTAAATGTGGTCCGTGTTGAATTTCCTGTTGAACCCACTTCCATTATTACATCTCCTTGTTTAACATTCGTACCTACTGTTGTTAGTATTGCTTGTCCATGTCCATAAAGTGTAGATATTCCTCCTCCATGATTTATAATTACACAATTTCCATATCCACCTAAAACACCTGCGAAACTTACTACGCCATCACTTGCAGCTATTACTTTTGCTCCAAATCCTGCATTGCCTATATCAATACCTGTATGACCTTTAACAACACCTTGTATTGGATGTTCTCTCATGCCAAATGGAGATGTTATATATGTACCAGATTTAGCAACTGGCCACATCATCACTCCTCCTGTATATTGAAGCTCATAACTTGTATTTCCATTTGCTAGTCTAATTTGATTTTCTATTTTAGTTTCTTCTATTTTATATTCTTTTATTTGATCTTGCAATGTTTTTTCTTCATCTGTTAATTTTTCCATTTTACTTTTTTGGAGTGTTTTAGAATTTTTTAAGGTAGTTGCCATACTTATTGCTTGATTTTTTAAATCTTGTAACTCTTTTTCTTCATCTTCTAATTTATTCTTTGTTTGTTCTAATTCATTTTTTTGCATTTCCATTTTAGATAACAATTCAGAATCATAGCTTGCTAATTGTTCTATTAGATAATAATTAGAGATAAAATCCGTTATGTTTCCAGATGAAAGCAATACATCTAAATATGTTGTATCTCCCGCTTCATATAATGCTACTAATCTATCTTGAAAAAGTTTTTCATTTTTATCATATTCTTCTTTTACAATACTATATTTTCCGTTTATCTCTTTAATGTTTTTTTGAGAATCGACAAGTTTGTCTTTTAAGTCATTAATTTGATTTTCATATTCTGTAATCTTATCATCTAATTCTTGTATTTCTCTAACTGCATCTGATATTTCACCTTGTACATATTCTAATTTTTGACTTTGCTCTTCAATCTTATCAGATATCTCATTCTTTTTATCATCTAAACTTTCAGCAAATGTAGAAAAAGAAAGGTTAAAGATCATCAATAGAACAATAAAAAATGAAACAATTTTTCTATTCATGAGATTTTCTCCTTTCTTTTGCTTATGTATTTTATTTTGCTAATATTATTATATAATATTTACTTTTTTCTTTCAATGGATATTTTTTCTAAAATTAATTTATATATAGTTAAGTGGATTAACTGCTGTACCATTAACTCTTACTTCAAAGTGAGCATGTGGGCCTGTTGAAGCACCTGTTGAACCAACAGTTAAAACTGGTGTTCCTTTTGTAACCTTTTGACCTGCACTTACTAATATAGTAGTTCCATGTGCATATCTTGTAGTAATTCCATTTCCATGACTTATAACTACATAATTTCCATATCCTCCGTTATAACCATAACTTGCAATCAATACTGTTCCACTGTCTGCTGCAACGAATTTTGCACCTGTTGGAGCACCAACATCTATTCCTGAATGTAATTTCCATGTATGATATATAGGATGCATTCTATATCCAAAATTTGAAGTAATATTTCTATACCCAGGTATTGGCCAAGTCATTTTTCCACTTGATGTTACTGTTCCACTATTTCCTCCTGAGGCACCTGTATTTCCTACATTGCCAGTATTACTTGTGTTTCCTTTGTTACTTGTATTTCCAGTAGTTGTTTGATTTTTCTTTGCATCTTCTTCTGCTTTCTTTCTTCTAGCATCTTCTTCTGCTTTTGCTCTTCTTTCTGCTGCTGCAATTTTCTCCATTTCAGCATTATATGCAGCAAGTTCACCTTCTAATTGTTTTTCTTCCTCTGTAAGACTATTAACTTTAGCTTGTTTTGTATTTTTATCATTTTTTAATTTTTCATTCTTCTCTGCAATCTGACTTTTTGTTTTATCAATTTCTTGTTTTTTAGTTTCTAACTCTTTTTTATCATCTTCTATTTCTTTTTTAGTATTTTCTATTGCATTTAATACATCTGTATCACATTTTGTAAGTTGTGCTACTAAATAATAACTAGATATAAAATCTGTAATGCTTCCTGATGTTAATAACATATCTAAATATGTAGTATCTCCAGCTTCATATAATGCTACCAATCTATCTTGAAGAAGCTTATCTTTTTCTTCAAATTCTTCTTCTTTTTTTTCTATTTCTTTTGTTTTATCTGATATACTACTAGTTAATTCTGTAATTTTATCATTTAAATCAGACAATTCCTTTTCTGTAGAAGAAATTGATGTGTTTAATTTATCTATTTCTGATAGTACTCCTGATTTCTCATCTTTTACATCTTGTAGCTCTTCTTTCTTATCATTAATCTTATTTTTAATATCACTACTAGATGTTGCTAAAACATTAGTAAAACTAAAACCAACTAACAATATTGCAAGTATACTTGCTACTATTTTCTTTTTCATATGCATCTTACACTCCTTATCCTTATACATCTAAATATTTTCTCATAGAAATTACACTTCCTAAAGTTCCTATACCAATTCCTAAAGCTAAATATACTATAATTATTAATGTAAACATATCTGAGAAAGTTAATAAATCTATATTTATTACATTTGCTCCTAATGTTGTTATTAATT
This sequence comes from uncultured bacterium, assembly GCA_905215935.1. GTDB lineage: Bacteria > Bacillota > Clostridia > TANB77 > CAG-508 > CAG-492. The sequence goes on from CAJMRY010000001.1 coordinate 27,534, forward strand.
TTTCAGATATTAAGTTATATGATATACCTAATAACATTATAGAAATTAAAGCAGATATAACTCCAATAATTATACCTTCTACTATAAAAGGCCATCTAATAAAGTTATTTGTTGCACCTACATATTTCATAATTGAAATTTCTCTTCTTCTTGCATGAACAGTTAGTTTTATTGTGTTTGCAATAATAAATACTGATATTACTACAAGTAGTAATAATATAGTACCAGAAACAATTCTAACTAAATTTGCTATTTTAATTAATGCATTTATTGTATTTCCTCTTAATTGAATATCTTTAACACCTTCAAAATCATCAATTATGTTTTTAACATCTTCACTTTTACTTAAATCTGTTAAAGTAACTATATATGATGCTGGAAAAGGATTATTTTCTTCATAACCAGAAAGTAAGAATTGCTTATCTCCAACCTTTTCTTTCATTTGATTTAAAGCATCTTCTTTAGAAACAAAATCCACTTTATTTACATCACTTAGTGCTTTTATTTTATCACCTAATTCAGTTACGCCTTTTTCTGATACCTCTTCTTTAATAAATACTTGCATACCTTGTTGCATTTCTAGTTCACTCATTATATGATTTATGTTTTCCCCAATCATAAAAAACACACCAAAAATTATCATTGTTGCACACATAATCATTAAAGATGCACCTGTTGACTTTTTATTTTTTAAAACATTTTTAAAACCTTCACCTATTAAATAACTAAGTACATTATATTTCACTATTATAACCACCTTTTTTATCATCTCTTATGATATTACCTTTTTCTATTTGTATAACTCTTTTCTTCATTTTGTCTACAATATCTTTCGCATGTGTTGCAACAACAACAGTTGTTCCTCTTAAATTTATATCATTTAAAAGTGTCATAATATCCCATGCAGTATCTGGATCAAGATTTCCGAGTTGGTTCGTCTGCAATTAACATAGATGGGTTATTTACCAAAGCTCTTGCTAAAGCAACTCTTTGTTGCTCTCCTCCAGATAATTCATTTGGATATACTTTAGCTTTTGCACTTAATCCTACTAATGATAATACCATTGGAACTTGTCTTCTGATATGTCTTGGAGTTGCCTTAACTATGTACATAGCAAATGCAACGTTTTCATATACAGTTTTATCTGGTAATAATCTAAAGTCTTGAAATACTACCCCCATACTTCTTCTTAAAAAAGGTACTCTTTTAGGTTTTAAGAAAGTAGTATCTTTTCCATTTATAATTATATTTCCTGATGTTGGTTCTTCTTCTTTTAAGATTAATTTAATTAATGTTGATTTTCCAGAACCTGAACTTCCTACTAAGAAAGCAAATTCGCCTTTATCTATTTTAAAGTTAGCATTATGAACAGCTTCAGTACCTGTTCCATAAGTTTTGTTAACATTTCTAAATTCTATCATTTTTAAGCTCCTTACATATAATAAGACATTTTTATTAATTTTTTTATTTATGATATCAGTAAAACGTTTTATTTGCAATAGCTTATTTAGAAAAAAATAGTATAAAAATTACCTTTATTTGGCTTTTATACTATTTTTCTCCTATTTTCTTTACTTTTTAAAATTCACAAAAAATTCACATTTCTTTTTTGAAAAAAAAGAATATCAAAAGATGTGAAAAAGTGTCAAAAGGGACGGAGCATATTGACACTAAAAAAATACTAAATAAATTTAATTAGTAAATATAAAAGTGTCAATATGCTCCGTCCCTTTTGACACTTTTTCACACACTTAAAGAACAAAAATTATTAAAATATTCTATTCCCTTTAACAACCTTATCTTAAATTTCACTATTTTCCTTTTTTCACTTCTTCTACAATCGATTCTGCATCAATTTTGAAATATTTTATTAATTCTTCTGCTTTACCAGATTTTCCAAACGTATCTTTTATTCCCATTCTTGTTACTAAACAAGGGGACTCTTCTGCCAAAACCTCACAAATAGCTGATCCTAGTCCTCCAATTATATTATGATCTTCTACTATAATTATTCTACCTGTTTCCTTTGCACACTTTACAATTAATTCTTTATCTATTGGTTTTATTGTATGAATATCTACAACTCTTACATTTATATTACTTTTCTTAAGTTCATCTTGTGCTTTTAACGCCTCTGTTACTGTAATACCTGTTGCAAAAATAGTAGCATCTTTTCCTTTTCCTATTTGAACTCCTTTTCCTATTTCAAACTTCTCATTTTCGTCATATATTATAGGTGTAGCAAGTCTTGATAATCTTAAGTATACTGGTCCATCTATTTTGGAAATTTCTTTAACAGCCCATTTCGTCTGAACATCATCTGATGTAGATAAAACGGTCATATTAGGCACACTTCTCATCAAACTAATATCCTCTAGCATCTGGTGTGTTGCTCCATCTTCTCCTACAGTTACACCTGCATGTGTAGCACATATTTTTACATTTAAATTTGGATAACAAATACTATTTCTTATTTGATCATATGCTCTTCCTGCAGCAAATATTGCAAAGGTACTTGCATATGGTATTTTACCACATGTAGCAAAACCGTGCTGCTGTTCCTATCATATCTTGTTCTGAAATCCCCATATCAAAAAATCTTTCTGGAAATTCTTTTGCAAAAATATTTGTTTTTGTTGCTGATGATAAATCTGCATCTAATACAACTATATCTTTATTTTCTTCTCCTAGTTCTTTTAAAGCTTCACCATAGCTTTGCCTTGTCGCAATTTTCTTAGTTAAGTTCATATATGTTCCTCCTCTTTATTTTTAAGCTCTTCTATAGCTTGTTTATACTCTTCTTCATTTGGTGCTTTTCCATGCCATGAAGCTTGATTTTCCATATATGATACACCTTTTCCTTTTATTGTCTTTGCTATTATTACTGTTGGTCTTTCTTTTATCTGTTTTGCAACATTAAAAGCATTTAATACTTCTTCTATATTATTTCCATCTATTTCTATAGCTTCAAAACCAAAACTTTTAAACTTCTCTTTAATATTTTTTAGTCCTTTTACTTCTTCAATTGTCCCATCTATTTGTAAATTATTATTATCTACTATTACACATAAATTATCTAATTTATATTTAACTGAGCTCATTGCAGCTTCCCAAATTTGACCTTCTTCGATTTCTCCATCCCCAAGTAAACAGTACACTCTATATCCATCTTTATTTAATTTAGACGAAAGTGCCATTCCATTTGCTACAGACAATCCTTGTCCTAAAGAACCACTTGTCATATCAACTCCAGGAACTTTATTCATATCTGGATGTCCTTGCAAATCACTTTCTATATTTCTAAAACTTAATAACTTTTCTTTTTCAAAATATCCTTTTCTGGCAAGTGTACTATATAACGCTGGTGAACAGTGTCCTTTTGACAGTACAAACCTATCTCTTTCTTTAGCACATGGCTTTTTAGGATCTATATTCATTTGATTAAAATATAATACTGCTAAAATATCTGCACATGATAAAGAACCTCCTGGATGACCAGATTTTCCATTATAAACAGCTTCTATAATCCCTATACGAATATCATTTGCAATCTTTTCTAAAGCTTTTACATCTGTTATTTTCATAAATATAACCTCCCTCTTCTGTATATTTTCTTTATATCATACGAATTTAATTTTTACAATGACTTATAATTTAAATAAAAAGCAAAACTATAATATGCTTTTTATTAAAAAATCAATAATTTGACTTGCAAGTTCATTCTCTTTTCCTCTATAATTATGTCCTGCTCCATTAATGTATCCAATATTACATTCTTTATTTTTAATTTTAGTTTTCATCATTTCCACTAATTTATCCGCTTCTTGCATAATTAATTCATTTTTATTTCCCCATCTCATAAATATAGGAATTTCTATTTTGTTTAATTCTTTAAAGTCATATGATTCGTCACTATATCTAGCAAAATCTATATCTTTATTGTTTTTTACAAAATTTAAAAATGTATCTGGACACATTGGAAGTATTGCACCTTCTACTGATATTACTTTTTTTCCATTTCCTTCTCTTTGCTTTCTTTCCATATCTGAAATTAATTCATCTATATCATTTTGAAAAAAGAAGTTAATTGCAACTGGTATATCTACCATTGATAATAAAATTACCGATTTTATTTTACTTAATAATTCTATTTCATTTTGATTTTTCATTTTTGTGTATGTATATACAATCTTTGTACATCCTAAGCTATGCCCCTGTAGATGAATTTTGTTATATCCTTTATCTAACATTTTTAAAATTGCTGCTTTAATATCATAGTAACAATCCTCAATGCATTCTAAACTAGAACCTGACAGTATTTTATTTGATTTTCCATCTTGCTTTTTAGTAATAGAATTAATCAAATCATGCCCTCTATTATTAAAACAAAAATATGATATATTACTTTTAGTAATTTCCTCTGCTAATATATCATCCCTTTTCTTCATGCAATTACTTTGCATTCCATGTACAGCAATTACTATTTCTTCTGTTTTATTTGCTGGTTCATGTAATAGACCACATAATTCTACTCCATCTTCTGTTTCAAAATACACTTTTTGTAGATTCATTTTATGCCCTACCTTTCTTTTTATTAATATTTCATTTTTATAAGTCAAATTTTTATATTTTAGAATATATATATCACATCTCGTTTTTTATTACAATAATAAACATTTTTATTCTATTATGTTATATATGTAAAAACAACTTACAAACTTTATAAGTTTGTAAGTTGTTTTAAATTGGTGGAGGTGATGAGGACAATTTTTATCGTTTTAAATCGTTTCACCATTGTTTTAAAAAATTCCAAAAGGTTTTATTTTAAACTACTTTCCACCCTTTTTGTATTTTTTGTTTTCAATTCTATATTTACGATTTTTTGTTTTGGCGTGTACAGAGCGTGTACGCTCAATTTTCAATCTCTGTAATCAGCTATTTCAAGCCATTTTTTTAATATGGTGGAGGTGAGGAGAGTCGAACTCCTGTCCAATAATTCTTCCATACAAATTTCTCCGAGTGCAGTTTGTTATTTATATTCCCTAAAAGTACGTAAACAAACATACTTACTTTCAGGTATCTATATAAATACCCCCTATTTTCTATAGAAAAAAATAGCTTCGTTTCCCACTAGTTCGTCGCCTTATTCAAAAACGTAGGCATTAATGATAAGACGTCGCCGCAATTCTTAGGCAGCGTATGCTAATTCGTTATTATCAGCGTTTATATTTATTTTTGCTTTTTTATAGTGGCCAAAGCAACCATCCACTACTCGCTATTTGTACTTCTAAATTACTGTCGAAACCAATTACACCCCCATATACATTACTATTATATACGAATTTCGTAAAATATACAATATTTTTTTATATTTTGCTTGCATCTTATTTTTCTTTATGCTATTATAATGTATGTAGCACTTAGGGGTATAGTGTCAATGGTTAGCACGATGGTCTCCAAAACCACAAGTCTGAGTTCGAATCTTAGTACCCCTGCCAAATAAAGATTAGAACTTTAAAGTTCTAATCTTTTAATTTTATCCAAACTGAATTTATTTTTAGATATATTTGGATAAACAATCATTCTAATAAAAGAGGTATTTAATATGGAAAAAATAATTAATTTAATAAAAAAAATTTGTTCTAAAGAAGTAATCTTTTATGGAATATTTGGTGTTCTTACAACTGTAATTAATATTGGAGTATTCTATTTACTATCAAAATTTATGCATATTGAAGAAAACATTTCAAATAATATTGCTATTATCATAGCTGTACTATTTGCATATTTCACAAATAGAAAATTAGTATTTAATTCAACAGCATCTAATTTTAAAGAAAAACTAATTGAATTTGGTAAATTTATTTTAGGAAGATTATTTACTATGATTATAGAATCTGTTCGGATTCTTTTTACTATTTAATGTTTTACATATTCAGGAATTAATAAGCAAAATTTCTATAACAATTATAGTTGTTATATTAAACTTTTTTATTAGTAAATTTTTTGCTTTCAAAAAATAATTTTGTCAAAAATAATTTAATATTTCGGGGGCTACTAGAAAATTTAAGGAGGTAATCTTATGTCTAGTAGTTTTTTTAAACGCTTTTATTCTATAATGATTTCATTATTTATTATTATCCTTTCAATAAACTTCCTTTTTATACCAACAATTGCAGGTAGTATAGAAAACAGCAATATTAATTCTATATCTTTTACTACTCCCTCTACTAATACTACTCACCGTATAGAAATTAATACTACTGGTTTTACATGGCCACTTCCACGGGTATAGAACCATTTCTTCCCCTTTCGGTAGAAGAAACGCTCCAACTAAAGGAGCATCTTCATATCATAGTGGAATTGATATCCCAGCGCCACCTGGTACTAATATATTTTCTGCTGAATCTGGCACAGTTATACTTGCCAAATTTAATGGTTCTGGAGGATGTACTGTTATTATATCATCTTCTAATTATCAATTCATTTATTGTCATGTCTCTCCTAACTTTTTAGTATACCAAAATCAATTTGTAAAAAAAGGAGATTTAATAGCACAAGTTGGTCCTAAAAATGTATATGGTATTCCAAATAATACTTATAAAGATTCAAATGCTAATCCAACAAATGGTGCTACAACTGGACCTCATTTACATTTTTCAATAAAAAAAGACGGCATAGCCGTCAATCCACTAAACTTTTTTTAATTGTTTACATATCTTCATCATCATATTCTTCATCTAATTCAATATCTTCTTTATCTTCTATGTCTTCTCCCTCAATACTAGAACAACCTGAGCAAGACAAACAGCTACCTGTACAACATTCTTCTTCATTCCAATCTAATTCTATTGTATTGTTACATTCTGGACATTCAATTTCTTGATTTACATTTGTTTCAACATTTGATGTAAATATATTATTACAATAAGGACAAACTATTTCAAATTCATAGTCATCTTCATTATAATCTTCGTAAATGTCGTTTTTTATATCTTCTACTATATTTTGTACTTTATTTAATTTCTGTTCTAATTTATTTTGATTCTCTTCTAAAACACTTATTTTTGATTCAGAATATTTAGTCATGTTATCGAACATACTCATAAACATTGTAGATATTTCATTTATTTTTTCTTTAACAAAGTTTAATTCTTTTTCATTTTGTATGTTATTTTCGATTTCCTCTATGATTTTATCATATTTTTTTGTAAATTCAGACATGCAAAGACATCCTTTCTATTATACTCTTTCCATATATTCACCAGTTCTAGTATCTATTTTTATAGTATCTCCTATATTAACAAATAATGGAACATTTATTGTGTATCCGTTTTCTAATGTTGCTGGTTTTCCAGATGTAGTTGTTGTATTTCCAGCAAATCCTGGTTCTGTATATGTAACTTGTAATTCAACAAACATTGGAGGTTCTACTGCAAAAACATTTCCTTTAAATGATAATATTTTAACATTCATATTTTCTTTTATATATTTTAAGCTATCACCTAATTGTTCTTTATTTAAAGGCATTTGTTCATAAGTTTCATTATCCATAAAGTAATATAATTCTTCATCATTATATAAATATTGCATTTCTCTTTTTTCTATTTCTGCACCTGGATATTTTTCAGATGGATTAAATGTTTTTTCTAAAACTGCTCCTGATATTACATTTTTTAATTTTGTTCTAACAAAAGCTGCTCCCTTTCCTGGTTTTACATGTTGAAATTCTACTACCTTATACACATTTCCGTCCATTTCAAATGTTGTTCCATTTCTAAAGTCTCCTGCCATATATACTTCTGCCATTATTATTTCCCCTTTCAAAAAAATTATTTATATTTATCATATTTTTATATAATACACTATTTTTGCTTAAAAATCAATAGTTTTAAGTGCATTTAAGCATATTTAATATCCTAAGATAAGTTTAACTATTGTAATTCAAATTTTATTCAAAATTACATATTAACAACTATTGTTAAGTAGTAATATTATATATTGAATTCAAGACAAGCTGTAAATTGTATCCTTAACCTGCTTTTAAAATAAAACTTGGAATCTATACTTTATCTACCACAATATAATCTCTATTAGATTTAGTTAAACTATCACATCCATATTTAGTAATTAATATTGTATCTTCTATCCTAACGCCAAATCTATTTGGTATATATATCCCTGGTTCATTTGTAACAACCATGTTTTCTTTTAAGTTCATATCAACTCTACTATTTATGTATGGGATTTCATGAATATCCAATCCCACTCCATGTCCTAGACTATGAACTAAATCATATCCATTTAATTTAAAATCATTTTCTACTATTTTAGAAAATGTTCTTATATTAGCACCTTCTTTTAAATACTCAGTTGTTTGCAACTGATTTTTTAATACTAAATTATATATAGGTTTAACATATTCTGGAACATATCCTGCAAATATAGTCCTTGTCATATCAGAACAATATCCTTTATATTTACATCCAAAATCTATAGTAATTGGGTCTCCTGCCTCTATTTTCTTATCTGTCTGTATTGCATGTGGCATAGATGAATTTCTTCCAGAAGCTACAATAGATTCGAATGATACTCCGGTCTGCTCCATTTAGTTTAAAATATCTTTCTATTTCTAATGCAATTTCTTTTTCTGTCATTCCTATTTTTATAAACTCTTTTAAATGATTGAAGCAATCATCTGTTATCTTGCAGGCCATTTTTATATTATTTATTTCTTCTTCGTCTTTTATCATTCTTTGCTTTTCTATTATTCCTTCTGTCTCTTCAAAATTATTAATTTTATATTTATGAATATATTCTTTATAATCTGCATATGTTAAATAACTTTCTTCAAATCCTACATTTTCACAATAATTAAAGAAATTTTCGTAATCATCTCTTGATATATCTTTAAAATTGCAAACAACAATCTCATCATCAATAGTGATTGTACTATTAGCATGTTCTATATATCTTCCATCTGTTATAAATATATTTTCTCTTCTTGTTATTAATAATACTCCTTCTGCATCTATATTAGTTAAATATTTAATATTAACAGGGTTACTAACTATCATTCCTTGCATATCTAATACTCTTATTGTATCTCTCAACCATTTAATTTTTGTGTTCATAAACATCACCTTATACTTTATTTTTTTATTAGTGCTATTGCACTTGCAACTACACCTAATAATATTTCGAAAGGAACAAATATAATTATAAAACTACCTATTACAATGAATGGCCCAAACGGAATATATTCGTCTGTTTTCTTCTTCTTTATTAGTAATAATATTATACTAAATATAGAACCTACTAAAAAAGATATTATTGATATAGCAATTATACTTCTCCATCCAAAAAACAGCCCTAAAGCTCCTACTAATTTTACATCTCCAAACCCTATTGCTTCTTTTCCAGATATTAATGCTCCTATCAATGTAATAAATAAGAAGATACCTGTTCCTACAATCATTCCTAAGCAAGAATCAATTGCTATATTTAAATTTGAAATTCCTTGCACAAAGCTAAATATAAGTCCAAGTTCAAATATTGTTAAAGTTAAACGATTAGGGATTATTTGTTTCTTATAATCTATTAATATTACTGTTATTAACATTGGTGCTAAAATCATGTATGTATATGTTTTTATATCTGATAGTCCATAAGTATATAGTAAAGCTATAAATAAACTTGCATTTATAAACATTAATATATATTTAGGTGTTAATTTTTTTAAATAAATCTTAAAAAAATCCTTTGATATTACTTTTTTATATTCACTAAGTCTTATCACACACCAATCAGTAAATTGCCCAATTATCATACCTATAAATCCAAATAGGACATAATATAGTATATGTATATCATTAATGTACATTTTTTATTTTCCTTTCTCATTTTCTGCTACTTTTTTATAATAGCTTTTTATAATAAAGTTTTCTATTGGTCTTTTTATCCTTGTAATAAGAAAGTCCTTTTCTTTAATTGGTTTTACTAATATAGAAAACATATTACACCTATTTGCACCTATTATATCTGTCATGATTTGGTCTCCAACTACCGCAATATTTTTTGAATTAAGTTCTAATTTTCTTCTTGCTTTATTAAATCCAAATTTTAAAGGTTTCTTTCCAAAATAAAAATATGGCACATCAATTTCGCTTGCTACTTTACTTACTTTATCTAATTTATTGCTATTAGAAAGTATACAAAATTTAATTCCTTCTTGTTTTAAATATTGTACCCATTCTTTTGTACCTTTTGGAAAAACTCTATAAAAATCTATTAATGTATTATCTACATCTAAAATTATTCCTTGTATATTGTTTTCTTTTAAATATTCTATTTTTATATCTCTTACACTATCAAAATAACCGATTGGGATAAAAAAGCATATAATCCTCCTACTCTTCCTAGATTATATTACCAATATGTTCATTTTTTGTCAAGGTTTTATAATATGCCTCATATAAATTACTATAATATCCACCTTTCTTCATTAACTCTTGGTGATTTCCCTGTTCTATTATACTACCTTTATCTAAAACTATAATTTTATTAACATTTACTATTGTTGATAATCTATGTGCTATAAATATTGATGTCTTATTCTTAGAAATTTCATCTATAGATTTTTGAATAATTTTTTCTGTTCCTGTATCAATACTTGCTGTTGCTTCATCTAATATAAATATTGAAGGATTATGTGCAAAGATTCTTGTAAATGCTATTAATTGCTTCTCTCCAGATGAAAATGAATTTCCTCTTTCTTTTGCAATTTCATTTAATCCATTTGGAAGTGAATTCATAAGTTCTCTTGCTGATGATAAATCAACTGCTTTTTCTATATTTTCATCTTCAATATTTGAATATAATCTTATATTATCTTTCATTGTTCTTGCATAAATAAAAGGATCTTGCAAGATTGTCCCTATACTTTTTCTTAAAGACTTTATATTTATATCTTTTATATTTATTCCATCTATTAAAATTTCACCTTTTTGTATATCATAAAAACGATTTATTAAATTTGTGATTGTAGTTTTTCCAGAACCTGTTTTACCAACTAGTGCAATACTTTCACCTGGATTAATTACAAAATTAACATCTTTTAAAATCCAATTTTCTTTTTCATATGCAAACCATACATGCTTAAATTCTATTTTTCCACTTATTTTATTTAAGATTTTTCCATCTTCCATATTTTCTATGTATTCTTCATGTTCTAATAATTCATAAATTTTATCTATTGAAGTTATAGCTTCCTGAACTAATTCTATATTTTCTATAATTCTATTTATTGGTTCAAAAATTTGTTTAATATATGTAATAAACATGTATACAATTCCTATTTCTAAAGAAATTCCTAAAACTTTATTTACTAAAACTATAATAACTATAGCTATTCCTAGATTTTCTATTATAAGCATTATAGCTGGTAACATAGATTCTAATATTCTTGCTGGTTTTATAGCGCTAATAAATTCTTCGTTTAATTTTTTACATTCTTTTTGTTTTTCATATTGTCTATTAAAAATCTTTATAAGTTTTATTCCATAAATAGATTCTGCAAAGAATGTATTTAATCTTGTTCTTATAGTTTTACTATAAGCATATATCTTGTTTAACATTTTTGTCATAACATATGATACTATAATTATTAATGGTATAATTATTAAACTTACTAAACTAAGTTTGTAACATATATATATCATCATAACTATTAACACTATTATTAATACAATATCTTTTATAAATGTAGTTATTACTTCTTTAAATAATGCAGATATATCTTCAACATCACTTGTTAAACGCACAAATAACTTACCTGATGGTGTTTTATCATGAAAACTAATATTACTATATTCTATATATTTGTAGATTTTATTTCTTAATTCATATACTACATTTTCTCCCATTCTGCTTGTTAATATCTTTACTACTAATTCTGCAATATTACCTAATATTACAATACATAAATATATAATACCAATCATTGTAACAGTAATTGCACCCTTTTGATAAATACCCAAACTCAAATAATCATCTATTACTATTTTTAATAAATAAGGTTTTATTATTTCTCCTGTATCAATTATTATTGCAATTATAGATAAAATAATAATTAATTTAGCATATGGTTTTATCATTTTTTTCATTCTTCGTATTGTAGTTTCTTTGCTCATTTTTCCACCCCTTTTTACATTTTTTATTCTTCTTAAATTAAAATACAACTGTTTCTCTTTATCAACTAGCTTTTCTTTTTTACATCTAATCTATAGTTATTCTAAAATTGTAAAATAGTCAAAATTGTTAAACTATACTAATAATGAAAAGTCTTTTTTTGCATTTATTTGGTATTGTTTTTCTTAACTTTAACCTGCATAACATTTTCTTTAAGAGGAACATTAAAATTTATTTTATGCTAAAATAGAATCTTCTGGTTTACTAATTTGATCTTTATAAAATTTATAATACTTATTTTTATTATTTATTAATTCAGTATGATTTCCTCTTTCTAAAATCTTCCCTTGTTCTAATACTAATATCTCATCACATTCTTTTATGTCTGATATTCTATTTGAAATAATAATACATGATTTATTTTTAGTTAATTTCTTAATATTTTTTAATAGGCTTGCTTGTGTTCTATTATCTAAAGCTGAAAAAGTATCATCAAAAATTAGTATGTTGCTTTTCTTTAAAAAAGCTCTTGAAATTACTACTCTTTGTTTTTGTCCACCTGATAAATCTATTCCTTTTTCTCCAATAATTGTATTTATATTTTCTGGCATTTGCAAAATATCATCATATATCATTGCATTTTTTGTACTATTTTCTATTTCCTCATCTTTATATTCCTCTCTAAATAAACTGATATTTTCTTTTAACGAAGTAGAAAACAGAAAATTTTCTTGAGTAATATAACAAATATTTTCCCTTAAAACTTTAGTATCTATATCATTTATATCTTTACCATCTATATAAATTTTATTTTCTTTTACTCTATATAATTTTAATAATAAGTTTGCAAGAGTAGTTTTACCACTTCCGAGTACTCCAATAATTCCTAAATTTTTACCAGGTTTTATTTCTAAATTTATATCTTTTAAAACTTCTTTTTTAGTTCCTGGATAAGTATATGTTAAATTATCAATTTTAATATGACCTTGTAACTCATTATCAACCTTTTTTTCATTAATCTCAACATCTTCTTCCTTTAAAGAGAAAACATCATTTAATCTATTATACGATACTACTGCTCTTTTATATTTATTAACAATCCAAGGAATTGCATTCATAGGTGTTACAAGTAATGCAATATATCCATTAAATGCTACTAAATCTCCTACTGTTATTTTATTTTGTAATACTAGGTTTGAACCATAAAGTATAGAAATCGTATAACATATTCCTACACAACTTTGAATTGTTGTATGTAATAAACTTGAATAAACTTCTAATTTATTATTACTGTCTTTAACATTTTTATTTTTTACTATAAATTCTTTAGTTTGTTTTTCTTCTCCAACATATGCTTTTGTAGTTCTTATACTATCTGTACTTTCTTGTACATATTCTGATAAATCTGTAAAATCCTTTTGTGCCTGTTTATAATTTTTTTCTACATAGCTTTTTAATATAACTACAATAATTGTTGTAATTACAATTGGTATGAGTATTGCAAGTGTTAAATTTATATTAACATCTGTACTCATAGTACCAATAACAATTATTCCTGTCATTACAATTCTTGTTATAGTAGAAATAACTCTTGATACAAATGCTCTCATTGTCTTTATATCACTTACAAAATATGACATAATTTGACCATTTTTTATATCTTTTAATTCTTCTAAATGTATCTTCATAAGTTTTTCAAATAATTTATTTCTTAGGGTAGTAACAAATGTATTAGACATTGATATTTCTAAGTATTTCCATAATGTTCTAACAATTAAAATTCCTATACAAACAACTAACATTATTCCTGTTTTTTGTAATATGACGGTTTTAAATTCATCCATGTTATACATTAAATCTATTATTTCACCAATTATTTTAGCAGGATATGTAGTTAATAGTATGTTAATTATTATAAAAATAATTTCAAATATGATTATCCATTTGCTTCTTTTTAATACTTCTAATATTATCTTTTTCAAATATTATTACCTCCCTATCATTGTCTTCGAAAAAAAATACATAGACATTGTTTTTAATGTCTATGATTTTTTACTTCCATTTATATTTTAATCTATTTGCAATATTATGTCAATAATATCATATTACAAAACCATAAAAATTTGGTTACCAGATTAATGTTTATTTTCGTACTACATTTTTTGATATTTCTTACTATTTACAAAATCTGTGTTTCCCTATTGTAACTGTTTGTGGTCTAGACCAAATCCATTTATTAGTTGCAGTACTTGGATTAAAATAATATATCGCACCATATGATGGATCCCAGCCATTTAATGCATCTTGTGCAGCTTTTTTTGCTGTACTATTTGGAGTTAGATTAATTTGTCCATCATCCACAACATTAAATGCTCCTGATTGATAAATTACACCTGCTATAGTATTTGGAAATGAACTACTTCTCACTCTATTTAGAACAACTGCTCCGAACCGCTACTTGTCCAGTATAAGGCTCTCCTCTTGCCTCTCCATATATTAATCTACTTAGTAAATTTACATCATTTGTATTACTCGTACCACTTCCACCAGATGTTCCACCAGAAGATGATGTATAAATTCCCATAGCTTCAAGAGTGTTCTTCCCAGCAATTCCATCTACTGTAAGACCATTTTTAGACTGAAACCATTTAACTGCAGCTAGTGTCCCGCTTCCATATATTCCATCTACATTACCATTATAATATCCCCATCTTTTTAATTTAGTCTGTATTTGTCTTACTTCATCACCCCTAGAGCCATATTTAGACAAAGCAAATATTTCGTTATTTCTAAAAAATATATTATAACTAATAAAAAGTGAAAAGATAATTGTTAGAATTAATCCTACTTTAATTCTACTTTTGGTTTTCATGTTTATTTTATTTTTTCTTTGCATAAAAAATCCACCTCATTTAAGACTATTTTTTCCTAAATAAGGTGAATTTATACTAATTTTTAAAAAATCCCTGTTATTTCTCCTTTTTCATTAATCTTCATATTTTCTGCAGCTGGAATCTTTGGAAGTCCTGGCATTGTCATAATATTTCCTGCCATAACTACAATAAACTCTGCTCCTGCCCTTAATACTAATTCCTTTATATATATTGAAAAAGGCTCTTTACATTCTAAATTTTTTGGATTATCTGAAAAAGAATATTGTGTTTTTGCAATACATATTGGTAATTTACTATATCCCAATTTTTCAATCATTTTCATATCCTCAATTGTTTTTTCAGAAAATTCTACACTTTGTGCCCCATAAATATTTTTGCATATACTTTCAATTTTATCTTTAATACTGTTATCTAATTCATAAGCATATTTAAAATTATTTTGTTTATCACTTAAAACTATTACTTTGTTTGCTAAATCGACTGCACCATCAGATCCTTTTTCCCAAGATTCTACAAGACTCATTTCTATATTTTCATTACTTAAAACTTCTTGTATGTAATTAAGTTCTTTATCTGTATCATGATTATATCTATTTATAGCAACTATTGTTTGAATACCAAACTTATTTTTTAAATTGTCTATATGTCTTAATAAATTATGCATTCCTCTTTTTAAGCTTTCCAAATCTTCTTTTTCTATATCTTCTTTTGGCATTCCACCATGATATTTTAGTGCTTTAATTGTAGCTACACAAACTATTACATCTGGAATTTTTTCTAATTTTCTACATTTTATATCTAAAAATTTCTCTGCTCCTAAATCTGCTCCAAAACCTGCTTCTGTAACTACATAATCTGAAAGTTTTAAAGATAGTTTAGTAGCAACAATACTATTACATCCATGTGCAATATTTGCAAAAGGACCTCCATGAATTATTGCTGGTGTATGTTCTAAAGTTTGTACTAAATTAGGATTAAAAGCATCTTTTAAAAGTATAGTTAATGCTTCTTCTGCTTTTAGCATTTTCACTGTAATTGGTTCATTTTTACTATTATAACCAATTATAATGTTACCAATTCTTCTTTTTAAATCTAATAAATTTTCTGATAAACAAAAAATTGCCATTATTTCAGATGCAACTGAAATATCAAATCCATCAGTTCTTGGCACTATTTTCTTTTCTTTAGATAGACCTGTATCTACAACTCTTAATTGTCTATCATTTAAATCTACACATCTCTTCCAACTTACAGTTTTTATATCTAATTCATTTCCATGATATATATGATTATCTATCATTGCTGATAATAGATTATTTGCTGAAGTTATAGCATGAATATCTCCATTGAAATGTAAATTTATATCTTCCATAGGAGCTACTTGCGCATATCCTCCTCCTGTTGCCCCTCCTTTTATACCAAAAACAGGACCTAAAGATGGTTCTCTTAATGTAACTACTACTTTTTTTCCTATTTTACTAATCGCATCTGCTAAACCTATAGAAATTGTTGTCTTTCCTTCTCCTAATGGTGTTGGATTTATAGCTGTAACTAGAATTAATTTTCCATCTTTTCTGTTTTTATTTTTTTCATATACTTCTTGGGGAATTTTAGCTTTATATTTGCCATAACATTCTATCTCGTCTTCTCCAATATCTAATTCTCCAGCAATTTCATTTATATTTTTCAGTCTAGTTTTTCTTGCTATCTCAACATCTTCCATAATTACTAACAATTCCTTTCTTTTCATTCTTTATGAGTTACTCTATTTGCAGCTTATTTAAAAGCACATTACTATCCTAGCTAATAGTTATACCAACAACCACGCCTATCATTGCACCTACTAATACTTGTATAGGAGTATGTCCCAATACTTCTACTAATTTTTCTGAAACTTCTACTCCTGTAAGTCCTGGTGTTTCTACAATTTTATTTAATAATTTTGCTTGTTTTCCGGCAGCTCTTCTAATTCCTGCTGCATCATACATAACAACAAAGGCAAATATTAAAGAAATTGCGAAAATAGCACTATCTATTCCATATTCTTTACCTACCATTGTAGCTAAACTTGTTACAACAGCAGAATGAGAACTAGGCATTCCCCCTGCTCCCAATATTCTTTTGAAATTAAACTTTTTTGTTGTAACTAAATCATAAAAAACTTTAAATAATTGTATAAAAAACCATATAAATAATGGTACTATAATATATTTATATTGTATAAAAAAATTCATTTGTTTATCCCCTTTAACTCTATTTAATAGCACACTTTTAAATAATCAACATCTATAACTTTCTTTATATATTTTAAATAATATCAATTTAAAATGTTACTATTAACCTAAAAAATTGTAATATACTATAATTCTATATATTAGAATATTGTAATTTCATTTTATTGTTCTTCTTTATTAATGAACTCTTCTTCTTTTAAATTTTCTCCATCTTGAATTAGTATGGATATTTTCTTTTCTGCACTCTCTAATATTTCATTACACTTTTTAGAAAGCTTAATTCCTTTTTCAAATTGTTTAACAGATTCATCTAGGTTCAAATCACCTTTTTCTAAACTTTTAGCAATTAATTCTAACTCTTCCATTGCACTTTCAAAACTTATATTTTCTTCTTCCATATTTTTAAAACTTAGCTTATATCTTTTTTATTTAAATTTTAGATTAAGCCAAAACCTCCTTTATTGTTGTATATTAAATTTTCCAGTAATAACATCTACTAAATACCATGCAAGTGTTGCTGTTGTAGATGAATCATTAACAGTAACTATATATTTACCAGATGCATCAATTCCCATTGTTACAAAATACACATTTTCAGTTGTTCCCCAGTCACTTTTTACTATACTTATTGCTTTTTCTTCATTACTTGCTCCATTATTTTGTAAAACTTCTGTAGGTTCATTTGTAACAACATTTTGTGTAGTAGTGTTATCTTCTATATTATTTTCTACCTGTTCATTTTCCATTTCATTTTCAACAACATTATTTACTTCATTTACTATATTATTTTGTGTTTCATTAACTTCTATTTTCATATTTTGATTAGTTTCATTTATAGAATTTTGTGTTTCATTAACATTTACACTTTCACTTTTATTTAAAATATTGTGTCCAAATATTGCTATTACAGCAACAATTATTATAACTAATACTATCCAAAAAATTGTTTTTATATTTTTATTCATCTTATAAATCCTCCATTATAAAATTTTAGCATTTGTATTTCCATCAGAAAATCTTATACTTATTTCATCTCCATGTTTTAAATCTTTAGATGATCTAATAACACTTTCTCCAGATTGAACTATAGAATAACCTCTTGCAAGAGTTTTAAGTGGACTTAATCCATCTAATTTTGAAATAAGTTCCATTTGTCTTGATTTATCTGATTTCAATTTATTCATCATATATTCTTTAATATTTCTAACCTCAATATCTATAAGCATGTATTTTTCGTTAATATTTTGCATTGGTTCTCTAAAAACTCTTAATGACATGCATTTTTCATATCTTAATTTCATTATTTCTATTTTCTTTTTTAAAGCTTGTTTATATCTAAAACTATAATCCATAAGTTTTCTTTCTAATTCACCGTGTGTCTGCAACAGATAACTCTGCAGCAGCAGATGGTGTAGGAGCTCTTAAATCTGCTACAAAATCTGCTATTGTAAAATCAGTTTCATGTCCTACTCCAGAAATAATTGGAATTTTTGAGTTGTATATAGCTCTTGCAACTACTTCTTCATTAAATGGCCATAAATCTTCTAGAGACCCTCCGACCTCTTGCTATGATTATAACATCTACTAAATTTTTTTCATTGAAAGTTTCGATACCTTTTGCTATTTTTTCTGCTGCACCTTGCCCTTGAACAGGAACAGGTAATAGTTTTAAATATACATTTGGATTTCTTCTTGTTGAAACATTTATAATATCTCTAATAACAGAACCAGTATTAGATGTTAAAATACCTATACATTTAGGCATTAATGGAATCTTTTTTTTATGTACTTTATCAAATAATCCTTCTTTTTCTAATTTTTCTTTTAATTCTTCATATGCTTTATATAAATCACCAATACCATCTTGCTGCATTGCTTTTGCATATATTTGGTATACACCATCTCTTTCAAAAACAGAAACAGTTCCTAGAATCATTACTTTTGCTCCATCTTTAGGAACAAAATTTAGATTACTTGTATATGATTTAAACATAATACATTTTATCAAAGATTTTTCATCTTTTAATGTAAAATACATATGTCCAGTATAATGATGCTTAAAATTAGAAATCTCACCTTTAATTAGAACATTATTTAAATATTCATCATTATCTATTTTATTTTTTATATATTGATTTAAATCTGATACTGTAATTGGATTATATTGCATTTTATATTTTCTCCTTTTGCAATTTGTCTACATGTTATTTTGTTTAATAATACTTGCAAGCACTCCATTAATAAACATTGGAGAGCTATCTTCTCCATAACTCTTTGCAAGTTCAACAACTTCATTTATAACTATTTTATAAGGTAAATTTTTATATAACATTTCACATATTGCAAGTTTTAATAAAGTAATATTTATTTTTGATATTCTTTTTATATTCCAACCAGATTTTAAATTTTTAGAAATTAATTCTTCAATCTCTTGCTCATGATTTTTTACTTGCGTTATGATTTCTTTCATATATTCTTTAGTGTTCCTATCTTCTATTTCATTAGTTTCACAAAATAATTCAAATTGTTCTAAATCAGATTCTTTTTGAATTTCTAGACTATATAACAATTTAAATACTAGCTCTCTTGAAGCAGACTTATTCATATATATATTTACCTTTCTATTTAATTTATTCTTTTATTATATTATTTATTGCCTCTATATTCTTTATTTTTACATTTACTTCTTTTATCTCTAAATCTGATGTTTTCTTTACTACTTGTTTTATCTTTGTTTGAATATTATCTGTTAACTCTCTTATTATAACATTTTCTTTAACTAACAGACTAATATCTATAATTATATTATTTTCTTTATCGAATTTTACTTTGTTTGTAAATTCTCGTATACTATCAAATCCCTTTACTGTATTATTTACAAGGTTTTCTATAGAAGCTTTTGTTATTACAAGTTTACCTTCTTCATTTTTTAATAGTATATTATCTTTATAAAAATCACTCTTTTTAGTTCCAAAAAATATACATTTTAAAGATAATAATATAAAAAATATTGATATAATAAGTACCGTCGTTCCTATATAATGATTTGTTATCATTAATTGTAGTATATTTGTAATATTATCAATTTGTAACCAATTAAAAATTAGTACTGAGCAAATAACTGACAATATAAGTATTATAATAGAATATATAATTAAAGCTATTTTTTCTATAATTTTCATATTTAACCTCATTATAATTTTTAAATTTATTTATAAACATAATAAATATAAATTATAAGGCTATTTAAAAAGTATTATTTTATGAAAAAATATGCTTGTCCTCATATTTTAACACTTCTTTTATTTACTTAATATAACTTTTTAAATAACCTTTTTGATTATTGCTTATATTAATACTATTTTTGTATTTCTTCTTTTTTGTCTGGAATTGCATTATCTGTATTAACACCTTGAACATGAACATTAACTTCTACTACATTAAGTCCTGTCATTGTCTCTACTGCTTTTTTAACTTTATTTTGTATTTCGAAAGCAACATCTGGAATTCTTGTACCATATTCTACTATAATATTAACATCTATTTTAGTTGTTTTTTCATTAATTTCTACTTTTATTCCTTTTGCTAAGTTTTTCTTTCCACTTAATACTTCAGAGATTCCTCCAGCGAATCCTCCAGACATTTCATATACACCTTGTACTTCTGATACTGCAACTCCTGCAATTACAGCTACAACATCATCTGCTATTTTTATATTACTATTTTCCAAAGCTATTTCTTCTCCAACATTTTTTATTTCTTCATTTTCCATAATAAAAAACCTCCTATTCTTTATTTTCATATTATTTAACATATCATAAGTATACCAATTTTTCTAAAATTTTACAACTATATTTAAAAAATTTAAATAAAAAAACTTACCCAAAATGACAGTACGTCAAAAAGTGTCAAAAGGGACGGAGGATATTGACAATTTTGTTAAAATTGTCAATATCCTCCGTCCCTTTTGGCACCTTTTGACGTTTTTGACGTCTTTTAGTATATTTCTATTCGTGACTATGTTTCCTTCCACTTAATATATATCTATAAACAATATTATCATATATAATAGTAAATTCTCCTTCTTCGCCTTCTATTGTTTCATAGAACAATATTGGCATTCTTATTTCCTCTTCTATATCTAATAACTGATCAAAATTCTTAACATCAATTACTTTCATTTCTTCGGTCTCTGTTGGAGTTACAATTTCGGCAACAATATCGCCATAATTTTTTAGTATTCTATTTAATGCCACTTCATAATCTGTTTTTCTATCTACGGAAATTATTTTTCTAAATATATTTAATATTCCTATTATTGAAATTAAAAATAATATTATTCCTATTATTAGTAATATTATATTAGATTTTTCTCCTATTTTGCTTTCATCTAAAATCTGTCCTTTACTTACTGGTTCATAATCTTGTGTTATATTAAATACTTGTCCATTTAAATCCATTTTTAAATTAATAACTGAATTATCTTTTTCTGTTTTTCCACTTCCATTTACGTAAGCTTCTGAATTAACTACAAGTTTAACTTCTAAATATGATTTTATTGGTAATCCAAATTGTTCTTTAAAATTCTTTATTTCAGTATTGTATTTATTAAAATCAATTTTAACATTTTCATTTATATTAATTTGATTTGTATCTGTTGCAATTTGCTTTGGTTCTAACAACGTATATTCTTTTGACCATAATTTAGTTCCCTGTGATGAACCAGTTACATAATATTCCACATTAATTACTGCTATAATTTTATATGTAGATTTTGATGTAGCCTTTTGTGATACATTATAATTATATCTAAAATTAGCATCAATATAATCTACTAAATCAGTTATATATGTTGAATTCATCCCCATGTATTCTTGATCTATAAAGTTATTTCTTCTTAAATATACTTTATAATCTGTATTCCTATTAATATTGTATGCATATAGCATCTTCATATCTTCTTTAGGCGTAGTAAATGATTTTACAATACAAATAAAAGAAATGAATAATGTAACAAAAAATATACATATGAATTTTAAATTATTTTTTACATTATTATTTTTATCCATTTAAACACCCACCTTTTCTTAT
Source organism: uncultured bacterium (assembly GCA_905215935.1). GTDB lineage: Bacteria > Bacillota > Clostridia > TANB77 > CAG-508 > CAG-492. Next base: position 49,943 of record CAJMRY010000001.1, read on the forward strand.
GTTTGAATTTTAGATTCTTTCTTAAACAAAAATTCACTAAACCATACTGAAGGATAGCCTACATATGGTATTTTAAATTTTACTATTCCTATTATCTGATTTTGCTCAACTTTTTTTATATCTGGTGCATTATTATTATCACCTTGTGTTGTAAAAATTAAACTTCCTTTTTCATCTTCTATATTAATTATTCTATGAATAACTACACTTTGATTTAGTTGGTATTCTAGAATATCTCCTACTTTTATATTTTTAATATCTTTTTCATTTATTTTCTTTGTAATTACTACATATCCTCTTGCAAATTCTGGTACCATACTATTTGACATTACAGCAACTGGTCTATATGGAAGTAGTCCTGCCACAAATACCACAAATATTATTACTATCATAATTACAGACACCGAATTTTTTGGATTTATTTTTTTCTTTTGCCATCTTGTTAATCTGTTTACTTTTATTGTATGCTCATAATTTATAAATACAAACAATATAAGTGATACCAAAACTTCTAACATTGATGAAAAAAACCAATCTACATTTGGAAATATAGGTAATAATACTGTTGCTAAAGCTATTGGAATTCTATATGAATATACTAATAATTCCCCTCCTGTCTTAGCCAAATAAGTACAAATAGTAGATATTGCTATTCCGAGGAACTAATTTAGCAGCAATAAATTTAAATATTGTCTCTCCACTCTCAAAGTTTGATAAAAAATTGTTATAATCTAAATTAATTATAATAAATATAATTGTAATAATAATATAATTTTTAATATTATTTGAACTATTTACTAATTTATTTCTTACATATTCTTGCAAGATTAATGTTCCTACTATAAAAATAATATTTTTTATTATTGTTCCTAATGTTCTAGAATATGGACTAGTTTGATAACCATAAATTAATCCTAATGAAAAATAAATAATATAATATAATATGATAATTATTAAAGTGGTTTTTATTTTATCAGATTTTCCTTTAAATCTAGAATGTTCATTTTCTACTGGAACAGATAAAATAAATAAAACTATCCATATCATCAAGTTTATTATTCTTGTATATTCCCCGAAAGTAGTTTGGTGCTATAAAAATAGTTAATATAGAAGAACCTATTAATATAATAGATATTATAATTAAATAAACAATGATATTTATATTTCCTTTGCTCATAATTTCTCCTATAATAATTAATTTTATTCTATATTATTTTGACTTACTAGATTGGCAGTATCTATATTTGCTCCATTTTGAATAATATTTTCTTGCATTACATTTTCGTTTTCCATCACATTATTTTGTAAATCATTTTCCACATCATCTATTACATTATTATTTCCTTCTACTATGTTTGTACTTGCTGTATTATCTGTTGTATCTATTGATACATCTTCATTTTCTACAGGTGTATCTATGATTTCTGTTAATTCAGATGCGATAAGTTTGTTATTTAATATGACATTTTTAAAGCTAACATTATCCACAATTGTACTAAAAGTAAATTGAATTTGTATTTCTTTTTTATCATTTAGTTCCCATGGTGCCGACCAGTTAATACTTCCATCTTCACTTATCTTATTCATCTTAATTGTTACTTTATTTCCATCAAACGTACTCACACTGCCATATATATATGAAGTATGAACTAAGACATCTGTTGTTTCTTCTGGCACTTCAAAGCTAATTTCCCAATCATCATAGTAACTATCATTATTAGTAATAGTTATAGACATTATACGACCTTGTCCCCAATTATTTACTGTCTTTAAGCTAGCTACACTAAGTCCTGGTTCAATTGGCTTTTCTCCTGCTATTAATGTCGCCTTTCCTTGTATTTCTACTTTAGTACTTAATAATGCATATCCTGTTCCAATCAAAATAAATATTACAATAAATATTAAAATAGAACCATTTCTTAATATCATATACTCTCTAGTATTTCTTGAATGTCTTCTTCTCATACTAACCTCCTAAGAATAAAAGTTCTATTTTTGTTTTTAGTATATATCTATATAAAGATAATCATTTATATCTGTTAGAATATTAAGAATTAACTGTTTTATATAATATTTTGATAAAACAATTATATTTATTCTATAATACACACAAAATAGCCAAGTTATTATACTTAGCTAATTTGCTTATATATTTATATTAATCAGCTTGTACATAATTTAATGTAATTGTTGCTGTTTTAGTTTTAGTTTCTGGTATTTCTGTTGCACTTGCATCCCATGTTACTGTAACTATATAATCTTTTGTATCACCTGATGCTAATGTATCATTTGCTTTAGCATCTATAGTATATGTAATTCCTGTAGGTTCTGCTGAGTTTGCAGTTTCAATGCCTGTTACTTCCTCTAATTTAGCTCCAATTGTTCCACCATTTTCTACTGTAACTGTATAACTAGCTGTAGCTCCTGGATATGATAAATTTACATCAAAAGTTGCAGATGTTGCTGTAAATGTTGGTAATGACTTATCATTAGCACCATTAGTAGCATTATTTTCTGCTGCTGTTATTCCTTTAATGTGTACATCCCATTCAGTTGTAATATTTGCTGTTCCATTTATAACTAACTGTTGAGATAATGCTGCATATCCTATTGCCATTCCTACAACAGCAATTAATAATATAACTAATAATAGATTCTTGTTTTTTGTTTTCATAAAAAAACCTCCTATATATTCATGTATTACACATATAATAACATATTATATAAAAAAAACAATTATGAAATAATAAATATAACATAATTGTAATCTTTTTGTAATATTATTGTAATACAGTGCCTATTTCAATTTTATTGCCTCTTAAAAAGTCTTCTATCATCATTTTCTTAGCATTTTCTCCTTGTATTTCTATAACTTTTATATATCCTTCTTTTGCTTTTATAATTAATCCTTTTTTAGAATCTGATAATATTACTGTACCATATGTAATATCACTTAATCTATAACTATATTCTTCTAATTCAGGAAAATGTTCTATAAATTCTTTTTCTGTTAATACTTTTACTTTCCAAAATTTTAATTTTTTATCATCCAGATATGTGTATGCACCCATTATAGGATTTAATCCTCTAACAAGATTTTTTATTTGTATTGCAGTTTTATCATCCCAATCAATTTTAGCAATTTCTTTTTTTAGCATTGGAGCTACAGAGAAATCCTCTCCTTGCTTTTGTCTTTTAATCACACCATCTTCAATTTGTTTTAAAGTATCTACTAACAAATTTCCGCCCAATTTTGATAATCTATCCCACAATTCCCCCGTTGTTTCATCTTCTCGAATTTGAACTTCCTGTTTTAAAAGCATATCTCCTGTATCCATACCTTCGTCCATATACATTGTGGTAACACCTGTTACCTTTTCTCCATTTATTATCGCCCATTGTATTGGAGCAGCACCTCTATATTTAGGAAGTAGCGAACCATGTACATTTATACACCCATATTTTGGTATCTCTAATAATTCCTTAGGTAAAATCTTTCCATAAGCCACTACACATATAACATCTGGATTTAAATCCTTAATTTCTTGTAATAATTCTTCATTATTTCTTACTTTTAGAGGCTGATATATTTTTAAACCTTTCTCTACTGCATATTCTTTTACAGGAGAAAACATCATTTTCATACCTCTTCCTTTTGGTTTATCTGGATTTGTAACAACTCCCACTATGTTATAATTTTGCTCATACAAGCACTTTAGAGATTCTCTCGCAAAATCTGGAGTTCCCATAAATACTATATTTAACATATAACATTCTCCCCCCTATCACTTATTTTATTTAGTTTCCTGTTCAATCACTTCTAATGTACCTGGTATTATTTTATCTATAAATAACACCCCATTCAAATGATCAATTTCATGTGATAAAGCTTGGGCCAAAAGACCTTTCGCAGATATTTTTATTTGTTTTCCATTTTCATCTAAAGCTTTTACTATAACTTCTTCTGGTCTTATGATTTTAGCAAACTTATTCGGAAAACTTAAACATCCTTCTTCAACTTCTTTGCCACCTTTTTCTTTAACAATTTCAGGATTAACAAGCTTTATTGGTCCTTTATCATCATATAAATCAATTACTACTAATCTTTTTAATATTCCAATTTGTGGTCCTGCTAAACCTACTCCATTAAATTTGTGCATAGTCTCAACCATATCATTTAAAATTTCTCGTATTTTATCATCTACTTTTTCAACTTCTCTTGATTTTTTTCTTAAAATTTCATCTCCATCTTCTCTTATATTTCTAATTGCCATCCATCTTACCTCCTTATTACAACATATTATTAGGATTAAGGTCTATAATCACCTTACAAGAATCCTTTTTTTTCATTTTACTAAATTCGTTTAATGCCTCATTTATTAGTACTATTATATCCTCTCCAAATTTACATTTAATTATTATTCTCCATCTATACTTATTCTTTATTTTCTCAATTGGTGATGGAACAGGTTTATATAATAATATTTTTGCATTTTCTTTTAATATCTTTTGTTTTAAATAATCATATAACATATTAGATACTTTTTGAACCTCTAGTTCTTCTTCTCCTGTAATACCAATCATTATTATATCACAAAACGGAGGATATTTCAAACTTTTCCTTAACATAATTTCTGTATTATAAAACAACTTATAATCTTGTTTTTTTGAATATTCAATACTAAAATTATCTGGATTATATGTTTGAATAACAACTCTTCCTTCTTGTTCTCTACCAGCTCTTCCGTGCCACTTGTGTAAGTATTTGGAATGTTTTTTCGCTTGCTCTATAGTCATCTAAATTCAAATTACTATCTGCTGCTATAACACCAACTAATGTAACATTTGGAAAATGATGTCCTTTTACAACCATCTGAGTTCCTATTAATATGTCTAAATTATCGTTTTTAAAAGTACTTAATATCTGTTCATGTGAGTTTTTCTTAGTTACTGTGTCTACATCCATTCTTATTGTTCTTGCCTCTGGAAATAATTTTTTAATTTCTATTTCCAATTTTTGAGTTCCTGTTCCAAAATATCTAATATTATTACTATTACATTCTGGGCACTTAGCCAAAGTCTTAGTTTCATATCCACAATAGTGACACTTTAACTTGTTTTCTTTATAATGATATGTTAATGTCACATTACAATTTTTACATTTAGCAGTATATCCACAATCTCTACACATTATAAATGTTGAAAAGCCCCTTCTATTAAGAAATAATATAGTTTGTTTCTTTTCTTTTAAATTTTTCTCTATTTCTGTATATAATTTAGTACTTATCATACTTCTATTACCATTTGCAAGTTCTTGTCTTAAATCTACTATTTCTACTCCGTGGTAATTCAGAATTGTTGGCTCTTTTAGTTAATTCAAGTAAAACTATTTCATTATTTATAGCTTTATAATATGTATTAATATCTGGAGTAGCACTACCTAATAATAAAGGAACTCTATTTCTTTTTGCTAAGAACTTTGCTATTTCTTTTGCATTATATCTTGGTGTCATTTCAGATTTGTATGATGAATCATGTTCTTCATCTATAATTATTAATCCCAAATCCTTAACAGGTGCAAATATAGCAGAACGAGCCCCTATTACAATTTTTGCTTTTCCAGATTTTATTTTTTGCCACTGATCATACCTTTCTCCAACAGATAGTTTGCTATGTAAAACTGCAATTAAATCTTCTCCAAATCTTGCTATAAATCTATCCACAGTTTGAGGTGTTAATGATATTTCTGGAACAAGCATTATACTGCTTTTACCTTCATTTAGTACTTTCTCAATTAGTTGCAAATATACTTCTGTTTTTCCGTGAACCTGTTACACCAAACAGTAAAAATTCTGTATGAACATACATATCTATACTTTCACAAACTTCTTCATACGCTTTTTTTTGTTCGTCTGTTAAATTAAGGTTCTGTGTAGTTTCTATCACTTTATGAATGAATGGATTTCTTTCAACCTGTTTTTGGGTTATTTCTATATAACCATTTTTTTCTAATGTTTTTATTATACTTCTTGTTGTATCTGTAAATAATTCTAATTCTGTTATAGGTGTTTCACCATTATCTATCAAAAATCTCAAAATTCTAATTTGCTTATCAGATTTTATCTTTTTAAAAGATATATCTTCCTCAATCTCGTAATCTTCTTTTATTAAATTTACATAGCTTGATGTCTTTTCTTTTACTCTATTAGTAACTATTTTAGTTGTTGTCCCTGGTGGCAACATTAATTTTATACAGTCTGAAATATTGCAAAAATATCTATTTGCCATCCATTTTGCAAGTTCTACTTCTTCTCCTCCTATATAGTCATTTTCTTCTACTTTTTCTATATCTTTTACTTTATATTCTGAACTTTCTTTAATACCAATAACAAATCCCTCTTCTAATTTTTTTATATTTCCAAATCTTACAAATACTCTTGAACCTATTTTCACTTTTTCCTGTAACTCATATGGTATATTATAATCAAAAATTCTATTTAGATTTTTTACATTACTATTTATTATTATTTCTGCAATCATAAATCTTCTCCTGTTTAAATATCTGTTTCATATATTACTATATAACAAAAGAAATAGCAAGAAACATTTATTCTTGCTATTTCTTTTGCCATTTAATATATTCTTCTTTTATTTTTTCAGCTGTTTCTTTTGGTGTTAAATTTGTTGTATCTAAAACTAAATCGTAATTTGATAAGTCTTCTTTTCTTACATGATATAAATTCCAATATCTTTCATTCTCCATTTTATATCTTCTCATTATATCTTCTTTTTGTTCTTCTACAGAACCTAGATTTTCTGTGTTTTTTCTATTAGGATCATTAAACGCTCTTTTTGCCGCTTCATTTATGTCTACAGTTAAATATACTTTGAAAGATTCTGGAACCGCATAAAATCCAAGTCTTGCATCAATAATAAAGTTATCGTGTGTTTTTGCATATTCTGATGCACTTTTCTCTATTTCAATGTCTATTTCTGGATGTTCTTTTACATATTCATTAAATGTTGTTACATCCATATTCATTTCTTTAGCAAGCTTCCTAAAATATTCTCCATTTCTATAGATTCCATAATTTAAATCTTCTGCTAATATTATAGAAGTTGTTCCTTTTCCGACTGGCTAGTTCTCCACCTAATGATATTATATTTCTCTTCATTTTTTACCTCTTTTATAATATATAATTTTACTCGTTTGATACTTCTATTTTTCCTTCTGCTATTTCGTCTGCAGCTAAAGTAACTGGTGATTCATCATCTGCATCTGTTAAAACTTCGCTTCCTGTAGCTATTTGTCTTGCTCTTTTAGATGTTGCTATAACTAATCTAAAACGATTATCTACTTTTGTTAATAATTCTCCAACAGTTGGTTTTACCATCATTTTAAAATTCCTCCTTTTATTTTAAATTATATAATTTTTTAGATTTAAGAATATAAATACAAATGCCCAAAATGATTGTAGTTTTTTAAACACATCTATGGGCAAATTTAATTTATTAAAAAGTAAAAATTGTTTATTCTTCTACTATGTCATCTTTATCAAGTCTTCCTGCAACAGTTTCTGGTTGAACTGCAGAAAGTATTACATGACCTGAATCCATAATGATAACTGCTCTTGTTCTTCTACCATATGTTGCATCTACTGCCATTCCTTTATCTTTTGCATCTTGAACAATTCTTTTAATTGGTGCTGACTCTGGACTAACAATAGAAATAATTCTATTGGCAGAAACAATATTTCCAAACCCAATATTAATTAATTGCATAACATACACATCCCTTCATATATTACTCAATGTTTTGTATTTGTTCCCTTATATTTTCCAATTCTGTTTTTATATCAATTACTAAATTAGTTATTTCTAATTTTACAGATTTAGAACCTATTGTATTTGTCTCTCTGTTCATTTCTTGAATAATAAAATCCAATTTTTTTCCTATAGCTAAGTCTAATTCCATTAAATCTCTAAATTGCTTTATATGACTCTTAAGTCTTGTTAACTCTTCTTCAACGGAACATTTATCTGAATATATTACAGTTTCTTGTGCAATTCTTGTTTCATCTATTATGTCAGTATGTAATAAATCTTGTATTCTTTCTTTCAATTTTACTACATATTCCTCAATAAGTCCAGTAGAAAACTCAAAAATGTTAGTAACCATTGCTTCTACTCTATCCATTCTTTTAATTAAATCTTCTTTTATTTTTATGCCTTCTTTTGTTTTCATATCATTTAAATTATTAATTGCTTCTTCTAAACACATATTTAATTCTTCTTTTATACAATCTTCATTTTCTTCGTCTGTTTGAATTTGTAATATATCTGGAAATTTACAAATATCTATAACTTCTATATTACTATTTATTTTTGTTTCATTTGCAAGCTCTTTTAACTGATTTATGTATAATTTAGCTAAATCTTTATTTATCGTAACAAGTTTTCCGTCTACACTAAAATTATTAAAAGTAATATATATATCTATTTTACCTCTTGCTATTTTATTTGAAACTTGTTTCCTAATCATTTCTTCGATATAACTAATACTTCTTGGCAATTTTATATTAATATCATTATATTTATGATTAACAGACTTAATTTCAATATTATATTCTCTTCCATTTATAATTTGCTTTGCTCTTCCAAAACCTGTCATACTTTTCATAAAACTTTATACCTCTTCTTCTATAATTTCACTTAATTCACTATTTTTCTTACAATATGATTTTTTCATTTTCATAAATATTATTATAGATTTAACTATATAATATAAAATAAATATCATAGTTATTACCAATGTAATTATCATAAATACTTCATTTTTCATTATAAATATATACATTAATGCTATATTTATAATAGCTAATATTAATACTTCAATTCCAAAAATTACAAGTGATTTATTTTCTCTTTTATATGAATTTTCAAACAATATTATAGAAATAGCAAGTATTGATACACTAAATACTTTTAAATCTGTTATAAATACTTCTGTTTTTATATTTTTAAATCCTAATATTATAAATATCAGATATAATGTTATAATACTTCCAACTATTATATTAGTTATTGTTTTTGATACAATCTTTTTTTGTATCTCTTCTGGTAATTTCTTTCTTCTTTCTTCTTTCAATACTTGTCCTATCTCTTTTATATTTTTTATTATCTCTATCTTTTCTTTTAATTCTACTTTATTATTATTTTGATTTTCTCCATTTTTAGATTTTTTATTTGAACTTTTATTTGATTTATTAGAGTCTTTTTTAGAATTTATTTCTACTTTTTTTCTCTCATCTATTTTTTTCGAACTTTTTTTAGTTACAACTTTTTCCGTTTCTTTTTTAGTCTTGCTATCTTTTTTCTTTGTTTGAATATTTTCATTTTTATTTGTAGTAGTCTTTACCTTTGAATTATTACTTTTATTAGATTTAGCATTAGTTCCTTTCGAGTTTACCTCATTTATTTCTTCACTTAAATTATTAGTTTCTTCTTTTTTAGCACTACTATTACCTTTTTTCTTATCATTACTATTTGTTTCCTTTTCAGTTTTACTGTCTATTTTTTTCTTACTATTATTAATTATATTAGCACTATTATCAGTTTCTTTTTTAGAATTGCTATTATTTTTTTTAGTATTACTATTGTTTGTAGTTTTATTCTTTACATCCTTATCTGTGTTAGCTTTACTATTATTTGTTTTTTTGATAGATGTTTTACTTTTCAAATCATCCGTTTTCTTTGTAGTATTTGTTTTTTTCTTAGAAGATTCCCTTTTTTCTTTACCTTTACTAGTAGTCTCTGATTTAGATGCACTTTCTATTTTTATTTCATTTATTTCTTTTGCTTCATTATTTTTTATTATCTCATCTGGTGTTTCAGCTTTCTTTTTATCTTTAGACACTTTAAGCTTTTCACTATTAACTTTCTTTTCATTTATACTATTCATAATCTTCTCCTTAATTATTTTCAAGTTCATATAATATTATACTTGTCATAGCAAGTGCTACAGTTTCTGTTCGTAATATTCTTTTTCCTAGAGTAATAATCTTGGTTCCTAATTGTTTTAAATAATCGATTTCATTTTCTGATATTCCACCTTCTGGGCCAATTAATATTGCAATATTTAGATTACTTTTTTCTTTCATTTTTTCTTTTAAATTTAACAATTCTTGTTTTAGAGTATTTTTTTCTTCTTTTTCATATGCTACTAATAATAAGTCATAATCTGCTAATATTTTCTCTATATCTTTTAATTTTATTATACTATTTATTTTTGGTATTATATCTCTACCACTTTGTTTTGATGCAACTTCTGCAATTTTTTGCCATCTATCTATTTTCTTTTTTTCATCTTTGTTATTTATTTTTACAACACATCTATCCATATTTACAGGAGTAAACTCTTTTACTCCAAGTTCTGTGCTTTTTTGTATAATAAGTTCCATTTTATCTGCTTTAGGTAATCCTTGCAATATATTTATATTTATATTAGACTCAGATTCTGATTCTATTGTTTTTATAATTCTTAAACATATACTATCTTTATTTATTTGTATTATCTCTGTTTCATAATTCTTACCATCATCTATGTTACATATATTTAATTTATCTGCTATTTTACATCTAAGTACATTTGCTATATGGTTTACATCTTCATTAATTATTTGTATTTTATCATCTTTAAATTGATTACTTTTTACAAAAAATTTTGGCATTTTTGTGCTCCTTTTAGTTATTTGCTATATTATAACATACTATTAATTAAGAAAGCAATTTTTATAACTGCTCTTTTTACTTATATATACGCATTACTATTTAATATATTAATTATTAACTTAGTATTAATATTTATAAACAATTTATTTTATTGGAATGTTTATAAGTAAAAAACAAGTCTCTCTCCGAATTATAATTATAAAACATTCTCTATATATTTAAATATTTCTTCTGGATATAAAATTTTATTCTTATTTTTAAATTTACTTATATTTATCCATAAAATCCTCCTTACTTACATAAAGATAGTAAAATTGCCACCTATTTCTTTATATATACAATTTATATTGCTTTATTTTTAGATATAATATCATACTCTCACTAAAATTTCTATATAGAGAGTATCTTTCATAACTATATTATTACTAATTATTACGATTTTTTCTATATTTTACTACAATTTAATATTTTCGTTACTATTATATTTATTCTAAAATTATTACAAATATTTATTTTGGGGAAATTACATTTTTAATTTTATTCTCATTTTATTTTTGCAATTGAGTTTTATGTAAAACGATGTTATAATATTGTCATATCTTTACTTTTTTGTTAAAGACCTTAGTCATCCACTTCGGATAAAAAAATTTTTTTGAAGGTCATATTACAAAATAGCCAAGATTAACATTTATGCATATAAATGTTGTAAGCTTTTCGTTTAATGGTTAATTTACAATTTGTATTTTTTAACCGCAACCAAAAAGGAGTACTTTTATGTATGACAGTTTTAAAGATTTCTACGAGGACAATTGTGCTGACATCAAAAGTATTATTATCTCTTTAACTGATTTAAGCCATTCAAGTTCTCGGTTAGAAAAAGGAACACCCATTTTGGATATTGCAGTAGAATGGAATCACTGTATGCCTGTAAAGGAAACATCAACCAGGAACATAAAGGACTGTGAAACAATACAATATAGCAGTCATACAATGTACTGGATTCCATTTCACAACTTTTCTGAATTATATTCGCTCTTTCTTTTCTTGAAAGATCATGCAAATTGTTCAGAACATAGCGTTTTAAAAAGCAAATTCTATTTCTAAAGCAAGCGATGTTAAACTCCTTTAAATGTTTACGAAAAGCTCACTATTCTTTTAAATAGTGAGCTTTTTTATATTTTTATCCAAATAATCCTCTTTTCTTAACCGGTGGTTGTTCATTCATAGTTAATGCAAGTTTTGTTAACAACTCTCTTTGTTCTTTGCTTAATCTTTTTGGCACTTGAACTTGAACAGTGAAAATAAAATCACCTTGATAATTTCCATTTACTGCTTTAAACCCTTTGTTCCTTATTGTAAATTTAGTTCCGGGTTTGAGTTCCATCTGGAATTTTATATTTTTCTTTGCTTCCATCTACCATAGGAATTTCAAGCTCTGCTCCTAATGTAGCTTGTGTAAAAGTAATTGGTATATCGCAAAAAATATTATTTCCATTTCTTGTATAGATACTATGCTTTTTTAATCTCATATTTATGTATAAATCACCTTTTGGTCCACCTTTTGTACCTGGTTCTCCTTCTCCTCTTAATACAATTGTTTGATCATTATCTATACCTGCTGGAATCTTCACTTTTATTTTTGCTTGTTTTCTTATAGTACCTTTTCCTCTACAAGATTCACAAGGCTGTTTTATTACTTTACCAGTTCCATGACAATTGCTACATGTTCTAGATGTTTGCATTTGACCTAATATTGTATTTTGAACTTGTTTCACCTGTCCTGTTCCACCACATACTGTACAATTTTCGATGGCAGTTCCTGGTTTTGCTCCATTTCCATTACATTCCACACAAATGTCGTCTCTTGTAATATTTATTTCTTTTTCAACTCCTAAAAATGCATCTTCAAAAGAAATCTCCATATTATATTTTAAATCCGCACCTTTTTTAGGTCCATTATTTGCGTTTCTAGAATTTCTAGAGCCTCCAAATCCTCCACCAAAGAATGAAGAGAATATATCTCCTAAGTCACCAAAGTCACTAAATCCATCAAATCCTGATGTAGAGTAAGAATAATATCCACCTCCTGGATTTCCTCCTCCAAAACCTTGTGGACCATTATGTCCAAATTGGTCATACATTCTTCTTTTTTGGGGATCTGACAATGTTTCATATGCTTCATTTACTTCTTTAAATTTAATTTCAGCTTCTTTTTTATTATCAGGATTAGCATCAGGGTGATATTTTTTGGCCATTTTTCTAAATGCTTTTTTCAATTCCTCATCTGTTGCATTTTTATCTACACCCAATACTTCATAATAATCTCTCTTTTCTGCCATTTTTTCCTCCTATTTAAAATGTCTTTTTATTATACTTTCCTTCATTATCTTTTATGTAATTCCTATTCATATTAATATTATGTTTTAGCAATTTCAAAGATTGGCAGACAAATCCTATTAATGTCTGCCAATCTTCTTATGCTCTTTATTTTTATATTTTATTTATTTTCGTCATCTTCTACTTTATAATCTGCATCATATACATTACCGTTTTCATCTACATTTGGACCTTCACTTGCTCCACTTTCTGCTCCTGCACCATTTTGTGCTCCTGCTGCATTTTGATTATATAATTTTTCAGATATTGAATAGAATACTGTTGTTAACTTTTCTGTTGCTTGTTTAATTGCTTCTACATCAGATCCTTCTAATGCTTTCTTAACATTTTCTATTTCTGTTTCTGCTTTAGCTTTTTCTTCTCCACTAATTTTATCTCCTAATTCAGTGATTGTCTTTTCACAGTTATATACTAAGCTTTCAGCATTATTTCTAGCTTCTATTTCTTCTTTTCTTTTCTTATCTTCTGCAGCATGTGCTTCTGCATCTTTAACAGCTTTATCTATGTCTTCATCTGTTAAGTTTGTAGATGCTGTAATAGAAACTTGTTGACTATTTCCTGTTGCCATATCTTTTGCAGATACATGTACTATACCATTTGCATCAATATCAAATGTTACTTCAATTTGAGGTACTCCTCTTGGTGCTGCTGGTATTCCTGAAAGTTGGAATCTTCCAAGTGTTTTATTGTATGCTGCCATTTCTCTTTCACCTTGTAAAACATGCACTTCTACACTTGTTTGACCATCTGCTGCTGTAGAGAATATTTGTGATTTTTTAGTTGGTATTGTTGTATTTCTTTCAATTAATTTTGTAAATACTCCACCATATGTTTCAATACCAAGTGAAAGTGGTGTTACGTCTAATAATACTAAATCTTTTACATCTCCTGAAAGAACTCCACCTTGAATTGCTGCACCAATTGCAACACATTCGTCTGGATTAATTCCTCTATCTGGTTCTTTGCCTGTTATTTGTTTAACAATTTCTTGAACAGCTGGTACTCTTGTAGAACCACCAACTAATAATATTTTGTGTAAGTCACTTGCACTAACTCCTGCATCTTTCAATGCTTGCATAACTGGTTTTTTAGTTTCTTCTAATAAGTCACTAATTAATTCTTCAAATTTAGCTCTTGTTAGATTTACATCTAAATGTTTTGGTCCTGTTGCGTCTGCTGTAATAAATGGTAAATTAATATTTGTTTGTTGCATTCCAGAAAGCTCTATTTTTGCTTTTTCTGCTGCTTCTTTTAATCTTTGCATAGCCATTTTATCTGCTTTTAAATCTATTCCATTTGATTTTTTAAATTCAGCTACTAAGAAGTCTATAATTCTTTGGTCAAAATCATCTCCACCTAAATGGTTATTTCCACTTGTTGCTAGAACTTCAAATACACCGTCACCAATATCTAATATAGAAACGTCGAATGTTCCTCCACCTAAATCGTAAATCATAATTTTTTGGTCTTGGTCTTCTTTATCCATTCCAAAAGCAAGTGATGCTGCTGTTGGCTCATTTATAATTCTTAATACTTCAAGTCCTGCTATTTTTCCTGCATCTTTTGTAGCTTGTCTTTGGCTATCTGTAAAGTATGCTGGTACTGTAATAACAGCTTGAGTTACTTTTTGTCCTAAATAATTTTCTGCATCTTGTTTTAATTTTTGAAGAATCATTGCTGATATTTCTTGTGGTGAAAATTCGTCTCCTTCAATTTTTACTTTTTCGTTTGTTCCCATTTTTCTTTTAATAGAAATTACTGTATTATCTGGGTTTGTAACCGCTTGACGTTTAGCTATTTGTCCTACTAATCTTTCTCCATTTTTTGAAAATGCAACAACAGATGGTGTTGTTCTATTTCCTTCTGCATTAGGAATAACGACTGGCTCTCCACCTTCCATAACTGCAACACATGAATTTGTTGTTCCTAAATCAATACCTATTATTTTTCCCATTTTAAATTCCTCCTAATTTTTTTATTTTCTATTTTTATTTATAATCTTTTGTAATTTTATATTTAAGCGTAAAAGCTTATATAATTTAACTTTTCGCTTTTATAAGCTTTTTTATTTAGATTTATAAAATAAACACCTTAGCTCTTTTTATTAATTCGCAACAACCACTAAAGAATGTCTAATTACTTTTCCATCAATTATATATCCTTTTCTATATTCTTCTTTTATTTCTTTTTCTCCAAGATTCTCATCTACTACAGAGCCAACTGCTTCATGTAGTTCTGGGTCAAAAGTTTTTCCTATAGTCTCTATTTCTTTTACTCCATTTGCTACTAAAACATCTTTAAATTGTTTTAAAACCATCTCTACACCTTGTTTATAGTTTTCATCTTCTGTTTTTACTTGAGATGCTTTTTCTAAATTATCAATTACTGGTAATAATGAAGTAAATATATCAGATACTAAAGTGTTATATAGACCTTCTCTTTCTTTTTGACTTCTTTTTTTAAAGTTATCAAATTCTGCCATTAATCTTTTTAATCTGTCATCTTTTTCTTCTAATTCTGTTTTTTGACTTTCAATTAATTCTTTAATTTTTTTTACTTCTTCATTATTTTCTATATTTATTTCTTTTTCTTCTTGCATTTTAAACCTTCCTTTCTTAATATCCATTTAGTTTTTTGCTAATATATTTCATAACTGAAATTACTTTTGAATAATCCATTCTTGTTGGTCCTATAATTCCTATAGTTCCTATATCTTTATTAGCGATTTTATGTTTAAATGTAACAATACTAAAATCTTTTAATTCATTGTGTTCTGTTTCATTTCCTATATACACATTTATATCATTTGCAAAACCAGTATCTAATATATCCAATACAAGCTCTTTTGTATCTAATACATTAATAAAATTTTTAGCAACTTCTAAGCTTTTAAATTCTGGTAAATCAAAAGCTTTATTTGTTCCTTCTAAGTAGATTTTAGCATCTTCATTAATAACCTTATTTATTTCTTTCATAACTGGCTTTATAACTTTTAGGCTATAATTCATTTCTGAAAATATGTATTCTTCTAACGGCTTATCTATTGAATTTAATGGTTTTCCTTTTAGTTTATTATTAAATATAAAATTTAACATTTCTACTTGTTCATCTGTTATATCTTCATCAAATTTAATAATAGTTTCTTTTATAACTCCACTATCTGTTAAAATAACTGCCATTAGCATTCTCGTTCCTAATAATACAAACTTTATCTCTTCTATGTTTTGTATTTTAGGTCCTATTGCTACAGTTGTATAATGAGTTATTTCAGATAATGTACTTGTAGCAATTTTAGTTAACTCTTCTATTTGATTTACTTTTGTTTCTAATTTAGACCTAATATATTTTATTTCTTCTAAACTAATATTATCGTATTTTATAAGTTCATCAACATAAAAACGGTATCCTTTAGCTGATGGTATACGCCCACTTGATGTATGAGGTTTATCTAGATATCCTATTTTTTCAAGTTCTGCCATATCGTTTCTTATTGTTGCACTACTAAAATCTAATCCATATTTATTTACAATACTACCTGAGCTAACTGGTTCAGCAGTATTTATATATTCATCTACAATTGCTTGCAAGATTCTTTTTTTTCTATTATCTAACATGCCCTCACCTTCTTTTTAGCACTCTTTTAATATGACTGCTAAACTTCATATATATTATAACCAAAAAAAGGTATTGTCAATACTTTTTCTAGTAATTTTGTGTGAAATTTATGTGAATAGTTATTATTAATATTTTTTACAACTGACATATGATATTTACTATATTGGTTTCCATTATATTTTTTATCTATATTAACACACTACTAGTTAATGCATCTATAAAAAAGATAGAAGTAAAAAAGTACTTACATTTTCCACTTCTATCTTGATATTTAATATTTTTTTAAACTTCTTCAATTTTTAAAAGATTTGTTGTTTTGGTTCCGTTTTTTGGGAATCCACCTGTGATTGCAATAATATCACCAGATTTAACACCCATTATCTCTTTTGCCTTTTCTTTAGCTATAGTTATTACTTCATCTGTACTTTCAGATGTTGGTACTATTGTAGGATATACACCATAATTAAGTGCTAAAGAATGTGCAACTTTTTCTGAATTTGTTGCTGCTAGTATTAGACATCTTGGTTTTAAATTACTTATTCTTCTTGCTGTATCTCCACTTGCTGTAGATGCAATGATTAATTTTATATCTAACACACTTGCTGCTTCTACAACACTATCAGCAATAGTTTCTGTAATGTCTACTTCTCTTTCAGAAGCAAATTTGTAATCATAATCATAATATTCTTCTGTATCTCTACAAATTTCTGCCATAAACTTAACAACTTCTACAGGGAATTTACCAACAGTTGTTTCTCCTGAAAGCATAACTGCATCTGTACCATCTAAAACAGCATTTGCAACATCAGAAACTTCTGCTCTAGTTGGTCTTGCGCTTTTTTTCATAGATTCTAGCATTTCTGTTGCAACTACTACAATTTTTCCTTTTTCACGACATCTTTGAATCATTTCTTTTTGATATCTTGGTAATTGTTGCATTGGAACTTCAACGCCTAAATCTCCACGTGCTACCATTATTCCATCAGATACATCTATAATTGAATCTAAGTTTTCAACACCTGTTGTACTTTCAATTTTAGATATAATTTTCATATCTTCTCTATTACATTGTTTTAAAATTTCTCTTGCTTCTAATACATCTTCCATGCAAGATACAAAAGATAGTGCTAAATAATCTCCTTCATGTTCGCAAGCATATATAATATCTTCTCTATCTATATCACTAATAAATGGAATATCTAATTTTACACCTGGTGCATTCAAACTTTTCTTGTTTCCTAAAACACCACCATTTATAATCTTACATGTTACACCATCTTCTTCTACAGATATTACCTCAATTTTCATTAATCCATTTTCTAATAGAACTATTGAACCAACTTTTAAATTATCTATGGCTTGTGGATGATTTACAGAAATTCTTTCTTCATTTCCTAAAACTGTTTCTTTTACTAAACGAATTGTTTTTCCTTCTACTAATGTAATTTCATCATTTTCAAGCATTCCACTTCTAAATTCTGGTCCTTTTGTATCATATAAAATAGCAACATTTTTCTTTGTCATTTCTCTTACTTTATGTACTGATTCAACAACAGCTACTCTTTCCTCCATTGTTGCATGAGAAAAGTTTATACGTGCTACATTCATTCCTACTTCTACCATTTTGCTCATTACTTCTGGAGCTGTGCTAGAAGGTCCTATACTACAAATAATCTTTGTTTTTTTCATTAATTAACATCTCCTTTATTTTTTACATAACGATTATTATACCTACATTTTGACAAAAAATCAATATTTTACATAAAATTCGACTAAAAAATTTTATTATTTGTTATTATTTATAGTTATATGAAAGATTTAAATTGTTATTACAAACATTAAAAATTTACAAATAATAATATAATTTTATTTAATCAAAAAAAGAGTTAGCTTATAATTAAAATTATATAACTAACTCTTTTATAGTTTTACTTTTTTTTACACTTCTTCTCAGTTTTTATTAAATACGCTGCTACTTCTGGAGTAATATTCACTCTTTCCTTAGTCCAGCCAGCAACATACCTTTTAAACTTCTTTGGTATAGTTTTTTCCTCTGTAATATCCAGAATACATCCTGGGTTAAATAGATGTATTTTTGTTACTTTCCCTGCTTTATTTTCACTTATAACAAAGTTTCCATCTAGCTGCATACTTACAAGTATACCTTTTTCGACTTTTCTCGTCACTGTGAGTCCCCAGTATTGTTTCCGAGCCATAAATGGCACCTCCTAATAAATTTTATAATCATATTGTAACATAATATATTATCTTTTTCAATATAAAAAGAACAGTTTAGTTTATTTCCACTGTTCTCCTATAATAACTATTTTTCTTTTTTCACACTTCTAAACCATGTTCTAAAATAGCCCTTTAATAATACATCATTCTCTTTTTGTATATAAAAATATCCTATAATTGATGTAATTAATGCTCCCAAAGCATCTACAAATAAGTCTGACATAGTATCTATTAATCCATCTTGTCCTAGTTCTGGAAATCTAAACTTTTGCATATTGGTACCTAATATTCTATCTGCTCCATATTCAAAAAACTCCCAAAACACTCCCATAGTAACTGCAAAACAAAATGCAAACATCACTACAAAAAAAGGACTTAAATTTATGCTATTACTATAACTTTTATTAAGTAAGTAAACAAACATAAACCCAATTATTCCCAAAATCACACCTGATGTTGTATGAAGCATTGTATCCCACCATGGTATTTTATTATAGAAATCTTTTATTTCACCGAAGATATTGTGCTCCAAAAATAAATAATGTTATAACAATTTGCATACTTCCTGGCAAATAAACACCAAATTTCTTTTCAAGCAAACTTGGATAAAAAGTCATAGCAATTGTTAATACAGCAATGAATAATTGGCTGTAATCTTTTACAAAGATTCCTCTTAGTATAATTAGAACTAGTAATAGTCTTACAATATTTGTTATTATCATATTTACTTTTTTATTTTTTTCTTCTCTTTGCTCATTTGTAAGCTTTTTTGAATTTAATTTTATTTCAATCACGCCCTTACAATACTTTTATTAGTTCTCCCATATCTTTTCCTTGAACAGTAGGTATTTTTATAATTTCAAATTTAGAAACCTTATCTCCAAATTTAATTTCAACTGTATCTCCTAGTTTTACTTCATAACTTGGTTTTACTTGTTTTCCATTAACAAAAACTCTTCCGCTATCTGCTGCTTCATTTGCAACAGTTCTTCTTTTTATAACTCTAGAAATTTTTAAAAACTTATCTAATCTCATAATTACTCCTTTTTTTTAATTTTATATATCATATTTATCTTTTTTAGTAAATAGGTATTTTAGTTTTTAATTTTAAATTTCGTTATTGTTATTTTGATTAATTATGACAAAATTATTCGTAAATATATATCGATTTACGCATTATAAAAAAATAATTTATACTAATTTATTTTTATTTGTAAAATCACAACATATTATGTTGCACGAATTAATTTTACATATATTTCCACTAATTGTATAATTGAAATATTATAAAGTAAAGGGGGCTATGTCCAATGGAGCAAATACTCGAAAGAGTAAAAGATGAAATCTGTGGCAAATTCATTGTTGTAACAAGTTCATCTGATGATTCTCAGAAGCTTTCTTCGGAAGATCTTTTGGAAATCTTTACTCATTTGCTTGAGCATACGTTTGTCTATTGTAATGGATGCATTTACATTCAAATATGAGAAGTGTTTATGCATCAAAGCTCAAAAGTGGCTGTCTTAACTAGGACACACGAAAAAAGGCAGAATACTTATTTTTAGAGTATTCTGTCTTTTTTAATTAACAAAAATTTATCTTATTTTAAATAATAATTTAATAAATAAATTGAAATTTATTTTTTGTCTTTTCTTTAATATTAACATATTTTTTATAATTCTATACATTTATTTAAACTAACTGAATATATATATGTATGTGCAACATTTTTATTTAAGCTTTGTTCTAAAGCATTTCTATATATTTCTAATTGTTTATTATATTTTTTTATTAAAGAATCTTCTTCTCCACTTTTTATATAATCTGTCTTAAAGTCAACTAAAATCAATTCATCATTACTATTAATATAATAAAGATCAATAATTCCTTGTACTAATATATCTTCACTTGTATCTAATTCAAATATATCTTTTGAAGAAATATTTATATAAAAAGGTTTTTCTTTGCAAATTTCTTTTGCTAATCTTAATTCTTTCCATAAATCAGATTTAGTATATTCATATAATTTATTTATATTAATTACATCTTTCTGATTTTTTGTTATTATATCTTTTTTATATAATTCATTTACCATATCTTCTATTTTATAAATATTATAATCTTCTCTTTCATTCATCTTTTGAATACACAAATGCATTAAAGTTCCCTTTTCTGCACTTGTTATCTTTTCTTTATCGTCAATAAATTTAGGTTTATTTGTTAATATTTTATATTCTTTAATATTTTCTATTTCTTCTTTTGCTTCTAAACTCATAACATTTTCATTTTCTATTTCTTTTATTTTTGTAACAGATGTTTTTGTAGGTATTAATATTGAATTACTATATTTGTATTGCCATCTTATTTTATTAATTACTTCATCATTTTCATTATATATGCTATCTGATTTTTCTTTTACTTTGTTAATAAAATCTTGTTGTTCTTGTTTAACTTTTTGTTCATTTTTATTAATATTTTTTAATATTTCATCTTTTTTATATGTTTTTATACAAAATACGTCTTTTATCTTATCTTTATTTTTTAAATATACTAATTCTAACCAATCTAGATAAGTTTTATATTTTTTAATTAATAATGAATTTATTTTTGATATACCACCATCATTAGAATATAATTCTAGTAAATCTTCTTTTTCTTTTAAAGATTTTTCAGCATCTTTTTTTATTCCTGTTATTATTAGTTTTTCTTTTGCTCTTGTAAGTGCAACATAAAGAATTCTCATTTCTTCAGACAAAGTTTCTATATATGCATTAATTCTAATAGCCTCTTTTGCCAAAGTATTATATTCTATTCTACTTTCAAAATCTATGTATTTAGGACCAAATCCTATATCCTGATGCATTAATATAGTATCATTTAAATCTTGCAAATTAAATCCTTTTCCTGTACCTGATAAGATAACAACTGGAAACTCTAGCCCTTTACTTTTGTGAATACTCATAATTCTTACTACATCTTCATTTTCTCCAATTAATTTAGCAGAAGACATATCTCCACTTGTTTTTCTTAATTTATCTATAAAATTTATAAAATTAAATAATCCTTTAAAACTTGCTTTTTCATATTGTCTCGCTCTTTCAAATAACATCTTTAAATTAGCCTGTCTTAAAGAGCCATTTGGCATTAATCCGAACATAATTATAGAAATTTGTTTCAATATAAATATTCCAAATTAGCTCATCTAGAGGTTTTTCATTTACTTGTTTTTGCCAAGATTTTAGCTGTAATAAAAAGTTTTGAATTTTATTACTTAAGTTTTCTTCACATTGTATCTGTGCTGACTGAAAAGCTTCATAAAAGCTTGACTCTTTATTACATAATCTAATTTTCACTAATTCATCGTCGGTAAATCCTCCAATATTAGACCTAAGTACACACACAAATGGTATATCTTGCATAGGATTATCTACTATTTTTAACAAACATAAAATTGTTTGAATCTCTATACTATCTAAGAATTCAGATGACGTATCACTAAACACTGGTATATCTAATTCAGTTAACTCCTTTTCATATATAGGAGCAAGAGTAGATGTGGCTCTTAATAAGATTACTATATCTTTATATGTAATTTTTCTATATCCTATTTTTTTATCATATACTAAATAGCCACTGTTTAATAATTCTTTTATTTTTTTGGATACTAATTTTGCTTCAATAACACTATTTTGCAATATTTCTTCTGTTTCCTCTTGTTTAGTATTATCATCTTTATTTTCATTTTCATATCCATTTAAGCTTTTATTTTTATTATCATTTTTGCTATCTTCTTCATTATTAGATTTATAAATTTCATCATCTTCGTTTTCTTTCATATCAATAATATGTAGTTCTGTAATACCTGCATATTCAGAATTTAAATCTTCTGGATCTTCATAATTTGCTCCTAAATTTAAATATTCTTCTTCATTATATAATATATCTCCCGCTTCTTTACTCATAATATTATCAAAAACTAAGTTTGTAAAATCTAGTATATTTTTTCTACTTCTAAAATTCTTAAATAGTTTTATTTTCAAGTCTTTTCCTGTTTCTTTATTCATACTGTAATTTTCATATTTATCTAAAAAAAGTTCTGGTCTCGCTTGTCTAAATTTATATATACTTTGTTTAACATCACCAACCATAAATATGTTATTTCCTCTAGAAATGCTAGATAAAATGTATTCTTGAACTAGATTACTATCTTGATATTCATCTATAGCTATTTCTTCAAATCTTTCTTTATATTCATTTGCTATATCTGTACTAATGATTTTTCCGTTTTTATCTTTTTTCACAAGTAATTTAAGTGCAAAATGCTCTATATCATTAAAATCGATAACATTTTTCTCTTTTTTTCTAACTTTAAATCTATCACTAAATTCTATTATTAGATTTTTTAATTTGTAAAATATGTTGTACATTTCTGTAATATCCGTATTTGCTGTTTCTGAATTATATATTAATACTTTATTAATACTTGTTGATATTTTTTTCTTTACATCATCTCTTATCTTTTTAGCTTCATCTTTTATTAATAGAGTTATTTTTCTATCTACTGGCCACTTTTCAAAATCTATTTTACTAAAATTATATGCATTATCCCAAGAATCTAAGTTTTTATATAATGACTTTATATTAGTTATATCTGATTCAATTACTTTTATATATTTTTCTAGCTCATCAAATCTCCTCATATTTAATACTAAATTCTCTAATTTTATAATAGAATCTTCTAAATCTTCTGAAAGATTTTTTAGTAAAATTTTTCCCCATACAGTTTTAGAAAAATCTTGTTTTTTATCACTAATATTAAACATTTCTACTTTATCATTTAGCCATTCATTTGGAAATGGACTACTTTGAATAAATTTATATATGTTCATAACTAACTGTTTTAGAGATTCATCATCTCTATAATTTGTATATGTGTTTATTAAATCAATAAAATCTTTATCATTATTTAAATACTTTTCTTCAAATAATTCTTCGATTACATCTTGTTTTAATAGTTCTATTTCTCCTGAATCTCCTACTCTAAAATTAGCTGATATATCTAATTCATAAAAATGATTACGTATAACATCTAAACAAAACGAATGTATTGTACAAATACTTGCCTTATTTAATAAAATAATTTGTTTTTGCAAAACCTCGTCTTCTGGATTTTCTTCTATTTGTTTATATATAGCATCTAAAATTCTTTCTCTCATCTCACTTGCAGCTGCATTTGTAAAAGTAACAATTAGAATTTTATCAATATCTATCTTATCTTTAATTACTTTATTAATCATTCTTTCAACAAGCACAGCTGTTTTTCCACTTCCGCGCAGCAGCAGCTACTAATATATTAGAATCTTTTTCTTCTATTGCTTGCATCTGCTCTTTAGTCCATTGTACTTTACTCATGTTTTTTCCTCCATCTTTTATTTTCGTTGCCAAAATGCCAAAAGGTGCCAAAAGGGACGGGGTATTTTGACAATTTTTTATAACAATTTTCACATCATTCTTTATCTATTAACTTTCTAATTGTCTCCCTGCTTATAAATAACAATTCTTCCATCTTTCTTGAAGATATTCTATAATTTTTATGTAATATATTAACAATTTCTTTTAACTTTTCTTTATTCTTTATTAATTTGTCTTTATTTATATTATTTGTATACAAGAATTCATTAATCACTTCATTATAAATACTATCTTTCTCTTCTTCAGTATCAATAAAACTATTGTATCTCACTTCTGAACATATATATAATTTATATTTAAATTTAAACTGTTTATAATTAGAATAATTATATTGCTCCATCCTATCACATATTCTTGCTTTTACTGGATTTTCAAAAATATATCTTATACAGTTATATAAATGTATCTCATTTACAATAGCTTCACTTTTGTATCTGTCTCTAAATACATATCCCACTCTTTTATACAATCTATTATAAAACGCAGCATATGTAGTATTTAATTTATGCATATAAGAACTCATATCTTTTATTGAATTACATTTTATTAATAGATGTGAATGGTTATCCATTATTGCATAGGCTATTATAGAAATATTACATTCTTCTTTTAATTGATACATAAGCTTTATATATTTCTTTTTCTCAAGACTTTTTTCAAATATATAACTCTTATTAATTCCTTGTGTCATTACATGAAAAAAATTTGTTTTCATATAATTTCTTGGTATTCTAGGCATTATGTTCTTCCACCTTCGTTAATAAATTTGCCCCCTCTTATAATATCATTATATCTATATTTTTTAAATAGCCAAATAAAAAAATTGCCAAAATGCTCCGTCCCTTTTGGCACTTTTGGCACCTTTTGGCATTTTTAATAGTTAAACTAAAAATTGCCAAAACTCCCATTTATTTTGGAAATTTTGACAATTTACAATTTATTTTATATACATATTAGGATCAATTTGAACATTATCTTTTAAAATTTCAAAATGCAAATGTGATTCATCTGAAATTTCAAATGTTGCAGTATTTCCTACTGTTCCTATAGTTTGTCCTTTTTTTACACTTTCACCTGCAGTTACAAATTCTGCTGTTAGCAAGTTAGAGTATACAGTACTAAATCCATTATTATGTTCTATTACTACTGTTAATCCATATCTTGGATCATTTTTTATAGACTTTACAGTCCCCTCTTCTGATGCTTTTACAATAGTAGTTTTTTCAGATTTTATATCAATTCCTGCATGTGTTACCCATTCTTTTAATGTATCTGAATATACAAGTTTATCTTTTGCATATTCTTTTATAACTTCACCTTCTACAGGCATAGAAAAAACTGGGTCTGCTTTTTTTGTCTCTTGCTTAGTCTTTTCTTCTTCATCTGCTTTTTCTTTAGTTTTATTAGCTACATCTTTAGAATTTGTTGTTTTAGTTGTCGTTTGTTCCTTTATTTGTTGTACCTCATTTTTTTTGCTATTATTTTCTTTTTCTGTATCTACTACTAATGTATTTGATTCTTCTTTTACTTCATTAACAGATTTTCCAATTTGACTACTTGCTTGTTCAGAAGTTCTTCCTCCTCCTTCTACAAGGCTTGTTATATCACTAGAACTTAAATCTGCAATTTTAGAGCTTTCTGCATTTTTATTTCCATAAACAAAAATTCCAATTGCAAATATAATTACTATTAATGAAATAATTCCTGCAGATGTATATAAACTCTTACCCATGTTTGCTTTTTGTATATTTCTCTTTCTGTCTATCTCTTTTCTCATAAAATAAATTCCTCCTTAATTTTTCTTTAGTATAATTATTTCCTTATAAGAGAAATTTATACAAATACTATAAAAAAAGTTATTGTTAATTGTACGTATATAAAATTAATATTAGTAATATTATAAGTCTACTACAGCAACACCTGTATAAAAATGTATAATAATCTCTTCACAAGTTTTTCCCTGTTTTGCTAAACTATCTGCACCTGTTTGACTCATTCCTACACCATGACCATATCCGGGTTACAGAAAATTTAATATTATTATCTTCAATATTCACTTCAAAATTTGCAGATTTTAAAGTAAATATACTTCTTACTTCTACACCAGACAAATTTTTATTTCCTATTTTTATAGTTTTTACTCTTTTTCCTTCTGTATATTCCAAAATCTGTATTGCATTTTCTTCTTCAAAATTAATAGAAAAGTCTTTATATTTTTCTTTCATTTTATTTACTAACTCTTCTTTAGAAATAATAACCTCTGACTTATATTGTGTATACGAATCTTCTCCTGATGTTTCAACGGTTTGAAGATATGGATATCCCAAGCCTCCCCATACATTAATTGGAGCTTCTGTACTTCCTCCACTATTAGAATGAAAAAAAGCATTAATTGGTTCTCCATTATAAGTTATAATTTTACCTTTAGTTTCATTTACTGCTTGTACTATTTTATTCCAATTACTTTCTCTTTCTATTTCTTCCCATTTGCTTAATCTATCTTCTTTTGAAATCCAAGCTTGGCAACAGTTTGAGTTATCACATATATCTGCTCCCTCATGTTTTCCACCATTATGTATTATCTTATAAATTGTATAAGTTCTTGCTACAATACTTTGAGCTTTTAGCGCTTCTTTTTCAAAGCTTGCTGGCATTTCGGCTGATACTACTCCATACAAATATTCATCTAAATTTACTTCTTCTATATTATTAGTTTTTGTATGTAGAACTTTTACAGTGTTATATTTTTTATAATCATATGAAGGTTCTTCTACTTTTGGTATATTTTCTTCTTTATTATCTATATGTTCTGTAACACTTGATGTTTGTTTATCTTCTCCAAATTTTTTAGTAAATATTATTGGAATTAAAAACGAAATTAATATTAATAGCAAAATATAGATGGTTAACTTTCGCATAATTCCTCCCTCTATATTGCAAGTTTAAGTTTCATTGAATTTAATACCTTTTTTTCTATTCTAGATACCTGTACCTGTGTAATTCCCAATACTTTAGCAACTTCACTTTGAGTTTGTCCTTTATAATACCTTAATAAAATTAATTCTTTCTCTCTTTCTTCTAGATTATCAATTAATTGTTTTATACAAATTTTATCTACTATACTATTTGCCTCATTTGTATTACTACTTATTTTATCTATTATACTAATTCCTTCATCATCACCAGAATAGGTTTTATCATAAATTGAATCTATTGGATTAAATGCATCTAAAGCTGATGCTATCTCTTCTTTAGGTATTTTTAATATTTTAGAAATTTCTTCTACTTTTATTTCTTTTCCGTTTTTTTTCATATATTCTTTTTGTAATTCTTTAATTTTTACTCCTAATTCTTTCATGCTTCTACTTACTTTTATTGGTCCATCATCTCTAATAAATCTTTTTATTTCTCCTAAGATATACGGTACAGCATATGTAGAAAGCTTGACATCTAAACTTGTATCAAATCTTTTTATTGCTTTTATTAATCCGAAGTGACCCGAATCTGATATAAATCTTCTAATTCATAACCTCTTCCATTAAATCTTTTTACTATACTCCATACTAATCCTTTATTTTCTTCTACTAATTTAGACATAGCATCTTGATTTCCACTTTGAGCTTTAAATATGTTTTCCATACTATTATCGTACATATTTTCTCCTGCCTTTCTATCTTCCTCCTAAATTAGCAAATTCCATATTCTCTATATCTTCTTCTACCTCCTCCTTTTTTATGAATTTTTTCATAGTAACTTTTGTTCCAAGTCCGAAAACAGATTCAACTGAAACTTCATCCATAAAGCTTTCCATTATTGTAAATCCCATTCCAGATCTTTCTAAATTTGGTTTTGAAGTATATAATGGTTTTCTTGCCATTTCTACATTTTCAATTCCCTTTCCTGTATCTGAAATTTCTATTTCTATACAATTTGCAAATATCTTACATATTATCTTTACCATTCCATTCATATTTTCATATCCATGAACAATACTATTAGTAACAGCTTCAGATACAGCAGTTTTTATATCTGCCATTTCTTCTATAGTTGGATCTAATTGTGAAGCAAAAGCTGCAACTGATATACGTGCAAATGCTTCATTATTAGATTTACTTAAAAATTCTAATTTCATTTCATTTTCATATAAACTTTTCATAGTTTTCTCCTCTTTTTATCTATTTAAAATAACCTATACATTTAAAATAAGACTAAGATTTAAACATTTGATAACATATACACTGTAAAGTCCTCTAAATTGTGAAACTAGCACAAGATTTAAAATCAAAGATTTTGGTTACTTTAAATTTGATATTTTATTAAATCTATAATATTTGAAATTTAATATTTTTTATCAATCTATGATACCTTAAATTCTATATCTTTCCTAATAGGTACTATTTTTAAAACACCACTCATTTCAAATATTTTTCTTACACTTGGTTTTACATTTATCATTTCTACACTTCCACCAAATGTTTTTACTATTTTATATCTTCCTATTAACATTCCTATTCCTGCACTATCCATAAAAGTAACCATGCCAAAATCAAATATAACTTTTCTAGGCATATATCTCGTAATTTCATTATCAGCTTTCCTCCTTATATCTTCTGTAGTATGATGATCAATTTCTTCTGTTATTTGTAATATCAAAAGCTTGTCCTCTTGAATGTATTTACTATTCAAATTCACACTCCTCCTTCTTTTGTTTTTTATTATTATAATCCCATTTCCAGTTTTTTCCTATAGCGAAATCTAGGAAGTTTTATCGATTTATGGGAAGTTTTCGACATTTTTCTCTAACATATCTAACTCATCAGTTTTAAAATTCAAACAATTTATAACCTGAAAAGAATGAGTCCTAAAATGAAGTGCATCACAAATGCTAAACTTTTTTGTCTAACATTTGGAGTGCACTTCATTTTAGGACTCCCTCTTATTAATTCATCTTTATATACATAAGTTATTACTTTTTACCTTGGTTAACTATTAACTCTTATTATCTCCTCATAAAACTTTTCTTTATTTATAGCAAGTTCTGTTATATCATGTAAATATTTACTATATTCCTTATCATCAAAATACATTTTATTCCTTGCATATCCATTAATACCAAACTTTTCTATTAAAAATTTTCTACATACTTCTATTATTTCATCTTGATTTAATTCTGGTGAATGGTTAATCCTATATGAATAACATCTCTTTAAAGTAAATTCAACATCGATATTTCTATCAGCTGATGAAACTATTCTTCCATATATAGTTCTTGGGTCTGTATCCTTAGAAGCTCTGTGATCTTCTATTGCTTCTTTCATAACTATAATTTGTTCTTCATTAAAAAATTCTTTTATTTTTTTATCTTCAAATAGTTTTTGTGCTGAAATTATTTCATGATTTTTGGCATCTATATGATGTCCTATATCATGATAAGCTGCTATTACATATACCATTTCAAAATTAATATTTTCTATTGTTTCTGCAAATTGCAAGCTTCTTCTAATAACATATTTTATATGATTAATTCCATGACCTCTCTCATTTAATTTGTATTCTTCAAATATCTCTTTTTCTATATATTCCTTAATTTCTTTTCTGATATTCTTATCCATATTTACTTCCATTACAATTCCCCTATCTTAAGAATTCTAATTTATACTATACTTTTTATAATATAAAGTTCTATGATAAATGTTTAAATTTCATCTGTTATCACATAATTTACTAATTACTTTATAATGCAAATTATCTATTTCCTACTTTGTCATTCCTTCTAATCTCTCTACAGTATTTTTAAGCATTTCCTTATATTTCTCTAATTTGTCTTTTTCTTCTTGTATTTTATTTTCTGGTGCCTTATTTACAAAACCTGGATTTGAAAGCATCTTTTCAGCTCTTAAAACTTCCGCTTCTAACTTCTCTTTTTCTTTCGATAATCTTTCTTTTTCTGCTTCAATATCAACTAGATCTTCAAAAGGTATATATAATTCTATATCTTTTTGTATAATTGAAATACTATTTTCTGGAATATTTTCCTTGTTTGTTTGTATAATAATTTCATTTGCGAAACCTAATTTTTTTATAAATCCTTCACTTTGCTTAATTAAATTATTATGCTTTTCTGTTACAAAAATTAATTTTGATTTCTTTGAAGGATGAACATTCATGTTATTTCGTACATTTCTTATTTCTCCTATAATAGATTTTAAGTTTTCTATTTCTTGCTCTTGTACTTCAAAATTAAATTCTTCTTTATATTCAGGCCATTTTGAAATCATTATACTTTCATCATTATTGTATAATTTAGTATAAATTTCTTCTGTAACAAATGGCATTATTGGATGTAACATTTTCAAACTATATTCTAAAACAGTGTTTAATGTCCCTTGAGCCTCTTTTCTTGTTTTACATTTTTCATCATATAAACGAGTTTTAACAATCTCAATATACCAATCACAAAATTCATTCCAAATAAAGTCATATATTTTTTGTGCTGCAACACCTAAATCATAGTTATCTATATTATTTGCCATTTCTTCTGCTAATCTATTTACTTTTGATAAAATCCATTTATCTTCTATCTGTAAATTTGATAAATCAAATTTACCATCAAAACCTTTTAAATTCATTAGAACAAATTTTGAAGCATTCCATAATTTATTTGCAAAATTTGCTCCTTGCTCAACTTTTGCTGGAATATATCTAATATCATTTCCAAAAGAAATTCCAAGAACAAGTGAAAATCTTAATGCATCTGTACCATATTTTTCTATAACATCTAATGGATCAACACCGTTTCCAAGAGTTTTACTCATTTTTCTTCCTTGATCATCTCTAACCATTCCATGTATTATAACATCTGAAAATGGTTTTTTACCTAAATATTCAATTCCTGAGAAAATCATTCTTGATACCCAAAGTGATATTATTTCGTAACCTGTTACTAAAGTATTACTTGGATAAAATGTTTTTAAATCCTCTGTTTCTTCTGGCCAACCAAGTGTAGAAAATGGCCATAAAGCTGAACTAAACCATGTATCTAAAGTATCTGGATCTTGAACTAATTTTTTACATCCACATTCTGTACACTTTTCTGGCATTTCACTTGCAACATGTATTTTGCCACATTCCTCACAATAATATGCTGGAATTCTATGTCCCCAATATAATTGACGAGAAATACACCAATCCTGTAGGTTCTCCATCCAGTTAAAATATGTTTTATCATATTTAGATGGAATAAATTTAACATCACCATTTTTTACTGCTTCTATCGCTGGCCACGCTAAATCCCCCATTTTTACAAACCATTGATCTGAAATAGTTGGTTCTATAGTTGTTTTACATCTTTCACATTTTGCAACATTATGTGTATAATCTTCTATTTTTATTAAGTATCCTGAATCTTTTAGCATATCTACTATTACATTTCTTGCCTCATATGCATTCATCCCTTTAACTTCAGGAATCAAATCATTCATTATTAAATTGCTATCAAAAACTTCTACAAATTCTAAGTTGTTTTTTAAACCTGCTTGATAATCGTTAGGATCATGACAAGGTGTTAATTTTACACATCCAGTACCAAATTCCATATCAACGAAAGGATCTGCTATAATTGGAATTTCTTTATTCATAATAGGTAAAATACATTTCTTTCCTATTAAGTGTTTAAATCTATCATCTTTAGGATTTACAGCAACTCCAGTATCTCCAAGCATTGTTTCTGGTCTAGTTGTTGCAACTACTAAATATTCACTCGAATCTTTAATAGGATATTTAATATGCCAAATGTGTGAATCTTCTTCTTTATATTCAACCTCTGCATCTGAAATTGATGTTTTACAATTAGGACACCAGTTTATCATTCTTTTACCCTTATATATATAACCTTTTTCATATAACTTTAAAAATACTGTTTCAACTGCTTTAGATAGTCCTTCATCTAATGTGAAACGGCTTCTTTCCCAATCACAAGAGCATCCCATTTTTCTTTGTTGCTTTTGTATTGTTCCACCATATTCTTTAGTCCATTCCCATGCCTTTTCTAAAAATTCTTCTCTAGTTAAATCAGATTTTTTTCTTCCCTCTTCTCGTAATTTTTGAACAACTTTCATTTCTGTAGAAATAGCTGCATGGTCTGTACCAGGAAGCCATAGAGTATTAAAACCTTGCATTCTTTTATATCTAATTAAAAAGTCTTGTATGCTGGCATCTAATGCATGTCCCATATGAAGTTTCCCTGTTACATTTGGAGGTGGCATCATAATACAGTAGCTTTCTTTTGTCTTATCCATGCTTGGTTTAAAATATCCCTTTTCTTCCCATGTTTTGTATAATTTCTCTTCAAATTCCTTTGGATCATACTTTTCATTTAATTCATGATTTTTCATTAATATTCCCCCTTATATAAATTTATAATTAATTTAAATAATTTTTTATTTTCTATTCGCAATAAATTGAGTTTAAATGTTATTATTCGCAGTTATTTAAATATCCATACTAGCCTATATCAATCAATTAAATAGGCGGTAACTATATCTTATATAAAAAGCTGTAAATAGTAACGTCTAATTATTAAAAATATTTAAAATATCTATCTAATAATAACACATTTCAATATAAAAACAACAAAATCCTCTGCCCTAACATAAGGGCGAGGATTTTTCTATCGCGGTACCACCTTAATTACTAATTAAAATTTTAGTATCTCTAAAGCATATAACGTATGCTAAACGGATATACCTACTAACTTTCAATATATCAACAAAAAAGCTACCTTCAATTTTCTTTTCTATAAGAAGCTCTCAGCATATTACTTCTTTTCTCTTATCTAGATATGTTTAAATCTACTCCTCTTTTTTATAGTTTTTGTTTATTATTTTTTTATATTATCATCATTTGGGTTAAATTACAACTATTTTTTGTTATTTATAAGAAAAATATTATACAAGCACCAATAATCGCAATAATAAAACCTACAATTTTTAGTCCAAAAGATCCTTCATTTTGATCTCCAAAACTAAAAAATCTTTTAGTTAATATTCTAGAATCATATATCAAAATTACACCTATTAATGAAAGTATTAATCCTACAATTATTAATATTAATTTTCCCATAAACTTTCCTTCTATTCTTCAAAAAATTCTACTGTATATTTACATTCAAACTCTTCTTTTGGTTTTAAAACTATCATATCTGTTTTTTGTGTAAATACTCCAGTTGATTTTACTGTGTCTGCTGTAGTTTTCCAAGGCTCTATACATAAAAATGGAGCATTTGGTTTTGACCATACTGCTAGATACGGAAATCCAGAAAAATCCATTGTTAGCACAGTCTTTTCAGTATCACGTTTTTTCAAACTTATTTTAGAAGATTTTATTCCTTTCATTATTAGTGCATCATTATTAAAAGTGTCTTTATTTATATAAATTATTCTTTTATCACTTATTCTATTTTTGGCATATTCAGTTCCAATTAAACCATCCACCAAATATAGAAAATGAATTTTTTCTTCATCTTCTTCAAATTCTAGATAATAATTCTCGTTTTTTAAATCTTCTAGGTCTATTTTAAATGCTGGATGTCCGCCTATACCAAATGGCATACTCGTAGTACCTACATTAATAACTTTGTATATAGTTGTTAATTTATTATCGTCTAACCTATATGTTGTATATAATTCAAAATCAAAAGGAAATTTTGAAATAGTGTTTTTATTACTTTTTAATACATAAGAATGAAAATTGTCTAATTTAGTAACTGGCTCAAATTCTAAATCTCTTGCAAATCCATGTTGTGGCATCTCATATGTTTTGCCATTAATAATGGTTTGATTTTTCTTTAGTTTACCTACTGTTGGGAATAATACTGGTGAATGTCTCTTCCAAAAAACTTTTCCATTTTCGTCTACGCACTCTTCACCTTGATGTATTCTTTCTACTCCATTTAGTTTGAAGCTTATTAATTCCCCACCCATTTTTGAAGTCAACATTTGAGTATGCATATATCCATTCTCCTTAAAATATTTTTTCTTACTATATAATATTGTGTTTTTATGTAAATGTCAAGTGTTTTACATAAAAATTGTCACATTCTGTTGCATTTAAAGTTACAATTCACAATTATTTAAAAGCACATTTTAGCCTAGCTAATTGTTTTATATATTTTTTTAAATCAATCGCTGATGGCACACACTATCTTACTTTTTTGCCCAAACTGCGTGGTATAAAAGTAACTAACTCCTCTCGCCCGCCACACTTCAAGATTGGTTTAAAAAAATATATAAAACAATTAGCTAGGCGGTAACATTGTCACTTTAATAAAAATACTGTAAATCGTAACATATTTAAATAATTCTGAATTGGTTTAAATTTATAAATATACTAACACTATTGGTAGTAGATAACATTGCCACTAAAATAAATTGTTTGCATCTATTTAAATTCCATTCATTCCACCTTTCAAATTATATACATTCTTATACCCCAATTTATCCAAAACATCTTTACCTTTTAAACTCCTAACTCCAGAAGCACAATACAATATAATTACTGTATCTTTATTATTTACTTTTTCTACAATTCTACTTTGTAACTCATATAAAGGAATACAAATTGCACCATCTATATGTCCTTCATTATACTCTTGGATGCTTCTTACATCTATAAGTTTTACATTTTGCCATTTTTTTATCATATCTAATACTTCTTTATAATTTAACTGGTTATCTATACTTCTTGTAAAGATTCTACCTATCTTTCTGAAAAACTGTTTCATATTTTCCCCCCATCCATAAAAAAAGATATCTAGTATATAATATTCTAGATATCTTTTTTAAGTTATGCTTTTTTCTCTTCTTTACTTTTTAAATTTTCTAATTGTTTTGTAAATTGTAAATTAGTTGTTATTAAGCTTAATACATATACAGTAAGCATAGCTGGTATAAATGTTCTATTAACAGGACATCTTGTAATAGCTATAACACTTAATAATAAAGCTCCTGCCATAACTAAAACAACTATCTCTTGTATAACAACCTTTGCTATTCCTAATTTTTTATATCTTACCCCCATATATACCAATATTACAGCTGTTGATATAATAATTGGCATAACATATGGTCTTATTAAATCTCTTATTCTAAGAGCTCCAACATCAGAAGCAGTAATCATATTATCTTTATTTTCTTCTGAAATCTCATATTTTTCGCTTATTTTTTGTTTTAAGTTTTCTAATTGTTCATCAGAAATTGTATTTACTTTTATAATGAAACTATCATTAAATTTTTCTTGCTTATTTATTACTACTCTTTCATTTGGTATTACTTCATTTACAATTTGTTTAACTTCATCTATATTATAATCTTTTCCAACATATACTTTTATTTCACGATGATTAGAATATATTACATCCACATTAAATCCTACAGTAGAAATTACAATTATTCCAATTATAATAATAACTGCTAATACTGCATATACTATTTTTTTCATATATTAACCCTCTCTTTTAATTATTAATTTTCTGAATTTGCTATTAATACTCTTGTTATAACCAAATTATATACTATCATTATTATTAATGACCAAAACATTACCATACCAAAACTTGCAACAGGTAAATATTTCATAAACGAAAATACAATTGAAATAATTAGACATGGTATATAAATTCCTAAAAATTTAATTGATACATTCTTAAATGCTTTAGTATCATTTTTCTGATTTTTAATAACATATGTCATATATATATAATTCATTATAGAACTTAATATAGCCCCAAGTATTCCTGCTATAGTTATTACAACATTTGTATATCTTAAAGCTATTAATAGTATAGCTATATAACCAATTAAACTAATAACACTGAACAGTCCTAATTTTTTATATTTTATAATTGTTAATATTGCAATGACTACAGAAACTATTAAAGTTATTATTAATAACATTTGTAATACATCATTTGTAAGTTCTGACTGTACATATAAATTTGTGTCTAATTTATATGTTAAAGGTAATGTATCAGATTTTAATAATACAGCTAAATTAGAAGCTTGATTTAAATATTCTTGCAATTGTTCACTTGTTTGAGAATTAGTTGTACTTCCCATAGATAATTGTAATAATCCATCTTTTATTTCTTCATCAAAATATGTTGATAATAGTGTTTCTCCATCTAATACTAAATCAACTTGTTTTTTAGTCTCATTACCTTCTTCATCTGTTGTAGAAGTATAATTTTTACTTATTTCTTTTAATTTTTCTGTTCCCTCTTTATCAAATTGTATATTTAAAAATACTGCTGTTCCAGTACCAGTGTTACCATATCCTACTTTTACATCTTTTATTTTATCTTTAGTTAATAATTCATGTTTATCATCTGTATCGATAATTTTAAAATCTGCACGTGTTGTCATTTGTGATATAATTGTATCTGCATATTTATTTTCTGGTATAGTTATATATATTTCTCCTGTATGAGAATTTTTTCTTACTTCATATTCTTTTACACCTAATGTAATTAATCTATCTTCTACTATATTTTTTGTTTTTTCAAAATTGTCATCATTTAATGACTCCTCAGCATTTACTGGTACTTCTTTTTTAGTATATTCATCTTCTTTACCTTCTTCTATACTTGAAGATTCATGCTTATTTCCGTCTTTATCATAATATTCAGTATTTACTGTGTCATCTATTTTTATATTAAATACTCTTCCTCCTGCAAAATCCATTCCTAATTGATAATCTGGCAAAATATTTTTCATTCTGTTTTTATCTTTTACAAATATTCCTACAAAAGATATTAATGAAATTAGTATAATAACTAGTATTGCTAATATTATTTTTAAAGTATTATTTTTTGCTTTCACTTTGTTTCCTCCTAAACTATAATAATTTTGTATCATTAATTACCAATTCAAACCATATTCCCAAATATTTAGCAGCATATTTACTCATCATTGTTCTATCCATAAAAATCTCAAAATAATCTAGTACTGGTGATATTTCTGTATCAATAGTTAAATTCAAAATCACTTTTTTCTCTTCTTTTTTTATAATAAATTCTGAATCTGTAACTGCATAATTTACTTTATCATGTTTATCAAATGTAGAAATATTGGTATTTACTACTCTATCTCTATGAACATCTGACTTATCTGCTAAAATTAGTGCAGCTGATATATCACTTACTGCTGTTCCTGTTTGTTCATCATGGTTTCCGAATTGCCATCATGATTTCTGTTCTTTTTTCAACATCCATTCCCATGTCTTTTAATATCTCATAGGCAAGTATTGCACCTGAATGTGCATGATCTACACGGTTAACACAATTTCCAATATCATGCATATATCCTGCAATTTTAGCAAGTTCTATTCTTTCTTTATCATACCCTAGAGTTTCTAAAA
Source organism: uncultured bacterium (assembly GCA_905215935.1). Lineage (GTDB taxonomy): Bacteria > Bacillota > Clostridia > TANB77 > CAG-508 > CAG-492. Next base: position 87,806 of record CAJMRY010000001.1, read on the forward strand.
CTTTACCTGCACGATTTGAAACAATAGATATATGCCTTGTAGAATGCTCAGTATACCCTAATACATTAAGTTGTTTTTGTGAACTCTTTATTAGTTCCTGAAGCTCCAAATTATTTTTTAAATCTTCTAATGTTATCATTATTGTCCTCCGTATTTTTAAATTCTATATTAAAATAAAAAAAATATCAACTATTTTTATAAAAAAAAGTATGATATTTTTCTGTCTTTATTATATATTTTTATTTTTTATTTTTAGCCAAAATTTACCCCTATTATTCCTCCAATCATTCCGCTTAAGATAGCTCCTATTATCATAATTATTGAATACATATTCAAATTAAAACCTATAAAAGATATACTTGATAGAATATAGAGTGTTAGAATATATATAATGCCAACTAAGGCACCATTTATAATTCCATTTTTCTTTATTTTTATGGAACTTAAAGAACTACCTATTAATATACTTACTATACTAATTATTATAACTACAGGTTTTATCGTTGTTTCTTGTATACTTGTATAAACTAATAAACTAGCAAAAATAAACAATAATATCACAGAAATTAGAAATGATATTAAACTTCCTTTTATAACCTTTATTATATTATTATTTAAATTAACTTTATTCATACTAACATTTTTATCCATATGTTTTCCTCCTTTAATTAATATATCTATATTAATTAGAAAACATTTTTAGAACTTTATTTACTTAATAAAAAACAAGATATAGGTTATAATACTTATATCTTGTTTTTTATTTTAATTGTTTAATTTACTTGATTGTTATTACTTTGCACTGCATTATTATCTTCTACTGTACTATTAGTTGAATTGTTTGTATTTGTAGTAGTATTATCTACACTAGTTGTATTGCTATTTGTAGATGTTGTACCGCCTATTGTTTTATTTAAATATTCTAAAATGTTTTCTGTTTTATTTTCGTCACCATATACCATATAATAACTATTTTTTCCATTATTCATTTCTGAATATACCTTCTTTAATTGTATTGGTAATAAAGTTCTTCCTGATGAATTAATAATACCATATAATCCATCTTTATATACAATAATTCCTTCTCTTTCTGGTATTACTAATACATTATTTCCCTTTGCAGTTTTAGATGTTCCTTCAATATATCCGAAGACCATCAAATGTTGTATTTGTAATATTTTTTCCATCTTTATCAAAAATAGTCCATTTTTCTACTTTATTTTCGCCCACTTGTTTTACAGGTATACAGTTATCAAATAAAATATATGGATTAGATATATGATCATTTTTAAATGTATCTATATCAATTCCAATTGCGTCATATTGTGGATAAATAACATATCTTGCACCTTTACTTCTATTTATAACTCCATATTTATCTCCTACTTTTATAATATATAAATTATAATCAATATCTAGTTGTTTAATTTCATCATATTGTGGTTCGATTGTTACTCCACCTTTTGTTGAATAGATTCCTTGTTTATTTTCTGGCGTTGTAGTAATAAAATCTTGTGAACTTTCCATGAATCTTAATTCTTTAAATTTGGTTCCTAGGATAGTTTCACCTGTATCTGTTTTTTGCACTCCATATAAACCTGATGAATTTTGTACTAATATTAAACCATATTTTAAAGCTTTTTTATTTGAAAAGCTCATAGTTTCCGAAGTTATTACAGTATTTCCTAAACTATTGGCATATTTACTAACTATATTATCCAATGTATAAACTGATATATAATTTTTTTCTTGATTATAAATAAATTTAGTATTAAAACCTAATTCAATTCCTTCACTAGTAGTATACAGTTTTCCATTTATAGATTTAACCTTTTTCTTTAATGTATAATATTCATATTCATCATATTCTTTTAAAACCTTATAAACTTTTTCTGAATTTGCTTCAAACCCTGCAACTTCATACCCATCTGTCCCTGTAACCTTATCACCTACATAACATTGGTTAGTATCTTCATTATATTTTTTGTATTCTCCATTGTTATATTCATACCCTAATAAATCTGCTATATCTTTAATAGATATATATACATCTTCATCCTCAAATATAAATAAATTACTTGGTATGTTACTAACATTTCTATCATTAACTAAAAACTTAAATTCTTTAGATTGAAGATACATACTATAAGATAATACAGCAATTAAAATTAATACAAGTAATACAATTGCAATAATAATTATTTTTAAAAGTTTTGTACTTTGCTCTTTGCTTCTTTTCTCTTCATTATCTATAAGATTCATCTTATTTCCCCCTTATTCTTTTGTGTATCCATATTTTTTATAAAACTCATTTTTAAAGTTTAATAAATTATCATTTTCTATTTCTATTCTAACCTTTTTCATTAGATTAGTCAAGAAAGTTAAATTATGAATAGATAAAAGTCTTACTCCTAATATTTCGTTTGTTTTTACTAGATGTCTTATATAGCTTCTGGTATAATTTTTACATGTATAACAATCGCATTCTGGATCAAGTGGAGTAAAATCTCTTTCATATGTTGCATTTCTTACTACTACTTTTCCATTCCATGTCATTGCTGTACCATTTCTTGCAATTCTAGTTGGTAATACACAATCACACATATCTATACCAGCCATTGCCGCTTCTATTAAGTAGTCTGGTGTTCCTACTCCCATTAAATATCTTGGTTTATCTTTTGGCATAAGAGGAGCTGTATAATTTAAAATATCTAGAAACTCTTCCTTTGGTTCTCCTACACTAATTCCACCTATAGCATATCCTGGCAGGTCTAATTTCACTAAATCTTCTAGTGATTGTTTTCTTAAGTCTTTATAAAATCCTCCTTGAATTATTCCAAATAAAGCCTGCTTATCTGTAGTCTTATGTGAATCCATACATCTTTTTGCCCATCTTGTTGTTCTTTCCATAGATTGCTTTGTATATTCATAACTTGCAGGATATTCTACACATTCATCAAATGCCATTATAATATCTGCACCTAGTGCTTCTTCTATTTCCATAACTTTTTCTGGTGAAAAGAAATGTTTACTCCCATCTAAGTGAGATTTAAATTCCACTCCATCTTCACAAATTGTTCTCAAATCACCTAAACTAAAGACTTGAAATCCTCCACTATCTGTTAATATTGGTCTGTCCCATTTCATAAAATTATGAAGCCCTCCGAGCTTCTTTTATAAGTTCATGTCCAGGTCTTAAATATAAATGATATGTATTTGATAATATAATTTGTGCCTCTACAATTTCTTTTAATTCTTCTGGTGTCATTGATTTCACTGTAGCCTGTGTTCCAACTGGCATAAATGTAGGTGTTTGTATATCTCCATGAGGAGTATGTATTATCCCTCTTCTTGCTCCAGTTTGTTTACATTCGTGTAATAGTTCATATGTAACTGCTTGTTTCATTTTGCCTCCCTATTCCTTTTACTATTTTTCTTTTATTCTTCAAAATCTAATAAATCATTTAAATATACTTTTTTAGATTAGATAATTTTTAAAATTTTTGTTTCATTCTTCATATTTTAATATAACCTTTATTAACTTTTATGTCTTTATATTTTCTCTTTATGCTTTGTATTTAATTAAATATTTATAGGCTCTATTTTATTTAATAAACATAGCATCTCCAAAACTAAAAAATCTATATCTTTCTTTTACCGCTTCTTCATATGCACTCATTATATAATCTTTTCCAGCAAGTGCTGATACTAACATTATTAATGTAGACTCTGGTAAATGGAAATTAGTGATTAGTGCATCTATGCATTTGAATTTATATCCTGGATATATGAATATATTTGTATCACCTTCTGTTTCTTTTACCATTCCATTTTCATCTGAAATAGATTCAAGTACTCTACAAGAAGTAGTTCCAACTGCAATAATTCTTCCACCATTTTTTCTTGCATTATTTATTTTTATGCAGTCTTCTTCTTTTATATAATAATGTTCTGAATGCATATCATGTTCTTCTATATTTTCTACTTTTACTGGTCTAAAAGTTCCTATTCCAACATGCAGAGTTACATTTGCGATATCTACACCTTTTTCTTTTATTGTTTCTAATAATTCATCTGTAAAATGTAAGCCTGCTGTAGGTGCTGCTGCAGACCCATCATATTTAGCATATACTGTTTGATATCTATCTTTTTCTTTTAATCTTTCTTTTATATAAGGTGGCAATGGCATAAGACCTATTTTATCTAATATTTCATTAAATATTCCATTATATTCAAATTTAACTTTTCGACTTCCACCATCTAATTTTTCTATTATTTCAGCTTTTAAAATTCCATCTCCAAAAGATACTCTTACTCCAGGCATTAGTTTCTTTCCTGGTCTAACCATGACTTCCCAGAAATCTTCTTCTATCCTATTTAAAAGTAGAAACTCGACGCTTGCTCCAGTTTGTTCTTTTGTTCCATATAATCTTGCAGGAATAACTTTTGTATTATTCCTTACTAGACAATCACCTGGTTTTAGATAATCTAGAATATCTTTAAAAACTTTGTGTTCTATTGTTTTGTATTCTTTATCTAAAACCATTAATCTTGATTCGTCTCTTTTTTGTATTGGTACTTGTGCTATTAATTCTTCTGGTAAATTATAATTAAAATCTGCAACTTTCATTTTCTTCCTCTTTCTAATTTTATTATAAATTTCTCTAGTATTATACAAGATTTTTCATATTATGGCAACATAATATGAAAAATATATAGAATAAAGAGTTACTAGATTAATGAGTAATTTAAAATTAGCCGTCTAAACTCCTTAGATATAAATTTTTTGATATTTATTATTTCCTTATTCCATATTATTATATATTTCTCTTTATTATCTATACAAATAAAAAAGATATTTGATTTTTCTCAAATATCTCTTTTATTTAATGATGAATACATATTTAATTATCTTGATATAGAATACTAAAAAACTCATCTATATTTTTACAGATATACTCAAATGTATCTAACTCATGTAAATACAATTCTATGTTTTCATTTTTATTGTTGATACATATTACATCGCAAAATACAGTAATAGCAAATGGAATAAAGCCTTTTTCAAATATTTCACTAAAAATATACACATTTTCTTTATCATCTATATTGTATGATAATAATGATTTAATTACCTTTTCATCATTTTTTTCTGTATTAAATAACATTTCATCAAATGGTCTTCCACCATTATAATTAATTATTATATCTTTTAATGTTTGAGGTATGTGTATATTGTATTCATTTTCTATTTTTGTGATGCAATTTATATCCTTTAATTTTTTTATATACTTCCATTCCATATAAACACCTCTATCTTTTACTGTTTTTTAATTCTAAATACCTAAAATCTAATGTCTAGACTCTTATTTTAAAGCTTCACTACATCTATGACATATACATGGATTCTCTTTATCTTCACCTACTGTTGTACTATACATCCAACACCTTTCACATTTTTTTCCATCTGCTACTTCTACTTTTACACCTATTTTTTCTTCATCTTTTCTTGCATCTTTTTCTATTTCTAGTCCTGAGATTATAAATACTGTCATTAATAATTCTTTATTCTCTAGCATGAATTCATATTCCTCATTATCTGCATATAATGTTACTTTTGCATTTAATGAATGACCTATTACTTTTTGGCTTCTTGCTTCTTCTAATTTTTTAGAAACTAGTTCTTTTATACTTATTATTCTATCCCACTTTTCTTCTAGCTTTTTATTTTCATATCTTTCGTTTACCTCAGGATAATATGAAAGCATAACACTTTCTAAATTTTCATTTGTCCTATGTGGCATAAATTTCCATATTTCTTCTGCTGTAAAGCATGCCATTGGTGCTAGAATTTTAACTATAGCTTCTAATATTTCATACATTACTGTTTGAGCTGCTCTTCTTTCCATAGAATCTGGTTTTGCAGTATATAATCTATCTTTAATTATATCTAAATAGAAATTACTCATATCTATTACACAAAATGTATTTAAAGCTTGATATGCTTTGTTAAAATCATATTCATCATATGCTTTTGTACAATCTTTTATTAGCTTATTTAATTTTATTAAAGCCCATTTATCTATTTCTTCTAAATTCTCATAGCAAACTTCATTATTTACATCAAAATCACTAATGTTACCAAGTATAAATCTTGCAGTATTACGTATTTTTCTATAAACTTCTGATACTTGTTTTAATATACCTTTTGACAAAGCAAGTTCTGATTTATAATCTGATGCTAGTACCCATAGCCTTAATATATCTGCACCAAATTCTTTAATCATATCTTGTGGTGCAATAACATTTCCAAGACTCTTAGACATTTTTCTTCCTTGTTCATCTACAAGCATTCCATGTGTTACAATTTCTTTGTATGGTGCTTTTCCTTTTGTTGCTATCGAAGTTAATAATGAAGATTGGAACCATCCTCTATATTGGTCATTTCCCTCTAAATATAGGTTTGCTTCTGGAAGTCCTCTCTCTGCCAAAACTGATTCATGTGTTGATCCTGAATCAAACCAAACATCCATAATATCTGTTTCTTTTACAAATTCTGTGCATCCACATTCTGTACATTTTGCACCTTCTGGCATTAATTCTTTTTCTGATAGTTCGAACCATGCATTTGTACCTTTTTCATTTACAATATTTTGTACTCTATCTAAACTTTCAGGTGTTACATATTCTTTTTCGCAATTTTTACAATAGAAAATTGGAATTGGAACTCCCCATGTTCTTTGACGTGAAATACACCAATCATTTCTATCTTCTATCATTTTTGTAATACGTTCTTCTCCCCATGCTGGATACCATTTAACACCTTTTATTGCATCTAGAGCCTCTTTTCTAAATCCATCTACAGATGCAAACCATTGACTTGTTGCTCTATAAATTACTGGATGTTTACATCTCCAACAATGTGGATATGAGTGATTTATTTCTTGTTTTGCAAGTAAGAAATTATGCTCATCTAACCATTTAATTATTTCTTTATCAGATTTTGCATAATACATTCCTGCAAAAGGCCCTGCTTCTTCTGTTTGGTGTCCTTTACTATCTACTGTAACTACCATCTCTAGTTTATTTTTTAAACCACATAAATAGTCTTCTTTACCATATCCAGGAGCTGTATGTACTGCACCAGTACCTGTATCTAATTCTACTAAAATAGTATCATTGCTACCAAGAACTACTCTAGATTCTCTTTCAATAAATGGATGTTTGCAAATTATACCTTCTAATTCTTTTCCTTCATATTCTTTTATTGTAGAATAATCCTCTATTTTTGCAACTTTCATTACTTCATCTACAAGTTCAGCTGCCATTATTAGCTTTTCACCTTGTGCATCTACTAGACTATACTTAAATTCAGGACTTATTGTTATTCCTGTATTTCCTGGAAGAGTCCATGGAGTTGTTGTCCAAATTACAACATATGTATCTCTTTCATCAAATAAACCTTTTCCTTCTATTACTGGAAATTTTACATATGCAGTATTTGATTTTACATCTTTATATTCAATTTCTGCTTCTGCTAAAGCTGTTTCACAATCTGTACACCAATAAACTGGTTTAAGACCTTTATATATATAACCCTTTTTATACATATCTCCAAATACACCTATTTGTTTAGCTTCCATTTGTGGCTGATATGTAATATATGGATTTTCCCAATCTCCAAGTACTCCTAATCTCTTAAATCCTTCTGTTTGTTTAGCTATATATTCTTGATTAAATTCTTTACATGTATCTCTAAATTTAACTACTGGAATTTCATCTCTATTCAAACCTAGTTTTTCTATTGCCTTTTTCTCTGTTGGCATACCATGTGTATCAAATCCTGGTATGAAAGGAGTATAATATCCTTTTAAATTTTTATATCTAACTATAGTATCTTTTAATACTTTGTTTATTGCATGTCCTGTATGAATTTCTCCATTTGCATATGGAGGTCCATCATGTAAAACAAAAGGTTCTTTTCCTTCATTTTTTTTAAGCATTTTTTCATATAAACCTTTTTCAAATATTTCCTCAAATATTTTAGGTTCATTCTCTGGTAGATTTCCTCTCATTGGAAAATCTGTTTTTGGTAAATTTAATGTCTTTCCATAATCCTTCTTTTCTTCACAATTTTCACACATACTAATCTCTCCTTTTTATTTTATAATTATTTAATTGTTATATTTGATGGTTTTTCAAATTTTACTGAGTCTTTATAAAAATGTATGGTTATATCTTTATCTTCCATTTCGCATCCGCATAAGAGTTACAACTGCAGTACTTTTATTTTTCCATTTTATATTTATCTTTCCTTTTCCACCATCATCATAAATTTGCGATTTACACTTATAAGTCTTTATGTATTTATTAATTATATTATTATTGCAATTTGCTTTAATAATTATATCAGATGGTCCAAAAAAGCCTCTAGCATCTTTCCCGAATAATTTCAACTGTATATTTCGCTTCTGGCGAACGTGATTCTAACACTTTTTCATATGGATATCCACCAAAAACATAGCCCATAAAACAAAAATATGCAATTACACAAGCTATTCCTATTGCAATTATTATAGAAATTGTTATTATAACTGCTACAATAATTTTACTATTTTTATCCATACCACTCCTCCTATCCCAAATATCTCATGTTTATTTCTGCTATATTTTAAAACTATAATTTTTAGAACATAAGTATAATAAACAAATTCTAATATTACCTTTATTTATAAGTTTTCTAAAGTATATATCATCTTACAAAAAATGCACACTGCTATTTTATATAATAGAATATTAATATACTAGAATATTATAATTTTGTATTATTTAAAGTATATTTCAAAAAAAGACTTCTTAAGAAAAAAACATTCGTCCTAATTATTCTTTTAGGACGAATGTTTCCGCGGTACCACCTATATTAAAAAATTACAAATTTTAATTTTTTCTCTTAAGACCTTTTAACGCAAGGATTACGATTTAATCTACTATAAGTTTCAATTAAATTACTAAAAGGTGATAACAAATAAGCTATTATCTTACAAGAATTCCACCTAATCTCTTGCTCTCTATTAGTTTTACTTTATTTGTGTTGTCCTTTATTATAGCATTTATTTATCAAATTAATAGTTATATATTACCATATTTATTCTGATATTTCAATATTTTTTTACTAGAAAACTAAATTTATAAATATATTAATCATTGTGATGTGGTGATATTGTCTTCAAATTCAAAAATTATAACTACATAGAAATTAATTTTTCAAATTCTTCTGCTGATATTACTTCTTTTCTTAATAATTCATTAGCAACCAATTCTAGTTTATCCATATGATTTGCTAAAATAGTTTGTGCCTGAACATATGCATTATCAACTAATATTTTTATTTCAGCACCTATATTATCACTAAACTTTTCACCAAGTAATTGTAACTCATATGGATCTTTTTCTGTATTTATAGATATTGGTCCTATTACATCACTCATACCATATATAGTTACCATATCTTTTGCTATTTGAGTTGCAACTTCTATATCATTACTTGCTCCTGTAGAAATATCATTTAATGCCAATTTTTCAGCAGCACGTCCACCAAGTAGTGCAATTAATTTTTCTTCCATTTCTGTTTTAGATATATAGAATTTATCTTCATTTGTTTTATACATTGTATATCCGACCCGCTAAACCTCTAGGTATAATAGAAACTTCTTTTATATCTTTTTGTGTTTCTAAATAACTGCTAACTATTGCATGTCCTGCTTCATGAAAAGCTGTAAGTCTTTTATCTTTATCAGAAATTACTCTACTATGTTTTTCAAGTCCAACAGTAACTTTTTTAACAGCATCTTCTATATCATTATTTGTAATAGCTTCTCTATTTTTTATTGTAGCAATTATAGCTGATTCATTTAAAATATTTGCAAGTTCTGCTCCTGTAAATCCTGCTGTGTCTTCTGCGATACTTTTTAAATTAACATTTGATGCAAACTTTTTATCTTTTGCATGTATTTTTAAAATCTCTTCTCTACCTTTTAAATCTGGAAGTGCAATTGTTATTTGTCTATCAAATCTTCCTGGTCTTAATAATGCACTATCTAACATTTCAGGACGGTTAGTTGCTGCTAGTACTATTATAGTTTCTTCTGTATCAAATCCATCCATCTCAACTAATAGCTGGTTTAATGTTTGATTATTCTCACTTTCTGCTCCTGATTGACTAGTTCTTCTTGATCCGTATTGCATCTATTTCATCTATAAATACTATACATGGTGCCATTTTCTTTGCTTTTTCGAATAATTTTCTCACTCTTGATGCTCCAAGTCCTGCAAACATCTCTATAAATTCAGAACCACTCATTGATATAAATGGTACACCTGCTTCACCAGCTATAGCTTTTGCAATTAATGTCTTTCCAGTTCCTGGTTTTCCACACAAAAGTACTCCTCTTGGAACTTTTGCTCCCATTTCATAAAATTTCTTAGGATGTTTTAAAAAGTCTACAATTTCTATCATTTCTTGTTTTTCTTCTTCTAAGCCTGCTACATCTTTAAATTTTATCTTAGTATTTTTTGTATCTGCATCATATACTTTACCTTTTTCTCCTAAACCTTGCATTTTAAATATTAGTATAAATAAAACCACTAACATTATAGTTGGCAACAATGAAAATAGTGTTTTTCCAATACTAACTAAAGCATTTGGTTTTTTCTGAATTAATTCTATATTATTACCATTTTCCGTTTTTTCTTGAATTAATTCTATAAAAGGTTGAGTACTTGGAATAAGAGCAGTCTTTTCCTCTTCAAAGTCTTTTAATTTAACCTTTATAGTTGTACTTCCTGTTGTCATTTCAATTTTTTCTATATTTCCATCATTTATTTCTTTAATTAGCTCTGTATAAGCAATCTCTTTTTCTTTATTTTTATCTTTATTATTATATAAAAACATTCCTAAAATACTTACTAATATTAATAGAATAACAGTTCCTAAAATTATATAATACTTTTGTTTTTTATTATTCTCATCTTTATTTTTAGAATTCATATATATGGTACTCTCCTTTCAAAGCTCAAAGCCATATTTTATACATCTTAAATATTATTTTTATATTTCACATATATTATTTATATCTTGTTATACATCTTGAACATTATATATTCCTCAAATATTATATATCAAGCATTATTTGCCTCTGGCTCTTGCCCTTCTTTATTTTCTTTGGAATTGGTATCTTTATTTTTATCCTCTTTTTCTTTTTTATTTTCATTATCTTTATTTAAGCTATCTTCTTGCTTATTATTTTCTATATTTTTATCATATTCTTCTCTTATTTTTTGTTGTTCTTCAAATATTTTACTAAGTTCTTGTTGTCTTTTCATAAAATCTGTTTTTATCAGTAATATCGCTGCTACTATATAAATATATGATATTGCACTATACATTACCTGAAAATACTTAATCTCGAAACCAGTAAACAAATTAACAATTATATAAATAAGATTAAGTATAATTGGAAGTGTTAAAGCATGAAGTGCCATATTAAATATAGCCTTATATTGCATTGGTATTCGTAATATTATAGAAGTTATACGTCCAAGTATTGCAAGCATTAAAGCATATATTAAAATTGTTATAAAATATATAGCAAACATATAAAAATATAATATACCAAAGAACATTATATAAAAAGTAATTAGTTCTTTTCCATTTATAGCATTTAACAAATCTTGTTTGTTAAAATTCATTATATTATATTCCTTTATAATATCACTATATAATAGATTAGTATATCCTGCTTGAATCTCTGTTTTTACTATCATTTTATCATTAAGTAATATAATTCCCGTACTATACTCATTTATATCTTCTTCATATTTTCTTATTTCTTCTTCATTCAACTCTTTAGTTTCAATAAAAATAGCAGTATTTTCTAATGCAATATCTTTTAACATTATTTTCTCATCATTATTTACTGACAATTTACCATTTTCAAATTTGATATCTGATACATTTTCGTCAATATATTTTACAAGTTTGTTTTTTTCTGTGTGCATTTTATACGTAAATGCTAATGATATAATAAATGTAAAAATAGCTATTAATTTTAATGCATATATAATTTCTTTGCTAACTTTCTGTATGGCAAAATCTTGATATTTATCAAAATCCTTTATACTTGCAAATAATTCTTTAAAAAATGAATTATTTTTCTTATCTTTCATGATTGTAGGCTCCCTTCTCTTTTTGTGAGTCTTAATATTTATTATAACCTTTTTTTCTTGTTTTATAGGAAATTGTATAATACAATTTCCTATAAAACATTAAATATATTATTATTCATTTGGTGTAACTTTGTTTTCTGCATTATTGCCTTCAGATTTTTTACCTATTATTATTGTCACTATTGTTTCTTCTTTTACTTCTTCTCCAGCTTTTCTAGTTTGTTTAATTACCTGTCCTACTTTTTCATTATTCACTTCACGCTCTACTTTATATCTTAGTTTTACTGCATCTAACATTCTCTTTGCTTCACTTTCTGTTTTTCCAACAACATTTGGTACCTTTACTTTTTTAACATTATCTGGTTCATTAACTACAGGAGTATTATTTTCTAAATTATTTGTTACATTATTTACTATATTTGTGTTAATTTCTGGTTTCTTATGTACATCACATACATCTGTTATTGAACTATATTTACCTCCTGCGCTTGTTTTCCAGGTTGCATTTTTTTCTTTTTCTGGTGGTTGCAAACCACTTCTCTCTTCTACATTTGTACAGAATTCATTTGCCAACTTTCCTGTTTCTTTACATACTTTTACCTTTGAATGTCCCGTACATGCTGATGGAACCGTTCCTGAAACAAACTCTTCTGTATATGTATTACTACAAGAACTTGTAGCAGATTTTCCTGAATCTTTACAAATTTTTGCGGTTACTATATTACTTGGTTTTTCAAATGTTTTTTTAGGTAAGTCTTTGTGAATGTCTTGCATTATAGCTGCCCAAATCTTAGCTGAAGGATTTCCACTATAATTTATAACTTCTGGATCATCAAATCCAAACCATGTAGCTGCAGCATAATATGGTGTTATACCACATAACCATCTATCTTTGTTAGAATCTGTTGTACCAGTTTTTGCTCCTACATCCATTCCTGATATTTTACAATTTGTAGCAGTTCCATTTGAACCTATAACAGGTGCTTTCAATATACTTTTTGTAATATAAGCTGTTCCTTCTGACATTACTCTTCTTTTTTCTTGCTTTGGCTGTAATACTGTTTTACCTTGTGAATCCACTAATTTACTATAAAAAGTTGGGGTAATATATTCCCCTCCATTTGCAATAGTTGCATATGCTCCAGCCATTTCTAATGGAGTTGCTCCATGTGTAAGTCCACCCAGTACTAGTGCTAAACCATTATCTTCTTTATCATCTAAATGATTAAGTCCTAATTGTTTTAGAAATTTAATAGAATTTTCAGGTCCCAACTCTGACATTATTTTTACTTCGACAACATTTGAAGAGACTTCTATAGCTTTTCTTACATTAATAAGACCTTTATATCCTGATGAGTTTTTCGGATCGTATTTACCATTATTAAATGTTGTTGGCGAATCATCATATACTGTACCTGCTGTTATTATTTTTTTCTCTAAACTTGGTGCAATAGATGCTATTGGCTTTATAGATGAACCTGGTTGTCTTGCACTATAAATTCTATTTAATCCTAAAGCATTAACATCTGTGCCAAGACCACCTACACATCCTACTACATTTCCTGTTTTATAATCTATAATTACCATTGCTGATTGACTATGTTGTCCACTATTTTTTTTAGATTTTACTATATATTTATCTTTTACATATTCTTCTTGCATCCTGCTTTGTATGGAACGCACCTCTGTAGTATATAATTTGTATCCACCGCCATATAAACGACTTTTAGCATATTCATAAGACATGCCTTTTTCTTCTACCATTTGATTTACCACTTCTTCTATAGCTGCTGCTAAGTGATAAGACATATCTGTTCCACTTGATAAATTACCTTGTTTAAAATTTAATCCAGCATCAACTTCACTAACTGCTTTATTAAAATCTTCATTACTTATCATTCCTAATTCTTTCATTTTTTCTAAAACAGTTTTTGTTCTTTTCTTTATTTTTTCTGTATTATCTGTTTCTATAAAAGGATTATAATTATTAGGTGAATGATTTATTCCTGCTAAAAAGGCACTTTCTGATAATGTAAGTTCATCTGCAGATTTTCCAAAATAATATTCTGATGCAACTTCTACACCACATATATTTTTCCCATATCCTCCAAGATAAATAATATTTAAATATAATTCTAATATTTGACTCTTTGATATTATCTTTTCTATTTGATATGCTCTTGACATTTCTCTTATTTTTCTTTGAATACCTGCTTTTCCTTCGTCTTCTTTTTCATTTGTAATATTTTTTATTAATTGTTGTGTTATTGTACTTCCTCCAAAAGAAGAACTTCCTTTATTAAATACATAAGTTACTGTTGCAGCTGCAGTTCTTTTTATATCTACTCCATGATGATCATAAAATCTTTCGTCTTCAATTGCAATAAACGCTTTTGGTAAATATGCTGGCATATCATTAAGTGTAATTATTTTTCTATTTTCGTCACCTTGAAGTTCCTTAATTAAATTACCTTCACTATCATAAACAAAGGTATTTGAATTACTTATTAATAAATCTTCTTTAGACATAGCAAATTTGTCACTAAAAAATATTCCTGCAAATATACCTGTTCCTATCAAGCACATTAGTATAAAAATTAAAATTAATATTATAATAATTTTCTTTGCTATTTTAGCTCTACTACTTTTTTTACCATATACGTTTTTGTTTTTATTTATACTTTTATTTTTTTTATTATTCTTTCTCATAAAATCCTTTCCTTTCTAGTTAAAATATATGATATTTTTTATTTAACTAAACTGCTATTTTATTATATTACAAATTATAAAAAAGTAAAAGTATTTTAATAAAAATTTAATATATCTTCTAATATATCATTTACATTTGTAACAACCTTTGCACCTTCTTTTATAATTTGATTAGTTCCCACAGAATTAGGACTAGTAATATTTCCTGGTACAGAATATACATTTTTCCCCTGATCTAATGCAAAATCTACTGTAATTAAAGATCCGCTTTTCTCTTTTGCCTCTATTACTAGGACGCCATCTGATATACCACTTATAATTCTATTTCTTTCTGGAAAATTTCCTTTTTCTGGTTTGGTCCACAAAGGATACTCAGACAACACAGTTCCACCTTTACTTATAATTTTTTCATATAAAGTTTTATTTTCTTTAGGATAAATATTATTTAATCCGTGAACCCAAAACAGCAATAGTTTTTGCGGTTTTATTTATTGCTCCTAAATGCGAATATGTATCTATTCCTTTGGCTAATCCGCTAATTACATAAATATCTTTATTAACAAGTTCATTTGCCATTTTCTTAGCAATCATTCTTCCATAATCTGTACATTGTCTACTGCCTACAATTGCAATATATTTTTTATTTAATATATTTATATTTCCTTTTAAATATAAAACAATTGGATAATCATATATATTTTTTAATTTATTTGGATATTCTTTATCGTTTATTGTAATTACTTTAATGTTATCCTTCGTTATATTTTCAATATATCTATATATATTACTTTTGTTTTTTATTGAAAGTATTGATCTGATTTCTGCTTCATTTATATTCTTGTTTTTTCTTAATTCATCTTCATTTAAATTATATATAACCTTTGGATCTTGATAAAATTTTACTAAATTAATAAGTGTTTTACTTTTAAGTCTTAAATTAGAAAGCCAAATCCAATATTTATTTTCTTCTGCAGATAACATAATCCTCCTTTTGCTCTTACCTATACGAATTTTGATTATATATTATAGAAAAAGAGCGCATAATATTTTTATTTGCCCCCTTTATTCTTATATTAATTTTTATATTTACATGCTTTTACTACATTATTCATTAACATTGCTATAGTCATTGGTCCTACTCCACCAGGAACAGGTGTTATGTATGATGCTATTTTTTCTACTTCTTCAAAATCTACATCACCTTCTAATTTTCCTAATTCATTTCTATTAATACCTACATCTATTACAACTGCACCTTCCTTAACCATATCTTTTGTAACAAACTTTGCCTTACCTAATGCAGCAATTAAAATATCTGCATTTCTTGTTATATCTGCTATATTTTTTGTTTTGGAATGACATACTGTAACAGTTGCATTTTTCTTTAGTAAACATTGCATTAATGGTTTTCCTACTATATTGCTTCTACCTATAATTACTGCATTTTTTCCTTCAATTTCAATATTATATCTTTCTAACATTTTTATTACTCCATATGGAGTACATGATACAAATGAATCTTCTCCAATAACTAATTTTCCCACATTCATAGGATTAAATCCATCAACATCTTTTTCAGGACATATTTTATTGAAAGCTTTATAAATATCCAGATGTTTTGGAATTGGACTTTGTAATAATATTCCATGAATATCTTCTCTAGTATTTAGATTTTCTATTATTTCTAATAATCTCTCCATATCTACAGTTTCATCTAATAATATTTCTTCATAGCCAATTCCTATTTCTTCACAAGCTTTGCTTTTATTTTTTACATACACTTTAGAAGCTTTATCATCTCCTACCATTATAACTGCAAGTTTAGGAAATATCCCCTTTTCTTTTAATTTATCTACTTCTTCTTTTAGCTCTAAACGTATATTTTTTGCTAATTCTTTACCATTAATAATTTCTGCCATTTCACTATTTAATGATATATAAATATATCATATCTCCTTTCTATTATTACTTTGATTATTACAGAACGTATGTTCTTACTTGTCAACAATTTATTTATAAAAATTTATTATTATAGGAATTTTTCCTTTTTTTGTTTCATTTAAAACTTCCTTTATAAAAAACTTTCCTTTTCCTCTTATTGTTATTTTGTCATTTTCCTTAATTATTTTTGTATTTTTAGTTGTACTTTCACTATTTACCAATACTCTCTCAGACAAGATAATATCATTTGCTTTATTTCTTGAAGTCTTACAAATTTCTGACACTATATTATCTAACCTTAAAGAAGATACTACAATTCTTTGTTCTTGCAAATCTTGATTTTTTTTACTTATATTTTCTAAATTTACAATTTGTATTTTACTATTTTGAAATCTTTTTAATTCAAGAATATTAGTATATAAGAACTTTTCTATATCTTTTAAAATTAAAATATCTGCACCATCATCATGTATTATTATATCACCTATTTTTTCTCTTTTTATTCCTAGTTTTATTAATCCCCCTAAATATGCCCTATGATTTAGTTTTTGTATTTCTTCTTTTAATGGTAGAACTCTAAAAACATTAATTATGTTATTAAAATCAAATTTATCCTCTTCAAATATATATTTTAATTTTTCTGGATACAATATTAAAACTTTACGTTCTGCTTCTTTATATCCACCAAATGAAATAAAATTCCTTTTTAAAAGAAGTAATACTTTTGTTAGTATATTTTCTTGATGTTCATCCAGAAAATCAGTATGTTCTATTTTATTTCTTTTTTCACAGGCTTCAATCTTGTCGAATAATTTTGCTACTAAAAGTCTTTCCTCTTCCTTTTTATATTTTTCTAATATTTCTCTTTTTTGCATATTCTTAATCTTACCTCATTATTTTTTCTTGCATAAACATTTCTTTTTTTACATTTCCTGCAATTGAATTTGCATCTAAACCATAAATTTTCTCAAGTTCTTCTACTGAACCATGTTTTACAAAAGTATCATTATATCCATATGATTTTACAATTGTATCTTTTATGTTATTTACTACTATTAGTTCTTTAACTGATGTAGAAAGTCCACCTCTCAAAATTCCATCTTCAATTGTTATTATTTTATTTGTTTTATTTATAGATTCTAATATAGTGTTTTCATCAAATGGTTTTAAAAATCTTGCATTTATCACTTCACAAGAAATACCATCTGCTTCTAATAAATTAGAAATCTCTAAAGCTCTTGAAACCATTTTTCCAATTCCTACAATTGTTAAATCATTACCTTGTTTTAACAATTCTGATTCACCTAATTTAATAGTATTATGTTTTTCAAACTTTATTTTACCTTCTCCACCCCTTGGATATCTAATAACAACTGGCTTTTTTAAATCAACTGCAAATTCTAACATTTGCTCTAATTCTTTGAAATCTTTTGGTGCTAATATAGTTAAATTTGGCACTAAAGAAAAGAACGATAAATCTAAAATACCTTGATGTGTTTCCCCATCATTTCCTACAATTCCTGCTCTATCCACACACATAATTACTGGCAAATTTTGAAGACAAATATCATGCACGACTTGATCATAACCTCTTTGGTAAAATGATGAATATATTGGAATTACTGGTATCATACCATTTTTTGCTATTCCCGCAGCCAAGCCCAATGCATGCTGTTCTGCAATTCCTACATCAAAAAATCTTTCTGGAAATTGTTTCTTAAATTTAGAAAGTCCTGTGCCATCAGACATTGCAGCAGTTATAGCTACAATATTTTTGTTATCCTTTGCTAAGTTTACTAATTTGTCTCCAAAAATTTTTGAATAATCCGCTTTTTTTTCTTTTTTACTTTTTCCTGTTTCTATATCGAAACTAGATGTGCTATGGAATTTATCTGGATTTTCTTCTGCTATTTTATATCCTTTTCCTTTTTTAGTAACAACATGTACAAGTACTGGTCCTTTTACTTTTTTAGCGATTTCTAATATATTTTGAACTTTTTCTATATTATTTCCATCTATTGGACCTAAGTATCTAAACCCTAAATCTTCAAAAAACATATTTGGTATAAATAATTGTTTTATTCCATATTTTAACTTTCTTGCTGCTCTTACAATCTTCTTACCTATGTATGGAACTCTATTTAAGCTTCTTTTTAAATATTGATTTGATTTAGTATATGCTTTTTTAGTTCTTATTTTACTTAAAAGCATAGATATACCACCAACATTTTTCGAGATACTCATTTCATTATCATTAAGAATAACAATTAAATTTGTATTGCTACATCCCGCATCATTTAAAGCTTCTAATGCCATTCCTCCTGTTAATGCTCCATCACCAATTACCGCAATAATATTATTACTCTCTTTTTTTATATCCCTTGCCCTTGCCATTCCAAGTGAAGTAGAAATAGATGTACTACTATGTCCAGTGTTAAAAGAATCATATTCTGATTCTGATGTTTTTGGAAATCCAGCTAACCCATCTAATTGTCTTAATGTTTTAAATTTATCTTTTCTTCCAGTTAAAATTTTGTGTACATATGTCTGATGTCCAACATCCCAAACAACTTTATCTTCTGGCATATTGAATACACTATGTAATGCTATCGTAAGTTCCACTACACCTAAATTTGAAGCAAGATGACCTCCTGTTTTTGAAACATTATCTATAATAAATTTTCTAATTTCTTCTGCTAATTGTTCTTTTTCTTTTGTATTAAGAATTTTTAAATCTTTTGGCATGTTTACTTTTTCTAATATGTTGTCCATAACATTTTTCGCCTCTTTTCCCAAATTTGTTTTTTTATAATAACATATTATTGTACTTTTGTCTATTGTATTAAATTTGTTTAAAAAGCCACCTTTAGGAACTCATCCTTTGGTGGCTCTTTTTTATATTATAAAAAAACATCATATAATCTCTGCAACCTATAAATGTTTTTCAATTTACTTTTAAACTTTATTTAACTAACTCATTCTCTATATATAACAATCTATTATATTTAGCAACTCTGTCAGTTCTTGCTGGTGCACCTGTTTTTATTTGACCTGCATTTGTTGCAACTGCAATATCAGCTATAGTAGTATCTTCTGTTTCGCCTGAGCGATGTGATATTACTGCTGTATATCCTCTAGACTTTGCCATTTCAATTGCATCTAATGTTTCTGTTAAAGTTCCTATTTGATTTGGCTTTATTAAAATACTATTTGCGACTTTTTTATTTAATCCTCTTTGTAACCTCTTTATATTTGTAACAAACAAATCATCTCCAACTAATTGAATTTTACTTCCTAATTCTTCTGTTAATTTTCTCCATGTTTCCCAGTCTTCTTCTGCAAGTCCATCTTCTATAGATATAATTGGATATTTATTAGTTAAGTCTATTAAATATTGTACCATCTCATCTTTTGTTTTAAGAATATCCTTTTTCCAAAAATAATATCCATCTTTACCAATTTTTTTTGCTTCTTCAAACATCTCAGTACTTGCAATATCTAATGCTATAGCTACATCTTTTTTTGGCTCATATCCACTATTTTTTATTGCTTCTATAATAAGTTCAATAGCTTCTTCTTCACTATCTAAATTTGGTGCAAAACCTCCTTCATCTCCAACAGCTGTAGAATATCCTTTTGATTTTAATACTTTCTTTAATTCATGATATACAGTCACACCAATTTCCATACATTTTTTGAAAGATGTAGCTCCAACAGGCATAATCATAAATTCTTGAACACTTATATTATTATCTGAATGTTTTCCTCCATTTAGAATATTCATCATAGGCATTGGCAATCTTTTTGAATTTACTCCTCCTATATATTTATATAATTCTAAATTTAAAGAATGCGCTGCAGCTTTAGCTACTGCTAGAGATACTCCTAAAGTTGCATTAGCTCCAAGCATAGATTTGTTTTCTGTTGAATCTAGTTCAATTAGCTTTTGGTCAATTTTTGTTTGCTCATATACATTCATTCCTTCTAATTCTTTAGCAATAATCTTTTCTACATTTTCTACTGCTTTTTTTACTCCTTTTCCCATTAATCTTGTCTCATCTTTATCTCTTAGTTCTACTGCTTCAAAACTTCCAGTAGATGCACCTGATGGAACTGTAGCTATTCCATTTATTCCATTTTCCAATATAACTTCTACTTGAACTGTTGGATTTCCTCTTGAATCAAAAACTTCCAATGCTTTTATTTTTTTTATTTCTAGACAATTTTCCATAACATACCTCCATTTACATTTTTCTCTATAAATACATTATGTTCAAAATTTACTTTTATATTCTTTATTGAATTTAATTTGTTCATTTCTATTTTTTATTAATATCCATATCTTTTATAAAGGTATACTGTTTTAATTAAATTGGTAATGTTACTGCCACCAAATGGTTCTTATATATAAATTAGCTAGTATGTGCTTTCAAACAAGCCGTAAATTGTAGTGCAAAAATTATAAATTATTTTTTCTGTAAGTATAGAATTTTTTTTATAGTTGTGTTATTATATTTAAGTATTGGTATTATTTCTAAGATTATCTATCTAAAGTTGTTTACGCAAAAAAAATTATAATATCAATATATGAAATCTGTATATTATACATATATTGGGGTATCGCCAAGCGGTAAGGCATCGGACTCTGACTCCGACATTCCTGTGTTCGAATCACAGTACCCCAGCCAATATTTATTAAAAAAGTTTAGTTAGAGCTAATATTCTAACTAAACTTTTTTAATTATTTAATTCTTCTTCCCTGTAATTTAAAACTTCCCATATTAGTTTTAGCATTAATATTTAAAGTATTACCCATTACTTCTCCTTGTATATCGTATTTAATATTAGTGATCGATGCATTAATATTCCCAGAAATAGCAAATCTATTTCCATTTACTCTTCCACCTGAAAAATTATTTCTTTTTCCCATTGTTTCAATATATCCACTTAATTCGTTTCCTCTTGTAACTAAATTTACATTTCCTTTAATTTCACCCATTGGTGTTTTTACAGCTACCTCATATAGACCATCCATATTATAATACCTCCTATTTCTACTTTTATATATAATATGAATTATTTTAATATTTGCTACATATTTTATAATATTTTTATTAATTCATCTAAACTAGTAATAACTGTATACTTTTTATCAACATTTATATGTTTTTTGTTAAAGAATATTGCATTTAATCCTATATCTATAGCTCCATCTATATCTATTTTTAAATTATCACCAACTACTACACATTCATCTAAATTCAAATCACCAATTGCTGCTTCAAATGCTTCTTTATCTGGTTTCATCTTTATATTTTCTGTTCCATATACTTTATTAAAATATTTATATATTCCTGCATTTTTTAACCTTTGTATTTGTTGATACTCGAACCAATTCGTTAAAACTACTAGCTCATATTTATTTGCTAAATAATCTAATGTTTTTTCTAGATTAGCATTTATTTTATCTGGTACACATATTTCAAAATACTTTAATATTGCTTTTATGAAATTAGTTGATAATTTTATATTTATTTTTTTATTAATTATTTCTTGCATTTTTTCTATATTGAAATATTTTTCATCTCTTTCATATTCGGTAATTGCTTCAATGATTTTTTCTTCTAGCTCTTTATTATATCTAACTTCAAGCTTTTCACATGCATATATAATCCCTTTATGCCAATAATCATCTTCCCAATCAATTAATGTATCATCTAAATCAAATATCACTCTTTTTAACATATAAAATTCCTCCACCATAATTGTACATTTTATTATCATATCATAACATTATAGTCTATACAATTATATATTTTATTAAAATTTGATAATTTTTCTAAGAGTTACAATTAAAATTGCTTAAAAATACATACTAACATAACACTATCTTTTCTAAGAAAAATATGAAATATAACTCTCAAATAAAAAGAGAATGAAATTACTATCTTCTAATAATTTTATCCTCTTTTTTATTTATTAATTATAATTTAGAATATTCTACACTATTTCATAGCTTCTTCTACAGCAACTGCAACTGCAACTGTTGCACCTACCATTGGGTTATTTCCCATACCAATTAATCCCATCATTTCAACATGAGCTGGAACTGATGATGAACCTGCAAATTGTGCATCTGAATGCATTCTTCCCATTGTATCTGTCATACCATAAGAAGCTGGTCCTGCAGCCATATTATCTGGATGAAGTGTTCTTCCTGTTCCTCCACCAGAAGCAACTGAGAAGTATTTCTTTCCTTGTTCAATACATTCTTTTTTGTATGTACCTGCTACTGGATGTTGGAATCTTGTTGGGTTTGTAGAGTTACCTGTAATAGAAACATCTACTTTTTCCATATGCATTATTGCAACACCTTCTCTAACATCATTTGCACCATAACATCTAACTTTTGATCTTTCTCCATCAGAATATGCAATCTCTTCTACTACATTTACTTTTCCTGTAAAGAAGTCAAAATCTGTTTTTACATATGTAAATCCATTAATTCTTGATATTACTTGTGCAGCATCTTTTCCTAGACCATTTAAAATAACTCTTAAAGGGTCTTTTCTTACTTTGTTTGCAGATTTTGCAATACCAATTGCACCTTCTGCTGCTGCAAAGCTTTCATGTCCTGCTAAAAATGCAAAACATTTTGTTTCTTCTGATAATAGCATTGATGCTAGGTTTCCATGTCCTAAACCAACTTTTCTATCATCTGCAACAGATCCTGGAATACAAAAAGCTTGCAATCCTTCTCCTATTGCTTTTGCTGCGTCTGCTGCTTTTGTATATCCTTTTTTTATCGCAATTGCTGCACCTAAAGTATATGCCCAAGCTGCATTTTCAAAACAAATTGGTTGAACTCCTTTTACTATTTCATATGGATTAAATCCTTTTTCTGTACATATATTTAATGCATCTTCAAAATCTTTAATTCCGTATTTTTCCATTACTGGTTTAATCTGGTCTATTCTTCTTTCATAACTTTCAAATGTTACTGCCATTATTCTTACCTCCTACTTTTTCTACTACTTAAATTTTCTTACCATGTTTATAAGCTCTTGATTCGTTATATTTCATCTTTTCTAATATTATTTTTTCTAAATCAATATTATTTCCACCACAAAAATCAAAAATCCTAATAACTACATCAGCTAATTCTGATGGTATTCCACATGGCTTTCCATCTTCCTCGTAGTATGTCTCATCTAATTTTCTATTATTTCTATATTCTTCATATGCTTCAGAAAGTTCTGTATGCATTAATGATATTACATCACCAAAATTCTTTTCTTCATTCCAAAAACCATGTGCTTTTGAATTTTCATGTGCTTTTTTTATTAAATCATTAATCATTTTTATTCCTTTCTTGGATCAATCTTCTTAACAGCTTCATCAAATCTTCCATATTTTCCAGAAGCTTTTTCAATTGCTTCCATAGGTTCGATTCCAGCTTTGATGTTATCCATCATTTTTCCTAAGTTTACATATTTGTAACCAATTATTTGATCATCTTTATCTAATCCTATTTCTACTATGTATCCTTCTGCAAGTTCTAGATATCTAGGACCTTTAACCTTTGTAGAATAAATTGTACCTACTTGACTTCTATGTCCTTTTCCTAAATCTTCTAGTCCTGCTCCTACTGGAAGTCCTCCTTCTGAGAATGCAGATTGTGTTCTACCATATACTATTTGTAAGAATAATTCTCTCATAGCAGTATTTATAGCATCACATACTAAATCTGTATTTAATGCTTCTAATATTGTTTTACCTACTAAAATTTCTCCTGCCATAGCAGCTGAATGTGTCATTCCTGAACATCCAATTGTTTCTACTAAAGCTTCTTCAATAATTCCTTCTTTTACATTTAAAGTTAATTTACATGCTCCTTGTTGTGGTGCACACCATCCTATACCATGTGTTAGACCTGAAATATCTTTTATTTCTTTTGATTTTACCCATTTACCTTCCTCTGGAATTGGTGCTGGCCCATGGTCAACTCCTTTTGCTACAGGGCACATATTTTCTACTTCTTTTGAATATATCATATTAATTAGCTCCTTTCTTGGTATATATCTTAATCTAGCAAGTTTTATAGATTATTACAATTTTTATTATATTATTTAAATGTATTTTGTTAGACATATTAATCATTTAATTTAAATAAATATATTCTTCTAGGAAATACCATATAAAATGCAATTTCCTAGAAATTAAAATTATTATAATTAATCTTTATTCTTTGCTAGTTAAAAACGTTTTTATTTTCTTATTAATAAACTTTCTCCTGTCATTTCTTCTGGTTTTTCCAAATTCATAATATCTAGCATTGTTGGTGCTAAATCTGCAAGTTTTCCCTCTTTTAATTGTACATTTTCCATTCCAACTAAAATAAGTGGAACAGGATTTGTTGTATGTGCAGTATGAGGTTCACCTGTTTTATAATCTATCATCTGTTCTGAATTTCCATGATCTGCTGTAATCAATAAAACTCCATTTACTTCATTTATAGCTTCTAGAACTCTTCCTAAACATTCGTCAATTGTTTCTATTGCTTTTATTGCAGCTTCTAAACTTCCTGTATGACCAACCATATCTGGATTTGCATAGTTTAGTATTATATTATCATATTTTTTTGATTTAATTGCTTCTATAACTTTTTCAGTTACTTCTAAAGCACTCATTTCTGGTTTTAAATCATATGTTTCAACTTTTGGAGAAGGAATTAATATTCTGTCTTCTCCCTCATATTGTTTTTCTTCTCCTCCATTAAAGAAGAATGTAACATGTGCATATTTCTCTGTTTCAGCAATTCTTAATTGTGTTAAATTATGATTACTAATGTATTCGCCAAAAGTATTTGTTAATCTTTCCTTTTTAAAAGCTACTTCTACATTTGGCATAGTTTCATCATAAGGAGTCATACATACAAAATATAAATTTAAGTCTTTTGTTTCAAACTCTTTAAAATCTTTATCTACTAATGTTCTTGTTATTTCTCTTGCTCTATCTGGTCTAAAGTTAAAGAATATTACAGAATCATTTTTATCTATAGTAGCAACTTTATTATCTCCATTGCAAATTACTGTTGGTTCTACAAACTCGTCAAAAACTTCTTTTTGATATGAGCTTTCTATTGCAGAAATTGCTGATTGTGCTTTTTCACCAATGCCATTTACCATTGCATTGTAACTTTTTTCGATTCTTTGCCATCTTTTATCTCTATCCATACTATAAAATCTTCCAGAGATAGTAGCAATTTTTCCAATTCCTTTTTCTTTCATTTTTTCTTCTAATTGCATTATATAACTTTCTGCAGATGCTGGAGGTGTATCTCTACCATCTAAAAAGCAATGTACATATACATCTTCAAAGTCTTTTCTTTTAGCAAGCTCTAAAAGAGCAAATAAATGACGCATATGACTATGAACTCCTCCATCAGATAGAAGTCCCATAATATGCAATTTAGAATTATTTTGCTTGCAATTTTCTATTGCTTTTACAAATTCTGGTACACTAAAGAAATCTCCATCTTCTATTGATTTTGTTATTCTTGTTAGTTCTTGATATACTATTCTTCCTGCTCCAATATTTGTATGACCAACTTCTGAATTTCCCATTTGTCCTTCTGGAAGACCTACATTTAATCCACTTGTATATACATCTGTTGTAGGACATGTTTTCATTAGTTTATCTATGTTTGGAGTATTTGCAAGTTTTACCGCATTTCCTTTTTCATTGTTATTTTCTCCAAAACCATCCAATATCATTAGCATTGTAAGTTTTTTATCCATTTTACTTTTACCGTCCTTTTTTATTTTATAATCTATATTTGTTCTTTCTTTAGTACTTTAAAGTTAATTTTTATCATAATTAACTATTTTAGAAAATTCTTCTACTTTAAGACTTGCTCCACCTACTAATCCTCCATCAATATCTGATGTTTCGAATAATTCTTTTGCGTTTGTAGATTTAACACTTCCTCCATATTGAATTATCACTTCTTCTGAAACTTCTTTTCCATAAATATCTTCTATTTCTTTTCTAATAGCTTTTATACTGTTATTAGCATCTTCAGATGTTGCTGTTTTACCTGTTCCTATAGCCCATATTGGTTCATAAGCAATTATTGTATTTTTTACTTGTTCATTTGATAGACCTTCTAATGCTAAACGAGTTTGAGTTGTAATTATTGCTTCTGTTTTGCCTTCTTCTCTTTGTGATAGAGTTTCTCCAACACATACGATTGGTTTTAATTCATTTGCAAATGCTGCTTTTATTTTTTTATTTACAGTTTCATCTGTTTCTGCAAAATACCCTCTTCTTTCAGAGTGTCCTATTATAACATATTCTACTCCAATTACTTTTAACATTTTTCCAGAAACTTCTCCTGTATATGCACCATTTTCTTCCCAATGCATATTTTGTGCACCTATTTTTATATTTGTATTTTGTGCTGTTAATAATGCATAAAATAAGTCTGTATATGGAACACAAAGAATCACTTCATTTTTTGTGTCTTTTACTAGTGGTGATATTTCATCTATAAATTTTATTGTTTGATCTGGAAGCATATTCATCTTCCAATTTCCTGCAATTACTTTTTTTCTCATGTTTAAATTACCCCCTTAATTCTTTTTTCTATTTTTAGGGAAACAATATATTACTCCTAATAATCCTAATATTCCGATTATTACTCCATATTTTATTATTGACGTTAAAACATATTCAGAAACAAAATAACTTCTAAAAAACATACTAATAATTAAAAATATACAACTAATAATTCCAATTATAACTTTTATCTTATTTTTTCTCATAATATTTATAATTAATAAAACTATTAATTGTACTATCAAAAAAATTATAAACAAGTTGGATATATTACTAATGATAATATTTGAAAAATATGGCTTATCTAAAATAAGTTTAGAATTTGAATCTGGTTGCACTTGTTCAAATTTTACAGTATTTTTAGATATGTCATTCAAACTTTTTTCATTATATTCATAATTATTCAAATCAGTATTTTCGTTTTTCATATATTCTTTCCTCATCTATTTAAAATATTTTATAACTTATTAATTATATCTATTTCTCCATTAAACATTCTATTCCAGGTAATTTCTTTCCTTCTAAAAACTCAAGTGATGCTCCTCCACCTGTTGATATATGAGTAAATTTCTCTGACAATCCTGCTTTTTCTACTGCTGCTGCAGAGTCTCCTCCTCCAATAATAGTAGTTGCGTCAGTCATTTCTGATAATGTTTTTGCAATTTCGTTTGTTCCTATTGCAAATTTATCAAATTCAAATAAACCAACTGGTCCATTCCATATAACAGTTTTTGCATTTTTTAATTCTTCTTTATAAGATTTTATTGTTTCATCTCCAATGTCAAAACCTTCCCAACCATCAGGTATCTCTGTCCAAGAAACTGTTTTTGTTTCTGTATTTGGATCAAATTCTTTTCCTAATCTTGTATCAACTGGAAGCATTAATTTAACACCTTTTTTAACTGCCTTTTCCATTAATTCTTTTGCTAAATCTAGTTTATCTAATTCGCAAATTGAATTTCCTACATTATATCCTTGTGCTTTAAAGAAAGTATATGCCATTGCTCCACCAATCATAAGTGTATCTACTTTTTCTAATAAACTATTAATAACTCCAATTTTATCAGAAACTTTCTTTCCACCTAAAATTGCAACAAATGGTCTTGCTGGATTTTCTAAAGCGTTTCCTAAAAAATTTAATTCTTTTTCAATTAGAAATCCAGATACTGCTGGTAAATACTCTGCAATTCCTGCTGTTGAACTATGTGCTCTATGAGCTGTTCCAAAAGCATCATTTACAAATATTTCTGCCATAGATGCAAGTTCTTTTGAAAATTCTGGATCATTTTTTTCTTCTCTTGAATCAAATCTAACATTTTCTAGTAATACAACATCACCATTTTGCATATTAGATGTTAATTCTTTTGCGCTTTCTCCAATTATATCTTTTGCAAGTTTTACTTCTTTACCTAATAAATTAGATAATTCTTTAGCTACTGGTGCTAGAGAAAATTCTGGCTTTACTTCTCCCTTTGGTCTTCCTAAGTGAGATGCTAAAATTACTTTACAATCATTTTCTAATAAATATTTAATTGTATCTAATGCTCCTACTATTCTTCTATTGTCTGTAATATTTCCATTTTCATCGATTGGTACATTAAAGTCACATCTTACAAATACTTTTTTGTTTTTTAAATCTAAATCTTTTACTGTTCTTTTATTCATAAACCCCTCCTACTATTAACTGATAATCATTGCTAATCCTTAATATGTAGTTATTTCGAATCACCAATGGTTATCAGTTAATTTCTTTAAAGATACTTTAGGGCAGACTAATCTTCTTGCCTGCCCATGCAGAATTTATATTTTATTCACCTAATTCTGCAAAGTATTTAATTGTTCTTACCATTTGGCTTGTATATGAATTTTCATTATCATACCAAGAAACAACTTGAACTTGGTATAAATCTTCTGATATTTTTGTTACCATTGTTTGTGTAGCGTCAAATAAAGATCCATATCTAATTCCTATTATATCTGAAGAAACTAATAATTCTTCTGTATAACCAAAAGATTGGTTAGAAGCGTTTTTCATTGCTTCATTAATTTTTTCTACTGTTACATCTGTTCCTTTAACTACTGCTGTTAATATAGTAGTTGAACCTGTTGGAACTGGTACTCTTTGAGCTGAACCTATTAATTTTCCATTTAATTCTGGAATAACTAATCCAATCGCTTTTGCTGCTCCTGTTGAATTTGGAACAATATTTACAGCAGCTGCTCTTGCTCTTCTTAAATCTGCCTTTCTGTGTGGACCATCTAATAACATTTGGTCTCCTGTGTATGCATGTATTGTTGACATTATTCCTGATTGAATAGGTGCATATTTATTTAATGCATTTGCCATTGGTGCTAAACAGTTTGTTGTACAAGAAGCTGCTGATATAATTTTATCTTCTTTTGTTAATATATTTTCATTTACACCAAAAACTACTGTTGGTAAGTCATTTCCAGCTGGTGCTGATATAACAACTTTTTTAGCTCCTGCTATAATATGAGCATTTGCTTTTTCTTTACTTGTATAGAATCCTGTACATTCAAGAACAACATCTACTCCTATTTCTCCCCATGGTAATTCCCCGAGCATCTTTCACTGCATATATTTTAATTTCTTTTCCATCTACTGTTATAGAATCTTCTCCTGCAACTACTGTATCTGCTTTTTCATATCTACCTTGTGCAGAATCATATTTTAATAAATGAGCTAACATTTTAGGACTTGTTAAATCGTTTATTGCAACGATTTCATACCCTTCTGCTCCAAACATTTGTCTAAATGCTAGACGTCCTATACGTCCAAATCCATTAATAGCTACTTTTACTGACATAAAAAAATTCCTCCATTCCGATGCATAAAAAGCATCTTTTAAATAGATTATAAATAATCACTGCTATTGTATATCAAAAAAGAATACTTTTCAAGTATTCTTTCAATTTTTGTAGCACTTTTTGTTATATGTTACAATTTACATCTTATTTAAAAGCACATACTAGCCTATCTAAGTGTTTGATATATATTTTTTAAAACCAATCGCCGATGGTACGCATTTAGCTAACGTTTCCCAAATTTTCTGCGTGGTATAAAACTTATTTTTAGCAATTACTGACACGCTTCAAGATTGGTTTTAAAAAATATATATCAAACACTTAGATAGGCGGTAACATTGTCACCAAATTAAAAGATAAATTATAACATTATATTTCCATTTGTGTTCCCAAGAAACTCGCAGCAGATTGCACAACTTTTTGCTCTACTTCAGACATTTTTGTACTTGCATCTTTAGATAATAAAATTACAGTTCCTATAACATCTCCATCAGCGATTATTGGGTATACAACTTGTGCATTATTTTTTTTCTCTTTATTATCATTTTTTGTTATTGGTATAGATGTATCATTATTTTCTTTACTATTATAATTTTCTTTTTCATCCATAATCTTTTCTA
Source organism: uncultured bacterium (assembly GCA_905215935.1). Lineage (GTDB taxonomy): Bacteria > Bacillota > Clostridia > TANB77 > CAG-508 > CAG-492. The sequence goes on from CAJMRY010000001.1 coordinate 118,747, forward strand.
ACTCTTCACTAATTCCTTGTTCTAAGTATTCTTTTTTTGAACCACCAGAAACTGCAATAACAGTATCTTTATCTGTTATACATGCTATATGACCAGTTGTTTTAGCAAGTGTTTCTGCATATTCTGTTGCAAATTCAGAAAGCTCACCTATAGGAGAATATTTCTTTAATATAACTTCTCCTTCTTTGTCTGTAAATATTTCTAATGGGTCACCCTCTTTTATTCTTAATGTTTTTCTAATTTCTTTTGGAATAACAACTCTTCCTAAATCATCTATTCTTCTTACTACTCCTGTTGCTTTCATTTTTTCCCTCCTTGTTTTTGTTTTATAATTTTATTATTACAAATAAGGAAAAAATTATGCAAAATTTTTCATTTTTTAAATTCAATTTATACAATTATTAAAAGGATATAATTTTTTATATTATACCCTTTCTAGTTACAATTTACATTTTAATTAATAAGTACACACTAGCCTACCAACCTGTACCATTTCCTTGAATTTTATATGTTCCATTATCATATTTAATAAATACACAAGCTGTCTTATTTATTAACCAATCATCTTGTTTTTCTCCATTTCCAGCAATCCATTCAGTATTTTCAATATCATCTGGTTTTACTGAATATGTTACTTCTGCAAAGATGTCTTTATCATTTACATTATTACCTCCTACACTTTTATATGTACCAGCTACATTTTTTCTTTCATTTTCTAATAAAACATTTACCTTATCTATTTTATATGCTTTTAATTTCTTTCCTGAACTTTCTTCCATATTTTTTAAGTAATTTAAAAATAGCTCTTCTACAATTTCACTATCTGTTTTTGATGCACTTTGTATATTTGCATTTTCATTTTCTTTATTGTTATCTTCTGTTTTTTGAACTTCATTTTTTACTTTATTTTCTTCTATTTGATTGCTTTCATTTATAGTATTATTTAATGTACACCCTGTTAACATTAATAATATACAAGTAACTATTATACTAATTAAACTAACTTTTAAAATTTTATTTTTCATACAAATCCCTCAATTCTTAAATTTTATTTTTTATACTTCTATTTTTCTATTCTCAAAATTTATTTCAAACTCTGAAACTTTATCTGAGATAGGATTACCTTTTTCGTCTAATTCATTTGTTTCTTCCATTATTTCTACTTTCATATTGGTAATATCTGACTTAAGATACTCTTCATATTCATTATACCAATCTGCTGGTCCATTATAAATTTCAAAAACAAGATCTGTTCCATCATTATAATATTTTGGATAGAATAAATATTTTGAACCATAATTATCTATTACTCTTAAATAAATAACATCATAATTTGTTAAACTATACGATTCTTCTTTACAATAAAGTTTTATTCCAGTTTTAGTATATGAATATCCATAAAAACTATATGTTCTTTTTCCTATATCTACCTTAACTTTTGGAATATTAGTAACTTCAATTTCTCCAGAATACAAATTACCAGCCAATGTATATTCTGTTTTTAAATTCGCTTCTAAAATCGAATCATTAATATTAAATTTATTATATTCAAATTTAAAGTTCAAATCACTATTTAAATATTCTTTATTTAAATTTAACACTAGTTCTTGTACTATCATATTACCTTTTACTTTGATATCTTTTACATGAAAACACCAAATTTCTCCATCTATTATATCTATATCATTAATATATTTATTATTTATATATATCTTACAATCTGCAAACATCTCACTAAAAAATAATTCTTTACTATTATCTGAATCTTTATATTCTTCTAAATTAATACTTTTTTCTATATTATCTGGAAATACAATTTCATACATTACTCTAACTTCACTTTCAATTCTTTTTGCACTTTTAATTCTAAATTGCATATTATTATTCGAAGTAATAATGTTTGGTTCTTCTAAATAATCATCTTTAGTATTACCTGTTATCCAATTTACTACACTTTTTATATATTCTCCTGCTTTAACCTGAAATGTAGAATTAGTGGTTATAATTATTGCACATGCACACACTGATACTAAAGGTACTAATCTTTTAATAATCCATATTTTATTGTTTTTTATCTTACTCTTTTGTTGTATGTTATAATAAATTCTATCTTTTGATTCTTCGTCTAATGTTATTGTTTCATATGCTCTTTTTATTTTATTCATCCAATTCACCTCCTATCTTCACTTTTAATATTTCTCTACCTCTTTTTAGTTGACTTCTTACTGTAGATTCTTTTTTTCCTGTAATCTTAGCTATTTCTATACTTGAATACCCCTCATAATAATATAAATATATAGTTGTTTTATATTTATTTGGTAAATTTAAAACTATATGTAATGTTTCATCTATATTATTTTCTTCATTTTGATTTGCCAAATTATAATCTTCTATATTGTCAACCTTGCTTTTCCATGATTTGAGACTATTTTTGCACAAATTGCTTGCAGTAACTATTAGCCAAGCTTTTTCATGATTATAATTTTCAAATTTAATTTCTTTTCTTAGTAATCTTATAAAAGTTTCTTGAACTATATCTTCTGCATCTGGTTTATTTTTTAAATACGAATAACAAATTCTATATACAGTATCAACATTTCTTTCATAGATTTCTTTAAACTTCATTTCATCCATTACTAAAAACTCCTTCTAATAAGTTCCATATATTTTTACATTTAATCTTCCATTACTTTAAATACAATCTAAAACAAATAAAAGTTGCATTTTTTCTATAATTTTTTAATCTTTTGCAATTGTAATAACACCCACTTTTTTACATCCCGCTTCTTTTAATATTCTACTACATTCATTAACAGTACTTCCTGTTGTATATATATCATCTAACAGTAATATTCTTTTATTTATAATTTTTTCTATACTTTTAATTTGATATACATCTTTTATATTATTTTCTCTCTGTTTTTTATTTAATGAACTTTGTGCTACTATATTTTTATTTTTTATAATAACATTATTTTCTAATTTTATATTTTTAATTTCATGTACTAAATCTTTTGCAATAAGTTCACTTTGGTTATATCCTCTTGTCTTCATTCTATATTTGTGTATAGGTATTGGAATTAAAATATCATATTTTTTTATAAAGTCTATGTTTTTTTTACTATTTAAAATCAGTTCTGAAAAACTTCTATGTAAATAAGACTTTTCTTTAAATTTATACTCTAATATTCTCTGTCTTATTATTCCTTCATACTTAAAAATATATAAATGTTCTCTAAAACTTTTGTCATTATATATTTCAATCTTATTTAATGATTTAAATTTAATTAATTCCATGCAATCTTCACATATATATTTTTTACTTGTTTTTAAACATATTCCACACACTGGTGGAAAAATAAAATTAAGGACACAATCTAAAAAGTTCATAACTCCTCCTTTTATCTTTGTGCCCCCGTAAAATATATCATATTAATTTGTATCAATAATTTGAAAAATCATAAAGTTTTATACGTAAATTTGAAGTGCTTGCCATTGATAATCAATAATTTTTAAAATTTGCACACTAAATTGGTTCTTTATCATTTTAGTTAAATTTTAATATTTCCAGATTAAAAAGCACATTTTTTACAATATTTAAAAATCAAATAAAACGTAATCAAATAATTTAACAAAAACTACTAACTTTAACAAGCTCATAATTTACAATTCTAAATTGCTTTTAGTTTTTCTTTTAATCCTGTATTTCTTTTCTTTATATCTACATTTTGTATCATATAATTTACAATATTAGGATTTCCTATTACAATAAGCATCTTTTTGGCTCTAGTCATTGCTGTATACAATAAATTTCTTGTAAGTAAAATTGGTGACGCCTGCATTATAGGTAATATAACAACATCAAATTCACTTCCGTTGTGCTTTATGAACTGTTATTGCATATGAATGTTCTATTTGCTCTAAGTCTTGATATGTATACCATGCTATTTTTTCATCATCAAACTGAATCTTTACCTTTTTTTCTAAATCATCAATTGTTTTTATTGTGCCAAGTTCTCCATTAAAAACTCCTGTTCCAGTTTCATATTTAGTCAATTTTCTTTCCCAAAATATATCATAATTATTTTTAACTTGCATTACTCTATCTCCAACTCTGTAAATTGCACCCATATTTTGTTTTTCGATATCGTCTTCTCTTTTTGGATTTAAAGTTTGCTGTAATATTTTATTTAATTCTTTAGTTCCAAGCATTCCTTTTTTAGTTGGAGTAATTACTTGTATATTTTTAAAGAAATCATAATCACCATAATTTTTTAATCTTCCATTACATAATGAAAGTATTTGATATAATATTTTATCTTGATTCTGTTCATTAATATAAAAGAAATCCTCATTTAATTTTTCTTCTGACTCTTCTTGTTTTATAAAATATTCTCCACTATTGACTCTATGACTGTTAATTATTATCTTACTTTTAGCAGCCTGTCTAAATATTTTATTTAAAGTTATTGTAGTTATTCTATTTGAATTAATTATATCTTCTAATATACTACCAGGACCTACTGATGGTAACTGGTCCACATCTCCTACTAGTACAAGTTTTGTTCCTTGATATATAGCTTTTAATAAATAATTCATTAAAAATAAATCCACCATAGACATCTCATCAATAATTATTACATCTGCATCTATTGGTGCAACATCACTATCAATGCTACTTATACCTTCATCTTCTATCTTCCCTATTTCTAACAAACGGTGCAATGTTTTGGCTTCTTCATTTGTTGTTTCTGTCATTCTTTTGGCAGCTCTACCAGTTGGTGCACATAGTACTGTTTTCTTACCTTGTTTTTTATATAAATCGATTATTACTTTTATTATTGTTGTTTTACCAGTACCTGGCCCACCAGTAATTACACATACGTTATGGTCATTTACTGCTTCTACTGCCTCTTTTTGTTTAGTAGATAATTCTATATCTGTTTCTTTCTCCACTTTCTCTAATTCTTTTGAGAAATTTTTTATTTTTTTTATATTTTTAGCATTATCTAATACTATTAATTTTTCAGCTATATTCTGTTCTGCTTTATCATAATAATCTAAATAGATCCATTCTGCATCTTTCATTTTATATATAACTATCTCTTTATTTACCTTTAATCTGATAATTGTTTCTTCTATCTCTTCATTTGTTACAGATAATAATTCTCTTGTAAAATTATACAAATTTTCTTTTTCCACACAACAATGACCATTAGATGCTACTCTTAAAAGTGCATATTTAATTCCACTTGCAATTCTCTTTTCATTATTATATGGAATTCCTATTTCCATAGCCATTCTATCAATTTGTTTAAAATCCACATTATTTGCAATATCTACTAGTATATATGGATTTGCCTCTATTTCTTCTATAGCATTTACACCTAATCGTTTATATACATTTTTAGCATTTTGAACACCAATACCAAATTTCTCCAAAAATCCAACAATTTGCCACAATTCCCAATTTTCATTAAATTGTTCTGCCATTTCTATAGCCTTGGATTCTGTTATACCTTTAATCCCGAGCAAGCTTGGTTGGTTCAAATTTAAAAATATGAATTGTTTGCTTTCCAAATTTATCAATTATCTTTTTAGCTGTTGCAGGACCAATCCCCTTTATTGCACCATTTCCCAGATATTTCTCCAAGCTTGCTAAACTCTGTGGCATCATCTTTTCGAAAGTTTCCACCTTAAATTGTCTCCCATAATCTTGATGAGTTACAAATCTGCCTATTAGCTTTAAGGTATCTCCTATATTTATAAATGGTAAATATCCAACAATAGTAAATTCTTCTTCATCTGTTTCTAATGTAGCTACTGTATAACTATTAACTTCATTTTGGTATATTATCTCTGTTAAGTCTCCTTTAAGTTCCAATTTAATCCTCTCTTTGCTATAATATTTTAGCTCATTATATATGATTATTTTTAAAATGTCTATTATTCTTAGTAACATAAATATAATTTTATAATATAATATCTTATAAAATAAAAATTGCAAAAAGGTGCCAAAAGGGACGGGGCATTTTGGCAATCTTTAAAACACCATTTTACATATATGGAGGTTTATATGGCTGATTTCATTTTTTATGGCATATTATGGACACTTGCCTTGTATGGACTTTTTGATATAATTAAAACAATTATTTATTTATGTACATATACCAATCTAAAATCTGATGGGATTTACTTAATTGTCGCTGTTAAAAATCAAGAAAATAAAATTGAATTTTTTATGCGTTCTTTACTATTTCGTTTTTTGTATGGAAATGAAGATTATTTAAAAAATATTATTGTAACAGATTTAGATTCATCAGATGGAACAAAAAAGATACTAAGCCATCTTGAAAAAGATTATGATTGTATAAAAATTGTTAATTGGAAAGAATGTAAGGATATTATTGATAATGTTAATGTAAAATAGTAACACTAAAGATATTGAAGAATATCTAGAAGACTACAAGTCCATTAATAAAGTCATATAATTTATATAGTATTTATACAATGAAATACAAGATTGTAAGAATAAATAATTTCAATCTTGTATTTTTAAATGTATAATCTTATCATATATTTGTTTTAGCATTATTTAATAACACTTTTTACATATTTCAATACATCATCATTTTCAATAGTATGAGGTTCTTCTATTTTAGATTTCTCATTAACCCTATATATAATTATATAATCATCGTTTCCATAATAATTTATATTATATAATTTATTACCTCTTTCTTATTTATTTGTACAACAATGTACTATAATTTAGATGCTTTTTAATTACATTTTTGTTGGTAATTGATAAAAATCAACAATTTTAATATACATCTTTTACATTTTATTATATCTATATTTACTTGCCATAATTAAAATCTTATGGCATTTTTATTTTATCCATAAATTTATACAAAATTACTATTTTTAATATAAGCTCAAAAAAAGACATAAACAATAATTTGTTTATGTCTTTTTGTATAAATATTAAACTAATTGTAATATAACAACTTCTGCAGCGTCTCCTCTTCTTGGTCCAGCTTTAATGATACGTGTGTATCCTCCAACTCTTCCTTCGTATTTAGGAGCTATTTCATTAAATAATTTTGCTGTTAAGTCTACTTTATTTCCTTCAGAATCTGTTACTTTATTTACCATTGTCATCATTTTTCTTCTTGCATTTAATCTTGAAGGCATATCTTTTTGTCTTTTTTCTGTAGTTTCTTCTTTAACTACTTTTAAATATTCTTTACCATTTTTACTTTTTACAAGTTCTGTAACTTTGTTACCTTTGCTATCTAATTTAGCTTTATATATTTTAGCATCTACCATTTCAAAATTATCTTTTTCTTTTACTGCTAATGCGATAATACTATCAGCCATAGCTTTTACTTCTTTAGCTCTAGCTTCTGTTGTTTCAATTTTTTCATGTAGAATAAGATCTGTTAATTGAGTCTTAAGCATTGCTAATCTTATATCTGTTGTTCTTCCTAATTTTCTATTAGTTGCCACTTTGTTTTCCCTCCTTAATATTTAAGTTTCAAAATATTATTTAGCAATTATTTTACTAATCATCTTCTCTAGCAAAGTCTAATCCTAATGAATGTAATTTATTTGTTACTTCATCTAAAGATTTCTTTCCTAAATTTCTAACTTTCATCATGTCAGCTTCAGATTTATTAGTTAAATCTTCGACTGTAGATATTCCAGCTCTTTTTAAACAATTGAATGATCTAACAGATAATTCTAAATCTTCAATTGACATTTCTAATACTTTTTCTTTCTTAGATTCTTCTTTTTCTATCATAATTTGAGTATTTTTTGTTGCTTCTGATAAATCGATAAATAACTCTAAATGTCCTGTCATAACTTTAGCCGCTAAGCTTAAAGCTTCATATGGTTTTAAACTTCCATCAGTCCAAACTTCTATTGTTAATTTATCATAATCTACCATTTGACCAACTCTTGTATTTTCTACTGAATAATTAACTTTTTTTACTGGTGTATAGATAGAATCTATTGGAAGTACTCCTAAAGATTGTTCAGGCTTCTTATTTTTTTCAGCTGTATTATATCCTCTACCCATATCAGCTGTCATTTCTATTACTAGAGAACCACCTTCTGCAACTGTAGCAATATGTAAATCTGGATTTAATACTTCTACAGTACCATCTGTGATAATATCACCTGCAGTAACTTCTCCTTCACCTTTAAAATTTATTCTTAAAATCTTTTCTTCATTCTTATCTAATTTTAATCTAACACTTTTTAAATTAATGATTATCTCTGGTACATCTTCTACAACATTTGCAATAGTAGAAAACTCATGTACTACGCCATCAATTTTTACACTAGTTATAGCACTTCCAGGTAATGAAGAAAGTAATATTCTCCTTAGTGAATTTCCAATTGTTACGCCATATCCACGTTCTAATGGCTCGCAAACAAATTTTGCGTAATTGCTGCCTTCGTCTACTTCTAAGCATTTAATATTTGGCTTTTCAAATTCTATCATTATTAACCTCCTAATAACATAAACATGGGATTATACTCCCTATTTTTATTAATAACTATTATTTAGAGTAAAGCTCTACTATTAAATGTTCTTCAACTGGTAAATCTACATCTTCTCTAGATGCTAGAGTTACAACTTTTCCACTTAATTTTTCAGTATCTTTCTCTAACCAAGCTGGAACTGGTCTTGATGCATTTTCTTCTACACTTAATTTTATTGTTCCATTATCTCTTCTAATTTCTCTAACAGCTATTACATCTCCTGCTTTTACTAAATAAGATGGTATATCAACTTTTTGTCCATTAACTTCAAAAGCACCATGTGTTACTTGCATTCTTGCTTGTGCTCTTGAACTTGCTAAACCTAATCTATATACTACATTATCTAATCTGCTTTCTAGTATTTGAAGTAATACTTCACCAGTTTTTCCTTTACTATTTGAAGCCATATCGAAGTATTTTCTAAATTGTTTTTCACTTACTCCATAAAAAGCTTTTGTTTTTTGTTTTTCTCTTAATTGAGTTCCATATTCTGAAAGTTTTTTCTTCTTTTGCCCATTTTGTCCTGGAGCATAATTTCTTCTTGAAATACTACATTTATCTGAATAACATCTTGTACCTTTTAAGAATAATTTTTGACCTTCTCTACGGCAAATGCGGCATTGTTCATCTTTATATCTTGCCATTTTTCTATTTCACCTTCCTTAATATTTTTTATTATACACGACGTCTTTTTGGTGGTCTACAACCATTGTGTGGTATTGGTGTTACATCTTTAATACTGCTTATTTCTAAACCTGCAGCTTGTAATGATCTTATTGCTGCTTCACGTCCTGAACCTGGTCCTTTTACAAATACTTCTACAGATTTCAAACCATGTTCCATAGCTGCTTTTGCAGCTGTTTCTGCTGCTTCTCCTGCAGCAAATGGAGTACTTTTTCTTGAACCTTTAAATCCAAGTTCTCCTGCACTTGCCCAAGATATACTATTACCTTGAACATCTGTAATTGTAACTATTGTATTATTAAAACTAGAATGAATATGAGCCATACCTTTTTCGATATTTTTTCTATCTCTTCTTCTAGTTGTTGTTCTTTTTGTTACATTCTTAGCCATTTTAAGTTTTACCTCCTATTTTTTACTTTTACTTACTAATTTTCTAGGTCCTTTTCTTGTACGAGCATTTGTTTTTGTTCTTTGCCCTCTAACTGGTAGACCTCTTCTATGTCTTAATCCTCTATAGCATCCTATTTCTGTAAGTCTTTTTATATTTAATGCTACTTCTCTTCTTAAGTCACCTTCAACTTTAAGTCCTTCCATAGCTTTTCTGATTGCTTGTACTTGATCATCTGTTAAATCTTTTACTCTAATGTCTGGATTTACCCCAGCTTTTTCTAATATTTTTTTAGAACTTGGTAATCCAATACCATATATGTAAGTTAGTCCTATTTCTACTCTTTTTTCTCTAGGTAAATCTACTCCTGATATACGAGCCATAATTTTTTAGCACCTCCAAAATGTTTTATAAAATTTAAAATTTTTTATGATTTTGTTTTAAATATGTTAAAGGTGAAATGCACTTTAAATTCACTATTTATGGATTGTAAAAAATAGTAAATAAAGTCTTTAACTAAATTTAAAACTATATATAAATACAAATCTAATATATAAATCTATTGATATACAAAGATTTACAGCCGCCAACTAAATTTGTATTGATATCAAAAAAATAATTACCCTTGTCTTTGTTTATGTTTTGGGTTTTCACAAATTACTCTAATTTTACCTTTTCTTTTGATAACTTTGCATTTTTCACATATTTTCTTTACTGATGGTCTTACTTTCATTATTACTACACCTCCTGTAATTTTTGCATACTATTTGCTATATTCTGTATTGGCAATTATAAAAGTATGATGTGTGAGGTCAGATGTATTTTAAGATATCAGGCTAAATGAAATCGATACATCTCACATCGCACCTCATACACAATATTTTCCAACACTTAATAATCTATTTTGCTCTCCAAGTTATTCTTCCTCTATTCAAATCATATGGAGACAATTCTACTTTTACTTTATCTCCTGGAAGAATTTTTATATAGTTCATTCTAAGTTTTCCTGATATATGAGCTAAAATTTCATGCCCATTTTCTAGCTTAACCTTAAAATTTGTATTTGGTAATGTCTCTACAACAGTACCTTCTACTTCTATAACATCCTCTTTTGACATTTTTTACCTCCATATAAAATATGTTGATTTGTTTATACAATAACATAACTATTGTTAAAGCGAAACAATAGCTCTTATAGTATATAACAAATTTATAACAATGTCAATATTTCTGGCTCGTTTTCTGTAATTAAAATTGTATTTTCATAATGTGCTGCTAAACTACCATCTTCTGTTATAATTGTCCAACCATCATCTAATTCTAAAATATCTGGTCTTCCTTGTATTACCATTGGTTCTACTGCAAGTGTCATACCAGGCTCTAATCTTATTCCTCTTCCTGCTTTTCCATAGTTTGGTATTCCTGGATCTTCATGCATTTGGCTTCCAATCCCATGCCCTTGAAATTCTCTTACAACAGAATAACCGCTTTTTTGGATAAATTCACCAATTGCATGAGAAATATCTCCAACTCTATTACCTTTAGTAGCATACTTTATTCCTTCAAAAAAGGCTTGTTTAGTTATATCTACTAATTTATTTGCCTCTTTAGATCCTTTACCTACAACATAAGTTCTTGCTGCATCACCATTAAAACCATTTTTGTATACAACCAAATCTATACTTACAACATCTCCATCTTTAATATATACTCTATTTGAAGGTATTCCATGAATAACTTCATCATTTATAGAGATACATAATGTAGATGGAAAAGCACTAATACCTTTTACACCACTTGGATATCCCTTTTGTGCTGGAATCCCTCCAAGTTTCTTAATCGTTTCTTCTGCAATTTTATCTAAATATGCAGTTGTAATACCAGGTTTTATTACTTCCTCAATTTTTTTATGAACTAAAGCTGTAGCCTTACATGCTTCTCTCATATATTCAATTTCTTTTTTTGATTTAATTGTTACCACTTTACTCCCTCTATCTATTCTTAATATATTTTACAATATCAGTTGCAACATCTTCACCCATTCTATTTATAGATGTACTTACATTTTCTGTTCTTAAAACACCTTTTTTATTGTAATATTCTACTAATGGGCTTGTTTGTTCTTCGTATATCTCTAATCTTCTATTTATTGCTTCTGGATTTGAATCATCGTCTCTTTGTTTTAGTTTTGATCCACATATATCACATATACCTTCTACCTTTGGTGGATGAAGTTTAGTATTATATGTAGCTTTGCATTCTTGATTAGTACATACTCTTCTTGTTAACATTCTATCTATAATTTCTTCTCTTGGTGTTGTCAAGTTTATTACTAGATCTACTTTTTTACCTAAATTTTGTAATATTTCGTCTAATTTTTCTGCTTGACTTATTGTTCTTGGAAATCCATCCAATATAGCACCATTTTTTGCATCTTCTTCATTTAATCTATCTATTACCATTGGAACTGTTATTTCATCTGGTACCAAATTTCCTTGTGATATGTATTTATCTGCTTCTATTCCTAGTTCAGTTTTTTCACTAATATTTTTTCTAAATATATCTCCAGTTGAAATTTGTGGGAATTTTGTTTCCTTACTAATTAATCCTGCAACAGTTCCTTTTCCTGTTCCTTGTGCTCCAAGCATTATTATGTACATATTTTATTCCTCCTTAAAAGTTGTCAAAAGGGACGGGGTATATTTACAATTTTTATAAATGTAATTAATTATCTTTTAATCTCCTTAAAAATTGTCAATATACCCCGTCCCTTTTGACAACTTTTGACAATTTTTAAGTCAACAGTTAAAAAAATTGATTTGAGGCATGGCTTTTATCTCCAATGCCTCACCCCAAATCATTTGTATATTTTTATATTATTCTAAAAATCCTTTGTAATGTCTCATTACAAGTTGAGATTCTAATTGTTGTATCATTTCTATTGCTACACCAACTACGATAAGTATAGATGTACCTCCAAATGCTAAATCTAAACTAGTAAATCTAGCAAGCATTGGAAGTATAGCTATAATTGCTAAATATACTCCGACCAAACCAAGTTAATCTTGATATAATCTTTGATAAATACTCTGTTGTTGGTTTTCCTGCTCTAATTCCTGGTATAAATCCACCATTTTTCTTAATATTATTAGAAACTTCTGCTGGATTAAATGTTGCATATGTATAGAAAAATGTAAATCCAACAATAAGTAATAAATATACAAGCGCATTTGCTATAGAATATCCAATTGGTACATTTGATGATGATGTAGCAATTGAAAATTTATAAATAGAAGCCCAAAATCCAGTTTGCGTTGCAATATCACTTATAAACATTTGAATGATCATTGCTGGGAATGTCATAAATGAAGATGCAAATATAATTGGCATTACACCTGCCATTGCAAGTTTCAATGGAATGTGTGTACTTTGAGCACCTACCATTTTTCTTCCAACAACTTTTTTAGAATATTGTACTGGCACTCTTCTTTCTGCTTGTTGTACAAATACAACTGCAGTTATTAATACTATTGCACCAATAACAATTCCTAGAGCTGTTAACAATCCTGTTGTACTAAAAGCTCCTGCTTGGAACATTAAATTCCAAATTGTTGGAATAACAGCTGGTAACCCTGAGATAATACCTACAAATATAATCATAGATATACCATTACCAATTCCTTTATTTGTAATTTGCTCTCCTAACCACATTAATAAAGCTGTTCCAGCCATTAATGAGCTTAGAACCACAAAACCTGTTAAGAAACTTGTATCAACAAATATTCCTGATGTTCTATAAGATAAGAATATACCTAAACCTTCAATTAACGCAAGTACTATTGTAAGTATCTTGGTATATTTGTTTATCTTTGCTCTTCCTTCTTCTCCACCTTCTTTTACAAGTCTTTCTAAAGAAGGAATAACCATTCCTAATAATTGTATTACAATTGATGCTGTAATATATGGACTAATTGACATAGCAAAGATAGAGAATCTTGAGAAAGCTCCACCAGAAATCATATCAATCAATCCTTGCATTCCATTTGTAGCAGACCCCATATATTCTGCTAATTTTATTGTGTCTACTCCTGGAATTGTAATATAACAACCTAATCTAAATACTATAATTAATATTAATGTATATAATAATCTTTTTCTTACATCTGGAGTTTTTAAAGCATTTTTAATGGTGTTAAACAATTAAATCACCTCTGTCTTTCCACCTAAAGCTTCTATTTTTTCTTTTGCAGCTTTAGTAAATCTTTTAGCTTTTACAGCTAATTTTTTCTCTAGAGTACCTGTAGCTAATACTACAATACCATCATTAATTTTACTAATAATTCCATCAGCAACTAAACTTTCAGCTGTAACTTCTTCAGTCTTCGCTTTATTAAGCATTGTAAGAGTTACTTCTGTATAGTTTTTAGCATGAATATTAGTGAAACCTCTTTTTGGTAATCTTCTATATAATGGTGTTTGACCACCTTCAAAACCTCTTCTTACTCCACCGCCTGATCTTGCTTTTTGTCCTTTATGTCCTCTACCAGAAGTTTTTCCAAGGCCTGAACCAATTCCACGTCCTACTCTTGTTCTAGTTTTTGTACTTTGTGCTGGTTTTAATTCGTCTATTTTCATTATGCGGTTACACCTCCTTAACTTTAATTTCTGCGTAAACTTTATTTTTATAGCATAAGTATATTATAACTAATTTAATTATGCAAGATAAAATTAAATAATATCTTCTACTTTTTTACCTCTTTTTTTAGCAACTTGCTCTATAGTTTGCATTGATTGTAATCCTTGTATTGTAGCATATACTACGTTTCTAGGATTGTTTGTTCCTATAACTTTAGTTCTAATATCTTTATATCCTGCAAGTTCAAGTACTGGTCTAACACTTCCACCTGCGATAACTCCTGTACCTTCTGCTGCTGGTTTTAGCATTACACTTGCACTACCAAATTTTCCTATATATTCGTGTGGTATTGTTGTTCCTACAACTGGAACTTCTACCAAATTCTTTTTAGCGTCTTCGATTGCTTTTTTGATTGCATCTGGAACTTCTGAAGCTTTTCCATTTCCTACACCAACGTGACCATTTTCGTCACCAACAACAACAACTGCACTAAATCTAAATGTTCTACCACCTTTAACAACTTTAGCAACTCTATTAATCGCTACAACTTTTTCTTTTAATTCTGATGTATTTTCTTGTTGCACGCTTTTTCCCTCCTTTTACTAATTTATAAGGTTTATATCCCCTTATTTTTTCTATTAAAATACAAGACCTGCTTCTCTTGCAGCTTCTGCTAATTCTTTAATAACACCATGATATACATAACCACTTCTATCAAAAACAACAGTTTTAATATTTTTATCCATTGCTCTTTTTGCTATTAAAGTTCCAACTTCTTTAGCAGCTTCTTTATTTGAATGTTTTACTTTTACTTCTTTATCAAGAGTAGAAGCACTAACCAATGTAGTTCCTTGAATATCATCAATTACTTGAACAAATAAGTTATTATTACTTCTATATACACATAATCTTGGACGATCTGCTGTACCACTTATTTTTTTACGAACTCTTAAATGTCTTCTATCTCTTTCTAGTTTTCTATTTGTTTTAGTAATCATTCTTTTCACCTCTTTTTCTTATCTATTATTTCTTACCAGCTTTACCTTCTTTACGTCTAATATGCTCTTCTGCATATTTAATTCCTTTTCCTCTATATACTTCTGGTGGTCTCTTTGTTCTGATAACAGCAGCTGTTTGACCAACTAACTCTTTATCAATACCTCTAACTATAATTTGGTTTGGATTTGGAACATCATATGTAATTCCTTCTGGAGCTTCCATCTCTACTGGATGAGAATATCCTAAGTTCATTAATAAGTTGTTTCCTTTTTTCTGAGCTCTATATCCAACACCATTTATTTCTAATTCTCTTTTATACTCGTTTAAAACGCCTTCTATCATATTACTAATTAAAGTTCTTGTTAAACCATGTAAACTTCTATTTTGTGGTTCATCATCTGGTCTTTCAACTTTAATTACTTTATCTTCCATAGAAACTTTAATATTATTATGAAAATCTTTTTCTAAAGTTCCTTTAGGTCCTTTTACAGTAATGTGATTTCCGTTTAAAGTAACTTCAACACCATCTGGTACTGTAATAGGTTTATTTCCTATTCTTGACATTTTTTACCCTCCTTCTTTTAATTTAGTTTATTTCTTAGTTTTAATAATTACAAATAACTTATTTAGGTGTATCTCTTACCATACGTAAGCTAAAACTTCTCCACCTAAACCTTCTTGTCTTGCCTCTCTATCTGTTTTAATTCCTTTAGAAGTTGAAATTAAGGCAATTCCTAGTCCATTTAATACTTTTGGTAATTCGTCTTTAGATGCATAAACTCTTAATCCTGGTTTACTAATTCTCTTTAAACCATCAATTATTCTAGCGCCCTTTTCATCATATTTTAAAGTAATTCTTAAAATTCCTTGATTTGCTTCGCCTTCTATTTCTTCAACTGCTTTTATATATCCTTCATTTAATAAGATATTAGCAATTGCTCTTTTCATATTTGATGCAGGAACATCTACTGTTTTATGTTTTGAACTATTTGCATTTCTTATTCTTGTTAGCATATCTGCTATTGGATCAGTAGTAATCAATTTTCATACCTCCTTCTTGTTACTCTTTTATAATTTTTTAGAAACATTCCGCTTTTTCTTTTTAACATAACTTTAGGTTTTACCAGCTAGCTTTCTTTACTCCTGGTATTTCTCCTTTATGAGCTAATTCTCTAAAGCATACACGGCATATTCCAAATTTTCTAATGTAAGCATGTGGTCTTCCACAAATTTTACATCTGTTATATTCTCTTGTCTTGAATTTTTGATCTTTTTGTTGTTTTACTTTTAATGATTTCTTAGCCATTCTTTATACTTCTCCTCCTTTTCGACTAAAGTCTCGGGACCAATTTATTTGAAATTTCACATTTCGGCTTTCATTTTTTATGAGAAGCGTCCCTTTAATTTTGCCTATTTATGTGAATTTTATCCTTTAAAAGGCATTCCTAAAAGAGTTAATAATTCTCTTGCTTCTTCATCTGTATTTGCTGTTGTAACAAATATAATATCCATTCCTCTTATTTTATCAATTTTATCATACTCAATTTCTGGGAATATTAATTGTTCTTTTATACCCATTGAGTAATTTCCTCTACCATCAAATGAATTTGCAGATACTCCTCTAAAATCTCTTACTCTTGGAAGTGCTACATTAAATAGTTTGTATGCAAAATCATACATTTTTCCTTTTCTCAAAGTAACTTTACATCCAATATCAACACCTGCTCTTAATTTGAAAGCAGCAATTGCCTTTTTAGATTTTGTAACAATTGGTTTTTGACCTGTTATTAATTTTAAATCATTAACAGCATTCTCTAATGATTTAGGATTTTCTTTTGTATCTCCTAAACCTATATTGATTACTATTTTTTCTAGTTTTGGAACTTCCATAACTGATTTATAATTGAATTTTTTCATCATGCTTGGTATAATTTCTTTTTCATATTGTTCTCTTAATTTTTCCATAAGTCTTCAATAGACCTCCTTTCTTATTTAATTTTTGTACCACATTTTTTACAAACACGTACTTTCTCATCTTTTTGAATTTCAAATCCTATTCTTGTAGGTTTTCCGCATTTTGGACAAACTACATTTACTTTACTTGAATGGATTGCACATTCAACTGGTATAATTCCGCCTTCTTCACCTTGTCTTCTTGGCTTAACATGTTTTTTTCTTATATTAATACCTTTTACAATTACTTTTTCTGTCTTTGGTATTACTTCTAATACTTCTCCGGTTTTACCTTTATCATTTCCTGATAAAACTTGAACTGTATCACCTTTTTTTACTTTCAACATTTTATATTTCACCTCTTCTTTTCGGTAATTTAATATCTTATAGGTTTACAGATTCACTAATCGTTCATCTGCATCTTTAATCTCTAATAATAGAACTACTTAAACAGTCGTTCTATTTAAGAGCTTAAAGTCCTCTGTATCAACAATGTGTAAGCTCACACATTCGCTAACACATTATAGAACTTCAGGAGCTAAAGATAATATTTTCATGTAATCTTTATCTCTTAATTCTCTTGCAACTGGCCCAAATATACGAGTTCCTTTTGGGTTTCCATCTTCTTTTATAATTACAGCTGCATTTTCATCAAATCTTATATATGATCCATCTGCTCTTCTTGTTGGTTTTTTAGTTCTTACTACTACTGCTTTTACAACATCACCTTTTTTAACAACGCCACCTGGTGTAGCTGTTTTAACAGAAGCAACAATAACATCTCCAATTCTAGCGTATTTTCTATATGATCCGCCTAGACATCTGATACACATAATTTCTTTTGCACCAGTGTTATCAGCTACTTTTAATATAGATTGTTGCTGTACCATACTACTAGTACCTCCTTCTTTAATTAATTATTTTATAACTGCCTTTTCAACGATTTCAACTACTCTCCATCTCTTATCTTTTGATAAAGGTCTTGTTTCCATTACTTTAACTTTATCTCCAGTTTGGCATTCATTTTTTTCGTCATGAGCTTTTAACTTATATGTTCTTTTTTGGATTTTTCCATAAGTTTTATTTTTTTCACTTGTTTCTACTGCAACAACAACTGTTTTATCCATTTTATCAGAAACAACTGTACCAATCATAACTTTACGAAGATTTCTTTCTTCCATTTCGATTAATCTCCTTCCTCAAAAATTGTCAGGATTACATTTTATTTGTTCTAGTAAATATAGTTCCTGCTACTATTTTACTTCTTCAATTTCTCTTTTTCTTAATTCAGTTTTTACTCTAGCAATGTCTTTTCTCACTTCTTTAATTTTCATAGGATTATCTAGACCATTTGTTTTTAAACTAAATCTTAATTTAAATAACTCTGATTTTAATTCTCCTAATTCCTTTTCTAAATCTGGTGAAGACATTTCTCTTATTTTATTTATCTTCATCTATTTCACCACCTATTTCAGTTTCCTTTTTAACAAATTTACACTTAACAGATAGTTTATTTGCAGCAAGTCTTAAAGCTTCTCTTGCAGTTTCTTCTGGAACTCCTGCTATTTCAAACATTACTCTACCTGGTTTTACAGCTGCTACCCAGTATTCTACGGCTCCTTTACCTTTACCCATACGAGTTTCAGCTGGCTTCTTTGTTATTGGTTTATCTGGGAAAATTTTGATCCAAACTTTTCCACCTCTTTTAATATAACGAGTCATAGCAACACGGGCTGCTTCTATTTGATTAGAAGTAATAAACCCTAGTTCTAATGATTGAATACCATATTCACCATCAGTAACTTTATTTCCTCTCATTGCTTTTCCTCTTACTCTACCTTTTTGTTGTTTTCTATATTTTGTTCTTTTTGGCATTAATGGCATTATTTGTCTCCTCCTTCCATTTTAGCTTTTTTAGCTGGAAGAACTTCACCTTTATATATCCAAACTTTAACACCGATTTTTCCATATGTTGTATCTGCTTCTGCAAATCCATAATCAATATCAGCTCTTAATGTTTGAAGTGGTATTGTACCTTCTTTATAGAATTCTGTTCTAGCCATATCTGCTCCACCTAATCTTCCAGATACTGCAGTTTTAATTCCTAAAGCACCTGCTTTCATAGATTTTTGCATACATTGTTTCATTGCTCTTCTGAATGAAATTCTTCTTTCTAATTGTCCTGCGATATTTTCTGCAACTAATTGTGCATCTACATCAACATTTTTAACCTCAACTATATTTAAATTTACTTCTTTATTAATCATTTTTTGTAATTCAAGTTTTAATTCTTCAGCAAGGTTTCCACCTTTTCCGATTACTAAACCTGGTTTTGCTGTAAATACATTAACTTTAACAAATTTAGCAGTTCTTTCAATTTCAATTTTTGAAATTCCACTAACATATAATTTTTTCTTTACATATTTACGGATTTTGTTATCTTCTACAAGATAATCTCCAAAGTTCTTAGAATCTGCATACCATTTTGAACTCCAATCCTTAATTATGCCAACTCTTAATCCATGTGGATCCATTTTTTGTCCCATTTTAAATAAATCCTCCTTTCTTTTACACTCTTTCTCTCAATACTATTGTTATATGACTTGTTCTTTTTCTTATTCTAACTGCTGAACCTTTTGCAGCAGGTCTAATTCTCTTTAATGTTGGACCTTGATTTGCATAAATTTCAGCAACATATAATTTACTACTAGTCATATTATGATTATTTTCAGCATTTGCAATAGCTGATTTTAATAATTTTTCTAATATTTCAGATGCAGCTTTTGGTGTAAATTTAACGATAGCTAAAGCTTCATCAACATTTTTTCCTCTTAATAAATCTGCAACGACTTTCACTTTTCTAGGTGAAATTCTTGCAAATTTAAGAGTTGCAACTGCTTCTGGTATAATTTCTTGCATTACTTCTTCCACTTTATTTCCCTCCTTAAAGTAGTTTTATTTTATTTTTTTGTTGTTTTTTCTCCTGCATGACCTTTGAATGTTCTTGTTGGAGCAAATTCTCCTAATTTATGTCCTATCATTTCTTCTGATATATAAACTGGTACATGTTTTCTACCATCATGAACAGCTATTGTGTGTCCAACCATTTGTGGATATATAGTAGAAGCTCTTGACCATGTTTTTAATACTTCTTTATTTCCTGATTCATTCATAGCTTCAATTCTTTTCATAAGTTCAGGAGCTACGTATGGTACTTTTTTACTAGATCTTGACATAAGTATTATTTCCCTCCTTCTTATTTTCTTCTCTTAACAATAAATTTATCAGATTGTTTATTTTTCTTTCTTGTTTTATATCCAAGAGCTGGTTTACCCCAAGGTGTCATTGGTCCTGCGTGTCCTACAGGTGCTCTACCTTCACCACCACCATGAGGGTGATCTACTGGGTTCATTACAGAACCTCTAACTTCAGGTCTTTTACCCATATGTCTGCTTCTTCCAGCTTTACCTATTTTAACATTTTCATGGTCTGAGTTTCCAACTGTTCCTATAGTTGCTCTACATACAGCCATTATTAATCTCATTTCTCCTGATGGAAGTCTTACGTGAGCATATTTACCTTCTTTAGCCATTAATTGTGCTTCTTGTCCAGCAGCTCTTACTAATTTTCCACCTTGACCAGGATTTAATTCTATATTATGAATCATTGTACCTACTGGTATGCTTTCAATTTTCATACAGTTTCCTGGTTTAATATCTGCTTTATCTCCAGATACTACTTTGTCACCATCTGTTAATCCGATTGGTGCTAAGATGTATGATTTTTCTCCATCTTCATATTCTATTAAAGCAATATTTGCACTTCTGTTTGGATCATATTCGATTCCTATAACAGTTGCTACCATATCATCTTTTCTTCTTTTAAAATCTATTATTCTATATTTTTGTCTGTTTCCTCCACCTTGGTGACGTACAGTTATTCTACCATATGAGTTTCTTCCTGAATTTTTCTTTTTCTTTGCAAGTAAAGATCTTTCAGGAGTAGATTTTGTTATTTCATCAAATGTAGAAACTGTCATGTTTCTTAATGATGGAGTTGTTGGGTTAAAATGTTTCATTCCCATTTTTTATTCTCTCCTTTTAATTTTATTTTCCTAGTATTAAAACTAGATATTTATTTTTTATTTACTTTATAAGCAGATTAAGCTCCCATAAATTCATCTATTGAATCTTTATATTTCTTAGAAACTTTCTTTACTTTTCCGCCTTCTGCTTTGTAAGATACTTCTGATGGATTTGTATCGATTGTAACTATTGCTTTTTTCCAATCTGATGTTCTTCCAACACTTCTACCTACTCTTTTTTCTTTTCCTTTTACTGTAATTGTATTTACACTTAATACTTTTACTTCAAAAAGTTTTTCTACAGCTCTTGCTATATCAACTTTTGTTGCTTTTTTATTTACTTTAAAGGTATACTTTCCTTCTTGTAATCCATCATTACTTTTTTCAGTAATAATTGGTTCAATTATGATATCTTCCGCCATCATCTTATGCGTACACCTCCTCTAATTTTTTAACTGTATCTAGAGTAATTATTAAGTTTTTATATTTTAATAAATCATAAACATTTATTGTATTTACTAAACTTGTTTTTACTCCTTCTATATTTCTTGCAGATTTTTGAATATTTTCATTCTTTTCTGGTAAAACGATTAAAGATTTACCTTCTACTTTTAAGTTTGTTAATGCTTTAGCCATTTCTTTAGTTTTGATTTCTTTTAAATCTAAACTATCAACAACAACTAATTCTTTTTCTAAAACTTTAGAACTTAATATTGATTTAATTGCAAGTCTCTTTTCTTTTTTATTAACTGTATATTTATATGAACGTGGTTTTGGTCCTAATGCAATACCACCTTTAATCCATTGTGGAGCTCTTATACTTCCTTGTCTAGCTCTACCAGTACCTTTTTGTCTCCATGGTTTTCTTCCACCACCACGAACTTCTGCTCTTGTTTTTGTACTTTGTGTACCTTGTCTTTGGTTAGCTAAAAAGTTAACTAAAACACTATGTACAACTGATTCATTTGGTTCTATACCAAATACTTCTTCTTTTAGTTCTACTGATTTAACTTTCTTTCCTTCTACATTGTATACATCTATACTAGGCATTTACTTTTTCCTCCTTCCTTATGCTTTTACGCTTGTTTTTAATTTTAATATTGCACCTTTAGCTCCTGGTACACTACCTTTTACTAAGATTGCATTTTTATCTAAATCTACTTTTACAACATCTAGATTTTGTATTGTAACTGTAACTCTTCCCATATGTCCTGGAAGTTTTTTACCTTTAAATACTCTACCTGGTGTTGATGTTGGTCCCATTGAACCTGGTCTTCTATGATACATAGAACCATGACCCATAGGTCCTCTTGATTGTCCATGACGTTTAATAACACCTTGGAATCCTTTTCCTTTTGAAGTTCCTTGTACGTCGATTCTGTCTCCTACTACAAAAGTATCAACTTTTATTTCATCTCCTACATTAACTCCATCTACCGAATCCATTCTGAATTCTCTTAAATGTTTTTTTAGAGCTAATTTTGCTTTTGCAAAATGTCCTTTTTCTGGTTTATTTAATTTACTTTCCTTTACATCACCATATCCTAATTGAATAGCATTGTATCCATCTGTTTCTACTGATTTAACTTGTGCTACTAAACAAGGACCAGCTTCTATTACTGTAACTGGAATAACTTTTCCTGTTTCATCAAATATTTGAGTCATTCCAACTTTTTTTCCTATTAATGTTTTCATTTTTCCCTCCTAAATACTATTGGCTGATATTTTGTTTTCTATATTTTTATAGTACATCAGCTTGGTCTTAATAAGAGACCTTTTTAATTTTTAAAATTATAATTTTATTTCAATATCAACACCTGCTGGTAAGTCTATTTTCATAAGACTATCTACAGTTTTTTGTGTTGGGTAAAGAATATCAATAACTCTTTTATGTGTTCTCATCTCAAATTGTTCTCTTGAATCTTTGTGTTTGTGTGGAGAACGTAATATTGTTATGATTTCTTTCTCTGTTGGTAGTGGAATAGGACCTGAAACTTTTGCTCCTGTTCTTTTAGCAGTATCTACTATTTTTTCAGCAGACTGTTCTAAAACTACATGATCATAAGCTTTTAATCTTATTCTGATTTTTTCACTTGCTACCGCATTTCCTGTTACTGTTGCCATGTAAATTTCCCTCCTTAAAATATTTTTATTTCGGTCGGAAGTTATAACGCACCCAGGTGTTTCTTTTTTACCTATATAAAAGCCCAAGTATTGCATGATATTCTTGGGATAAGTGCTTTTTATTCTTAATAACTTACCGCCTTGGTCTAAGCCACGACATACTCCATAAGAGTTCCCTCCAAACCTAGCAGTTCTAAGCTTGTAGCCACATCTTACTTCATCGCAAATCTTACATGCCTTTCTATTATATACTTCTAAAACTGTAATGTCAATACATTTTTAGCATATTTTGTAACTTTTCATAAACATAAAAAAGAAGATGAATATTTTTATCATCTTCTTTCATTTATTATTCTGCTGTTTCTTCTGAAGATGCTTCTTCAGTTTCAACTGATGTAGCTTCTTCAGTTTCTGGAGCATTGTATACTTCGAATATAGCATTTTGAATTTTTTCTCTTGTTTCACGATTGATTGGGTGAGCTATATCTTTGTATTCTCCATCAAAAGATTTTTTACTTGGCATAGCAATAAATAATCCTTTTTGACTTTCGATAACTTTAATGTCACGAACAACAAATTCATTATCGAATGTTACAGAAGCAACAGCTTTCATTCTGTTTCCTGAATTAACTTTTTTTAAACGTACATCTGTAATTTGCATTTGAGCACCGCCTTCCACTGTTATAAAAATTTTGTACATATTATATGTACTAGTATATTATTCACCAAAAAAATAATTTATCCTTCTTATTTTTACATTTTTTTCTTATTTAGTATATTTTTAACTTTTTTGGTAAATACTACATATAATAAGATAAATAAATTCTTTGCTTATTATCCCCATATCTTTATTATATATTCATAATTCCCTTAATATATAATGTAATTACAGCTTATATAAAAGATATTGATTCTCAGGTAATGAAATCTTATTTTTTATATATACAATTTTTATTGCAATTAATTCGCTATATAAAAGATAGTATTATTCATATTTTATATTCAAATATAATATATTAATTGCATTATTTGTTAATATCTAAAATTTTGCATTATTTATGCAAAAATTTTATTGAAATATATCTATTTTGAGTATATAATAGGCTAGGTTAAATATTAAAATTAAGGAGCGTGGCTCAAATTGGCTAATATAGATGAGTTAAAACAATATAAAAATATACATATGATAGGAATTGGTGGTACTAGCATGAGTGGTATTGCCGAAATATTAAAAAATTGGAACTTTAATATAACTGGTTCTGATTTAAATCCTTCTGAAAATACAAATAAGTTAATAAAAAATGGCATTAAGGTTACTATTGGTCATGATTTGCAAAATCTATCAAGATCAGATGTTGTTATATATTCTGCTGCAATTCCTAATGACGATATAGAAATGCAAAAAGCTAAAGAACTTCATATTCCCACTATCGAAAGAGCTGATTTTTTAGGTTTAATTACTAAAGCTTTTAGAAACACGATTTGTGTTTCAGGTACACATGGAAAGTCTACAACAACTTCTATGCTTTCTGTTTGTTTTTTAGAAGCTTGTAAAGATCCTTCAATTCAAGTAGGTGCAGAATTAAAGCAATTAAATGGTAACTATAGAGTTGGTAATAGTGAATATTTTATTATAGAAGCTTGTGAATATGTTGAAAGCTTTTTAAAGTTTTTTCCAAAAACAGAAATAATATTAAATATAGATAATGACCATTTAGATTATTTTAAAGATTTAGAACATATAAAAACTTCTTTTGCTAAGTATGTGCGATTACTTCCTGATGATGGTTTACTTGTATTAAATGCAGATGATAAAAACTCTTCACACCTATCTAGATTTACTACTGCCAAGACTATAACTTACGGAATTGAAAATGAACATGCAAATTTTTTAGCAAGAAATATACAATTTGATCAAAATGGTTTTGCAAGTTTTGATGTATATTATAACAATACATTTTATAAAACTATCAAATTATCTGTACCTGGAATTCATAATGTATCAAATGCATTGGCCTGTATTTGTGTATGCCATGTTTATGGACTAGAAAAAGAAGATATGAAAAATGGATTATTAAAATTTACAGGTGCTCACAGAAGATTTGAATTTGTAGGTTCTTTTAATAATGTAAATGTTTACGATGATTATGGTCATCACCCTACTGAAATTACAGCAACCGCAAATGCATTGAAAAATAAAAAATATAATCAATCATGGGTAATATTTCAACCTCATACTTATAGCAGAACTAAAAACTTATTAAAAGACTTTGCTAAAGCTTTAATAAATTTTGATAATATTATTATTACTGATATTTATGCCGCAAGAGAAAAAAATACCTATGATATAAGTTCAAAAGATTTAGCTGAAGAAATAGCTTCTTTAGGAAAAAAGGCATATTATATGCCTAGTTTTTCTGAAATTGTTAATTTTGTTCACACTCATGCTATTTCTAATGATATAATAATTACTCAAGGAGCTGGAACTGTTACAAAAATTGGTCCAATGCTTGTAACTAAAAATAGTTTATAAATAAAAGGAATAAATCTAAATGAACACTTTGCCTAAGGTGTTTATTGGATTTATTCTTTTTATTTATTATATATATGTTTTATACATTTATCACAATTGTTTTTAATATTCAAGTTTTTCTAAATTGTAGCTACAAAAAACACACCTTTCACAATTTAGAAAGGTGTGTTTTTTTCTACCATAATCCTCCACTTAGTAAATCCATCAAGTCTATCTCAGCCATAAATGTATCTTCTTTTAAATCTACACTGTATATTTCTTTTATATGGCTTATAACTTTTTTAGCACATTCTTCTGGGACACATTCTAATACAAACACAGACCGATTATTTTGTTCTGACATTAAGCAATATGCATTTATGTACACATTTACTATGCTTTTAATGTAACAGATGTCACATTCTGTCAGAACCTCTTTTGATGGCTTTGAAATTTCAATTCTCATTCAATATTACCTCCAAATATTATTAGTATCAGATTGGATACCTATTATAGATATTATCTTATCATAACAATATCTATTTCTGAAATACATATTTGTAAGCGTGATATAACTTAATAGAATATCTATTTCTAATTTTTATTTATTTCTATAATTCGTAACACTAAGTTCTGGATAAGCAAACTCTATTCCCTCTTTGGTAAATTTTCCTTCCTCTAAATGATTTTTTAAAAACTCCTGTGAGCCTTTTAAGAAATACTTATATTTTATTTTACTATCTATTTCTCCATCACCTATTATTATTGGATCATCCCATGTAGTATCAATTCCATACCACGCACCATTTAAATACACATAATTCCATGCATGTTTCTCTGTTTCACCATTTTCATCTGTTCCAGTTCCACAAACTAAAACACATGGTACATTAAGCTCATCTAATAAGTATTTAAATGTTTTTGCATATCCTTCACATACTACTTCTTTTTTTACTAATCCACCATAAATATTTGAATTGTTTGTTTTAGTTGTTGTTGTATCATATTTTACATTATCTATAATCCAATTGTGAACATATACTATTTTAGCGAAATCGTTATCTGGTATATTTTTTATAATTTCCTTTTTTACTTTTTGTATTTCATTTATTGATTTTTCTACTTCTTCTTTTGATTTCCATCCATCTGTTAGACTGCTTTCACTATTTTGATTTTGTATATATAATTCATGGCTCACTTTTAATCCTTTAGTTATTGTTTTTGTCATTAAACACATTTTATTAACATTAATATAAAAAACCTCTGGAGTATCTAATTTAAAAGCATCCCATGCATCTTGAAAATCTTGATTTAATTTTTCTTGTCCACCATCTTCTTTTAATGTATTTTCTAATATTGATGGTAATCTTATATTATATGTACCTGTTTTTAAGCTTTCTGTATTATCTTTAAAAATTCTATAAATTACTCTAGCATTAGAACTCAATTGATTATAATAATAATTATCTAATTTTCCTTCATATTCACCATTTACATTATTACTTGTTTGACTAATAATCTCTTGTATTTCAGCTTCACTATATATTTCATTTTGTTTTTCTGTTAATCCTAATTCATTAAATCTATAAGAAATATTTTCCACTTGATTAATCAATTCGTCTTTGTAATGATATATACCAAGTAAACAGCTTACTATTATTAATATAAGTATTAATCTTTTTATAAACTTTTTCACTTTTTGACCTCTTTTCTAATTAATCATCTTTTCCATTCTGAATAACTCTTGAAACTTCTTCTAATGACGCTATATCAGACACTACATCATTTATATCTATTCCATCTTTATATCTTCCAATAACTATAAGTTCCCTATATTTATCTTTTTTATATTCAGCCTTTTCATCATATCTTATTTGTTTAATATTTATATCATATCTTTTTAATATATCTCTTATTTTAGGTATAACTTCTTTCATTTCTTTAGCATATAAATTTAAATTTATAACATTAAAAGATGCCAAATTATCAGATATTTTATGTGAATATCTTAATATTAGATATGCAAGTATTGTTGTTATAATAGCAGCTAAATAAAATCCTGTTCCTACAGTAAGTCCAATACAAGTAACACATAAAAGACTTGCAGCAGTAGTTAATCCTTTAACATCAAATCCTTCTCTAAGAATAGTTCCTGCACCAATAAATCCTATCCCAGATAGTAATTGTGCTGGTATTCTAGTTACATCTGTATTTGTTTGATTTCCTATGTATTCTCCACAAAGCATAACAAGTACTGCACTTGCTCCTACAAGTGCATGCGTTCTAAACCCTGCAGGTTTATTCCATGCTTCTCTTTCTAGTCCTATTATTCCTGCAAGAAGTATTCCTATTAAAATTCTTATAATTGCAGTAAAATAAAAAGAATTTGTAATTTCATTAAACAATTCCATCTAACTCCTCCTATAATATACTTTTATTATATCATACTAATTTTTCATAGCATAGATAAATTTATTATTTTTGTATGGTTTTTATTACCAAAATTACAATTTCTTAAAAGTACATACTAGTAATATAATTATTTCATTATCCAAATAAAATTTATGAAATTCATTTTATAAAATAACTAAAATATAAAAAGCAATATAGATTTAAAACTATACTGCTTAATAAAAAATTTTATTCATTAATGAAATTCATACATTATTATAAATAATCCTTTAAAGCCTTTTCTAAGTAGTCTTCATCTGTTTTATCATCATATCTGCAAAGACTCCATATCCTACTGTAGGATCATTTACTAATACATGTGTTACAGCTCCAACAAATTTTCCATTTTGTATTATAGGCGAACCACTCATACCTTGAACTATTCCACCTGTCTTTTCTAATAATCTTTCATCAGTTATCTTAATTAACATACTTTTATTATCATAATTATTACTTGTATATACCTTTTGAATTTGAATTTTGTAATTTTCCTTTTTTCCATCCTCTAATTCGCAGATGATCTCTGCTTCACCTTGTTTTATTTCATCTCTTAAAGCTACTTCTATTTCATCATTAGAACTTATTCCTAATTTGCTCTTTTCACTTATAGTTCCATATATTCCAAATGATGTGTTTTTTAATACATCTCCAATTTTCTCTCCTGTCTCTATGCTTCCTTTAATTTCACCTGGTTTTCCTTTTTCACCTTTTGCTATTGAAATAATATTAGTAGTAACTAATTCTCCATTTGCTATATTAATAACATCACCTGTATCTACATCTGTTATTCCATGACCCAAAGCACAAAACATTCCTGTTTCAGGCTCAAAAAAACTTGCAGTACCAACTCCGCCCCCCGAGCATCTCTTACCCAAAGTCCTAATTTATATTCACTACTAGATGTTTTGATAGGTGTAATATTGGTTATTTTTGTGCCAGAATCTCTAACAAATTTTACTTTCATTTGATCACCTTTAGATTTATTAACT
Source organism: uncultured bacterium (assembly GCA_905215935.1). Classification (GTDB taxonomy): domain Bacteria; phylum Bacillota; class Clostridia; order TANB77; family CAG-508; genus CAG-492. The sequence goes on from CAJMRY010000001.1 coordinate 148,123, forward strand.
GTATCTATTAATTCAGATATACATGTTACTGTTACATCATCAATTTCGACTATCATATCTCCTTCTTGTAATCCTGTATTTTCATATGGTCTATAATTATTTTTATCTTCTCCTTGTACCTCTGACATTCCAACTACCATTACACCTTTTGTATATAATTTAAGTCCTATTGCATTTCCTAAAGGTACCACTTTTGTTCTTTTTATTACATTAACTTCAACTTGTTTTAATGGTATGCTATTAAATAAATTTAAACTTATATTTGTTTTTCCAATTTGACTTGCTCTATTTTCTGTAATATTTGTTGCTGCTTGCATGGTTTTACTATTAGTTAGTAAGTTAGAATCTAAATTTCCTACTTCTTTTATTTCAACTCCATAAATTCTATTTAAACTTATGGTTTCTCCTTCAAATATAATAATATTATTTGGAAATAAAGATATATATGCTACATATATATAAATTATAATTAATAAAAAAACAAATAAAATTGGTCTTATTTTTTTCATAAAATACCTCACTTATTTTATAATAACCAATTTTATTTATTTTTAAACAATTTACTTTCTTAAATCATATTTCTCTCTTGCCAAACTAGTAAAATATATTGTTCTTATATTATTTAATGTATCTTTATTATATAAAATATTTCCATTTTCATCTGTTACTTCTCCATATATAACTTGTTCTAAATTATATACTTCTGATAAATTAGCAATACATTTATAACAATTCATATAGTTTTTCTTTGTATTATTTACTATGTGAGGATAATAATAATATGTATTACCATTTTTCTCTACTTTCATTTTTTGTCTAATTAGATTTCGCTTTGAATAAGCTGTATGCGCAAAATCATTATTTTTGGCTGTTTCTTTAATAAGCTCTTTGCAATTTAATGTATGATAATTACCATCATTTGCAATAACAATTAGATCATTTTTATTTACAAACTCTGTATTTGTATTACTTACTACAGCCTCATAATTATTGTAATATTTTCCTTTTATAGATAATCCTTGAACAAATGATGTCATGCAAACTTTAGTAGTAATATTTTCCCAATCTGTTTCTTTTATATTTGGAAGTACAAACTCATAATTTCCAGTCGAAAATTGATTGTAATTTGCAATTGCAGTTATTAGGCTATCTTCTATTTTTTTTCTTATAACAGATTCTTTATGCATATAAAATACTGAATCCCTATTTTCTGGTATATTATTATCATTAATTTCAAAAATATTTTCATTTTCTATAGTTGTATTTATAGAAAAATTTGGTTTTTTCAAAGTATTACTATCTATAGAATCTTTTGGTTTTATATTTCTTAAATTTTCTGTTACCCATTTTGTAAATTTATATGATTCTATATAATATTCTAATGCACTTGTACTCTCATAATTTTTCTCATTTTGTATAATTAAATTTCCTTCATTTTTTATTTCAAAATTTGTTAAAATTTCTTTTTCAATTTTCAAATTATCATAATAAATATTAGTTACTTGCTCTCCATTGTCAATTTTGTTTTTTGAATGTTCATCTATTTTCCTAATATCAATTAGATATCCTGATTTTTTTACAAATTCTCCATTTACCTTTCCATAAATAGATATATAATTATCTAATGTATAATTAACAATAAAATCAAAATCATCTGACTTTATATATCTACATGAATAATATTCATATGGCTTTAATCCATATTCATAATTATTATTTTCTACATTCTTATATTTGCTTTGGATAAAAAATCCATCATATAGATTAAATAATATTGCAGGTGTATAATCCTTTAAAGAATCACTATTATAACCACTAGCTGAAAATTTATTGGCAAGTGTTTTGTAAAATACTTCTATTGCATATCCTACTTCTTGTTTTTTTTCTTTTATTGACATTTTTTTGTTTTCTTTATTTGTATTTAATTCAAATGCTTTCACTCCATCATATGTTGCATCACTTATTCTTGAATTGTACTCTGTTTGCATATTTACTTCTTCTATTTTTGACCCCATATATTCTGAAAGCAAAAAAGAGATTGGTAATATAATAATTATGAATATAACTGCAAAATGTTGTAATTTCATATTTATCCACCTTTCTCTTTTTTATTTATATATTTCCGTCTATTAATATTATGCCACTATCAGATGCTGCAATTTCATATGCATCATCTGATACTTTATAAAATATACTTCTTAAAATCTGACCTAATGTTTTATTAGTATTTTTTACGTTTACACTAATAATATCTCCTTCTTTTAGTACTATTTTTCCATCTTTTCCAAGTCTTTCTTCTATTTGACTTGTATATATATTATAATATAAATTTTCCCCTATTTTTGTTTTATCATTATTATTTGCTTCAATATTTGGATTCTCATCTAGTATTTGTATTTCGATTTCTACATTTAATGGTGTAACTCCTCCTAAGCTTGCCGTTCCGTATATATCCATTATAATCATCTAATGTAAGAACACCTTTTTTTCTAATTCTATCTACAAACTCAGATGTCTCAGATTGAACAGATAATTGTGATATATCATCCAATCTATCAGAAACAGCCATCATAGGAAATATAAACATAAGTATTGCAGCTAAAAATATTGCTATTATTGTAATTACACTATCTTCCATGATAACCTCCTCTATTTGTCCACCTAATTAATAATTGTATAATAAATAAAAGTTTTTTCTTTTCCATCTACTATAGACTTACCTATTTCTTCTACAAATTTAGGGCTATTATTAAAATCTGTATTAATTAGTCCATCATAATTATTTCCGTCATATATTCCACCATAAAGTAATACACCAGTATGATTATTTATTTCTTCTTCATTACTTGTCCAATTTTCTATTCTTTTTGTTTCAGCTTCAATATTAAAGCAATCTATTTCTTGCAAATTTTTGCTAGATGTATATAATAAAATTTTTTGTACATTATATACATCTCCTGTATCTTGATTATAGTTTCCTTTTCTTAAATATATAACCTCTTCTGAATTTTGATAATTAAATATGCTACAAACAACAGTTTCTAATCCAACAATTCTTTTTTGTTTTATTACAGGATTTTCTTTTTCATAATCTTTAGTTTCATAATATAAACTTTCGTCTTTTGAATATAAAACTGCATTACCGTGCATGTTTTATTCTTCCAAATAGCATAAAACTAATTGTAAGAGCTAAACAAAAAGCAATGGCTCCAAATACAGTTTTTATTGTATGTACCGCATTTTCCATTTATCATTCACTACCTTATAATTCTTTAAAATTAATTGCAGATACTATTCCTTTTTGATTATCATAGATTAATATAATTTCATAAAACTTTCCAGTTTTTAATAAACTCTTAACATTATCAATTTGCGTATTAAGACTACTATCAGCTATAACAGCTGTAAAATTAGTAGTATTATCACTTTGAGCATTATAGAATGGAAATACTCCAGTTTCTTTATTTGTAGAATTGGCAATATTATGTTGTTTCATTACATCACATAATTCTCTGGCTTTAGTTCCACTTACTTTTCCTTCAAAATTAATAAACTTTGAATTATATGCTTGTAATTCATATTCAGTCATATTTATATTTTTACCTATTCCTACTGCTTGATTGTAAAAATACATTCCCAATATTATAATTAATACTGCTAATATTATTGAACCTGCTATTATCAGTGCTTTCGATGCATTTTCCATACATTTAACCTCTTGTTTTCATTAATTTTTAGGTTTTATAAAAGGTTCACCTATTCCTTTTAGTGTCCTGTAGTAGATCTAATTCCTATATTAGATACAAGTCCAGTATTCATATCATATCCAATAGTTACATCATATGTTAAACCTTCTTGTATATATGATTTTCTTGCTCTTGCTTGTCCTATTTTTGAACTATCTGTTGCTGCAGCATCTTGTGAAACCTCTGCAACAGACACTTGTTTAGTTGGTTCATTAATATAAGCTGCATTGTGATTTTCTATTGCATCACATAATTGTTTTGCTTGTGAACCAGTTACTTTTCCTTCATACATAGTAAATTTAGAATTAAACTGTTGAATTTCATATTCTGTCATATTTATACTTTTTCCAGCTCCTGCTGCCAAGTTATAAAAATACATCCCCAATATTATAATTAACACTGCTAATATTATTGACCCTGCTATTATTAGTGCTTTTGATGCATTCTCCATATCTATTTCCTCCTTAGTTTTTATTTATATAATTTTAGAGTTTTACTCCAAAAATTAATACATAACTTAAACTTCTTCAAATTTCATATAACTTATATTTTTTGTTTTATTATGATAATTTATTTCGTTACATTTAAATTTTTTGTTTGAATAATGTTTTATAAATTGTTCTATTCCCAAATCATAAATTGATTCCATTGTTATAATTTCTTCTTTTTCTAAAAATTTTACTTCTATTTTTATAGAATTAGTATCATTAATTATATATTTTGAACTTGCATCTTTATATATTCCATTAAATTCATTTTTATCTATTGCATTATTTATTACTGTAATTAAATCTGTTCCTGTAATTACATCTTTAGTATATTTTTCAAATTCTTTATTATTTTTATTTGATTCTACATTAATTATACTGTGATGATATATTCCTAAAGCCAATATTAATGTTATAAATAAAAATATACATATAATTATAATAAGCTTTTGTTTCATTATAATCCTTCCTATATTTGATTATACTTCTTCATATTTCACATATTCAACTCTTTTTGTTATTTTATTTATTTTAATTTCTGAACATTTAAAAATTCTATTTTGTTCTAAAAAAATACTATATTCATCTTGATTACTTTTTTCAAAATTGTATATTTTTTCACTTTTTGTATATACATCTATTGTAACATAATAAGAATTTTGTGTAGCTTCCTTTAAATCATATTTTGAATTATTTTCTTTTACAAAATTAGAAATAGATATAATATCATGTGATGTCACCTCTATAATATCTTTTCCGTTTTCATAATATTTAAAAAATTCTTCATTAAATTTTGCCGTTTCTGTTTCCTCTATTTGAGTCATATTTTTTGAATTTAAATTTTTTACCATTCCAAATGCAAAACAAAGGAATGTTACTATCATTATTCCTAATATTATACTAACTGCCATTATCAATGCCTTTGATGCGTTTTCCACAAAAAATTTTCCTCCTTAATCTTGAAACTGCATTTTATAAATTCTATTACCATCATATAATACTTTGGTGCATTTAAATTTTTTTGTTTTAAAATTTAATAACTCATCTGATTCTTGTTCTTGCAACTTTTTAGTATATTGTATAATATCATCTAAGTTATATCTACCTTTTTTAAAAAATATTGCATTTTCTATTTCATTATTTATTGTAAGAAGCATTTCCATGTCCTTATATTGATTATCGTTTTTTGTGTTATAATCTTTAATTAGATTAGCAATAGATATAATGTCAGTTCCATATAAATTTTCTCTATTAAAAGATTCGAATTTTTTATTGTTTTGTGCTTGCTTTATAATATATTCTGTGTTTTGCTTTTCTTTTTGTGCTAATGATAAATTACCTAATGTGAATGTTAATACAGTTACTATTAGTATAGAAATAATTATACTTGATATTATAATAAGTGTTTTTGATATATTTTCTATTTTTATCACCAACCTTTTTTGCCAAAGGGGACGGGGAATTTTGACAATTTTTAATATAAAATCATACATATTTTTTTATTTAATTGAAAGATTGTCAAAATGCCCCGTCCCTTTTGGCACATTTTACATAGATAATGATGAAAATGAAACTGACAAACTTTTTATTCCTACATAGATTAACGGTATAATTAAATATCCTACAAACAATAAAACCATTGGTGTAAATCCAACTGCTTTACCTATTAATCCTTTTCTAGTAATCAATCTGTCATTTGCTTCTTTTCTTTTTTCTTTATAAAATTCTCTTTCAGTTTCTAATTCATCAAAAGCTTCTTTAATTGAAATCTTCTCGACTGCTGCTTGCAACCCTTCTATTATTCTTATTAAATCTTTATATGAAACGTCTTCTTTTAGCTTTTCTAAAGCTTCATATGCACCACTTTCATAATTATTCAAGCATTTATTAATTGGTTCTTTAAAAATATTTGAATATCTTTCTAACCATTCTAATATTGTTTCAACACTAATTCTTTCAATATTCATAAGCATTAAAATAATAGTTTGAAACTGCATAACTTCATTTTCTTTTTCAAGTTTTCGCATCTCAATTTGGAATGTAAGAAGCCATATTGGAACCATGTATGATATTCCAGCTATAATTACACATATTAAAACTTCATACCATCCGTAAATATTCATTATTTATAATATCTAATTTCTCATTAATTCTCTTAGCTGCTACATCTAATTTTTCATCAGTTGCATTTTTATAGTAGTCTGTTTGTTTTAGTATTTCCTTAATTTGATTATTAGTTATATTTTTTCTTCCTTTAAATATTTTTATAATTTCATTATCTTTTTTAGTTAATTCATCTGCTTTTATTTTATCTCTTTGTGATAAAGTACCAATAACATCATAATCTGTTGTTGGACTTGTATAAACATAATTAATACTTACTTTATGTAGGCTAATTACTAAAAACATTGATATAAAAAATGTTAATATCACAAATGTAATTCTATTAATATATAACCATTCTATTTTTGTTCTAGCAGCTGAATCTTTTAATTTATTTACTATTTTTCTATAATTTTTAGTACCTTTTCTTGGAATAAATAATTGTACAAATTGTTTTATTATTGGAATATTAAACAATTTATTTTGCCATGGATTTTCTTCATTTTTTATACGAATATTAGATGTAGAACCATTATCTTTTAATTTTCTTATCAAAGTATAACAAATAAATGTAATTACTAATACTAAAATTTGTATAATCATCCCTGGTTTGCCATTATAAAACTCTTCAATCGCTGTCATTCCAAATTGATTAACTGCCCAATATTTAAGTGGTTCTAAAAATAACATAGGTAAAATACTAATTACAGATAAACTTTGAAATGTATAATCTAATTTATCTCTTTTTAATAACTCTAACTGCATTTCTCCGAGTAATATGATTTAAATTCTTTAGGTATACTGATGAGCCATCTTTATCTTTCATATCTCCATATTCTTTAGTTAAATATGAAATTCCTGCAAATTCTTTTAAATAACTATTTGGAGCTACATCATAATATTTTTCTAATTCTGACTCTGGATCATCGGAATTTAATATTTCATATATCCTCTCTCCTTGTCTTGCAATTTCTTTTTCTTCTTCATCTTGAATTACATCATATATTGCCTCTTCTACCATATTAACTTCATGGTAACTATGTCTTACATTTGTAAAAAAGTTAATTTGCTCTCTTAATAATTTATTATCCACTTTATCTACTCTAGAATCTAAATATAAATCCAGAAAAAATATTTCAGATACTAATAATATAGCAAGCATTAAATAATTATTTCTGTTTAAATATATTATTAATATTGTTGTAGGTATAATTAAAAGTAACATATTTGTTAATATTTTTGCTGTTTGTTTTCTTGTTAAATATTCATCTTGAACATTAATAATCTCTAATCTTCTTCTTAGTTTTACTAAATACCTTTTTAAAAATGGTATCTTTAAATATGTAAGATATAATTTTTGATAGAGTATTTCTGTAGAAAAACTTTTAGCTTTTGTTCCTTGGCGCAATTGTTTTATTATTTTTTGTTCTTCTTTATTTGTTAATTTTCTAACTATTAAATAAGCAATCATTATACCAAGTAATATTGTTATTAATATGATTATTGCTATCTTTAAAATTTGTGAATTATCATTCAAACCTTTGCGCCTCCTTTTTTCTTAAACATTTTGTGAACGTTGGGGACTTAGTTAAATGTTCACCCAATGTTCACCAATTGTCTTTGCAAAATTTTTCAAATGCTTTTGCATCCTGCTGGTCCATATTATTTTTCATTTCTTTTATGTTTTGCTCTGAAATTGGATTTGTTAGCACATAACATCCATCATGATATTCTAATATATTTACATATTTATAAGTCTGTAAGTTAGTACTTTTAGAAAAATATACTGTAGCATTATCAAAAAACTTATCTAATTTTGCATCTTCAGTCTTTGCTCTTTTATAATCTAAATTATAATTATTTTCATTCTCTATTGGTATACATTCTGTAATTCTTTCTATATATCTTCTTCCTTTAAAATCTTTTACCAAATGTATATCAAAGTTTAATACACTAACAACTTGCTCTTCTGCTATTTTTTCATCATTAAATACTCCAACTTTTAAAAGTGAATTTCTTAATGATTGTACAAGTAATGGAAATGTCTTAGCATGATGAGTAAATAAAGTAAACTGACTTGCAACCTGACTTGCTTGTATCATCCATGCTGCAACAGGATCTGTTGCTACCTCTCCTATAATATTTACACTACCATCTGTTTTCTTTTGTACATCTAATCCCATCTGACCAGATATACTATCTGTTTCTCTAAAAGTTAATATATTTCTTGTTGGATAAATTTTTCTTAGGTGTAATTCGAAAGCAGTCTCTTGTACTCTTATATTCATTGTTTCATAAATATTTTCTATCATTGCCATAAGCATTGTTGTTTTTCCAGATGCTTGTTCTCCTGTTATAGATACTATTCTAGCACCTTTTACAAGATATTTTATCAAATCAATTGCATTTTTACTTCCTTCTTCAACAATAAGACTCTCTAGACTTGCCTTTTTAACATCAAACTTTCTTACGAAAAAAGCCCAATTTTCTGCAAAACTTGGTCTTACAACAACAACTCTAGATCCATCTTTCATTTCATTAATCTTAAATCCATTTGTATCTGATAATTGCCCTGGATTATTATACTTATATATGTTTTGACATACCCTTTTTAATTCTGATTCGGTTCCAAAAGATAAAAATTCTAGACGAATTGATTTCCCCTGAAAAAATATCCAAACACTATCACAAGCTCTTGGTATTTTATATCCCTCTATATTATTTAAATACTCTCCTCCTGATTGTGACATCTGTGAAATAAAAGATTCTGGAAGTCCAGATACTCCGTCCAGATACTCCGGTCTATATTCATTTCTCTTATTTCATCTATAACACTATATCCTTTGTATCCTTCATAAATCCTTTGTACTAATACTTTTAATTTATCTTCATATGTTAATACAAAATTCTCTTTTTCGAAAATTTTATTAATATCTTCTTCTGTTATAACATAACAAGGTTTTGTATTTCCTTTTAAATATCTTAAATCTGCCAAATTATATTTTTTTATAATCTCTGTTAAGCTTTCTGTTCCAAATTCATTTTTATACATATATAATATAATATCAAATTTATCTTTTGCTGTTAAAAGTGATGGAACATCAAAAGGAATTGCTTTGGAAATATTAGTTTCATCAACACCATATTCTCTATACAATATGTCATAAATTAATTCTTTTACATATTTCTTATCATTTGCATCTCCATATGTACATCCTTTTAAAGCTTTTTTTAATTCGTATTTTTTATTTTTTCTTCTTTTTAACTCTTCTTCTGAAAGACCTATATCATATAAGTTTATTTTTGTAATTTCATCTAATCTCTTTTTTATAAAGTTTGTCATCTTATCTAAAGTATAGGTTTTATCATCTACTTCTATTATTTCTTCTGTTTCTTCTCGCTTTATTTTTTGTATACCATATAGAATAAATATAATTACTAACGCAAAAATAAGTATAATTAAAATTGCATTAATCATATTTTTCTCCTTCCATTTTCATATAGATAATAAATTATTGTAAGCTTTTATTAGTGCTTAACCTTATTTTTTTGACTTTTACGCTTTCAATTCTAATTCTTTTAACTTATATATAATGTTATTACACATATTATCAATTTCTCTTATAAAAAATTTATTTCTATCAGATTCATCTATACTTCTTAACTTTAGGAAAAAATCTGGAAGTTTTGCTTCTGTGCATGCCTCAAAAAATAATGTATTATATGGAATAACTGATAACAGACTTTTTTCTTTCAAAAATCTTGTAATATTTTTTTCATTATATTTGGAAAATCTATCATATTTTCCTATTGAAATCATAACATTTTCTTGTCTATATATTTCTTCTTTTTCTCTTAAATCCATAAATTCCTCTATTGTTCTTAAGCCTTGATTCAAATTCATTATTATGATATCAGACATTTTCAAAATCTGTTTTCTTATAGTCTCTGGTACTCTTTTGCTTAAATCTACAAAAACCAAGTCATAATTCCTTTTACTAGCTTCTATTACAACTGGATAACTTTCACAAATATTTTTATATTCTGAATAAAACTTAGCTTGTGGTGAACTTAATATTTCTAATCTATCTTTAAACACTACTTTAGCATAATCAGTTACTATATTATTTGATGATCTATTAGATACTAAAACTTTAGTTAATCCTTCAATTCCAGATCCTATACCTACTAAATTAGAATTTAATAATTTAGAGCCTGTGTTACTTTCGTTTTCTTGTTTCCAGAAACAATTTTCTAAACTCGAATCCCTAAAACTTGTTGCTATTGCTAGCATTTTATAATTATGCTTAATTGCCATATGTGTTATAACCGAAGCCATAGACACAGTTTGTCCTGTTTCTTTATAATCTGTACTATAAAATGTTATAATAGCCATATCTACACACCTCTTTCTAATTGCTTAAAAGCTTTTCTTAAAAGTCCTATTTCCTCACCTTCTAATATTTCTTCTGCAATATACATTAATCCATCTTTATACTCCGGTGTTAATTTTTTTAACTTTATTTTAGACACTCTCTGATTTTCTGAAATTACCGTTTGGTCTCCCATTTCAAAAGGAAAATATACAATTTCCTTATTCCATTTGATATTATAATCTTTTGCTAAGAATTCTAAGTATTCATCATCTTGTTTAGTTACTTCTTTTGCAAAATATACTTTAGTAAGTGTTAATTCTTTATTAGTACTTGCTAAAATTTCAATACCTTTTTTTAATGAATATAAATCAAATGAACTTACAAAATACTTTGCTATACAATTATCTATATTATAGTTTGTAAAACTTTCTAATGAATCAATATCATAAAATATATAATCATATTTTAAATCTTCATTTTCATCAATTCCAATATAATTTTTTATATCAGAAATTTTATTAAAACCAACTGCAACATCGATTCCTTCAAATTCTGTTATATATGTCTTGCTTGGATTAATAACTGGTACTACATATTTTGCTTTTTGATTTACTGTAGCATCCACTACTAATACACTTTTTTTCATTGCAACTAATATTCTAGCAATGTATATTATAAGATCTGTTTTATCGTATGCTCCTATAAAACTAATTTTTTTCATTTAAAACTTCATTCCTTTCTCGCTTCGCTCGTAAGGCATACATAGATATGAAAGTTTTTAACATTCCTTTCAAACTATCCCCGTTTAATCTCTCCTATAGAATTATTTTAAAGCATCTAAATATTTTTTTCTTTCTTGCATAGCTTTATTTACCTCATCTTCTATAGATTTTTCTATATTATCTTTTGCTTTATTATTATATATCTCTAATGAAGAATTAATATTATTTCTTGTATTTACTGATTCATTAAATCTTGTAATTAAAGCATTTCTTGCCTCAACTGTTATATTATTATTCTGACGAATTGCTTCTTGTACTGTAATGCTTGGAACATAAGTTGGAATAGAAGAATTTTGAAGTCCTGGTTCTATATATTTAGATACATATAAAATAGAACCTTCCATAATATAATTCTCTACTATCGCATTACTCATTGTTTGTATTTCACTTTCATTTAATCTAAGTAAAATTGTATTTTCAGAATTTATTCCTAGAACTTGTGGTAATTCTATTTTCTTTTTTGAAACTACTATATAATCTAATCCTGAAGGTAATCTCAATCGTATATCTACATATTCGTCAGTATTTATTTGTGATGGCAATAAAATCATATTATATTCTTGAATTCTTGTATCATTAGTAGTTTTTTCTTCTGATTTTGTTATCATATCAGTTGAAAGAATAGTTCCTTGTTTCAAATCTATTTTTGCAATTGTATTTTCTTCAATTTGCATCAAAGTAACACTGTTATTTGGCACTATTTCAGTTGTTACATCTACTTTTTTTAAATTTTCTAATTTTATGTTATCACCTGATTTTATATCTGTTGTTAAAACATATACATTTTTTAACTCTTGCCCCTTTTCTTTATTCTCAGTATTTATATTTATTAATTTAAATACTAAAAATGCGATTATAACTCCTGTTATTACTAATGTTACAAACATCCCTAATATAAATGAATTCCTTGCTTTTCTTTGCATTGGATTTTTTGCCATATAATTACCACTCCCTACATTTTATTACATAATACTACTTATTTTATTTTACATCAAACAACTACAAAAAACAATAAATCCAACTCCTGTAATAATGATTTAATATATTTGTAATATTAGTGTAATAAATAGAAAAAAGCTAAATAATGATAATATATTTTATTATATCTCATCATTATCTAGCTTTTTATTACAGTTATATAGTTATCTCGAATAATTCATTATCAAAATATTTTCAATTAATAACTTTAGATTGACTCTATCTTCTAAATCTTCTTGTATAATTTTGTACAGGATAAAAATCACTCCTAGAACATAACGAACACGAACTATTAGTGTTATCATCAGTATTGTCATTTTCTCCGCAAATACAATTATTGTTCAAATCATTATTCGAGTTATTATTGCAATTATTGTTTGAACAATTATTTTGATTGTTTATACAATTTTTAATAAAATTGCATATTGCTTTAACAAGCGCAGCTGTTATAAACGCAAGTATTGTATAAACTATAGCAAATACCAAGAAACTTGAATCAAAAGCAGCAAATGTAACAATTAGAAATATAGCAAAAAACGTTGCCGCAACTAATATAGGACAATCCAATATTTTTTCTAATACAATTGCTAATATAATTGTTGCAACAGGTAGAGCAAAAAATAGTAATAAAGTATTCATACAAAATTCCTCTCTTTCTATGTATAGTTTTCGTTTTGTATATATTATTCTTTATTACTATTTTTGGTTACTAATATATTGTTCCTTGATTGTATATATTTTAAGATTTATTATTTTTATACTTCCCTATTTCCCTTTAATAACATTTTTACTATATTATTCTTTTATACCTTTATTCATATTCAACATTTAATAAATACAATCCCTGTGGAGGAAGAGTCTTTCCTGCTTTTGTTCTATCTTTTGACTTAATTATTTCTTTTATATCCTCTGCTTTTATTTTTCCAATACCAACATCTAATAATGTTCCAGCTATTATTCTAACCATATTATATAAAAAACCATTTCCTGTAAGTTCTATATATATCCTATCGTTTTCTTTATAAAGATTTGTACTATAAATTGTTCTTACACTACTCTTACTACTTGTCCCGCTGGCCTTAAATCCTTTAAAATCGTGCTCACCTTCAAATTCTTTTATGGCCTTTTTCATTTCATCTATATTTAAACTTATTGGAAAATGATATTCTAAATTCCTATAAATCGCTGTACCATATTTCGAATTATTTATAATATACCTGTATGTTTTTTTCTTGCAAGAATATCTACTATGAAATCTCTCCTCAACTTCTTCTGCCTTTTTTATAACAATTGATTTTTTTAATCTTGAATTAATTGCTATAGCCATTTTTTCTATTGGAATTTTACTATTTGTTTTAAAATTTGCAACTTGCCCTACTGCATGTACACCAGCATCTGTTCTTCCAGAAGCAATTAAATTAATATCGTCTTCCCCTGTAATACTGCTAATTACTCTTTCAATCTCACCTTGTATATTTAATTTATTAGGTTGTTTTTGCCAGCCATTAAAATCTTTTCCATCATATTCTATTACTAATCTTATATTTCTCATATTAGCCTCCATTTAATCTCTTGCCTAATTACAAAGTGCCATAAAATTTTTTTATTTTTAAAAGCAGACGTGTTTTTTAAGCACGCCTGCATGAAAATTTGTAAAGCTTATAATTCTTATTTAATTGATAACGATTTTAATTATTTAGAACTATCACCGATTAATATCTTTTGATTTGATTTTTAATTTAAAAGCTTCTCTTCTAGATTTTTTATCTTCTTTGTATCTATCAGAAACTATATTTTTTATTAATATCTTTTTTAATGCATCTTCTTTTAAATCTGCAATTAAACTACCATCTCTTGCAATAGAAATTTTTCCGGTTTCTTCTGAAACTACTATTGCAATGGCGTCAGATTCTTTAGAAATTCCAATTGCAGCTCTATGTCTTGTTCCTAATTCTTTAGCAATATCTTGACTACTTGCAAGTGGCAAGATACATGCTGCTGAAACAATTTTATTTTCACTTATAATTACTGCACCATCATGTAATGGAGTATTTGGTGTAAATAGATTTACAAGCAATTGTGGTGACACTTCCGCATCCAATATAACTCCTGTTTCTATTATATCTTTTATCTTAATTTCTCTTTCTATTACAATTAATCCCCCCGTCTTGTTTTTCGAAAGTTCTGATGCAGCAATTACAATCTTATATACATCTTCTTTTGTTTTTGTAATTACATCTTTATCTATTCCGAAAAATCTAGTAAATTTATTGCTTCCCAGTTGTTCTAAAGTTCTACGTAATTCTGGTTGGAATATAATTATTAATGCTATAACTCCATATGTCATAACTGATGTTAATATAAAATTTAATATTCTCAAATTTAATAAATCACTAATTGCTACAATTAGTACAAAAAGTACTATTCCCTTTAATAATTGTGCAACTCTAGACTTTTTAACTGATTTAACAAATTTATATCCTAAAAATATAACAATAACTAAATCTAATATTATGGATATAAGCTTTACTGGATATTGATATAGTTCATTTATGTATGCTATTACATTTAACTGAATAAACTGATTTATTGTATTTATTAAATTTTCTATCATATATATCTCCTATTTTATATAGATACAATTATTTTATTACTGTATTTACCAAATAATATATAAAAGTTGTTGCTACTCCTAATATCATTAGTCCTGCTAAGATAGCAGCCATTACTTTTGTAAGAATTCTTCCTGTTTCATAATTTTTCTTTGCCATTTTACATTCCTCCTTTGTTTGCATCTATACATAATATTATCACACAAATTTTGCTTTTTCAACATTTTATCGTATATATTTATATAATAAATTATCTATATTTTTTTAAAAATTCCTCTAATTCTTTTTCATTTGCAAATATCTCTTCAAAAATATTATATAAAGTATCAGTTGCTTCATACTCGCCAATCGCATAGCATTTTTTCCCTAATCCATATGCAATTCCAGATTCTATATGTGCTGCCTTTCCAGCTGGCAAAACAAGTAATAAATTTTTAGAATTTTTTTCTCCCTCTAAATCATTGTGAAATAAACTCAAAACAATATCACTCTTTAATCCTAATGATTCAAATTCTTTTTGTTTTTCTTCTGGAGTTTGATTTTTATTTCCGTATCCCCAATTATCTTCATTTTTAATAAAACAATAATAAGATACATTACATTTGTCAAATATATTACATATTTTTAAAATATTTTCTTTGTTTCTAGCTCTTCCAGCTATAAAAAATTCATATCTATTTTCCATCTTCTCACCTTATAACTTACTATTTTTACAAATTAATTTCTAAGTCTTGCATTACACTTTTTCTCAACATTTTCAATTATCTTTTTAAAACTTTCCATTACCTCTTCTTCAGTTAAAGTTCTCTTTGTATCATTAAAAGTTAAAGAATATGCTATTGACTTTTCATTTTCACCAACATTTTCACCTGTATAAACATCAAAAACTTCAATATTTGTAAGCGCTGAACCACTTGCCTTTTTTATTACCATTTCTATTTCTTTAGATGTTATGTCTTTATTTACAATAAATGCAACATCTTTTTTTACATTTGGAAATTTAGAAATTTCCTTAAATTTCATTTTTCCAACTTTCTTAGATAGTAATTTACTTAAATTAATTTCGAATACAAAAACTTTATCTTTAGTTACATTTGGATGTAATCTTCCGAACATAGCCAACAACATCATTATTTACACTTATTGCAGCTGTTTGACCTGGATGGAACTCTTGTGAAAATTCTTTATCAGTTACAAAACTATATCTACCGTTATATCCTAAATAATCTAATATTTCTTCTACTATACCTTTTGTTATATAAAAATCTACTTCTACCTTATTTAGTCCTAAATAATATTCTCCAGACATAACTGAAGCAAGTTTTGTCTCTTCTTTATATTCATCTTGTTTTTTATAAAATCCTTTTCCTATTTCGAATATACTAACATCTTTTATATTACGAGCTTTATTATATTCATAAACTTTTAATAAAGATGGTAAAATACTATTTCTTAATGTATTTCTTTCTTCAGTCATTGGATCTAATAATTTTAAGCTTTCGAATTCATCCACAACATACTTGTTTACATCTTTATCATTTACTAAAATATATGTTAATGTTTCATTAAGTCCTAAAGAAATCATTTTATTTCTTATTTCTCTTGTAGTTTTATCGAAACTTCCAGCTTTCATAGGAAGACTTGGTAACTTTCCTTCAATATTATCTACACCATATATTCTCCCTACTTCTTCTGTTAAATCTTCTTTAATAGATATATCTAATCTTCTTGATGGTACAGATACTGTAATTTTTTCGTCTTCAGAAGTACACTTAAAGTCTAGTCTTCTAAATACATCTAAAATTTCTTCTTTTTTTAATTTAGTTCCAAGTACATTGTTAATATCTGAAACTTTTACAACTACATCTTTATTTTCTTTATTTGTATTATCATATTTTACTAAACCTGTAACAATTTTTGCATCTGCATATTTTTCTAGTAAATGACATGCTCTTTCTATAGCCATATAAGTTCTTTTTGGGTCTAATCCCTTTTCAAAACGATTACTTGCTTCACTTCTTAATATCTTCTTAGATGTCTTTCTAACTTTTACAGAGTCGAAAATTGCAGATTCTATAATTACATTTTTTGTATCATTTTCTACCTCTGTTGTAAGACCTCCCATCACTCCTGCAAGTCCTATTGCCTTTTTACCATCAGAAATAACTATATCATTTTCATCTAAAATTCTTTCTATATTATCTAAAGTTGTTAACTTTTCGTTCTTTCCAGCCATTCTAACTTCTAATTTATTTTCTAATCTATCTGCATCATAAAAGTGAAGTGGTTGACCTACTTCTAACATAACATAATTACTGATATCTACAACATTATTGATTGGTCTAATTCCAGATGCTATAAGTCTACTTTTTATAAAATCCGGACTTTCTTTAATTACAACGTTTTCGGCCTTTTTTGATAAAAATAGTGAACAATTATCTGTATTTATTTCTATAGAAAATTTATTATTTATATCTTCACCTTGCTCATTATATGATAAATCTATATCCTTTACTTTTTTATCATATATTGCACCTATTTCATATGCCATACCTAATATACTTAATAAATCTCCTCTATTAGCAGTCAATTCAAAATCAATAACACTATCATCTAATTTTAAATATTTTATTGGATCTTCACCAACAATTGCATCATTTCCTAATTCATGTATTCCATCTTTATCAATATCTGTCAAAAATTTATTTTCTATACCTAATTCTTGTAGTGAACAAAGCATTCCATTAGATTCTTCTCCACGTATATTACCTTTTTTTATCTTAACATCACCTGGAAGATGCGCACCATCTAATGCAACTATTACTTTTAATCCTTCTCTTACATTTGGTGCACCACATACAATATTTAAAGTTTCTTCTCCTATATTAACTTTGCAAACATGTAAATGGTCAGAATCTGGATGATCTTTGCAAGATACTACTTCTCCTATAACTAATTTACTTGCATCAATTAAATTTCCTGCATAGTCATATTCATTTCCAACTCTAGTCATATCTTCTGCTAAAGTTTTTACAGGAACATCTATATCTATATAATCTTTTACGAAATTCAAACTTAATTTCATATTACTCCTCATCCTTTCTATCAAATTGTTTTAAAAATCTTGTATCATTTGTGTATAAATATCTCATATCTGTTATTCCATATCTAAACATTGCTAAACGGTCTATTCCTGTACCAAAAGCAAATCCTCCATATAAATCTGGATCATATCCATTCATCTTTAATACATTTGGATGAACTATTCCTGCTCCTAATACTTCTATCCATCCTGTTTGTTTACACAAATTGCATCCTTTTCCACCACATTTAAAACATGTGACATCAACTTCATAAGAAGGCTCTGTAAATGGGAAATAACTTGGTCTAAATCTTAAATTTAAATTCTCTCCAATTAATTTTCTAACAAATACTTCTAATGTTCCTTTTAAATCTGCAAGTGATACATTGTTTTCTTTTTTATCAATTACTAATCCTTCAACTTGATTAAATTGATGAGAATGTGTTGCATCATCTTCTCTCCTATATGTTTTTCCTGTACAAATCATTCTAATAGGTGATTTTTCTTTATTACCAAGCATTGTTCTTGCTTGCACACTTGATGTTTGTGTTCTTAATAAATACTCATCTGTAATATAAAAACTATCTTGCATATCTCTTGCTGGATGACCTTTTGGTAAATTCAATCTTTCAAAACAAAATTCATCTGTTTCAAGTTCTGGTCCATCAATAACATCATATCCCATAGATACAAATAAATCTTGTATTTCTTCTATTGTTCTATTAATTGGATGTTTGCTTCCTCTTTTAACTTTAGTACTTGGAAGTGTTACATCTATTTTTTCTTTTTCCAACTTTTCTTGCAATTCTTTTTCTTCAAATTCATTTTCTTTTTGTTTAATAAATTCTTCTAGTTCTTGCTTTACACTATTTACCATATTACCAACAATAGGTCTTTCTTCTGGACTAAGATTTGCCATTCCTCTTAATATAGTTGTAAGTTCACCTTTTTTTCCCAATATTTTCACTCTAATATCATTTAGAGTTTTTCTATCTTTTGCATCTTCGATTAATGTTTTTGCAACATCTCTAATTTTTGTTATTTCTTCTTTCAATTTAATTCCTCCCTTTTATAAAAAATATAATCAAAATTTAAATATTTATTATATGCTAACACCTCAGACATTGTAGAGTAGTCTTGCTAAGCTTTAGATGTAAAGCTTAGCAAGACGGCTAATTTTAAATCACCCATACCATAAAACTATTTGCAACAAACTAACTTTTTTCTCTTTCATACACAAAAAAAGATACCACGAAAAATCCATTAATAGGACGATTTTTTTCGTGGTACCACCTAAATTCATATATTATATATATCTCATTATAGTTATAACGTAAACAACCGCTTTTCCCTACTATTATTTCAAGAAAAGAACTAAAAAGTGAAATTTCAAGTAAATTTACAGTAATAAGTTTTCAGCAAATACTTATTATCTCTGACTTCTGACTATTTTACTCTACTTTGCTTTTTTATCGTTTTTATTTATTCACCTTTAAAATATGCTTTAGTTTCATTATATGCTCCAAAAGTAACAATATAATCCGAACATCCTACTGGTACTTGTGTTGCTAATCTTCCAGATGTATTTTTTGTTTTAACATAATCTCTTGGACCAATAAATATAGTACTTGTTATATATGTTACTCCATTATATTTTATTGAACTAGATGTTAAACCTTCTACTTTTCCTGATACATCTCCATTAGCTCCTATAGATGGCATTGTGTAATCTGCAAAGTCTACATCATAATCTATTACTAACCATTCTAAACCTTCTTTTGGATCTTGGTATTTATATATTGAAGAACCTGAGCTCATATAATCTTGAACTGCTTTTTTAGCATCTTCTCCTCTTGTAAAGTTTGTAACTTTAACATTTACATTTTCATATCCTTTAGTTTCTGTACTATATTTTGCAGCTACTCCCCATTCACCTTTAGCAAGTGGAACTTCTTTAGTTGATGTTTTTGCATCTCCTGTAACTACATTATTAGTCACATTATTTTCTACTGTATTATTTACAACTGTATTGTTTGCTATTGTATTATTTGCTAATGAATTTCTAATTGTGTTAGATGTAGTATTTTTTATAGTATTGTTTTTACTTGTGGTATTTGAATTTATTATATCATTAACAATTGAATTTTTTCCTGTGATTTCATTTTTAATATTATCATTATAAAATTTAATTCCAAAAAATACTAGTCCTGAAACTAAACATCCAAATAGTAATAGTACTATAACAACCACTATAATAATTATTGGTGCTTTACTTTTCTTTTTTTGATCTCCATTTGCTGAATTTAAATTTTGTGAATAATTATTATATTGCCCGCTGACTATTGCTTTGACCTACTCTATTGTTATTTTCTTGACCATTTACTTGATTATTATTAAGATTTTGCACCTGATTAACATTTCCCTCATTGCTATTATTTCCCTGTACCTGATTGTTATTTTCCATGCTTCCATTATCTCCTTGCACTGGATTATTATTTTGTTCGTCCATTTTTATCCCCCTTATTTTCAATTTACCTAATTATTTTATCTTTGTTTTCATAAAAAGTCAATAATTCTCTTCCATTTTTATATTATTTATAGTATAATTATATTGTATAATTTAATTTTTTAAGGAGGTACTAAAAATATGTGGCAGTTTTGGTTAATTGCTGCTGGTATCTTTTTTGTATTTGAAATGATAACAGTTGGTTTCTTAGTCTTCTGGCTTGGAATTGCTGCTCTAATTACTATGGTAGTAAGCTTTTTTACAGATAATCTAGTAATTCAAACAGCTGTATTTGTTATCTCTTCAATATCATTAATTTTTCTTACAAAACCTTTTGTTAAAAAATTTATGAACGATAAAGATAATCTAGCTACAAATTCATATTCAATCATAGGAAAAACTGGAATAGTAACTGAAGATATTGATTCTACATTAGGTACAGGTCTTGTAAAAATTGGCACAGAAACTTGGTCAGCCAAAAGTAATGATGAAAATTTTATTTCTAAAGGTTCAACTATTACTGTAACAAAAATAGATGGCGTAAAAGCTGTTGTTACTACTAATTCTGAAGTAAAGTCACAGATTTTGAATTAGTCATTATTATTACAAAATTTAAATATAAATAAACAAAGTAATTTAAGGAGGAAAAAATTATGTTATGGTTTTTTATTATAGTATTAATTATCGCTTTAATTATTGCATTTAAAACAATAAAAGTTGTTAAACAATCTGAAGTTTATATTATTGAAAGACTTGGTAAATTTCATAAAATTGCTGATGCTGGTCTTACAATAATTATTCCATTTTTCGATCACGTTAGATCAGTAGTTAGTTTAAAACAACAAACAATGGATATCCCACCACAAGGAGTTATTACAAAAGATAATGTTACAATTACAATCGATACAGTAGTATTCTATAAAATTACAGACCCAGCAAAAGCTGTATATGAAATTCAATCTTTGAAGAAAGGT
This sequence comes from uncultured bacterium, assembly GCA_905215935.1. Lineage (GTDB taxonomy): Bacteria > Bacillota > Clostridia > TANB77 > CAG-508 > CAG-492. The sequence goes on from CAJMRY010000001.1 coordinate 169,770, forward strand.
ATCGAATATTTAGCTATCACAACAATTCGTGATATTGTTGGTAAAATGGACTTAGATGAAACATTTAGTTCTCGTGATGCAATAAATGACCGTTTAAGAGTTATATTAGATGAAGCAACAGATCAATGGGGATGTAAAATAGATAGAGTTGAAATAAAAGATATTACACCACCTGCTGATATTCGTGATGCAATGGAAAAACAAATGAATGCAGAAAGAAATAAAAGAGCCTTAATTCTTCAAGCTGAAGGTGAAAGACAATCTGCAATCACACTTGCTGAAGGTAAAAAACAAGCTGCAATCTTAGAAGCAGAAGCTGACCGTGAAGCTGCAATTAGAAGAGCTGCCGGTGAAGCTGATGCAATAAAACAAGTTGCAGAAGCTAAAGCACAAGAAATTGAAATGGTTTATAGAGCAATGATGAAAGCAAATCCAGATGAAAAATTAGTTCAATTAAAATCTTTAGAAGCTTTAAAAGAAGTAGCAAACGGAGATGCTAATAAAGTATTTATTCCATTTGATGCAACAAAGGCTCTTAGTAGTTTAGGCGCTATTAAAGAAGTTATGAAAGATGATGGAAAGAAAAAATAGAATTAAAAAAGAATCTTAGTTTTTAAGATTCTTTTTTAATTCTATTTTTTTAAAGTTCCAAATAAAATATCTAAACCTATATTTCTTTTCGCAAATAGATTAAAAACCTTTTCAATAAACTTGAAATATTCACTTCTCATATATTTTTATTATATTTTAATTTACAATATTATTATTCATTCTATAAATCCAAATCATCTTTATCATCATGCTTATCTTTTATTCTTTTATCTGGATTATTTTGTTTTATTATATTTTCAAACATAGAAGCTATATTATCAATATAATTACAATCTTTATCAGGTAATGTGCTAACAATTGGTATAACTCCTTCTTGTATAAACTCTATAGCATTTTTCATACATATTGAAGAAGGATACATTCCAAAAATTTTTTTGTAATTTCCATTTTTGAATTCATTAGCAATATTTTGCACATTTATGCCATCTAATGATTTTAATTTTACAGGTTTTGAAGATTTGTATTTTTCTAATAATTCCAAAATATCATCTATATTAGATAGTGCACTATATACAATTGTTGTTTCTGAATCTGGATTTTGATTTATTATATCTAAAATTCTCTTTTGTTCCAAATCCTGCATACCTTCAGTTCTAATAAGATTAATTAGAATATCTTCTTTTGTTAGTCTTGCTGTATCCATGTTTGTTTTAGCATGTTCATATTTTTCTAGCCATTGTTTTTTCAGTTCGAAAATCTCTTGTGGTATACCTGGACCATTTTTTATAATTTTTTCTACAAATTTACTATAAGCTTTTATCTTTTCAGGATATTCAATATCACGCTCTTTTCTAGTTAAATATGACAAGAATCCAGTCTGCCAATCTTGATCATTCATATAAGTTATGTACAAGCTCCAAAATAACTCTCCGATATAGTTATGATTAGTCCTTTCTGTTCCTGTTGCATATAATTCAGGATTATATCCAAATTCTTGATAAAATAAAGCTTTTCTATATAATTGAACTGGAGATACAACACTAAGTATTCTTCCACAATTCTCTTCTTTAGCAATTTGTGTTGCAACATAACATTCGTCACCAGAATTATAAACTCCATCTTCCTTTTTTATATCCAGATTAACAACATTTGCTCTTATAAACTCTTCTGGAATTCCATGTTCAATTAAAAATTCCTTCCCTGCTTCTGAAAGAGGTTGAGAATCGACCTTTGGAACATTGTTTTCTTTATCAACAATGTAATGTAAACTTCCTGGAATATAAATTATAGGTGTATTTCCTTTTTTTATTTCCTGATGATACAAATCTATAGCTTGCTCTAAATGTTCTCGAAACTCATTTCCAGGTTTTCCATTTATTAGTGGATGCATAGCAGCAACTTCTATTAAAATATTTTTTGTGTCTTCATGAATACCTGATTCTGCCCTATGTTTCCAATAAATATCTGCTTCCTCCTTTTCAAATGGAATTGCTTTTAATAATAATACAATAATTGCTTCTTGTTTATTTAATTCTTTTTCATCAAAAAATTTACCAGTATATACATCATTTAGTTTTTTTGTAACTATTTTCAATTTATCTTCTTTACTTAAATCACTAATCTTACTCATATATTCTGCAACTTCATCAGCAGTTAATACATCTGTATATAATACATTGTCCCTAGCTGGTGTTAAAAAAGCAGATTTCAATGTTCCTAAATCAACATCTGATATTCCCAGATAATCTTTATCCATAAAAATATCTCCCTTCTTTTTATACTACCATAAGTATACCACAAACTATAAAAATACTACTTTAATTATTTCTTTATTTTCATATTCTTTAATCTTGAAGCATTAAAGATAACTGTTATACTACTAAATACCATAGCTATACTTGCAATCATTGGATTAACTAAAATACCAATAGGTCTTAACAATCCCATTGCTACTGGTATCATTAAACAATTATAAAAAAAAGCCCAAAATAGATTTTGTTTAATGTTTCTAATTGTTTTTTTACTAATTTTAATTAAATTGATAATACTTGCTAAATCATTTTTAGTTAAAATCACATCAGAAGAATCCATCGCAATATCACTTCCACTATTTACACTTACGCCTATATCTGAACAACTAAGTGCAGGGCTATCATTAATGCCATCTCCACACATCATTACATATCTATTTTCTTGTTTTAGTTCTTTTATTATTTTTGCTTTTTCTGATGGTAATACATTTGAAATTACTTTTGTTATCCCTATACATTCAGCGATTTTTTTTGCTGTTTCTTTATTATCTCCTGTTAGCATAATTGTTTCTATTCTATTCTTGTTTAATATATCTATAGTTTCTTTTGCATTATCTCTTATAATATCATTTACTCCAATAAGTGCAATAATTTTATCTGAATCTGCCACATATACAATACTATTTCCTAGTTTAGTAAGTTCTTCTTCATCCTTATAATGTACATTTTCGATATTATATTTTTCTAAAATTTTTGAATTTCCAAGTATTATTTTTTTCCCATTTATCTTTCCTAAAATTCCTAAGCCTGTTATATTTTCAAATTCTTTAACCTCTAATTTTTCAAGTTTATTTTCCTCTAAATATTCTTTAAAGGCTTTTGCTATTGGGTGAGCACTCATACTTTCAATACTTCCTACTAATTGCAATAATTCTTTTTCCTCTATGTCACTATAATTTTTTATTTCTGCAATTTTTAATGTACCATATGTTAATGTTCCTGTTTTATCAAAAACAATTGTATTTACTTTTTGCGCATTTTCTAAAATCTCACTTTTCTTTACTAATATTCCATTACTTGCACATAAACCTTCACTTACAACAATTGCAAGAGGAGTTGCGAGTCCCAAACTACATGGACATGCTACAACTAGTATTGTAACAAATGTAGAAATAGCAGTGCTAAAGCTTTGTCCCAAAACTAAATATATTAGGAATGTAATAATTGCTATAATTATAACTGTTGGTACAAAGTACCCTGAAACAGTATCTGCGATTTTCGCAATTGGCGCTTTTGTATTACTTGCTTCTATAACTAATCTTACGATTTCTGATATTGTTGATTCTTTTCCTATTTTTTCTGCTTTATATTCTAAGTATCCATCATAATTTATGCTTCCTGCAATCACCTTACTTCCTTCATTTTTTGCTACCGGCTTACTTTCTCCAGTAATAAAAGACTCATCTAAATGTGCTTTACCGAATTACAATTTCTCCATCTACCGCAATTTTTTCTCCTGGTTTTGATATTACAATATCCCCTTTTTTTACTTCATCTAAAGTTACTGTTCTTTCTACTCCATCAATCTTTAATACTGCTGATTCTGGAGTTATTTTAACTAATTTTTGTATTGCTTCTTTTGTTTTATCTTTACTTATCCTGTCAATATATCTACCTAATTTTATAAAAAATATTACAATTGCTGATGATTCGAAATATAAATTCATACTATACTCATGATTTCCTTTTATAACCATATACATACCATATAAACTATACACAAAACTACTAATTACTCCTATACTCACTAAAGTATCCATATTAGGTGTTTTATGGATTAAATTTTTATATCCATTTTTTAAAATGTCATATCCATATATAATAAATGCTATTGCAAATAACAATAAACACACAGTATAATTAATTGAATTTGTATGAGGATTTAAAATTTCTATTATAGGTAAATTAATCATATGTCCCATTGAAATATACATTAGAATTACTGCTAAACCTGAAAAAATAATAAATAGTACTTTTTCCTTCTTGTTTTTTACTTCTACTTTTATTTCTTTAAACTCACCTAGACTCTTAAATCCTGCCTGTTTTACAAACTCTTCTATTTTTAATTGATTTAATACTTTTTCATCATATTCGATAGTAGCATTTGCCATTACAAGGTTAACTGATGCATTTAAAATTCCATTTTGTTTGTTTAAGTATTTTTCAAGTCCATTAGAACAAGCACTACAAGTCATTCCATCTATAGATAAAATTATTTTTTTCATACTTAATCTTCCTTTACTTTAAATCCAATATCTTCAATTTTCTCTTTCATAATACTTATTGCGACATCAATTTTAGAAGTAATTGTAACAGTTCCATTTGTATGATTTGCAACTACATTTTCTATTCCTTCTATTGTTTTTAGAGCATTTTGAACTCTATTTTCACATCCATTACAAACCATTCCCTCTACTTTTATTATTGTTTCTTTCATACTTATCTCATCCTTTCTTATTCACTTTATTGTTCCAATAGATTTTGAAATTTATTGCTAAACTCCAAATTGTATTTTTTTAAATTAATTGGTTTTAAGTTTTTGTCTGTAAAACAGTGTTTTGTTTCCCCTACAAGAATTGTTCTTCCTGTTTTTTTATCTTTTACATCATATCCGACTGTCATTCTTACACCTGAATATTCTTTTATAAAAGGCTTTATTACTATTATATCTCCAAAAGTAACATGGTATTTATAAGAGCAATTTACTCCAAGCACTGGAATTGTTATTCCATTTTCTTCTAAAGTAGCAAATGGCATTTTTATGCTTTCTAGCCATGAACATCTCGCCTCTTCCATAAATCTAATATAATTTGAGTGATGCACTACTCCCATTTTGTCTGTTTCATAATAATTAATTTTTCTTTCATAAATAAATTCCATAAAGACCTCCTTACTATTAGTCGTTAATTTTTTTAATAAATACTAATCTTCTACTGTATCATCTTTAATATAATATCTAGTGCCAAGCATTTTGTCTGGTAAATACTGTTGCTCTACAATATGTCCTGGATAATCGTGTGGATATTTATATCCTACTCCATATCCGTCTTTCTCCATCCCATCTATTGGTGCATTTCTTATATGCATTGGAATACTTCCAGTATCCTTAGTTTTCACATCTTCTAAAGCTCTGTTAATACCTAAATATGTAGCGTTGGATTTTTTGGATGTTGCTACATAAACTGCCGCTTCTGATAATATAATTCTTGCCTCTGGCATTCCTATCATATTTACAGCTTGCATTGCTGATGTTGCAACAACTAATGCATTTGGATTTGCCATTCCTACATCTTCTGCTGCAGCCATTACTATTCTTCTTGCTAAAAATACAGGATCTTCTCCTCCATTTAAAGCTCTTGCCAAATAAAAGATTGCAGCATCTGGATCTGAACCTCTCATTGATTTTATAAATGCACTAATATTATCATAATGACTATCACCTTTTTTATCAAATATTGCTTTTCTTGTTTGTACACTTTCTGCTGCAATTTCATTTGTTATATGAATAAATCCATCTTCATCCATTTTTGTTGTTAATACAGCAACTTCTAGTCCATTTAGAGCTGTTCTTACATCTCCATTTGAAACCTCTGCTATATTCATTATAGTTTCATCATCTATTTTTATTTTATAGTTTCCTAATCCTTCACTACTAATAATAGACCTTTTTAACACTCTAAAAATTTGTTCTTTAGTTAATGCTTCTAGTCTAAATACCATAGATCTAGAAATTAAAGCTTTATTAACTTCAAAATATGGATTTTCTGTTGTTGCACCTATTAAAATTACTGTTCCTTTTTCTACATATGGAAGAAGTGCATCTTGTTGTAACTTATTAAATCTATGAATCTCATCAATAAATAATATACATCTTCCAGTTGGATTAAGTAATACATTACTTGCCTCTTCTATAGCACGTTTTATATCTGCTACACCTGCTGTTACTGCATTTATTTTTGTGAATTTATATTTTGTTGTCTCACTAATTACTCTTGCAAGGGATGTCTTACCGGCAGCCTGGCGGTCCCCATAAGATTATACTTGATAATCTATCTGCTTTAATTGTTCTATATAAAATTTTGTCTTTTGATAAAATATGTTCTTGTCCTACATATTCATCTAAATTTTTGGGTCTCATTCTATATGCTAAAGGTTCATTAAAATTCATGTTTTCTCCTCCATCTGTGAAGATTTTTTAATCTCTTTACTTAATTAAAAGATTTATTTATATAATTTTATTTTTATTAATAAGTATTAAATATATTTTCTTTAATTCTAATTATTATAGTAACTATTATTTTATACTTTTTTTCAAATTTATTATAATATTATTTATTAATTTAGTAATTGCTATTTTGATAGATAAATTAATGCTTTTCTAATAATATCTTCTACACTCGAATTATCTTTATCTACATTTTTTATGGCTGTTTCTATTTCTCTTTGACTATATCCTAATACTTGTAACGCTGCTATGGCTTCTTGAACTTTATTATCATCTTTAATTGCATCTTTTAATTCTAAAGTAGCATCTTCATCTATAGCTTCCTCTGTTTTTAATTTATCCTTTAATTCCAAAATTATTCTTTGTGCAGTTTTAGGTCCTATTCCTGGTAACTTCTTTATTTCTCCTACATTATTTGTAATAACAGCTAGTGCAAAGCTTGATGGTGAAATATTTGATAATATTGTAATTGCAGATTTTGCACCAATTCCACTAACACTAAGTAATAATTCAAACATTCTTAATTCTTCATTAGTATTAAATCCATAAATACTAATATCATCTTCTCTCACTTTTACATATGTATGTACTTTTACAATTTGTCCTATTTCACCTAATTTATTTATTGCTGTATCTGACATAAAAATTTTATAACCTAATCCATTTATATCTATTACTACATATCCTGTAGTTTTTACTTCCAAACTTCCTTTTATATATGAAAACATATTTCCTCCTACTGATTTTATTTTTAATAATTTTCATTGTAACACATATTTTATTTTTTTCAATACTTTTCTCGAATTTTTGTTTGTTTTTAAAATTTTCAAAAACTAAAATTTATCATTTATGCATAACTTTAAAAACTTTACACATACTATTTTTAACAATCAAAAAATGGAGGTAAAACATGGAAAAACATTTAATAATTACAGGTACATCTAATGTATCTTGGAAAGATGCTATTAATAAAACTATCGAAGAGGCATCCAAAACTATAGATTATCTATCTACTGTAAAAGTTTTAGAACAAAGAGCCAAAATCAGTGGTAAAAAAATAGAAGAATACTATGTAGACCTTGACTTATCTTTTACTTTAGATAGAGACAGAAATTAAGGAGGTAAATAAATGAAACCTATAGAAACACAAAAAGAGTATAGTGACTATGTTGATCAAAAATCACCAAACTCACCTATATTGAAAAATTGCTTTAATGCATTCTGGGTTGGCGGATTAATATGTGTAATTGGTCAATTAATAATGGATTTTTGTATGTATAAAGGAATGGACCAAACTGCTTCATCTACTGTAGTATCTATTGTACTAATTGGATTTGCTGCAATTTTAACTGGTTTAAACATTTTTAATAGAATAGGTAAATTTGCAGGAGCACGGTTCACTTATTCCTATTACAGGTTTTGCAAATTCAATTGTTTCTCCTGCCATCGAATATAAATCTGAAGGTTATGTTATGGGTGTTGGAGGAAAAATGTTTACTGTTGCAGGACCAGTATTAGTATTTGGTATTTCTACATCTGTAATTATAGGAATAATTGCAACATTTTTCGCTTAAAAAATTATATTATGACATTTTTTAAATTATTTATATACAAGCCTAAGAGTGCTCTTTTCTATTATTTAGCTCTCTTTGGAAAACTTTACAAATTTAAATTATAAAATTTCTTAAATAAAGGAGGATTTATCTTGAAACGAATTGGTTCACAAACAATAAAATTTGATACTCCACCAACAATTCTAGAAACAGCATCCATAGTAGGTCCAAAAGAAGCTGAAGGACCTATGGCAAAATATTTTGACCAATGTTTAGAAGACGAGTTTTGGGGAGAAAAAACTTGGGAAAAAGCTGAAAGCAAAATTATAAAAGAAACAGTAAGCACTGTTATAACAAAATCAAATATTCCAGCAGCTGAAATTGATTACTGTTTTGCAGGTGATTTATTAAATCAATGTATTTCTTCTAGCTTTGGACTTCGTGAATTAAGTATCCCTTTCTTTGGAGTATTTGGAGCTTGTTCTACATTTGTAGAAAGTATGTGTTTAGGTAGTGTGTTTATAGAAGGAGGCGGAGCTACTAATGTTTTATGTGCTACATCTAGTCATTTTTGTAGTGCAGAAAAACAATTTAGATTTCCACTTGAACTCGGAAATCAAAGACCTCCTACATCTCAATGGACTGTTACAGGTTCTGGTGCAGCTATTTTAACATCATCTGGAGTAGGTCCATATATAACTCATATTACACCTCGGAAAGATTGTTGATATGGGAATAAAAGATGCTAATAATATGGGGTCAGCTATGGCACCTGCTGCACTTGACACTTTAATTACTCACTTTAAAGATACAGAAAGGAAGCCAAGTTATTATGATGCAATTATTACAGGAGATTTGGGTCATATAGGTAAAGATATTCTAGTAGAACTTGCTGAAACAAAAGGATATAATATCAAATCAAATTATAATGATTGTCGGTGTTTTAATGTTTGATAAAGAAAAACAAGATACTCATTCTGGTGGTAGTGGATGTGCTTGTATTGGAACAATTTTTTCTGGATACTTTTTTAAACAACTAAAAGAAAAAAAATTAAAGAAAATATTACTAATAGCCACAGGTGCTTTAATGAACTCTACAAGCACACAACAAGGAGAATCTATTCCTGGTATTGCTCATGCTATTAGTATAGAAGTCTAGAAGAAGAGGTGATAAAATTTGGATTTTTTACAAAGTATTGATTGGATGCAATTATTAAGATGCTTTGCAGTTGGAGGTCTTATATGTATAATTGGACAAATATTAATAGATAAAACAAAATTAACTCCAGCAAGAATATTAGTAACTTTTGTTACTGCTGGTGCAATACTTCGGTGGACTTGGTATATATAAATATGTAATAGACTTTGCTGGGTGTCGGTGCTACCGTTCCTTTAACTGGATTTGGTGCAAATCTTGCTAAAGGTGCTATAGAAGAAGTTCAAAAATCTGGACTTTTAGGAGCATTTATTGGTGGTGTTAAAGCATCAAGTGGAGGAATTGCTGCTGCTGTATTTTTTGGCTATATTGCCTCTTTAATTGCTAAACCTAAAATTAAAAAATAACATGAAAAAGGTTGCCAAAAAGGTGCCAAAAGGGACGGAGCATTTTGGCAACCTTTTTCATTAACACTAAAGAAAGCCTAAGTACATTGTACTTAAGCTTTCTTTTTATTATTAGTTATTCCATAAGAGTTTTCTTCTTAACTCTGTTGCAATCTCCTTTAAATTGTAGTAAGTACTGTTAAGTTTTGGTTCATCAACTTCTTTAAAACAATTCTTATCATAAATAGCAATAGTCTTTTCTGCTAAATTCAAAACTTCATGTATATCTTCTGTTGTGATTTGTTCTTGAAGAGATTCTAAAGCACTATTATTATATTTTTTCAATATAAATAGTTCATAAAATTTTTCAATTTCGTTTGAATTATTAAAGAATTTCCGAACTGCATACATTCCCTTAATCATTTCATATAACCAATAAAAAATCACTACCATTATAATGCATATAATTGTTATCAAAAACATCATATATTAGCACCTCCTGGTAAACTTGTTAATAACCTTATTTTAAAATTTCTTTCAGCTCTTCTGTTTTAACATTTGTTTTGTAGAAGTCTTTTTTCGAGCATCCTGCTCTACCTCCTCCAGCACACGCACATGCACATGCACAACTGCTAACACATGCACAAGAGCTTCTTGCACAAGATGAATGTGTGTGTATATATGTGGAACTACGTCCTCCAAATCCACCATGGTAGTCATCATCTGAAAAGATAAATATTACAAAAGCAACTATAATTATTATACCTATAATTATTAGAACAACAATTAATACTGCCTTTCCATCAGATTCACCAGAATCTTCTGTATATTGTTGGTCTTCATTTGTTGTAAATGTATCCAAATTATATTTTACAGATGCATTTAAACGTTCACCAACATCTAATGAAGATTCCCAGATTAAATATCCATCTTCATGTTTATGACATGTGCTTTCAAGTACATTTTCGTCGCTCCACTTTATTTTGATATTTTTAACCTCAATCTCATCAAACCATCCAGGTGTAAATGAGTACCTACATATATTGCTATCCTTTTCGATAATATACATGTAGGATTGGTGGATAGTATACTCGAATGTTACAATGTCATTCTTATAGTATTTCTTATCAAAGTCTACTCGTATATATGAGCCATTTTCACTCATATATTTAATATCCTTGATATTAGATGAAATTGCTGTAATCTCATCAACGTGCTTATTTGGATTTCCAATTTTAACCCAAGTTAGTGGACCTTCACTTTCATCATTTAACACTTTCCACTCGATATAATACCGAATGTCCATTGTTCCATCTGGTCGCATATGAACAGTGATTGTGTAGTCCTGAATTTCATCTAAAGGTTCCGAAGCATTTGCTGTCATTCCTCCTAAAAAGAATAAACAAAAAATGGCTGACATGATGCAAATAAATCTTTTTACTTTCATTTTTTACTCTCCTTTTCTCTAAGTGGACATTCATACTTCATTGTTGCCGAAGACTCTCTTATTTCTCTGCACCTTGGTGAATTCCAGATTTTCTTCCATGGTTGCTCCAAAATATTACCTAAGGAATCATCAGAAAGCCAACTTTGACAAGGCACAACACTTCCATCTGGAGCTATAGCCATATTGCTAAGACATGCACCACATGCTGGTATTGATAAACCAAGTTTTGACAGCTTGTCCTCTGAAACCCATCCTGGAGATGTAAAACTAATCTCCATATGTTGCTCTTCACAATATTTAGTAGCTTCCTCTAATATGGAATATAACTGTTCTTCACTCAATTGAGTGGATTTAGAGTCATTATTACAAGCATTACCTGTTACAATTAACCCAGAACATGAAACATATTTAATCCCTATCATGTTCAACAACTTTAGTGTGCGAACATAATTGGAATTTATTTTGCATAATGGGGTATTAATGCTAACATTTAAACCTGCCTTGACTGCATTCTTTATTCCCTTTAAAGTATGCCAATAGTTGTTTGCTCCTACCAGTTTGTTATGCTCATCTTCTGTTGCAGAGTAAAATGTAATTTGAACACTATCCAAATTAGAATTGTAAAGTTTTTCACAATACTCCTCAGTTAATTTTACTCCATTTGTATTAAGACGGGTTACAAACCATTCTGAATATTTGATAAGATCAAATATATCAGATCTCATTGTTGGTTCTCCTCCAGTGAATGTTATTTGCGGAATACCAATCTTTCTACAACGATCAATAATCTGCTTCCATTCATCAGTAGAGAGTTCTTTGACCTCTGATTGCGGTTGCCCTGCTGCATAACAGTGCAAACACTTCTGATTACAATTCCAATGACCATCTCTAGCCATGGAACTAACCATCAGATCCATTCGATGCGGTGCTCTCATTAAAGGTGCATATTCGCCAATTGTGATATATCCAATGTCTTCACTTGGTTCTTTGCCATAAGCAATAGCACAAAGTGTATCCACAATCCTCCATAAATCCTTCCTGAATTGCTCTATATCAGTTTTGAAATAGATGTTCTTCACAGATTTGAGAGTTCTGCGCACAATTCCTTCTAAATCGTCATGAGTAATTTCATTACCTTCATATCGATTTACTTCCTCGATAAATGAATTTAATAATATTGCCCACGACATATTCACTGGAATAATGTCCTTACCATTGATTATTGCAACACTTGGTGCTTGCCCCCTTAATTTGAACTTGGGCGGTATGAGATGTATTCTCACAGCTCCTGGTCCATACGGATTCAAGGTTGTATGAGCTACACCTTGCATTTTTACCATCCGATAAAAAACTTCTTTGATTGTCATAAAAAAACCTCCATAAATTAAAGTTATCAACAAAATTTCTTAGGTTATCTTTAGCAAATATTACAATATCTACTTACAAACCTATATGAAATTTGAAGTATAAAAATTATATCATGTTTTATGTCAATATGCAATGACTCTTGTAATACTTTCTGTAATACTATTTCTAGTTTTATATCTTTATAGAAACATATTAACTACTATTAAAAACATTTTTAGAGTTAAATATATTTCTACTCATATTTTAATAGTTCTATCTATTCTATATTTTTTATAAACTAGATAATAAAAAAACTTAATTCACCTAGTAAAAAGATTTAATACTTTTAATCTTTCTATAATCTTGCACTTATAGTTAATCTATTATAAAATATTTGCGTAATTACTATTGTATAATTACTTTTTCAATCATTTTAAGGAGTGTGTTTTATGGACAATAGCATTTTAAAATTCTTAGGTCGTAGTGCCAGTTTTGGTCTACACAATAACTCTGCATATATTGAAAATCACAACAGATTAATATTAATTGATTGTGGTTTAACAGTTTACAGTGCAGTTAAAGAAAAGTTCGATCTATCTAAATACGAAAAAATAGACATAATAATTACCCATCTACATCCTGACCATGCAGGTTCTCTTGGTCAATTACTTGTTTATTTAGGTTATATTCTTCATAAAAAAGCTAATGTTGTATGTAATTGTAAAAACATCATAACTTATTTAGATACAATAGGAATTGACCATGAGTTATATACTCTAAATCCAATTCCAGAAGTTACATTCATCAAAACAACTCATGTTTCACAACTTGATTCTTATGGGTTTAAAATGAATATAAATAATCATTCTCTTATTTATACTGGAGACACTTCTACTTTAGAGCCTTTTGAGAACTATATACCAGGAACTGATGAATTATATGTTGATGTATCCAAATCTGGAGGTGTGCACCTAAAAATTGATGATATCTTAAATAAATTGCTTTCTATTCAAACATTAGGTACCAAAGTATATCTTATGCACCTAGACGACGAAAATTATATTTCAGATATTGTAAATGGTCTAATTGACTTTGCTCAAATTGATAGTTAAATATAATAAACTGATTAATGAATCTTTATGTATCTTTAATCAGTTCATTATATTTAACTACATTTTCTATTTGTTACAATTGATACTCTATTTAAAAGTATATAACTAGCATCACTAATAGCTAATATATTTATAAATTTAAACCAATCGCCGATGGTACACACTTAGCTAATGTCTCTCAAACAACCTGCGTGATATAAAACTTGTTCTTGGCAATTACTGACACGCTTCAAGATTGGTTTAAATTTATAAATATATTAGCTATTAGTGATGCGGTAACATTGTTACAAAATTAAAAATAACCTGTAAATTGTAACCTTTAATCTTAACTATAGTAAAATTTTATAAAAAAACATTAACATTTCGTTATACACTTCAAGTAAATTTTATACAAATATCAATTATTTTTAGATTTAATCATATTTTATACATGTACGAAAATACTATTGAATTTAATATATTTCTACTATTCCCTCTTTTTTAAATTTGAAATTATATCATCCCTCATTTTAATAGTTGCTTCCCTTGTACATTTTTTATATTCTTCTGCACTACATACATCAGATTCAAATTGTTTTTTATATGCATATATAATTCCTCTAGATGAGTTTATTAAAGCTCCTAATCCATCTTCATTAAAACAATTCATTACATCTTTTGCTGTTCCTCCTTGTGCTCCATATCCAGGAACTAAAAAAATACTATTACTCATTATTTTTCTTAAATTTAATGCTTCTTCTGGGAAAGTAGCTCCAACTACTGCTCCTATAGGAGAATATCCTGTTTCTCCAGCCAAACTATCTGCTTCCTTTTTTACAAAACTTGCTACACTTTCATATATTGTTTTTCCATTAGAATCTTGCTTATCTTGTATATCTGCACTTGATGGATTTGATGTTTTTACTAATACAAAAATTCCTTTATCATTCTTTTTACATTCTTCTATAAATGGAATTATACTATCAAGTCCTAGGTATGGAGAAACAGTTAAAAAGTCAACTCCAAACGATTCTGCGAAGTTTCCATTTCCTATATCAACTTTTCCTAAATGTCCTGTAGCATATGCCTTAGCAGTATTTCCTATATCATTTCTTTTTGCATCTTCTATAACAAACAATCCTTTTGATTTTGCATATTTTACAGTTTCGTTAAAAGCTTTTATTCCATATTCTCCATACATTTCATAGAAAGCCATTTGAGGCTTTACTGCTGGAACCAAGTCTTTAATGCTATCTATTATATCTTTGTTAAAATTTACTATAATATTTGATATCTCTTGAAACTTATTTTCTGACTTTTCTAAATTTGCTTTATAGCACTCTGGTATTTCAGATAATACAGGGTCTAGCCCTACTACTATCGGGCTTCCTAATTCAATTATTTTTTCATTTAATCTATCTACTATATTTTTCATTCTCTATTCTCCTATCTCTATAAACTAAATATGATTACTCATAACCTTATACATTCATTTCATCAAAATAATTTTTATTTTGCTCATTAAACATTATTTGTTTTTTATCTTTACAAACTTTTGCAATATCTAGTAAAAATTTTTTATATGCACTTTTATCCTTTTTCTCTAAAATTTCTTGCATAATAGCTTCTTCTTCATTACTTTTATCTTCACTTCCATAATATGTAGCAATTATTTCTTTCTTATTAAATACACATATATCTTTATATACTATATTATATAGCCTCATAAAATCTACTACATAATTAAATAATTGTTTTTCTGTCATATCATCAAACATATTTTTTCCCATTTTTTGACTTATTTTATGTTCTGAAAACATTTCATCAGCTATAAAATATTTTGTTTCTGGAATAGGAATATCATTTTCTTCGAAACAACCTCCTAATTTCTTAGCTTGTCTTTTTATTCTCATAAGTTCTATTGTTTTTCTCTTTTCGGGAATATATGGTGGGTATAACATTTCCTCTTTTTTTATAAAAGCTTCAAAATCAATTGATATAGCATATTTTTCTTTTAGTAAGTTTATAATTCTACTAGAAATACTTTCAATTTCTTCTATATTACATGTATTTTTTACTATAACAGATACATCTAAATCGCTCTTGCCTGGTACATAATTCCCATCAGCTAAAGACCCTACTAAATAAACACCTGATATCCCCAAATGTTGATATTCCATTAATAAATCGTTATATTGTTTCATAATTTGTAATGCTTTTTCTTTACTAAGTAAACTTTCCAACATCACTTCAACTCCTCTATTTTTTTATTCCCCCCTGTTTTGGCTAATAACATAACCACATTATTAATATGATTATTACTAAAATTACACTTTACCTTATTTTTAAATATCCTATTTGCCACACATTTGCCACCTAAACATCTTGCTGAATTTGAACAATTATTACATTCTTTCACATTGCTATAATTATTTATCCATAGAGATAACTTTGACTCATCAATAATCATATTTCCATCATTATCAAAGTATCCTACTTTATTTTCATCTCTATCAAAATACACTAAACATTTATATATAGTACCATCTGGTCCAAGTACAAAATTATTTCTTTTTCCTGCTCTACATATCCCATTTGAAAGATGATCAAAATAAGATTCGTAATTTAATTTATAAGCACTATTAATTAATTTCTCAAACATCTTATTTGCATTATCAATTTTTAATTTTTTTATTTCTTTATCATTTGTTCCTTCTAATTTATCAACTGTTTTAAATTTAAAAGTAAACCTATCGTCTCTTCCAAAATCGTTATATAAAAATTCTATGTATTCATCTAAATTTTGTAATGAATTTTGCGAAATATTTGTTCTTATTATTATTCTATATTTTAAATCTTCAGTATTTTCTCTTATTTTGTTTAGATTATTCATAATTTTTTCAAACGTACCGCTTCCATCTCTTAATACTCTTTGACTATCATGAACTTCCTTTGTTCCATCAACTGTTATTTTAAATTGATTAACTCCGCAAATTCACTAATTTTTTAAATGTTGTAATATTTAGAAGATATGCATTTGTTAACATTTCTGAAGAAAACTTTCTATTCTGATTTTTACATATCTTTCTTACATTTTTGCAAATTTTTTCAACTACATCCATGGCTAGAAGTGGCTCTCCTCCAAACCATCTTAAATGTACTCCTGAATATTTATGAATATTACTTTCTATATATTTTATGAATGAATTAACTAACTCATCAGACATTTTCCCTTGCTCGAATTTCTCATAACAATATTTACATCTAAAGTTACATTGACCTGTTGTTAACATAGTAAAAACCAACTTGTTATCCATTACAAAATCATTTATGTGTAACTTTCTTTTTAATTCTTCATCTTCACTTTCTTTAACTAAAAAACCGTCATCTATAAGTTTTTTATATTTTTTGCTATTTTCAATATTAAATGATTCATCTTTATGTTTTATAATTACATCAAATATATCTAATTTTTTTGATATTTTTATAATCTTATAGGAATACGAATTAAAAATATATTCATATTCTCCTATATCAATATATGTATTATATTTAGAAAATTTATATTTCATAAAAGTATCTCTCCTACTAGTTTAATTTTTGCCTTATAACATCTATTACTCCTTCTGTTACATTGTTTATATCTTGATTACCATCAATTACAAAATACTCCTTTGATTTTCCAAACAATTGTGTTTCAAATACATCACACACCTTTCCTAGAAAATCTATATCCTTTTCCTCTTTTTTTGCACTCGCTCCATCTCTTTTTAAAATTCTTTCATATGCAGTTTTTGGATCTATCTTTATATAAAATGTTATATCTGGTTCTAATGCATATCTATTTATTTCTTTTAGCCATTCTATATCTTTTATTCCTCTTGTATAAAAATATGCATATGCAGAAAAAACATATCTATCTGTTATTACAACATAACCTTCATTGATTTTTGGTATTATTTCTTCATATATATGTCTTAGCCTGTCTGCTGCAGAAAATAAAGCTAATTCTTTAATTATATTTTCGTCTTCTATTTCTCCATTTAAAAACATTCTAACTCTCTTATCTTGTCTATACCAATTACTTGGTTGTTTAGTTATAAATACTTTTTTCCCTTGTTTTTTTAAATACTCTTCAATATTTTTTATTTGTGTAGTTTTGCCTGCTCCATCTATACCACATACTGCTATTAACATCTTACTTCCTCCTTACGTTTTAATATATTATTTAAGATATATTCTCTTGGTTTTTCTGCTTTGTATATTGCTCTGCCTATTATTGGAAAGTCTCCTCCCGCTTCAAGTACATCATCATATTTTCCGTCCCTGAGCCCCTACTCCACAACATACAATCTTACATTTGTCTTGAACAATCTTTTTAACCTCTCTAATTCTATCTGGTCTATTTCCAGGTGCTTGTACAGCTTGACATCCATATTGGACTGCTAACTCTACTAATGAATCTGCAATCCCTTGAGTATATACTAAGCCTCCTGGATGAGTAAATTCAGTCTGCACTACTAATGATATCTTGTCATCTGCTGTATTCATTGCTTCTTCTAATCCATCTGGTCCAACTATTCCATGTATCATTATTGCATCTCCTCCAGCATCAGAAGCTATTTTTATTATTCTATTATTTGTTACTGGTACATCTGCTATTTTAAAGTCACAAAATATTGGTAAATTATATCTATCTTTTAATTTTCCTATAATACCTATTCCTTCTTTTAAAACTAATGGATAATTTAATTTTATACAATCTACTAAATCATAACATTCATCCATTACTCTAAATCCATCTTCTAAATTCTCTGTATCTAGTGCCACAATAATATGACTTTTTGGTTCTATAAATTTCTTCATTATATAAATTCCCTCCTATTTTAAAATCTTATTTAAAATATTTCTTCCATATTCTTCATTAATTAAATTATTTATCACAAACCTATTTTCATCATATAAATAAATTTGTAAATTATTATTTTTGGCAATTATAATTTTTCCTTCTGATATATCTTTTATTTCTGTAAATTCTGCTCTTAGGTTTTGTAATAACCTATCTTTACTAATATCTTCAAATTCGCCTTCTAATGTAATCTTTCCATAATCTGCACATGGCTGAGTTTTCTTTATACTATACTCCATCATCTTCTCCTATAATTTCATTAATAAATATATTAACTTGTCGACATCCTCTTTTGTATTATTGTAAGAAAAAGAAATTCTAACTGTTCCCTCTGGAAAAGTTTTTAAAGTTTTATGTATCATTGGTGCACAATGCAAACCTGACCTAACAGAAATATTACCTTCATTTTGTAGGTATGGTGCAACAACATAATTAGAATCTAACTCATCAATTTTAAATGATATAACACCAGTTCTTCTGTTTTCCTTTCCACAGTAAACTTTAATTCCTTTTATTAATTTACTTTTTTCTAAGAAATAACTTACTAAATCATTTTCATGTTTTCTATATTTCTTTCTCAATTCTTTAGTTATTACTTCTATACTTTTTTCTAAAGCTAATATTCCTACAATATTCATTGTTCCTACTTCTAACATATCTGGCATTATTCTTGGTTGTTTCATACTACTTGATATTTTTCCTGTACCACCATAATAAATTGGTTCTAGTTCTAATCCTTTTTTATATATAATGTATCCTATTCCTGGCATGGCATATAAATGTTTATGTGCAGAGCCTATAATAATATCTGCTTTAATATCATTTATAGATATGTCTTCAAAACCTGCTGTTTGGGATATATCCACTATAAATAAAGTGTTATTTGAAATCTTTTTTATACCTTTTCCAACAGACTCTATATCATATATATTTCCTGTAACATTAGAACCATGGTTCATTATAACTGCTGTAGTATTTTCATTAATTTCGTTTAATATCTTTTCTTTATGTTCTTCTTGATTTATATCCATATATTCAACAATTTTATATGATATTCCATATTCTTCTAACGGCCTATATACACAATGATGTTCACAATTTGTTGTTATTATTTTATTATTCTTATCTTTTGAAAAAGTATTTATTACTATATTCATTCCAATTGTTGCAGATGGCACAAAAGCTAAATCATAATCATTTGTAGCATCAAAGTATTTTAATATTTTCTTACGTATATTTCCTAAAATATCACTACTATTTGTTCTGTTAGGTGATTGATTAAAATTATTACAATAATTTTTTATTACATCTTGTATCTCTGGTAGTTTAGGAAAAGTTGTCGCTGCATTATCTAAATATATTCTTGTCCTCTCTTCCATATCATCCTCCATCTTTTTTATACTTTTATTGTTAATTTTCAAATTATCTTTTGTTTATTTTAACTTCATTTTTTTGTAAAAAATTAATTAATCAAATCACATCACTCCTTTTACCTTTTTTCTTAATTTATAAATGAAAAAAAGACAAAATTACCGTTTTAGTAATCTTATCTTTTTTTACAATTCATTAATATATAGATACAGTAGCTTATTAAAGCAATAAATCTTATTGCTTTTAAATCAAAATATATGTCTATATTATTTTGAATAATTAAATCTCTCATCTTTACCTCTCTGTTTAATACTACAATATAAATATATTTATATTGTATATTCGCATATTTAACTATTCAATATTTACCATCTTATTCTCTTTATTTTCTGCCGACATTTTACGACATATTTTTGTTTTTTATTTCATTTTTCTACTTTTGATTCTATTATCTATCTTCTTCAATTAAAAATAGACAAACTTTATATGTTTTATTATATTAATTTTATAATATATTTTTTAATACTCTTAACCAATTTTCTCCCATAACTTTATTAATTTCCTCCTCTGTAAATCCTTCTATTTTCATCTTTTTCTCTAATTTATAAATATCTTTAATTCCTCTAATATCTGATGGCATATCATCAAAATCCACTCCATCAAAATCGCTACCTAATCCTATATAATCGATTCCAACTAAGTCTTTTATATATTTTATGTGATTTATAATATCATCTGAATTACTTTTGCCAGATTGATTTAAAAAATTCGACGCAAAACATATACCTATT
Organism: uncultured bacterium; assembly: GCA_905215935.1. Classification (GTDB taxonomy): domain Bacteria; phylum Bacillota; class Clostridia; order TANB77; family CAG-508; genus CAG-492. The sequence goes on from CAJMRY010000001.1 coordinate 190,409, forward strand.
ATTCCTTTTCTATTTGCAATTTCTATTATCTGTTCATCTTTTAAATTTCTAGGATGATTACATATAGAATATACACATGAATGTGTGGCAACAATTGATGCACTTGTACATTTAGTTATATCCCAAAAAGTCTTTTGAGAGGAGTGCGATACATCTATAATTATTTTTTTCTCTTCTAATTTCTTTATATATTCTTTTCCAAGTTTTGTAAGTCCTTTATCATTTTTCGTTAATGCTCCACACCCTAAATCATTATCTTCATTCCAGGTTACAGACATTACACGAATACCCTTTTCATACAATTTTTCTATATTTTCTATATTTCCAGATATGGCACTTCCATTTTCTATTGTTAGTAATATTCCTATCTTCTTTTCGTCAACAGTTTTATTCAAATCTTCTTTATTTAAAATATTTATTATTTCGCTTTTATCTTTATCTTTTTTAAATTGTTCTAAAATATTAATTGCTCTATTAAATCCTCCTATACCATTATCTACAAACTTTGGGGCTATATATGCTGCCATCATTTGTATACATGGTGTCTTTTTATTGGCATCTACTAAATTAAAACAATATTCTTTATTTTCTAAATCATTTTTTTCATCTAATGCTTTTGATAAAGTGTCGCAATGTCCATCAACTAAAATTTTCATAAATAATTCAGTCCTTTCAAATTTATATTTATTTGTTTTTTATAAAAAACAAATAGTTGTACAAATATAATAATAAATTATATTATACTTCTACAACTTTAATTACCATTAATTCAAATTAATCTATTACTAAATTTTAGTTACTATTATCTATAACATGCAATGAGAAATTTCCTCTTTTTTGTCTAATTCTTTCTTTGATTGTTTATCAATTATATCTTGTTCGGTAACTTGTACAAACCTTGCTTGTTCTTTATCATATAAATAATATAAATTTCTATTTCCTTCTTGATTAGTTCTAGCAATTAACGCATATTGTATACCTTCCATATACTTTTTATCTAGTGGATGTATTAGTATTTTATTATCTGGGAAAGCTGTTTTCAATAAATATTTATAATATTTGTGAAATTCTACGTTTTTTAAATTTCCTCCTATCACAGTACTAATATATTCTCCTCTATCATCTAAAACTCTTTGTAACATAGATTCAAAATTACTCTCACCACTTAAAATTGAAGATACATTATAGTTTTCATTATCTTTATATCCATTTTCATCTATAAATCCTAATTCTTTGTCAATCTGTTCTATTTCTTCTAATAGATCTGACCCAAACCCTTCTGGTCTTTCTTTCATCTTAACTCGATAAAGCTCTTTTACTATGTTTACACAAGTGTTTTTTCCATCTCTAACTCTAAAGAATACATCTCCTGCAAGTTGCTCTACATCTTGCAAACCTGCTTGCTTTAATAATCTAGCATAAATAACTGCCATGCCAATACAAATTTGGTGTTCATTCTCTATCATCTTTTTTAATTCTTCTTCATTACCTGAATAAATTATCTGTATTATTCTATTTAACACATCACCTTTAAAATCCTGATCTCCATAGTTAAATTCTGGATCATAAGAATACATTTCATTACATAAATTATTACATATATATCTTGCTTTTTTTAAGTTCCCCCATGCCGGATCAATTTCTGACATAAATTTTTTTATTCTTTCTTCATTTTTCATTCTATCACCTATCTATATTAATATCATTTCAATTTAAAATTTACAATAATTAATTATAACATTTAAATATAAATTGTGTTCTATAAAAAAAACTGAATTAGTAAAACCCTAATTCAGTTTTAATATTTATGCATTTTTTGCAATTTCTACTATTTTTGTAAAAGCTTCAGCATCTGTTACAGCTAATTCTGCAAGCATTTTTCTATTTACAACAACATTTGCTTTTTTAAGTCCTGCTATCATTTTGCTGTATGTCATTCCATTTTGTCTTGCTGCAGCATTTATTCTTGCTATCCATAATTTTCTAAAATTACTTTTTTTGTCTTTTCTTCCAGCATATGCATATGCTCCTGATTTCATAACAGCTTGTTTAGCCATTCTGAATCTATAGTGTTTTGCACCATAATATCCCTTTGCTCTTTTTAATATTTTTTTATGTTTTTTACGAGTAATTACCGCTGTTTTAACTCTTGCCATTTATTTTTCACTCCTATCTTATTTCTATTTTTTAGTTACCATATGGTAATAATTTTTTGATTCCTGCTTCACATGTTTTATCTGCATAAGCGTCTTGAACTTTTCCTCTTGATTTTGCTCTAGGTGTTTTATTTGCTAAAAGATGTCTTCTGTTTGACTTTGTTCTTTTAACCTTTCCTGTTGCAGTATACTTATATCTTTTTTTTGCTGCTTTATTTGTTTTTAATTTTGGCATAATACTTATCTCCTCTCTAATTCTATTGTGAGGATTATTTATTTTGGTCTTTTTCCCTCACTTTTGACCTTCTATATATTAAATATCATCTAAGATTATTTTTCACTTTTCTTAGCTAATATTATAAACATATTTTTTCCTTCTAATATTGGCTTCTTTTCTGGAGATGAAATATCTGATAAGTCTTCTATAAATTTATTTAGAGTTTCTTCTCCTAATTTTACATAGTTTAATTCTCTTCCTCTAAATTTAACAGTTATCTTTACTTTATTTCCATCTTCTATGAACTTTCTTGCATTTTTTGCTTTGAATTCAAAATCATGTTGTTCAATATTAGGTGTAATTCTTATTTCTTTTGTTTCTAATGTTTTTTGTTTTTTTCTTGCTTCTTTTTCTCTTTTAGCTTGCTCGAATTTATATTTGCCATAGTTCATTATTTTACAAACTGGTGGCTCTGCATTTGGAGCAACTAATACTAAATCTAATTTTTTTTCATAAGCAATATCTAATGCTTCTTTTAATGAAATTGGCCCATTTTTCTTTCCTTCTTCATCTATTAGCTGAACCTCTTTCGCTCTTATTTGCTCATTAATAGGTAATTCTTGTTTTATATAAAACACCTCCAATAAAAATTAAAAAGATTGACTTATGTTTTGCCAATCCTTCTCACACAATAAATATATATATTGATAATAAATAGATAATATTCGAAATATTAATCTATATAAAACATATTTATTAACCTTTTTCTATATGATAAGGTGAGAAGTGATTTAGCTTCTTCTTTTTTGACTATATAATAATACTATACTTTGGTATCTTTTGTCAATACCTTTTCTCATTTTATTTATAAAATTTTGCCTGATTTTAGTTATTTTAATCTTCCAGATAATGTTACAACAGCTGTTTATACATGATTTAATAATTTTGCAATTTCAAATAATTGTATATTTGTAATGTGAGATAATATGACTAGAAATAAAACAAGTAAATATCATAAACCAATACTTACTTGTTTTATTTTTATTACAATCTTTATTCTAATATTAAATTGAATTTTTAATTACTTATAATCCAACATTAGATAATCCATATTTCTTAGTTATCATTTTTCTATATTCTGGTGAATTTAAAAATCCTTTTAATACTTGGTCTCTTGCTACTCCTCTATTTAATAAATTCATATGAGTTTTTTTGCCATTTACATCACTATTTCTCTGTAAACATCCTCTGTATAATCTTTCTACATAATCGCTATTATTATATTTTTTCTTGTTAAATTCTGCACTATTATAAAATCCTTTTATAACTTGTACTGGTGTTAATCTATTTGATGTAATATTAGCTGTCCAACCTTTTAATCCATTATAATCTGGATTTCTTCCTAATATATTCTTATATAAGCTTGTTGCAAAATCTTTCGCATAATAATTTGTACATAAATTATTAAATTCACTTGAATTTGCAACCCTATTTAAAATATTCTCACGAGATATTCCACTATTTAGACATTTAATATAATGTGCTTTTCCATTTGAATCACTATTTCTTTGTAGGCAAGCTTTATATAGCATTTCTATATATTGACTATCATTATATTTCTTATTTTTAAATTCATTACTATTAATAAAACCTTGTACTACTTGAGATTGAGTAAATTTTCCTGTCATTATTCTATCTATCCAATCTGCTTTTCCTTTAGCATCAGGTTCTCTTCCTAATGCGTTATTGTATAAATCTGTTACAAAATCATTTGCCATTTGATATGTATAAATATATTTTACAGGATTAATTGTTTCACTTAAATTACTTTCATAATCAAATCTTGTTGTCAATCTTAAATTGCTTCTAGTAGATTTAGGACTTGCTAATGCTGATGAAATATTTCTTCTAATTTCAAAGTGTAAATGCATGTGTCCTGCATCTCCACTACTTCCCATAGTGCCTATAACCTGACCTAATTTTACTCTAGTCCCTCTACTTACATTTATTGTATTTGGAGCTAGATGTGCATATAAAAACACTTTATCTGAATCATTATCTTTTATAAGTACATAGTTTCCATATCCACCACCATCTCCTGAACGATTTCCTCTTCTTATATTATTATTTTGAAATGAAATTCCTATTGAACTTGCTCTATTATTACTAGTTCCAATTACTGTTCCATCTGAAACAGAAACTATTTTATAGGTTGTATTTGGTTTCCCTGTTATATCAACACCATAATGATTTTCTGTCTTACAATAACTTCCCTCCTGCTTCCATAAATTATTATCTACAGTGTATGTTCTTTTTCCGTATCCAAATTCGATATATGTAGATTGATAATCTACTTTTCCATTACTATCAGCTATAGGCCAAGAATAGCCATAACTCTTTAAGTTAAAAAATAAAGCAAATGCAAAACTTATACCTAATAAAATTAGAATTTTTTTAGTTTTTGACATTTACGAATTCCCCCCTTTAAATTTCCAACTGATAATATCATAACATATTTTATGTAAATTAGCAATACTTTCCAAAATAAAAATAATACTTATATTTTTAATATGTAAATATAAGTATTATTTAATTAAATTTATTTTATTATTAACTATTATTTATGTCTTTTTATCTATTAATATTTAATTAATTCTTCTAATAAATCTATCTCTTTCTTTAAATCCTCATCTTTAAGCTCATTTTTTTCGTTTTCTAGATAAGATTTAATATTTTTAAAGTTTTCTTTATATTCTTCACTTACTGTAAGTTTTACAGATGTTCTTTCATTTTCACCTAAAATCTTTCGTACATCTTCTTTTACATAATCACAATCAATTACTCCTACATCTTCACATATGTAAAACCTTTCATCTTTATTAGTTCTTTCATATAAAATCCAAGACTTTAATGTATTTACATATCTAGTTAATGCAATTGCTTTCCTAATTCCTGTATTTTCATAAAATTCTTCATTTTTGTTAAATTCTATATCTTGTGAATTCGAATGTTTATTTCCATCTCTATCTGTATATGATACCCTTAAATTAATTTTATTATTTGTACTATTATCTTTTTTCTTTAATTTTAATAATATTACTCCACCTTTGGATTCTGAATTTTCATTCGTACTTGATGGAAATAAAGTATTTACCTTCATTATATTGCCAGAAGATAAATCTTCGGAATCTGTTCCATATACTTTTTCGATATCATATTCTGTAGATTCAAAGTTCAAATTTAAATCAAATACTAATGGAGTAACCATATATTCAAAATCTTCACTTAATATTTTCTTAAATTGCTCATTACTACTAATTGAATAATAATTTGCACCTCTAACATTTGATAGACTTTCTATAACTTCTGTATTAAAGTCTACCCCTACTCCTATAAAACTTGTATATATACCGTTTTTTGAATTTGATTCTATATATTTTAGTAAACCACTTTTATTAGTTGAGCCTACATTTGGCATAGCATCGGTAATTACAATTATTCTATTATCATATTCTTTATCATTTAATATTTCCTTATCAAATAAATCTGTTCCTTTTTTATACCCAGCTTCAAAATTTGTTCCACCTCTAGCCTCTATATCTAGAATATGTTCTTTTATTTCTTTTATATCTGTATCGCCTATTAAACTTAATGGCTTTCCTAAATATGCTCCATCATCGAATAATACCATTCCAAATCTATCATCATCGTTTAATTCATCAATCATTAAATTTACTGCTTCATTTGCAAGCTCCATTTTACTCTTATTCTTTTTTAATTTTGAAAAGATACTATTTCCTTCATCATAATAATATGATTGTAGCGTAGAATCCATAGATCCTGAAATATCTAATACAATAACAATATTTTGTTTTTTACGTTTAAAATCACTTTGTTTAATATTAGAATTAAGTCCCACTGTCATATAATATTCATCTTTAGATGAAATTGGATCTTTAGATATTGCCATAGAGTATGATGGTGAAAATAAATCTTCACTTTCTTTTTGTTTTCCTGTTTCAAAATAATAATCATAAAATAGTCCATTATATGTAATATCTGTAGAAATTGGAAAATATCCATTTTTTATATTTTCTCTAAAGTTGTCTATATTTTTTGAACCTCCTACTGATAATCCAACAGTACTTTCACTCTTAGATGAAAAGCTTGTTGTACTTTTAGATGATAGTGCTGATGATTGCCCCTGTGGAACCGAAAAAACTCCTGCAGAATCGTTGCTTTTTGTCACATATTCTTTATTACTTTCTTTATTCGAATATTTCCAATCGTCTATTTTTGCTTTTGTAATAGTATTATTTAAATTTTTTAAATAATAACCTACCACTATAATACTAATAATTAGTATTACAGCCAATCCTCCTATTAATACTTTCACTTTTTTGTTCATACTAAATTCCCCCTAAATAATTTTAAAGAATTTCTTCTTTATATTATTTAGATGTTTTTTTATTTCTTTTTTGTTGGTGTTTACAGAAAAAAATTGCAAAAATTATAGAAATAATTAAAAATATTCCACTAATTCCTATTAATACTGGTTCTGCAACATCTGCTGACACTGATTTTACACTTAGAGTATTAGTAGTTCCTGTAGGTACATCAAATACTCCATTATGATTACTATCATATGTCTCTTGTGTTTCATCCTTTGTTGATTCTGATTTATCATCTCTTATAGCTGACTCTATATTTACTATATGTTCTGAATCTTGTTTTTTATTTTCTGAAGACTCAAAATCTGAATTTTGCTCTTTTTTATCACTTTTATTATCTATACTTTTTATATTTTCTTTTCTTATAACCAGTAATATAAATGTAATTATAGATAAAGCTAAATTTCCTAATGAAATTTTTAATGAATTTACCGCTTTATAATATCTCCACTGAACAGTTGCTGTTGGCATTTGTAACATTTGTCCAATTTTTTTAAATGTAAGATTAGATAATATCTTTAAAGAAACAATTTCTTTTTCTTTTTCTGTTAAGCCACTTATTATTTTATTATATGTATGAATATCTATTATTTCTTCTATTTCGCTTGACTCTTCTTGAAGTTCATAAATATCATCTATATTAACTTCTTGTTTCTTTCTTCTTAAATAATTAAAAGTTTCGTTTTTACTAACTGTATAAATCCAGCTTAAGGTCCCTTTTTCTGGTAATTTTGTTTTATCTAAATTATATATTTTCATAAAAATTTCTTGTACAACATCTTCTGTGTTTTCTTTATTTTTTAATATTGAAAATACTATTCCATATATTAATGAATAATATTCTTTATAAAAAAAGTCATATGAATCCATATTGTTTGTTTTAAATTCATTAAATATCCCGAGTTAATTCTTTATTTTTATCTTTTAAATTCTCCATTATATATCTCCTATTATAATATGCTATAAATTTATTTTAATATATTTAATATTTGTGTGTCAAATGTTACTTTTAATAGTTCTATTTAAGTAATATAGCTATAAATAACTATAATATTTACTTTTCTAATCTACTTTAAAGAATATGTATATATGCTAAATATTAATTTTAATTGATTGACTTTAATTTTTTCATATAGTATTCTATATATATGGAGGGAATTTAAAATGGAGAATCAAAATAATAATTCACAAATTAATAATGTACAGAATATTAATAATGAAAAAAAGAAAAGTAAAGCACCAATAATAATTATAATTGTTATTATTATTTTACTGATACTTGGTTGTTTAGTATCTGGAATATTTGTTTTAGGAATATATATTTTTAATAATTCTAACAGTATACAAGATTCCATGAATAATATCAGTTCATTTAATAATATTTATGAAAATAATACTACTACAAATGTAACATTAGATGATAAAGTTTCAAATCATGATTGGAAAGCATCAGATAATAGCTATTTGGAATTAAATAATGATGGAACATTTAGTTGGTATAAAGATAAAAATGTTACAGATGACAATTATTATACTGGTACATACACTATAAAAACTGGCACTTCTGCAGTATTGGAAGTATCAAATTATCATAATGTTAATTATGGAGAATTGTTTACAAATAAAAATATTAAAACAAATAATATTTATTATCTAAATTTAAGTGTTACTAGTAGAATAATAGATGGTGAAGAAAAACTAAATGGAACTACAGATGAAACTCATTATATGTTATACTTATATGAAGGTACTATAGATACTCTTGAAGGTGTTAATTTAAAAAGTATGAATAATATATATTTTAAAAGAGCTGATTAAAGCTCTTTTTTTAATAAGTTAATATTAATTTTTTATAGATACAATATTTCACTGATTTTAGATGTAAAAATATTGTTAAATTTTTCTTGACTTTTAGCACTTTCTGTAATAAAATAGAAAAGCAATAAATTTGTAATATGACCAAAATAAAAACTTCTCCCCGGTGGTTTTTACGAGGTTTCATATAAATATAATAAAATTTAAATATGAAATGGAGGGTATTTTTTACCATGAATAACACTACATATAGTTTAAAGAAAAATGAAATCGAAAGAAAATGGTATATTATCGATGCCGCAAATAAACCATTAGGTAGAGTAGCAACAGAAGCTGCTAAATTATTAAGAGGAAAACATAAACCAACTTATACTCCTAACATGGATGCTGGTGATCACGTAATTATACTAAACTGTGACCAAGTTGTTTTAACAGGAAAAAAATTAGATCAAAAAATTTATAGACATCACTCTGGATACATTGGTGGTATGAAAGAAACTACTGCAAGAGAAATGTTAAATAAAGATTCTGGAAAAGCAATGACACTTGCTATAAAAGGAATGCTTCCTAAAAACAGTCTAGGAAGACAAATGATTAAAAAATTAAGAGTTTATGCTGGTAGCGAACACGAAAATATCGCACAAAAACCAGAAATCTGGAATTTCTAAATTAAAAATTAAGGGAGGAAATATAAAATGCCTAAAGCAAAATCAGAAAAAATAATGTTCTACGGTACAGGAAGAAGAAAAAAATCAATTGCTAGAGTTAGATTAGTTGAAGGTACAGGTGTTATAACAATTAATGGAAGAAGTATAGATGAATATTTTGGAGCAGAAACACTAAAAGTTATCGTTAGACAACCATTAACAGTAACAAACACATTAGACAAATATGATGTTATTTGTAAAGTAATTGGTGGTGGATTTACAGGTCAAGCAGGAGCTATCCGTCATGGTATTTCAAGAGCTTTATTAGAAGCTAATGAAGAATATAGACCAACATTAAAATCAAACGGATTCTTAACAAGAGATCCAAGAATGAAAGAAAGAAAAAAATACGGTCTTAAAAAGGCTAGAAAAGCTCCACAATTCTCTAAGAGATAAAATGCTTTTTATACAAATTATCAAACCTCAGAAGATTCAATACTTCCGAGGTTTTTTGTTGGTATTCAGTAATTTTTATTATAAAATATAAACATTTATATTTGTTAACCTTTTTTCTTATAATATACAGATTTTTTATTGATACATTTATTTTCTATTTAGTAAAATTAATTTCTTTAATTATTTCTCCTGGATAATTAAATAAACCAAGTCTATTAAACTCAATTATAAATGGTTTAAAATTATTATTTATTATTTTTTGCATCAACAGAATTCTTTCATAGTTTGTATCAATATGTAAAGTCATGTGAAAGTTAAAATCATCTGGATTATAATGCCTACTATGTAATTCCTTATAAAATATATTTTGTAAATGCTTAATATTTTCATTCTCTTCTATTGATAGATATAAAACAAAACTATCTTTACTTCCTTTCCTGATTTTAACCTGATTAACCTTCACTTTTACTGAATTACATTTTATCTGTTCCATTAATTCTATCATTTTGCTTTCATTTTGTTTATCTGTTGCAAAAATTGTAAAATGAAATGGCAGATTATCAATTTTATATCTATTTTCATCATCAATCCCATATGGTACTTTGCAGATTTGTTCTTTAATATTTTTTATTAAATCATTGATTTTGTTCATTTCATCTACATCTAATAGAGTAATCATTGTTATTCTTTTTTTCATTCTTATCTCCCCCATTATCTACAATAATTCTTTTATCCTGAACTTTATATCTATTCCACTTTTTATATTTAATTACTTAATGTTTTATGTTTTATTATTTGCTTTTATCATTAATCATTTCATAGAATTTTTCTATCTCCCCATTATAAATATATTTTAATTCTTCATTAAGTTCTTCTTGCTTTTGCATATACTTAAATAAACAATTTGAATTTTCAAACATTAGAAACTTATTTATATATTCTATTTTTTCATTATAACTTAGTGGGCAATTTTTATTTGTTATCGAAATAATAGCCATATATATTTTAAATCCTTCATATATCTCCATTTCATCTGCTACTTCTTCATATATGCCATAAAATTTGTATAACTCTATCCACTTCATATAAAATAACCTTCTTAAGTCTATTTTATTTTCAATAAATTTCATCTTTAAAGTTTGTTCATTTTTTCTTCTCATATAGTAATAATATGCTTTATCTATTACATAAATTGAATTAGTTTTCTTCATACATTCACAATTAAATAAAAAATCCTCCCCAAAATTTACATCTTTATCAAATCTAATATTATTCTTTAACAGGAATTCTCTCTTATATAATTTATTCCATACTACATTAAAAATATCTCTTCTTCCTGAAATACAATTATACTTTATAAAATCACTCATTTTTTTATATGTATCAATATTCTGTTTTTTTGGATTATAAATAGTTATTTTTCCATCTTCATTATATCTAGTTCCTGTTATTATTAAATCTAGCTTTTTATTTTTTATTTCTTTTTCAATCTCCTCATACATATTTAATTCTATTTTATCATCTGAATCTATAAAATGGATATAATCTCCTTGTGCACTTTCTATTCCTATATTTCTTGCACTACTTACCCCCATATTGTTGCTTAAATCTATTACTTTTATATTACAATACAATTCTTTAAACTTTTTACATATATTTAAAGTCTTATCTTCTGAAGAATCATTTACTATTATAATTTCATATGGTTTATATGTTTGATTTACTATGCTCATTAAAGTTTTTTCTATATATTTTTCTGAATTATATGCTGGAATAATTACAGAGATTTTATAATTATATACATTTGACACTTTCATATTACCTCCACGCAACTAATGATCTTTTAGAAATTTCTTCACTATTTTGTTTAACTTCATATTTTTTTAAACCTTTAAATATATTAAATTATATATATCAATTTTATCATACCTCATTATAAAATATACTACTATTTTAGTATTTAATTTGCTTTTTCATCTTAATTTTCTTCATTTATAATCTTTAATGACTTCAAAGTTTACTATAACTTTTTTGTTTAAAAATTTAAACCCCAAAAGTATTAAAACTTCTGAGGTTTTTGTCAAAATTGATAGAACTATTTTTTACAATTATCATTTAGCTCTTCACAAATATCCTTTAGGGCTTCTTCTATATCACAGATTCCTTCACGTATATCTCTTTCACCTTCGCAAATTTTACCTCTAATAATATCTCTTAATCCTTCACAAATATCCCTTATTCCCTCTTCTATATCACAAATAGCATCTTGTATTCTTCTTCTTTTTTCACAACATATATTGCATTCAATACATCTAAATCCTCTGATGATATCACGTAATCCTTCCCTTATATCGCAAATGCCTTCATTGATGTCTCTTATTCCTTCGCAAAACCTATTTTTACAAATATCCTCTAATCCTTCTTTAATGTCTCTTATCCCCTCTCGGATATCTCTTATACCCTCTTCGATACAACAAATTCCTTGACAAGAATTATTATTTCTTCCTTTACAACAATTTCTATTACACATACAAATCAACTCTTTCTTATAATTTACCTAATTAAAGGTATATTATAAGATATGAAAAAAATGCCTGAATTGTTAAAATAATTAGTTAGGTTAATACAAAACAAATAATTATTTAATACAATTAATTATTAATCATCATCTCTTATTAATTCTAATATTGCATTAACATATAATTCTACTTGCAATAATAATTCATCAATAACTACAAATTCATTTGCATTATGGATTCTATTATCTGTTCCTGGAAACTTACAGCCAAATGCTACACAATTCTTCATTGTTTTTGCATATGTTCCTCCACCCATGGTAATAGGTTTTGACTCATTATCTCCAGTTACTTTCACATATGCTTTCATTAATGATTTTACTATTTTAGAATCTAATGAATAATATAAAGCATTACTACATCTTTTTACATTAATTCTTGCACCATCATAACTCTTTTTTATTAATTTATTTACTATCTCATCACTGTCAATCATTACTGGTACTCTAATATCAATCGTTCCTGTAATCTCATCACCATTAGTTTGTATTTTTCCATTTACTAATGTTAGTTTACCAAACTCATCTTCACATTTTATTCCCATACTAGTCCCATCAGTTTCTAATTTTATATATTGACAATAAAAATTTACTAAATAATCTTCATATTCTGCTTCTTTTAGTCCCATAATAGCATAGCTTATCGCATTTTTTCCAAGCTCTGGGGTACTTGCATGTGCAGATTTTCCTTTAACTTCTATCATATCAAATTCATCATCTAAATTTGTTATATTATATTCAATATTATTATTTTTTAAATATTTGCTAAATATTTCCTCTTTATATAAACATTTTCTTATTTTAATTTTGCAATAATCACTAACTGCATTTTCTACAACTCCACCATTGATTTCTAAACCGTTAATATTTCGTGATGTAAATACCACTCTAACCTGACCTTTTTCTCCATGTACTAATGGAAAATCTCCATCTGGAGTAAATCCTATAGTAATATTTCCTTCCTTTTCTACATAGTGCTTCATGCATTCAGAACCAGTTTCTTCTTTACATCCCATTATTAATCTAACTCTTTTATTTAATGGAATATCTAAATCTTTAATTATTTTTAATGCTACCATACTTGCTATGGCTGCCCCTTTATCATCACTTGTTCCTCTACCATATATTTTGTTATCTTTTATCGTAGCCTTAAAAGGGTCTGTATCCCAATCATTTCCTTCTGGAACAACATCTAAATGAGTTAATATTCCTACAATCTCTTCTCCTTCACCAATTTCAGCATAACCACATTTATTATCTAAGTTTTTAGTTTTAAAACCATAACTTTCTGCTATTTTTAATGCTTCTTGTAAACACTTTGCACATTCTATCCCATATGGTGCATTTTCTTTTTCTTCTCCTAATACACTTCTATATGATACTAATTTGCTTAAATTAATAATCATTTCTTCCTCATACTTTTTTATTTGTTCTTTTAATTTCATAAACCTGTCCTCCTTTTTATATTAATTGATTTATCAAATTATATAAATAATACAATTGTATGTCAATTATCTATACATTTTCATATATTACCATTTTGATGCTGTAACATTGTTACTAAAAAAACTGTCGTAAATTGTAACACAAAACCATAAAATAAATAAGTTCAGTTTAAAATATAAAGTTGATATAAAAAAAGAATGATTACTACAAAAACATGTAATCATTCTTTATCTTGTAAAAAGCTTTAATTTTCTACTTCCTATTCTATAATATCTAACACATTATCCTTATTTATCCCCTCTAAATTATAATAAGTATTTGGGATATCTCCTACAATTACCGCTTCTGCAAGTAATACTTGATTTATAATTTCTTCTTCTATACTGCTAAAAGGCGTTAATACTATAACCTTACACTTAACTTGTAAATATATCCTATGTAAAGTCTGGTTTATTCCTGCAGAACTAAATTCTGATTTTAAATCTGTCTCTACATTCCCAATTGTCGCAATTTTAAAATTTACCTTTGGTCCCCTTCCAGATAAAAATTTGCTACCCGTTAAGGTTCCTAATCTAATAAACACCTCTCCATCTTGTGTTTTATTTAGTTCATTTTGTATTTTCACTGCTACATCAGATATAATCTCGTTTACTGGTATTATATTAGATTTAATCATTTTTATGTTTCCATTTTCATCTTTTTCTATACTACACAAATCCTGATATTTATAATTTGCCATAACAATTGTTGCTTGTTCATTAGATATTTTTGTTGCAATACTTTTAGCAACTACTATAGACTGTTTATTTATCACAGGCTCTATTGCTTTTATAATTAAAAGTGCTACTGTGATAGCAATTAAAATTATGGCTATAAATTTGATTTTTTTGCCATTTTTAGAGTTAAGTTCTTTGAAATTTTTATTACTATAATTAAACTTTGGTAATTTTATTCTTGTTCTAGAATAAATCTTATCCATTTATTCTTCTCCATATTCTAAAATAAATTCTGTCTATTTATCTATTGTTTAAGCAGATACACTATTTCTATTTGCTACATATTTAGGAATAAATAATTGCTCACCTGGATATATTTTATTTTCATCTTCTATTTCATTAATTCTTGCTATAGTTTCTACTGTACTTCTAAATTTTTTAGCAATTTTCCATAAAGTATCTTCTGGTTTTACGAAATATATAATTATGCTATATGCTTCATTTTCCTTATCTTCTTCTACATTCATATCATTTATTATATTTATTTCTACACTCTTAAATACATCAACCAACAAATTTAAATCAATTTTAAGTTCAATACTTTCATCTGGCATAATAATTATATCTTTGGTTGCTATTTCGATTTTTACATCTAATTTAGAATTTTGATTTATTCCCTCACAATTCATGTTATGATTAAATGGTAAAACTATATTTTTAGTTTCAATTCCATTTATTTTACTATTTGAATATATAAAATTTAAGTTTAACTCTCCTTCAAATATTATTCTATCATTTAAAATATTTTGTTTTATAATTCTTGGTTTTATATCTACATCATAAATCTTCTCATTTCTTATTTCTTGTATTACCTGTTTTTCTCTTATATTACATACATCTTTTATTAATCTTTTTTCCTGCATTGTATTTATTCTTCCGCATATTAGTAGTTAATGCTATACTTGGACTATATAAATCTTGTATTAATTTGATAGGTCGATTTTGATAAACTAATACACTCATTTCAATTTCTGCTTCTACATATATAGAATGTTCTTCTACATTATTAGGTCTTATAACTAAATTTTTTAGTTCTGTTTTTATATCACATATATTATCATCTGTTACATTTAAAATATCGACAAATCCCATCATTGGAATTTTACTATCTACTGTATTTACTCTATCATCATCTGTTAAATACATAATCTTTATTGCACTATCTGCTTTTGCTAAAACTTTATTATAGCTAACTTTACTTTCAATATTTATAATGTCTATATTTACTTTCATTATTTCTGCCAAATTATCTATTCCATCTATTACAATAGTATCTTTTGCAACTACCTTTGTAGTTCCGCTTCCAACTAAAGAATTAATATTAAAATCCCTATTTAATAATTGCATATCATCCACATTTTGTATCTCTTCAATAAATTCTATTTCTTCATTAGAACATAATTTAAGATTTACATCTAATAAACTTTTAAGATTCACCTTTCTTCCATTTAAAATTTTACATTCTATTTCATTTAGTTCCATTTTACATTCTAACAACATTCCTGTTTTTGCTTCTTGCATTTCTATTATTTTTGTAAAATCTATAGTTGTTGTTAATCCTCTTACACTTGATTCTTCATTATCTGCCAAATATATTATATTTACATTAATAGCTCCATCTATTCTTACTTTTCCATCTAAAACATCTTTTTTATAGATACAAATATTCCCACTTGTATTTATAGATTTTAAAATATCTGGTTTTATATCTGGAATTATTGCATCACCTTCTACCTCTATTCTTTCTGCTTTTTGTCCAATTATCTGATTTATGCATAATTTATCTTTTTTAGTTTCTATATTCATATCCAAACTCCTTCCTTATTTTGTTATTTAATTATATTAACTAAGCAAAAAAAAATTCCTACTTTAATAGGAATTTTTGTTTTATATTATAAATTTTTTACTTTTTTTAATTCTTCAATTTGTGGTGGTATTAATGGTGTAGCTAAGTTTCCATCAATAACATCTATTTCTACAGTTCTAGTTAATACATCTGTATAACTATAAGTTACATTACGATTATTTTCCTCATACTTTACAACAAAAATATTTGGATATGCTTTTTCTATTGTAGCTTCTTTTTCAAACGATTTACTCCTTCCTAGAGTTCCCCTAACAACGATTTTTTGCCCTATCATTTCTCCAATATCAGTCTTTAAATCTGTAATATCTTTTTTGCAAATCATTTAATCACCTACTTCTTCAATATGAGCAAATTATATCATTTGCCTTATTTTTTGTCAAAAAGTATAATTTATTGTCGTTTCTTGTAACGCCTAATTTAAAAGGTTTTCATGCTTTAATCACATTTTATTACATTTACATTACATTTTTGTTACAATCACTTTTTTCTTTCCAATTGCCCCAATTCCATTTACCCCTTTTATTCCATCTCTTAATTCATTTTCTATATCACTAATTGTTACATATTTACTTTCATCTGTAATAGCTACTTTTTCTGCTACTATTAATGGATCCATAAAATCTATTAATATTCTTCCTGGAGATGATGCAAAATTTGCACCTGCGTCCATAATTGCTTCATAATAGCTTTGGCATGCTCCTGCAAAAATAACTAGATCCCTTCCCATACTATTCCATTTTCTTGCTTCCATAACAGATTTTATGAAATATATAGAGTTTCTGTAATTATATATATCATTATACTTAGTACCCTTTTTTATCATTCCATCATGACCAGTTATAACAAGTATATCTGGTTTATACTTTTCTAATAACATTCTTACAAATTTTGATTGTTTACTTTCTGGGATATTCTTTACCACAGCCTCTAATCCTAAACTTCTATAATATCTTAAAGACTTTTCACTATATTTTTTATCTCCATCTAAATGCAAAATTCTTCCACAATTAAAAATCCTCTTACTTCTTTTGTCATTTTCTACATAATATAAACATTTTCTTAGTCTATCTTCTATTTTGTTTTCAAATGACTTTATATTTTGTTGTACAATTCTTTTTTCCACTATTTCTAAATCATCAATTGGACTATCTGCCTTTATTCTTACAGTTAATCCTTTTAAGATTGCAAATTCATTTTTATCAGATGTTTTTATAATTCTATCTACTACAAACAAAATATCTTTTCCATATGAAATTCTTCCTACAATATCTCCTTTTTTTATTTTTCTCAAGCCAAACTCACCTCATTTCATTAGGTTACTATATAATATGTCGAATTTTGTAAGATGGTTAATAAATTTTTTATATAAAAATATGTTGTATATTTTTTTGTTTTATGATATAGTAGATTTGGCTTAAATAAAAAGCTTAAATGAATTTAATAATTTTTTAGACTATTTCCTTCTTTATTATTTAGGATCAATGTGTCAAAAATATTAAATATCAAAACTAAGAAGGAGGTATTCTATAATGGCAGATAAAACTTTAGTATGTAAAGACTGTGGTGCTGAATTTATTTTTACAGAAGGTGAACAAGCATTTTACCAAGAAAAAGGATTCACAAACGAACCACAAAGATGTCCAGCTTGTAGAAAAGCTAGAAAAGAACAAAGAAGAAATAACAATTACAATAACTAATTTTAAAATGTAAAAATAAAAGAGGGAAGAACTTTAAGTTCTTCCCTTTTTTATTAGATAATGAAAAAAGTTCTACTTTTCATTCTTTTATCTTTATAATTCCCTTCTTATATGCCTGCAACAACCTTTTTAAATTCTCTATTTGTTCTTCTAGTTCTAACCCAATATCTGTATCTTTTATTTTCTTTCTATCTACCTTTTCTACAATTACTTTTGAAGAATGTAAATCTGTTTCTTTTAAAATTGCATCATTTGTAGAAGTAAATGGCTCATGTTCTGCAAGCATCAAACCATAAGAATTATAAATTAATGTATATCCTGCAATTCCGGTTGTTTTTTGATATGATTTTGATAAGCCTCCATCAATAATAAGTAATTTTCCATTAGCTTTTATTGGACTTTCTCCTGATTTAAATTTAACTGGAATATGTCCGCAAATTATATGGCCTTTCTCTGGATCTATTCCAAATTCTTTTAAAAGTTTATCACATATTTCTTCATTTTGTGCAAATATATAAAATGGATTTTTATTTTCCTTTTGAAGCTCTTTATCATCAATAAAATATCTTTCAAATGTTTTCATAGCATCTTTGCAAAAGATAGGCGAATTTTCTCCACACCATAAATACCATAAAAAATCTTTTCCATAGTTTTTCTCTTCTGATTCTATATCACAAAAATACGCTTGTCTAGCCACTTGATCTATATAATCCAGGAATTCTTTACCCTTCAATTTTTTTCTATTATGATAATAATTTTTCAAGCTTCCTTTTTCATCCATTGGTATACACCCATGTATTAATAAATTGTTATTATAAATCTTATATAAACTTCCTTTATTGTATAAAAACTTTACATGCCTTTGCAATTTTTCACTATTAATAAATCCTTTTTTTAATTTGTTTACTATCTCTTGCTCTTTTTTAGTAAGTTTGTAAGGATCTTTTGGATCGATTGTTGGGAA
The DNA here is from genome assembly GCA_905215935.1 of uncultured bacterium. Taxonomy (GTDB): domain Bacteria; phylum Bacillota; class Clostridia; order TANB77; family CAG-508; genus CAG-492. The sequence continues at coordinate 209,476 of CAJMRY010000001.1, forward strand.
ATAAGAGTCTAATAACTTATACACTGTTCCATTTATATTAATTTCACCTGTTTCATAATTTATTTTATCTAATAACATTCTATCTTCCATATGAAACTCTGGATGATTTTTTATTATCTGTCCCTCTAATTTAAATTGAATAATACTAGCTGCCTTTTGTATTTTAGCCAATAAATTTAGTGTAGGTAGATATTCTATTTTTTCTGCATTTTGTGGTACAAAAATTTCACACTTATCTTCTTTATATTCTTCCATAGCAAATTCAGTAATTGCTCTTATATTTATTCCATATCCATCTTCTAATATATCTAAATTATTATATCTTGAACAAATTCTAAGTACATTAAATATACATGCTTCTGAGCCACTTGCTGCTCCCATCCAAATTATATCATGGTTTCCCCATTGAATATCAATTGAATGATGTTTCATTAGTTCATCCATAATAATATGTGGACCTGGTCCCCTATCATAAATATCTCCTATAATATGCAAATGATCCACTGCCAACTGTTGTATCAATTTTGACATTGCAACAATGAAAGCTTCTCCACGATCTAGCTGAATAATTGTATTAATAATTTGATGATAATAAGATTCTTTATCACAAATATCTTGATTAGCATGTAGTAATTCATCAATAATATATTCATATTCCTTTGGCATAGCTTTTCTTACTTTTGATCTACTATATTTAGAAGCAATAATTTTACAAATTTCAATTAATCGATATAATGTTATTTTATAAAATTCTTGCATATCAATATTTTCTTCTTTTTTTATTAATTCTAATTTTTCTTCTGGATAATAAATTAACGTTGCAAGTTTCCTTCTTTCCTCTTTTGTCATACTATTTTCAAAATTCTCATCTATTTTAGCTTTTATTACTCCTGATGCATTTTTTAATATATGTAAAAAGGATTCATATTCTCCATGTAAATCACTTAAGAAATGTTCAGTTCCTTTTGGTAAATTTAATATTGCTTTTAAATTAATAATTTCTGTACACACATCTTGTATGGTTGGAAATTTTTCTGCTAATAATTTTAAATATCTCTTTTCATCATTAGAATGTTCTTTCATATTGAACCTCCTCTTTATACTGTTTAATTTTATGAGCTAATTATACTATAAGTTTTTTTTATTTCCTAGTAGTTTTTTATTTAAATAAAAACAGATTCAATTGTTCTTTTATTTGAATCTGTTTTTTCTTTACTTATTCGCACTATGTTCATGACTATATTTTAATTTAGTTGCCATTCCTCCTCTTATATGTCTCTCTGCTTTATTCTCATCTAAAATCTCTCTTACTTCTTGTGCTAAAGAAGGATTTATGCTACATAGTCTTTCGCTTACATCTTTATGTACTGTACTTTTACTTATTCCAAATTTAGCAGCTGTACCTCTTACTGTATCTTTTGAATCTATAATATAATGTGCTAAACTAATTGCACGCTCTTCTATTGATTGCTTACCTATTAACTTTCTATTTGTTACTGGTAAGTTGTGTGAAATAATTCCTTTCATAAAGCAAACCCCCATATGAATACTTTTGTTTAATTGTATTCGTATAGGGGTTGTATTAGAACGAAAGATTTTTATATGAATATCTACATTTGTACTATAAGTAATATATTCAATCAAAATAGTCGTAATTTAAATAAATTAACATTTCTATCTAATTTTACAATAATGTTAAATTGTGATATAATAATATAAATCATAATATTTGAAATTTTATCAAAAGAAAGAGGTATTTATATGGAAACAACAACACATGTAGAGGCTCTTAGCATTATTCCTTATTTATATACTGGAATTAATGCACGTAACATATTAGAGTCTTATTCCGCAGCTCTGCGCGAAGTTGGAGGACGGTCCAATCAGCTTCATGCAAATATGTTAGAACATTACGTTCAAATTTCTGAAGATAAAGAATTCATTTTCTCACTTCAGAACTCAATGTACTGTTTCTATTGCTCTTACATCCATGCATTTCACAAGGCAAAAATCTTTGGTCGAAAGAAAAGTTTAATCAGTCTGGAAGATAAATGCAACTTAGTACTATCAAAAAATAAACCTCCAGAAATAAAGGACTCTATTGGCTTCAGAATTATCCTCTTTGGAAAAAGTAAAGAAGAACTTGTTTATGACTGCTATCAGCTTATGGACAAATGTATCGACTTCTTTATTTCAAAGGGATTTAATCCAACTGAAGCAGAGAAAAGGTCTTCCACGCCAAAATTTAACCAAAAAAAATATCCAAAGATTTTTGTTCCCAAGAAGTCTTATCTTAAAGATGAGAACAAAATATTCGTTAAGGATTATGTTGTTAATCCGAAAGATAAAGGCTATCAGTCCTTGCACGTTGTATTTATTGACTCCCAAGGTCGTGAATTCGAAGTGCAAATACGTACTTATCAGATGGATGAGCATGCAGAACTTGGACCTGCTGCACATCCAAAATATAAAGCTGATAAATACAAAAACAAATCTGAGGAAACACGAGCTGAAGAAACGCAAAAAGAAGAGAACGAAGAAACCACATCATTTACTAAAATCGACACAACACAGATAGATATCAATAAAATATCATCTGAAGATTTTATTGTGGAAGGAACGGAATATTACGATTCCGTTGGAATCTTTATTCCTAGAACTTTCTTCGTCTTTTCTAACATCTAGCTGATAAAAACCTACCTCCCAGAGTTCTTCTGGAGAGGCAGGTCTTTTTTATATTATTAATTTTTATATAATTACATACATTTTTTATCATTTTTAACTTTCATATAATTCATAATATTTCCCTTTTTTCCTTAGCAACTCCTCATGCTTTCCCTCTTCCACAATATTTCCATTCTCGACTACAATAATTCTATCTGCAGATTTTATAGTAGATAAATGATGTGCAATAATAAAAGTAGTTGCACCTTTCATAAGTTCTAAAAAAGCTCCCTGAATTTTATTTTCTGTTACAATATCAACATTACTTGTTGCTTCATCCAAAATTAAAATCGGTGGTTTTATTAAAAACATTCTAGCTATTGTTATTAATTGAATTTCACCTGCAGATAAAAAAGTTTTTTCTGTAATTAATGTATCATACCCATTTGGAAGTCTTCTAATAAAAGTGTCACTACCTGAAAGTTTAGCAGCATTTACTATTTCTTCATCTGTAGCATCTTTTTTTCCATATGCTATATTTTCCTTTATTGTTCCTGTAAATAATTTAGTATCTTGAAGGACTATTCCAATATTTTTTCTTAAAACATCTTTAGGAATATCATCAATATTTATTCCATCTATCAAAATCTTTCCCTTATTTATATCATAAAATTTCATAATTAAATTAACAATACTTGTTTTTCCTGCTCCTGTTTTTCCAACAATAGCTATACATTCACCTTGTTTAACACTTAAATTCATATTCTCTATAAATTTTGTATTTTTATTGTACGAAAAATTTACATTAATAAAATCAATATTTCCTTTAATATTTTTTTTATAACTTTTCACAGTATTTACTTCTTCTTGGCTTTCTAAAAATTCTTTTATTTTATTGCTTGATGAAATTGCAGTTTGAACTTCTGACATTACACCTGTTATCTCATTAAAAGGTCTTGCAAATATATTAACATACATAAGAAAACTAGTTATAATTCCTAAATCCGCTTCTCCATTTTTTGTAAGTATTATTCCAACAATACCAATTATAATATATGTTAAATTATTTACGAATCTAGTACATGGATTAGTTAGTGATGAATAAAATTGTGCTTTTTTTCCATCTTCACAAAGCTTTTCATTCATCTCGTTAAATTTATTTTCTGCTATTTTTACATAATTAAAATCTTTAACTGTTTTATTATTGCTTATAATTTCCCCAGTATATCCATTTATTTTTGATATAATCTCTCCTCTAGATTTAAACATTTCTTTAGTACGATTTATAATAAATCTAGAAATAAAGTACATAATTGGTGCAGAAAAAAAAGTTATAATTGCCATAATGTAATTTAATTTTACCATTATAATAATTGCACCAATTATTGTTACTAATCCCACTACAATTTTAGATACAACTTGTATTATAGCTAAACAAATATTTTCTACATCAAATGAAAACTTATTTACTATTTCTCCATGACTATTTTTATCTATATATGAAATTGGTATTCTATGAAGCATGCTAAATAATTCTTCTCTTATTTTATTTCCAATTTTACTTGATACCTTAGATACATTAATTACACTAAAAGAATCCAAAACAAATATTGTTATATATATATAAGCAATTATTGAAATCTGTTTTACTATACTTTGCATATCTAAAATCACAATTTTCTCTATTATATCCCCAACTAAAATTGGAGCAATTAATGTTAAAACAGTAGAAATTATACTAAAAGCTATAATTAATATCAAAGAAAATTTATTTTTAAAAAGATACTCTTTTAATCTATCACTATTTTTCATTATCCATAATATATGTTAGTCTTTAAAAACCAACACCTTCCCCCTCTTCACATTATATTTAAAAGCACACACTAGCCTAGTTAACCTTATTCATCATTTATTTGTAAGTTTTGTATCTCCTTATAAGTTCTACAAAACTTACTAAGCTCATCCTTATTACCTATTCCTTCTATCTTTCCATCTTTCAACACCAATATCCTATCTACATATTTAAACGCAGATAATTTCTGTGAAGTAATTACAGTTGTTATTTTATTTTCCATTACATATTTATAAATATTATCTAAAACTTCTTTTTCCGTTTTTCTATCTAATGCACTTGTAATATCATCTAATAATAAAATTTTAGGGTTTTTAGCAAAACTTCTAGCAATAGCAATTCTTTGCTTCTGTCCTCCCGATAAGTTATTTGCATTATTTTCTAATAATGTATTTATTCCGCATAGGAAGTTTTTCTACAAATTCCCATGCTCCAGCATTTTTCAAAGCCATTATAACATCATTATCTGCAATACCAATTCTACCTAAAATAATATTATTTTTAATAGTTTCTCTAAAAAAATCTGGCTTTTGTGATATAAGCAAAACATTTTCTTTTAAAAAGTTAGTTTCATATTCTTTTATTTCTTTTTTACCTATTAGAATTTTACCACTTTGAATATCATAACTTCGATTTATTAAATTTAATATTGTGCTTTTTCCACTACCAGCCCCACCTATTATTCCTAAAATTTCTCCTTCATTTATTTTCAAACTAAAATCATTTAATAAAGGAATATTATTATATGAAAATACTATATTTTTTATATCAATTTCACTATTATCTATAACTTTTAAATTCCCATTATTTTCTTCTGGCTTAATATTTAGTACACTTTTTACTCTTTTTGCAGATGTATATGCTCTTGTATAAATAGTTATCAAATTTGAGAATACAATAATTGCAAGTAACATTTGAGAAATATAATTTATTACTGCAATCAGTTCACCTTGACTTAAAATCCCAAATGTTATTTGAATTTGTCCAAAATATAATATTGCAACTATTGTGATATTTAGAATTAATGTTGTTATAGGGTTTAAAAGTCCGAGATACTATATATGATTTTTTTGTATAGTTATATGTCTCTTTATTTTCCTTTTCAAATTTATTTATTTCATCATCTTCTTTAGCAAAAGCTCTTACCACTCTTACATTTTGTAGATTTTCTTTTACTCTTGAAGACAAAATATCTAATTTTTCTTTAGATAACTTATATAAAGGTGATGCTTTTTTTACAATAAAAAATGTAAATATTGATAATATAATTATAGATATAGATATTATAAAAGCATATTTAGGATTAATTATATAACACATTACTAAAGCTCCTATACAAATAAAAGGAACTCTAATAACAAGTCTAATCCACATTGCTACAGCCACCTCTAATTGTACCACATCATTTGTTATTATATTGGTTAACTTTTCTGTACTTATTCTATCTATCTGTTTATTGCTAAAACTATTTATAGTCTTAAATAGTTTTTTTCTAATATTGGTTCCATATCCTTGAGATGCCTTTGCTGCAAAATACTGACTATTAACTGCACAAATAAACCCTACTATTACTAATATTAATAAACATACTCCAAATTTTATAATTTCACTTGTTTGAATTTCAAACATTCTATCAATGATATTGGCTATAAAAAATGGCAACAGTACCTCTATTATAGCTTCTATTAATTTTAATATTGGTCCTATAATTATTTCTTTTTTATAATCTTTTAGATATTTTAATAAAACTTTCAAGTATTGCCTCCTATTTTATATAAACTTTATATTTTTACATATAATTTAAATATAAATTTTACAGATTTTTTCTAAAATATTATTCTAAATACTTTTACAAACTCTTAATAATAGTTTTTTTCTATTATATTTTATCTATGCATATTTTTCAATTTTTTAATCAAAATAATATTCATATTAACTTATTAGTTAATATTGTAATTTTAGTTTCTGTAAAACTTACCCTATAAATGCTATTTTTTGTTTGTGAGGTGATAAAAATGGCATTAGATTTTAATATTATTGGACAAAGATTGAAAAAAGCAAGACTTGATAAAAATATGACTCAAGAGCAATTAGCTGAAAAGATTGATGTTTCTGTCGCTTTTTTAAGTAGAATTGAACGTGGCAATTCTCATATTAATCTAAAAAGATTAAGTGAGATATGTAATATTTTAGGTGTTAATGAAGGTTATATCTTAAATGGTACATCTAGTGCTTCAAAAATATATCTAGATTCAGAGTTTAATGATATTTTGAAAAAGTGCTCTCCACAAAAGCAAAAGTTAATTTATAATATTGCTAAATTAATTTCAGAAGAAAAATAAGGTTATGTGTTATTAAATTTTAATTTTCTAAATCGCTTAAAAGTATGTATTTACATATTTAAAGCGATTTTATTTGTATATAATTTTTATTCATTTTATCTATCTTATTTTATATATTATTATTTAAATTTACTTATATCATCTTAATTCTGCTTTCTTTTTTATTGCCATTTTTTTCTTTTTATGGTATTATTATAAAAGGCATTTTTTTAAATACAATATATATTTTTTAGAAAATCAGAGTAAAATATACATATATAAGGAGGTTTTTTATGAATTTCGAACAATGGAATGGATTTAACAAAAAAGGAGAATGGACAAAAGAAATAGATGTTAGAGATTTTATTCAAAGCAATTACAAACCGTATACAGGTAGTGAAAACTTTTTAACACCTGCAACAGAAAAAACAAAAAAATTATGGAATGAAGTATTGGCACTTTACGAAAAAGAAAGAGCTAATGGAGGAGTTTTAGATGCTGATTGCAAAACACCTTCAAGTGTTAATGCTTATGATGCTGGATATATTAATAAAGAATTAGAAGAAATCGTTGGACTTCAAACCGATAGCCCATTAAAAAGAGCTATTATGCCAAATGGTGGTATAAGAATTGTAGAAAAGTCTTGCGAAAGTTATGGATTAAAAGTTGATGAACAAACTTCTAATATTTATCATAAATTTAGAAAGACACATAATGACGGTGTATTTGATGTATATACACCTGATATTAGAGCTGCAAGAAGTTCTCACCTTTTAACTGGTCTTCCTGATGGATATGGTCGTGGAAGAATTATAGGAGACTACAGAAGAGTTGCTCTTTATGGAATAGACAAATTAATAGACTTTAAAAAAATAGATTTGGATGTATTAGATACTGATGAATTTACTGCAGATATAATTAGAGAACGTGAAGAAATATCAGAACAAATTAAAGCTCTTCAAGATTTAAAGAAAATGGCTGAAAAATATGGATTTGATATCTCAGTTCCAGCTAAAAATGCTAAAGAAGCTATTCAATGGTTATATTTCCGGATATTTAGGAGCTGTAAAAGATCAAAACGGTGCTGCTATGAGTATTGGTAGAACTTCTACTTTCCTAGATATATATATTGAAAGAGATATAGAAAATGGTTCTTTAACAGAAGAACAAGCACAAGAATTAATGGATCATTTTATAATGAAATTAAGACTTGTTCGTTTCTTAAGAACACCAGAATATAATGAATTGTTTAGTGGTGACCCAGTTTGGGTAACAGAAAGTATTGGTGGTATGGGAATTGATGGTAGAACATTAGTTACCAAAAACTCTTTTAGAGTTTTACATTCACTTGTAAACTTAGGTCCTGCTCCAGAACCTAACCTAACAGTACTTTGGTCAAAAAATCTTCCAGAAGGATTTAAAAACTATTGTGCAAAAATTTCAATAGATACTTCTGCTATTCAATATGAAAATGATGATTTAATGAGAATAACTTTAGGTGATGATTATGGTATTGCTTGTTGTGTTTCACCTATGAAGATTGGTAAACAAATGCAATTCTTTGGTGCAAGAGCAAACCTTGCAAAAACATTACTATATGCTATTAATGGTGGTAAAGACGAAAACTCTGGAAAACAAATTGCTCCTAAATTTGAGAAAATCACTTCTGAATATTTAGACTATGATGAAGTAATGGAAAAATTTGATTGTATGATGGACTATGTTGCAAAAATTTATATAAAAGCATTAAATGCTATTCATTATATGCATGATAAATATTCTTATGAAGCTTTAGAATTTGCACTTCATGATAGAGAAATTTATCGTACAATGGCTTGTGGAATCGCTGGTTTATCAGTAGTAGCAGATTCATTATCTGCAATAAAATATGCGAAAGTAAAAGTAATTCGAAACCAGCAAGGATTAGCTGTAGATTATAAAGTTGAAGGAGACTTCCCTAAATATGGAAATGATGATGATAGAGTTGATTCTCTTGCTGTAGAAATTGTTAAAACATTTATGCGTAAATTAGAAAAACATCAAATATATAGAGGAGCTACTCCTACCCTATCTGTTCTTACAATAACATCTAATGTTGTTTATGGTAAAGCAACAGGAAATACACCTGATGGTAGAAGAGCAGGTGAACCTTTTGGTCCTGGTTCTAACCCACTTCATGGTAGAGATGCAAATGGTTCTTTAGCAGTAATGAATACAATTGCAAAATTACCTTTTGAATATGCATCTGATGGTATATCTTTCACATTTGCAATTACTCCTGATACATTAGGAAAAGAAGAAAATACAAGAATTAATAATTTAGTAAGTATGTTAGATGGTTACTTTATGCAAACAGGTCATCATATTAATGTAAATGTATTTAATAGAGCATTATTAGAAGATGCTATGGAACATCCAGAAAAATATCCACAACTTACAATTCGTGTTTCTGGATATGCAGTTCACTTTACAAAATTGACAAAAGAACAACAATTAGACGTTATTCATAGAACTATTCACGAAAGAATCTAATTGTTTCGAACACTGTGCCAATGGGGACGGGGCATTTTGCCAATTGGCTAATTGGCAAAATGCCCCGTCCCCATTGGCAAATTAGCAGATTAGGAGGGTTACTTATATGTCAGATTTAATAGCAAAAATCCACTCATTTGAAACATTTGGTGCTGTTGATGGACCTGGAATACGTTTTGTTATTTTTATGCAAGGATGTTCTTTGCAATGTAAATATTGTCATAATAGAGATACTTGGGATATACATTCTGGAACTTCTTATACTTCTAATGAATTATTTAAAAAAATACTAAGATATAAAAACTACTTTTTATCATCTGGCGGTGGTGTTACAGTTAGTGGTGGTGAACCCCTTCTGCAATATAAATTTTTAATCGAATTATTTACTCTTTTAAAAAAAGAAAATATTCACACAGCTATAGATACCTCTGGAAACGTGGATCTAACAGATAATATGAAAAAATTAATTGATTTAACAGATTTATTCTTATTAGATATAAAGTGCATTAATGATGAAATATGTAAAGAATTAACTGGTGTATCTAATAAAAAAGAGTTGGCATTTGCGAAATTTCTAAGTGATATAAATAAGCCAATTTGGATTAGGCAAGTTATTGTTCCAACTATTACAGACAGAACTGAGGATTTACAAAGTTTAAAAGAATTTATTAATGCACTAAAATCTGTGAAAAAAATAGAACTTCTTCCCTATCATGATATGGGAAAAACGAAATGGATTAATATGGGATGTAAATACGAATTAGAGAATATTCGTAATGCAAATAACAATGATATACAATATGCAAAAAAAATATTGGGAATATCTTAAATAAATGTCTATTCGACTTTAATAAAAAAAGGATGCTATTTTTTAATAGCATTCTTTTTTTATATTATATGACTACATCTTGTAACAATCAATTATATAAGATTAATTGATTGTTGTTTTTTTACAATAAGTTATTAATTACAAAATATTTTGTTTAATTATATTTGTATTTTTAAAACCTTCTCCCCTTTGCAATTAATGCTTCATCTATCTGGTTTGTTCTTTTTACTATTCCAATTAAATATACAGACATAATATACTTTATATTGGTTATATTTAATTTAATATTTTTACATTTACAAACATCTATTATATCTAATAAATCTTTTTTTAACATTCTAATTATTGATAAAGATATAACTACCATTACCTCAATCTCTTCTATATTTACTTTAAATAATGTTAATGGCATACATATTGTCTTTATTGTACTAGCTGTTCCTGTAATTGTACTTATAGAAGAATATATATATGTAATATTACATACTAATATAAGTTTTATTCCAATCCAAATTGCATTATAAAAATTATCTAAAATGATATTTACTATAAAAGTAAATATTATAAATGGCATTATCTTAAGAATTCCTAAAAAAATTTTTTTCATAGAAATTTTTAAAATTAGAATTGCAACTAAATTTATAAATATAATCATGATTGATATTATTATTGAATTTGGTAAAAAAAATACAGTTGTTGTTGCAACAATAAATATTATAAATTTAATAAAATCTTTCAAACTACTTATCCCCGCTTTTTAATTTAAAACTTAATTCATCTACAAATGAATCTATTGATGAAATATCTTTTGGTTCAATTATTATCCCATTGTTTTTCAATTTTACTAAAATCTCCAATACAGTAGGTATTTTTACTTCATATTTTTCAAAAATATATGCTTTGTCTATTAGTTCTTCTATTTTTATTTCACTTACTATTTTTCCATCATTTAATATAATAGTTTTATCTGCTAGCAAAATTTCATCTGCTAAATTTGTAATACATATAATGGTATATCCATTCTTCTTCAGATTTCTTATTATTTGGTATATTTTATCCTTTCCCATACTATCAATCATTGTAGTCGGTTCATCTAAAATTATGTATTTTGGTTTTTTAGCTAAAATCTCTGCAATCATTATTCGTTGTTTTTGTCCTAATGATAAATAATATAAATCTTTATTTTTATATTCGGCCATATCAACATAACTCAATGTTTTCTCTATAATATCTTTATTATCTTTGTTTTTCCCTAATATGAATGAAAACTCATCATTTATATTGTTAAAAATAATCTGATTATCTGGATTTTGAAATACTATTCCGACTTTTTTATTTATTAACTCCAAATTTTTTCCTTTTGATATATTTATATCATCTATAATTATATTACCTTCCTTTAATTTAATTATTCCAGCAATCAGCTTTCCTATTGTAGATTTTCCTGACCCATTTTTTCCTACTATAGCAACTACCTCTCCTTGATTTACAGAAAAGTTTATATCCTTTAAGATATAATCACTATTTTTGTATTTATATGATACATTTTCTAATTTAATCATTGTCACTCCTCAAATATTTTTCATATGGTTTTCTTAAAATTTTTTCTAAAAATATAATGATAATAATATGTATTGGAACCATAATTATTTGCTTTATTATTCTTGTTGTAAATAAAATTATAAAAGCCTTTCCTGAGGTTATGCTTGTCCACAAAGTATTTAATCCCATATTTACTATAACTGTGACTAATACTGTTGCTATAATTACTCTTAATACAAATTGTTTGTTTGAGTATGTATTATCATCTTTTTTATATAAAAGAATTCCATATATAAATCCTGCTATAGCAGTACTTATTGTATATCCTACAAAATATGGTCCAGTTGGAAAAAGAGTAGCACCAATTATATCTCCTAATACATTTATTAAAACTGTCCACTTTGGTCCTAACCATATAGCACATAGCATTGTTGGAATAAAAGCAAAACTAATTTTAACTATTGGTGTTTTTATAGATAAAAATCTTGATAGTATTATAAGTAATGCTAAAAATATTGCAGATAAAATTATTTTTTTATTTTTTGACATAAAAATTCCTCCCATTTCTTTTATTTTCCGCATACAAAAGAAAAAGAAGGTATAAAATTCTTCTTTATTAATTCTTTTATTAGCGGAATGCGAAAATAAATAAGCATAAAATATCTTTATTTGCCCTAATAACAACTTCCCGTCTATTAGGTCTTTACTATTTACTTTCTACTCTAATAATTTTATTTTGTACAAGATTATCATATTTGTGCTTCATATTCAAGTACATTAAAAGAATATCTATAAAATAATTGCAAATTAGTTTTTATTTGCATGTTTTTATCTAAATTTAAAAGGCGCCAGTATAAACCTGGCGCCCACCTTTCTCTAATACCTTTAGGTCCCTCTCGTTTACCCAAAGTAATTTTGCTTTTATAGTTCCCCCTTTTAAATACCAACCCTATTGGGCCAATAAATGAGATAAAGCAAAATTTAAAATTAGAGTCTATCAAAAAAATGATATTTTCTTTAATTAAGATATCACCTTTTTTCTAATTTGTCAACATAAATATCTCTATTCCTTTATTTTTGTTTTTAAAGCAAATGTGATAAAATATATTATTCCAGATATAATTACAATTACTGGTCCAGTTGGGATATTGTAATAATAAGATAAAATAAGACCTGTAACTCCAGAAAACAATGAAAATAATATCGCATATAAATGATATGTTCTCATATTTTTTGCAATATTTCTACTTGAAGCTGCTGGCAAGATAAGTAATGAGTTTATTAAAAGAATACCTATCCATCTAATAGAAATCATTACAATAACTGCAATTAATATAACAAAAATATTATCTATTAATTTTACATTTATTCCTTTACTCTTTGCTAAACTAGTATTTATACTAATACAATTTAGTTTATTAAAAAAGAACTTCCAAAATACTATTACTAATAAAAAACTAATTCCCAAATAAACTATCTCGTTTGTATTAATACTTAAAATATCGCCAACTAAATAACTAGAATACTTATTAAAATTACCACTTTGTGCAAGTAAGCTTAAGCCAAGTGCAATTGCAATAGATGAAAATACACTTATTATTGTGTCAGCTCCATATGCAGTTTTATGTTTTACATAGTTTAATAATATTGCAAAACAAATCGCAAATATTATCATTGAAATATTAACATTTACAGCTCCAAACATCATTCCTATTGCAATTCCTGTTAGTGCAGAATGTCCGAAGTGCGTCCGAAAAGAAGGCCATTTTATTATTTACAATCATTGTTCCTAAAATTGCAAATATTGGTGATATTAAAACTACTGCTATTAACGCATTTTTCATAAATTCATATGACATAAACTTAAATGGCAGTATTGTTTCTAATACATTATATATAATTTCCATGGTTAATTTAATTTCTCCCTTTTTTGATATTTAGTATGTAAAAGCTCATGTGCAATATGGCTTCCTGGTTTTTCCAAAAACTCTTTATATAACTTCTTCATAACAGGATTTTCATGAGATTTGCGAATTTTACTTTTTTCATCTATTGTATAAAGAGCATCCGCTCTTAATTTAGCTACATCTACAGATAGTCTTACTTTTGAACTTTTTATAGGCTGTCCTCCACCCATTATACATCCATTTGGACATGCCATAATCTCTATAAAATCATAGTCAGCTTTTCCGCTTTTTATCTCATCCATAATCTTTCTTGCATTTGCTAAGCCATTTACAACCGCTATTTTTACCTCTTTATCTTTTATTTTTACTGATGCCTTTTTTATTCCTTTATTTCCTCTTACTTCCTTAAAGTTAATTTCCTCTAAATTTTCTTTAGTAATTGTTTCATATGCTGTTCTTAAAGCTGCTTCCATTACACCACCAGTAACTCCAAATATAGCACCTGCACCTGTTGCTTCTCCCATTGGCTCATCAAACTTCTCATCATCTAATTTTAAAAACTCAATATTTCCCTGTTTTATCATCTTTGCAAGTTCTCTTGTTGTTAATACTGCATCTACATCATACATTCCATTATTTGAAAGTTCATTTCTTTGTCTTTCAAACTTTTTAGCAATACATGGCATAACAGAAACCACATATATTTTACTTGGATCTATATTTTCCTTTTTAGCATAATATGTTTTTAAAATTGCACCAAACATTTCATGTGGTGATTTACAACTTGATAAATGTTTTAATTGTTCTGGATAATTCATTTCTGCAAATTTTACCCAACCAGGACTACAAGAAGTAATCATTGGTAAATTTTCATTTTTAGTAAATCTTTCTACAAATTCATTTGCTTCTTCCATAATAGTTAAATCTGCTCCTGTATTTGTATCAAAAACTCTATCAAATCCTAGTTTTTTTAATGCTGATACCATTTTTCCTGTTACATTTGTTCCAATTTCCATTCCAAACTCTTCACCTAGAGCAACTCGTACAGCTGGTGCAGTTTGCACAATAACAAATGTATCTTTATCTTTTAATTTTGTCCATACATCATTAATATTTTCTTTTTCATGTAATGCTCCTGTTGGACAACTCTGAATACATTGACCACAAAAAGTACATTCTACGTCATTTAAACTTTTCTCTTGTGTTGTAGAAATACATGAAGAAAATCCCCTATTAATACAATCAATAGCTCCTATTTTCTGTACATTTTTACAAGCTGCAACGCATCTTCTACATAAAATACACTTATTAAAATCTCTTACAATTGATGGTGATAAATCATCAATTGTATGATTTGCTCTTTCTCCTTGAAATTCAATATTTTGAATATTAAACTTTACTGCTAAATCTTGCAATTCACAATTTCCGTGAGCGTGTACATGTTAAGCAATCTTTACTATGATTTGAAATAATTAAATCTAAGATAACATGCCTTGCTTCCATTATTTCTTCGGTATTTGTCTTTACAACCATACCTTCTTCTACCTTTTGTATACATGATGTTGCAAACCCATTTCTTCCTTCTACTTCTACAATACACATCCT
Source organism: uncultured bacterium (assembly GCA_905215935.1). Lineage (GTDB taxonomy): Bacteria > Bacillota > Clostridia > TANB77 > CAG-508 > CAG-492. The sequence continues at coordinate 224,728 of CAJMRY010000001.1, forward strand.
GCAATCGCCTATTTCATTTATATCTTTTAAAAAACATAATGTTGGAATATCTACTCCGAGCTTTTCTTGCAGCATTTAGTATAGTGGTTCCTTCTGGAACTGTTACTTTATTACCATCTATTATTAAACTAATTTGTTTTGCCATGTTCCTTCTCCTTTTCTTTGCACATTTTCCATAAAATATTTAAGCATATTATAAAGAATATTAGCCAATTGCTCTAAAAGGGCATTTATCTTTACAAGTACCACATTTTATACATAACGATTTATCTATTTCTCTTTTTTCTCTTCCTTCGCCTTTTATTGCAGAAACTGGACATGATTTTTGACATAATCCACATCCTTTGCACTTTTCCTCATCTATCTTAATTACAGTTAGAGCCTTACATTCTAAAGCTTTACATTCTTTTGATAACGCATGCTCTCTATATTCATTTCTAAAATACTTTAATGTACTTAATACTGGATTTGGTGCAGTTTGACCTAGACCACAAATAGATGATTTCTGTATATTTAATGCTAATTTTTCTAATCTATATATATCTAATTCTTCTGCTTTTCCACTACATAGTTTTTCTAGAATTTCTAACATTCTTTTTGTTCCAATTCTGCATGGTGTACATTTACCACAACTTTCACTTACTGTAAAATCCAAATAGAATTTAGCTAAATTAACCATACATTTAGTATCATCCATTACAATTAATCCGTCCTGAACCCATCATAGAACCAATTTCTTTTAATGATTCATAATCAATTTTAGTATCTAGATGTTCTTTTGGAATACAACCACCTGATGGTCCTCCTGTTTGTGCTGCTTTAAATTCTCTTCCATTTGGTATTCCACCACCAATATCAAAAACAATTTCTCTTAAAGTAGTTCCCATTGGAACTTCTACTAAACCTATATTATTTACATTTCCTCCTAAAGCAAATACTTTTGTTCCTTTAGAATCTTTTGTTCCAATACTAGAATACCAACTAGCACCATTTAAAATAATCTGAGCAATATTTGCAAATGTTTCCACATTATTAATTAAAGTAGGCATTCCCCATAATCCACTACTTGCTGGATATGGTGGTTTTACTCTTGGCTGACCACGTCTTCCTTCTATAGATTCTAGAAGTGCGGTTTCTTCTCCACATACAAAAGCTCCTGCTCCAAGTCTTATTTCTATATCAAAATCAAACCCTGTATTCCATATATTTTTCCCTAATATTCCATATTCTTTTGCCTGATTAATTGCAATTTTTAAACGTTCTACTGCAATTGGATATTCAGCTCTAACATAAATATAGCCTTTATTTGCTCCTATTGCATATCCTGCAATTGCCATTGCCTCTAATATGCAGTTAGGATCTCCTTCTAAAATACTTCTATCCATGAAAGCTCCTGGATCTCCTTCATCTGCATTACATACAACATATTTTTGTTTAGATTCTACTTCTTTGGTAAGTTTCCACTTCTTACCAGTAGGGAAACCTGCCCCACCTCTTCCTCTTAGTCCAGATTTAGAAATTTCTTCTATAACTTCATCTTTAGTCATCTGTTTCAAAACTTTTTCTAATGCTTGATATCCTTCAAAGGCAATATATTCATCTATGTTTTCTGGGTCTATTACTCCACAATTTTTTAAAGCAATTCTCTTTTGCTTTTTATAAAAATTAAGCTCATCTAAACTATTTACTACTTTTTTATCTATGTCTGTGCAAAGTAGTCTTTCTACAACTTCTCCTTTTAAAATATGTTTATTTATAATTTCTTCACAATCTTCTGGTTTTACCATTGCATAAAATGTATCTTCTGGTCTTATAATTACAATTGGTCCTTTAGCGCAAAGACCAAAACATCCAGTTTTTATTACTCTTACATTATTAATATTTTTATCTTTTAATATCTTTCTAAAGTTTTCCATTATCTCTGGTGATTTTGAAGATGTACACCCAGTTCCATTACATACTAATATATGTTTTTCCTTAGTTTTTACATTTTTATTTACACGTAATTCTAATTCTTTTCTTTTTTCTTGTCTTATTTTTTCTATTTCTTGTAAAGTCTTCATTTAATTCCTCCTTTGCAATGCACTATTAATTTTCTATATTTTTCATTAATTCATCTATTACCTCATCGAATTTCTTTACAGTTGCTTTCCCATATACTTCTTTATTTACTGTAAATACTGGTGCTAATCCACATGCACCAACACATCTAGTTGTATCTATAGAAAATTTACCGGTCTTTTGTAGTTTCTCCTTCTCCGAATTCCTAATTTTTCTTTTGCTCTTTCTAATATTTTTTCAGAACCCTTTACAAAACATGCTGTCCCCATACATACAGATATACTATATTTTCCTTTTGGTTTTAAAGTAAATCTCGAATAAAATGTAATTACTCCATAAATTTCAGCCATTGGAATATGTAAATATTCAGATATTTCAGATTGCGCTTTTTGTGGAATATATCCAAATTTATCTTGAACTTCATTTAAAATTTGAATTAGATTATCTTTGTCTTGTTTATACCCATTTAATATCTCCTTTGTTTCATTAACTATTTTATTTTCTATACACTTACAACTTTTTTCTTCCATTAATCACTACTCCTTTTTTTTATAAAATAAAAAACTTTAGATTGATTATATCAAACTAAAGTTTTTCTTTGCAACATTTATTATAATATTTTTATAAAATGAAATAATAAAGCATCTCTCTCTGAAAAGTATTAATTTGCAGTTAAACTATTTTCAAACCTCTCTTTAAATTCAGAACTATTAAACACAACCTCTGGCGAGCCTTCTTTTAAAATTTCTTTATCTAGTAATATCACTTTATCTGCATATTTCTTTACTAATTCTAAATCATGAGAGACCAATATTATAGACATATCATATTTTCCTTTTAAATTACTTACAATTTCATAAAAGTCTTTAATTCCATTCATGTCTATACCAGATACAGGTTCATCTAAAATTAATAGATTTGGTATTGGTTTTGTGCTTATCGCAAGTAGAACTCTTTGTAACTCCCCACCAGACAAATTTCCAATTCCTTTATCAATCAATTCTTCTGCTCCAAACAATTTTAGATGATTTTTTATTTCATCATAAACTTTTTTATTTTTTCTAAAACATACAGGAGTACTACAAATATATGAAGCAAACATATCATATACTGTTGTTGGCATATGTCTTTCAACATTTATACTTTGTGGAACATATCCTATTTTTATTTTCTTTTTTCTATTTTCTTTCATATCTAAAAAAGTAATATCCCCTGTATGAGGTATTTCTCCTAATATTGCTTTTAATAAAGTACTTTTACCAGCACCATTTTTTCCAATTATAACTGTTAATTCTCCACAATGAATATGAATGTTTATATTTTTTAAAATCTTTTGTTTTCCTATTGTTACATTAATATTATTTATTTTTGTACAATGAAGTCCACATGCATTCTCTTTTCCCATATCTTTTTATATGATATAATATATATCATAACTCCTTCCATTTATTCTTCTAGCATTTGTTTTAAAACGTTTAAATTTTCAGTCATTGCATTTAAATATGCATCTTTATCCATGTTTCCAGTTAAACAAGAATCTAATTTGTATATTTTAGCTCCTGTTTCATTTGCTAAGTTCTGCGCATTTTTTTCATTATCATTTTTATCTATAATGATTATTTTTATATTTTCTTTTTTCATATCTTCTATAGTGTGAGCTAACATTTCTGCAGACATTGTACTTTCTTCATGGTCTGTATGAATTTCTATTGAATCTAATCCTATATCTCTTTGCAAATATGCAAAAGATTCATTTAATGATACAACTTTTTTTCCTTTTAAACCTACAAGTTCTGTTTCATATTTTTGTTTTAAGCTTTTTAATTTTTCTATGTACTCATTTGTATTTTTTTCATAAATTTCCGCATTTTCTGGATTTGCTTCTTTTAATTTGTTTTTTATATTTTCGACTTGTTTTATATTATTGTCTACGCTTGTCCATGTATGCCCATTAATTTCGTTATCTTTTTTAATAATATCTTCTAATCCTTCACTTGAGTTTATTACTTTTAATTTCGAAAATGAACTTACTATTTTATCCATAAAATTTTCTATTTCTAATCCATTTTGAATAAATATATCTGTTTTTTCTAATTTTTTTAAATCATCAGTCTTTAACGTATAATTATGAATGCATCCGTGTATTTATATCTGCCATATTAGTAAGTAAAACGTCATTTGCTCCATCTGTAATATTATAAGTCATTATATATATAGGATAAAAAGATGTTACAATTTTATAATTTTCATTATTACTCTCTTCTTTTGTACAACCTGTTAATGTTAATAATAGAGCTATTATAAAGCTTATTGTTAGCATTGATATAGTTATTTTTCTCACTTCTATTCCTCCAATTTTTATTTATATATTTTTTATATACTAACTCTTTAATGATTTTTTATATAACACATTTTTACTATACCATTTTTTTTCCTCTTATTCAATATAAAACTTTAAGTTATGTTGATAACTATCTATTAAGTAAATAAAAAAGTAGTTGTTAATAATTCATGAGTTTGATATACTCTACTTAGAAAGTGGAGGAAAATAATGAAAAAAAGTACAATAAAATATATTTTAGATTTATTAATAATAGTTTTATTAATTTTAATTATTATAGTTTTGAATTTTGTAGATAATATAAGAATATGTCTAATACCAATAATATTGTTGATATTATTGACAATTATTGAAAAAATATTTTGGAGATGTCCAAAATGTGGAGAATACCTACCAAATAGGAGATTATTTAATAAAGTTATATGTTGTCCATATTGTAAAGCAAATATAGATGAAAAATAACATAATGTAAAATCACAATTTTATTTAAGAAAATATATTTCATTATATATACCAAAATCTAATCTTAATAACATACAAATACTATAAAATAAAGTTACTACACCGAAAACTATTTTTACTTTTCATTGTAGTAACTTTATCACTCACTCCCTACTTCTATTATATCTTCGCATTCCCATTCACATTCTTATTTTCAATAGCAATTAGCCTATCTCCCTCTTCTATCTCATATTCTTTTTCTGGAGAAATTTCCATCTTAGCACCAAGCTTTTTTACCCCAATTACATTCATTCCATATTTACTTCTAAAATTCAATTTTTCCAAAGTTTTTCCTATCCATTTACTCTTAACATTGATTTCAACTATATCATAGTCTTCAGAAGCATTAATAGAATCAATAATATTAATATCCATAATACCTTTTGCAAGTTTTATTCCCATTTCCTTATCTGGAGAAACAATAAATTTAACTCCCATTTTTTCTAATATTTTTTTATGAATATCACTTGTAGATTTTACAATAATTTTTGGAATTCCCGCTTCTTCAAAAATCATTGTTGCCATGATACTAATACCTAAATCATCAATAGTAACTACTGCTACATCAAAATTATTAAGAGACAATTGTTTTAGTTCTTGTGTATCTCTTATATCTACCTGAACAGCTTCTGTTGCATATTCTGCTACTTCTTCTACTCTATCCATATCTTTATCTATTGCTAAAACTTCACAATTATATTCATATAACTGCTTTACAATACTTCTTCCAAAAGTTTTTAAACCTAATACTAATATATTTAATCTTTTCATTTTTATCTTTTTATCCTTTCTATTATCCTACAATTAAATCACATTCTGGATATTTTATTAAACTATTTTTATTTTTATTAAACTTAGAGAATAACGCATATGATAAAGTTATTGATCCCAGTCTTCCTATAAACATTAATATCATAACAATTATTTTGCTTGCCATATTAAGCTTTGGTGTAACACCTAACGTAATTCCTACTGTTCCAAATGCAGAAAACACTTCATATACAATATCTAAAAAGTCAATATTTTCTGATATGATATTATAATTCTGCTCTAAATATAACTGTTCTGTAATTGTTAATAATATTATTGCTATACCAACAATACATATACTAATAGTTATAACTGCAATTGCTCTTTTTATTACTTTAAATGGGATTTGCCTCTTAAAAATGATAGTATTATCTTCACCTTTTATAAAGCTAACCACCATAATTATAATAATTGCAAAAGTAATATTTTTTATTCCACCTGCTGTACTTGCAGAAGATCCCCCTATAAACATAAATATCATAGAAATAAATTTTGTTGCGGTAGTAAGGCTACTTGCATCTGTTGTTGTTATTCCCGCTGTTCTAAGTGACGTAGAATAAAAACTTGATTTTAATATTTTCTGTCCTAAAGTATCATTTTTCATAATATGTAAATTATCTTTTTCAAAGATAAAAGTTAGTATTGTACCACTAACTAATAATATTACAGTAGTTATTAATACTAATTTTGTATGTATATTAAATTCTTTCCACATTCTACCTATTTTATATTTACTTTTTAATACATTTTTTAATCCAACAAATAAATCATTCCATACAGTAAATCCGAAGTCCTCCTATTATAATTAAAGCCATAATAGTTATATTAACTAGCGTGTCATATTGATATCCCATAAAACTATTATTTCCTAAAATATCAAAACCAGCATTACAAAATGCAGATATAGAATGAAATATAGAATAAAATATTCCTTTTTCCACACCATATGTAGGAATAAATCTTATGGATAAAATAATCGTTCCAATTGTTTGAAATGTTATAGTATATAAAAAAATATTTTTTATTAATTTTATTAGTCCACTTAAATTATTCTGATTTAAAGACTCTTTTATTACCATTCTATCTGATAAATTTATCTTTTTTCCCATAAGCATTAATATTAATGCTATAAAACTCATGAATCCTAAGCCACCGATTTCAATTAAAATCATAATTATTACTTGTCCAAAGCAAGAGAATTGTTCACTTGGTACAACTGTAGTTAATCCAGTTACACAGACACATGAAGTTGATACAAATAAACTATCAATAAATTTTATACTTTTTCCATCTTGATTACTAATTGGTAGTCTTAATAATATTGCTCCTATAAAAATAACTATTAAAACACCTAATACTAAACTTTGTGTTGCAGTTACTTTGCTTTTCTTCTTGTTTTCCATGATTATCCCCTTAAAATTTAAAAATATAGTTTATTCTAGCACACTTGAATATAAAGTACAATAAAAAAATAGTAGTTTTGCCATATGTAACAATAACGTAAATCACTTAATTAATGGAACAGCAGAGAAATAACTTGTATATTATTTTCTTTTCTGTAGACTTTAGGTCTATCTGTAAAAGAGCTCTTACTTAAAAAGTACAGGCTCTTTTATTATTCTTATTATTTTACTATTCCATAAAATTTTTTCCAAATTATAATATAAATATCTCCTCCTCTATATTAAATTTTTCTTTATCTCATCTATATTTTGCATTACACAATCATATCCATACTTATAACAACTATCTAATTTACCAATATCTAATAATCCTGTTTTATCAGTATAAACATTTAAAACATAATCACTCATTTCTAAACTTTCTTCAGAAATTTTACTTCCCATTATGTCTATTGTTTTCATTACAATATCCATTATATTGCTTTCTTCATTAATTTCATCGCTATTAAATTTAACTGCAATAACCTTATCAGCTCCCTGTTTTTTTACTTCGTTTACAGGAATATTATCTAGTGCTCCGCCATCCATAAAAGCATGTTTCTGTATTTTACATGGACTAAAAAATGCTGGAAAACTACTACTTGCTCTAACAGCTTTACCAATCGATACATCAGTTATATATTGCCCCTTATCTTTTGCTTCTTTTGGTATATAATTTGTAAAAACATACTCTTTAGAATCTGTTATATCAACAGTTGGAATTACTATTGGCATTTCTATTTCCTTTATTAAATCTATACCTTTTCTTTTTGCATATTCATTATATAATCTTTCAACATTTTTACCACTTCGCAAACCTGTTAATGAAATTTTTTTATTTATCATAAAATTTTTTAATCCAGAAATTATTGGATTTGTGTTCATCTTTGCAATTTCCTTACTATATCTTTTAAATAATATATATATATGATGAGGTGAATATCCCATAGCATACAATGATGCTACAATAGCACCACAACTTGTGCCCCCTATAATCTCTGGTTTTATATTATTTTCTTCCAGTGCTTTTAATACTCCAGCATGTGCTATACCTCTTATTCCCCCTCCTGATAAAGCAATTCCTAATTTCACTTTAACCACTCCCATTTCAATATTAATTATATTATTAACTTTTTTCTAGTTGTTTAAACATCTTTATCTATAATTAATAATTTTTATCATTACTCTTATTTTACAAAGTTATTGACTTTATGTAAATTTTGTGTTACTATATATAAACACCTTATATTTAGGAGGTTTCTTTTATGAATACAGACTTGTTGCTCCAATATTATCGAGCTGTTGGACACGAAAGATTTCAGTATGAAGTAATTAATAAAAAATTACCACCTGAAATTCAAGATGTGTTTGACGAAATTACAGGATGTATAAAAAGAATATCAAAATTGGATAACTTCCCAATTTTTTTCATCATAGAAGAATAGTAAATAAAAATCCTCACCAGAAATTATTTCAGTGGGGATTTTATTTTATATAATAACCTTATTTATAAAAAATTTATATTAAATTATATATTTTATTATATTAATTTTAATTTTGCATACAAAAAAGCTGTAACTATTAATATACTATTGGTTACAGCTTTTATATGATCTTTTATTATTCTTGAGAATATGGAAGCATTGCAATTTGTCTACATCTTTTTATTGCAAGTGTAATATCTCTTTGATGTTTTGCACAAGCTCCAGTTGCTCTTCTTGGTAAGATTTTACCTTTATCATTAATAAATTTCTTTAATTGTTCTGGATTTTTGTAATCTAAAACTAAATTTTTATCTTTACATAAAGGACATACCTTTTTTCTCATTTTTCTAAATTTTGGATTATAATCTTCATCATTGTTTCTATTATTTCTTCTATTATTTTTTTTGTCTGCCATTTTGTTCCCCCCTATCTTTAATTAAAATGGTAGGTCATCTCCTGATGATATTTCGAAATCTGAACCTGCACTTGATGGCATCGCACCAAAAGTTGCATCAAAGTTTGTACCAGAATCACCTTCTCTTTTGCTATCTGCAAAATAAGCTTCTTCTGCTATAACTTCTGTTACATAATGTTTTTGACCTTGTTCATCATCCCAAGATCTTGTTTGAATTCTACCTATAACACCAACTTGTTGACCTTTTTTAAAATATTTACTACAAAACTCTCCTAGTTTGCTCCATGCTACTATATTAATAAAATCTGCTTGTCTTTCTTCTCCTTGACGTGCAAATCTTCTATTTACAGCTAGTGAAAAAGAAGCAACTAGTGTATTATTTGTTTGTGTATATCTTACTTCTGGGTCTTTCGTTAATCTACCCATTAAAATTACTTTATTCATATAATTCTACCTTACCTTTCTATAATTAAAGGCCCCCGAAATTATTCATCAACTTTTATTGTCATGAATTTTATTACTTCATCTGTAATTCTGTAATTTCTTTCAAGTTCTTTTATTAATTCAGGATTAGCTTCAAAATTGAATATTTGATAATATCCTTCTTTTTGTTTTTTTACTTCATAAGCTAATTTTCTTTTTCCTAAATCATCAACTTTTTCTACTTTTCCATCAGTATTAATCAAATCTGTAAATTTTGCAACTAAAGATTTAACTCCTTCTTCATCTACAGATGGATTAATAATGATAACACTCTCGTATTTGTTCATTATTCTTTCACCTCCTTATGGATTTATAACCTACACTTTTTATGTAAGTAAGGATTAGAAAAACATCTCGCATTTTTCCAATATTGGTATTTTATCACATTTCACCATACTTTGCAACACCTTTTTATTGACTTTTTTCTACAATTATCGTAATATTATTATTGTAAAGTAAAAAAGGGGGATTTTTTATGTTAAAAGAATTCAAAGAATTTGCAACTCGTGGAAATATAATGGATATGGCAATAGGTGTTATTATTGGTGGTGCTTTCCAAAAAATAGTTACGTCATTAGTTAATGACATTATAATGCCTACTGTAGCAATTTTCACTGGAAAAGTAGATTTCTCAGATTTAGTATTTACAGTAGGAAGTGCATCTATTAAATATGGCGCTTTTATAACAGCTATAATCGACTTTCTAATTATTGCATTTTCTATTTTCATTGCAATAAAAGTTGCTAATACTATTAATAAAAGAATGGAAAAATTAGCTAAAGGTGAAATAGACAAATTAAATAAGAAAACAAAAAAATTACTAAAAAATAAAAAAGGAAAACAAGAAAGTGAAGAAGTAGAAACACCTGAAGAAGAAACTCCAGAATCAAAAATTTGTCCATATTGTTTTTCTGAAATAAATTATAATGCTACTAAATGTCCTCATTGTACTTCCGATTTAGTAGAAAAAGCTATTAAAGATTAAGTTCTTTAGACTCTATAAAATAATATTAAGAGCTTTTAGTATATATTCTGAGAATTATATATACTAAAAGCTCTTAAATTATCTATTTTAAAATGTTGTCAGTCTCATATTTAGTATCTAATTATTTCCTTCACAAATTTTTATTTATATTCTTTAGAAATCCATAAAAAAACAATAAAAATTTATTTTAGCTATAAAGCTTTATTAATCTAACTATTTACTTTAAAATTACATATTCATCTTAAAGTAAATATATATTTTTTTACAAATATGTAAGATATCATTTACCTTTTATCATTTCTACTAATTTTATTTCAAACTTCTATAAAAGATGTGTGTTCACTTTCATCATTATCATCTATATTTTCTATTAATTTATATATATTCATTTTAGAATTATATCTTTTATTTTCTACAATTACCATAAACCATAAATACATTAAAATTATTAAAATAGATATATTTTTTAAATATAAAATAGCTATACTTGAAATAATTGTAAGAAAAATAATAGTAATATTTGATAATATATTTGTATATTTATACGAATCCTTTAATCCTATTATTATATGTAAAATTCCTTTTATAATTCTTCCACCATCTAATGGATAAATCGGTATTAAATTAAAAAATCCAATTAATAAATTAGAAAAAACTATAAAATCTGTGGATATGTTAAATATTGAAACTTCAAGAAAGCCACACAATAAAGCAATAATAAAATTTGTAATTGGTCCTGAAATTGCAATAATTATCTTCTTTAATGCTAACAAATTTGCACATTCAATTTTTTTATTATAATTATTTAAATTCATATAAAAACATGCAGATACCCCCACAGGCAATACTTCAATTTTTCTTGGTTTAAACCCTAATATTACTCCCATAACTAAATGACCTAACTCATGTAAAATAGCAAATAACATTATAACACAATATATTTCTAATTGTCTTGTTAGTAAAAAAATTAAAACCACAATAAAAATCTTTAAATCTATTTTTATTTGCATGATAGAACAACTCCTTTTTTAAAACTGTAAAACATATTCTGGATTAACTAATCTATCATCTACTCTTATTTCGAAATGTAAATGAGGCCCTGTTGCTCTTCCTGTTTGCCCTACTTCTGCAATTTCCATTCCTTGTTTTATTTCATCACCTTCTTTTACTAGCAAAGTTTTACAATGAGCATATAATGTCGTAACATTGCCACTAACTATTTTTATATGATTTCCATAATCACCTTGTGAAGACGAAATAATAACCTTTCCATCCATTGCAGAGACAATTTTTGTTCCTTCATTAACACCAATATCTATTCCAGCATGATTTGCAGATATAATACTACTTGGTGTTCTTGGTCCAAATCTAGATGTTATTGTTCCTTTTAATGGAAGAGCTATTTGGTAATTATCTTTTACATATTGTGCATCAATTTCCATTTGGCTTTTTTGTTCTTGAGTCTGTGTATCTTGCGAAACTATTTCACTACCTCCACCTATACCTAAATTAGAAACTTCTTCCTGAACTTTTCCCTCTTGATTATTATCTTCGTGTTCAATTTGTGTTTCGTTATTTTGTTTCTGCTCTTCATTACTTTGATTTTCACCTTCAACATTTGCTTCATTTGTATTTTTATCTTCTTTCACTTCATTTTCATTTATTTCATTAAAATTGATATTTAATCCTTTAAAAAAATCTATTGTTTTATCATACATCATTTTAATATTCATATCATAAGACAAAACCTCTTTAGTCTTATTTAATATATCCTGCGAGAATAAATCATTTGAATTCTTTATCATATAAAATCCAGAATAAATAATAATACAAATTACAATTTTACAAATCATTTTTTTAAATAACGAAATATCTGGTTTATTTCTTATATTAACTGTATTACCTGTTAGTCTAACACCTTGATTCTTTCTTTTCTGATATATCTCTTCTGCCCTTCTTATTCTTTCCTCTGTACTTATTATTCTTTCCAAAATAAAAACACCTCTTCCTTTGTAGGTTTACATTTTAATGTATATTCCTATAAGAGATGTTTTATGCTTAAGGCCTTAAAATTTAAACTATATTAAATATAAAACTTACAAACGTTACTATTACAATTCCTATTGTAAATATCTTCAAGTTTTTATACTTTTTTTCTAACTTTTTTAATTCCTTTTTACCTTTTATATCTTGATTTTCAATTTTAGAAATATAATTTGATATAACAATTTCAGCTTCCTTTATTATATAATCTTTACTATCTTTAGCATCTTTATTATTTTTACTATTTTTAAAATTTTCAGATTTATTTTGGGCAAGTTCTGGCTTTTTTATCTTTTTATTTGTTTTTAATACTACAATTGCTTCCTCCACTATATTAGATGGCAAATTTTTAAGTACAATCATATTCTTCATACTACTTATATCCATATATACCTCCCGATTCTTTTTTTGCAATATATATAGATTTTTTCCTTTTTTTACTATATTATTCAGAGAGTTATTAAAGAAGTTTAACTAAAGGAAACTTATACTGTTACAAATCACAGCACACTATAAAGCACACATCAGCCTCGAAAAGGTTAATATATATTAATCCTCCTTATTAACACATAATAATTTCAGAATTTATAAAATTATTATATTCTCTGTCTATTATTTCTAAAATTCCTCCTGATACAATATCTACTAAACTCATTACAAAATTTAATGATGTATTTTGTAATAACTGCATATTTTTGTTAACTGTTTTATAGTTTTTTCCTATAATTGCCTTTATACTAATATTTCCAACTTCTCTTCTTCCCTTGTTTATAGCTACTCCAAATCTTAATCCACCTTTTGTAACTAAAATTTTACCAATATTACTTTCTTTAGAAAGAGCTGCATCTATAGCTATAATACATGGATTCATGCATTTTTTATTAATTTCTTTTAAGCTTTTATCCACATCAGAATATATTAATGGATTTTCTAAATCTCCATAAACTATACAGTTTATATTATTATTTGCAATTGCCTCTTTAATTCTATTTCCTACTAACGGTCCAAAGCAATCGCCTGTCATTCGATCTGTACCAATACATAAAAAAACTAATTCAGAATAATTATTATTTATTTTTTTAAACTCATTATAAAAATCACACATAAATTTATTGTATTTAATATTTTTATTACTTACATTAATCATATATTCCTCCTATTTATGTATTATCTAATGCAATTTTATGCTTGCTTAAAATATTTATTCCAAGAGTTAATCTTTTCTAGGTGAAATAATAATATTTATATCTGTACTATATTTATATTTTTTTATCATATCTTCTGAAAATGATGCAACTTCATTAGTTACAATTATAGTATGATATTTCTTATCTATTAATTCTTTAATTTTATTATCTGTATTTTCTAAATCTTGTAATTTAAAAACATCAAATCCTAAATTTTCTGGTATTTTAAAACTCTCTTCATCTTTTCGATACTTTATCCAAGATATCTTCATATATTCATCACCAGTATTTAGTTTTTGATGTTTTTTGTTTTTTATTCAATTTATTTTTATTTTGATTTTATTATTACATTTATTTTGTAATATAATTTACTATACTGTTTTATACCATGCATTATGCTTGCGCCTTATTTCAATTTATGCTAAAATATATTAAATTGTGTTTTTTACTCTTTACTCTAGCTTTAGTGTTCCACTTTGGAAATAAAATTTTTTTGAAAGCTTTGTTGTAAAGAAAACACTTAGCAAAGGTAACATCATCTATGATTAGAGGTGAAATAATGAATAATGCTGTAAATCAATATAGACATATTATATTGAACTATGTAAGTTATACACTTACAAGCATAAATTTTAGTCAGTTTGATGAACGGTCAATTCTAATAATTATAGAAAAGTTAAATGAAATTGAGCGTACACTAAACATCGATATTTTTAATAGAATAACTTTCAAAAAGAATCTTAATGGAATAGAATGCTTTTTTTCATTAAAAACATTGTGCAATCCATTAAATCTAATTCGATGGAAGTCGTTTTTTGGAACGCCAGCTGACTTCAATAAAGAAATAACAGAAGCAATATGCAATATTATGTTAGACATTGAAAAAGAAAATTAATTTGTACCTTTGCAAAAACATCCTGCTTAAAAACAGGATGTTTTTTTACGAACATTTTGAACAGGGTTAAATGCTCACTTTTTTGCTTTTATCCATTTGCAACTTCTATTCTAACATCTCTACCCTTTATTTGTTTATCTTTCATAGATGTTAAAATTTCATTTACATATTCTCCTGGTACTTCTATAAAAGAAAATTTGTCTAATATATTTATTTTTCCTAAATCATTCCCAGATACTGCCGTATTTGCAGAAATACTTCCAACAATATCTTTTACCATTATCTTATCTTTTTTTCCAACATTTAAAAATAGTTTAATTTCTTCTCCTGGTTTAAAATTAAAATTTTGCTTATCTTTATTTTCTTTTTTGTTTGTAATTAAAGAAAGTAATGCTTTTGCTACTATTTTTATGTCATTTTTTTGTAATAACTTTTCTAATATTTCATTATTTATTTCTGATTCTTCATTTTTATTTTTATCTATTATTTCTTGAATATCATCAATCATCTTTTGATTTTTTACTTTGTTTATTTGTTCTATTGTTGGAATTTTACCTGATAATATTTTAGTATTCGCATATTTTTGAATACTATAAATTTTACTTTTTTCTTTTCCTACTACAAAAGTATAAGCTTTTCCTATATTTCCATTTCTTCCTGTTCTTCCTATACGATGAACATAATACTCTTCTTCTTGTGGAATATCATAATTTATTACAAGCTCTAATTCATCTACATCTATACCTCTTGCAACAACATCTGTTGCAACTAATATTTGGAATTCTCCTGTTTTAAATCTTTTCATTATTCTATCTCTTTGAGCTTGTTTGATATCTCCATGTAAGCTTTCTGCTTTATATCCATTTGATTTTAATTTTTCTATTAAATCATCCACTTTTCTTTTTGTATTACAAAATACAACCGCTTTTGTAGGATTATTTAAATCAATCAATCTCATAACTGTATCATCTTTCATAGCTTGCTTTACTTCTAGAGAAATCTGCTCTATACGATCCACAGTTAATTCTTTAACTTTTATCTTTATATTCTTAGGTTCTTTTAAATATTTTTTAGTAATTCCTAAAATTCTTTTATTCATTGTTGCAGAAAATAGTACAGTTTGTCTTTCGCTTGGAACTTCTTTTAATATTGTTTCAATATCTTCTTCAAATCCCATATTTAACATTTCATCTGCTTCATCAAGTACACACATTTTTACATTATCTAATTTTAATGTCTTTCTTCTCATATGATCCATTACTCTACCTGGTGTTCCAACAACAATTTTCACTCCTTGTTTTAACCCTTTAATTTGTCTTTCTATAGACTCACCACCATATACTGCTAAAACTTTAACCCCTTCTTTATATTTTGTAAATTTTCTAAGTTCTCCTGTTACTTGAGTAGCAAGTTCTCGAGTTGGACAAAGAATAATTGCCTGAACTTTATTTAGGCTTACATCAATACTTTCAATTAAAGGTAACCCAAAAGAAGCAGTTTTCCCTGTTCCTGTTTGTGATTGACCAATTACATCTTTTCCTTCCATAATAAAAGGTATTGTTTTTACTTGAATTGGTGTTGGCTCCTTGTATCCATATTCATCTAATGCTCTTAATACACTTTCTGATAACCCTAAATCTTCAAATTTTACATTTTTTTCTTCCATTTTTTCTCCTTCTGCCCCATATTAAGGACCAAAGTGACCAATTATAGACATAAAAATCCACTTAAGAACTTAAGAATTTTGGTCACTTCAAAATATAATTTATTTTTCTATTTTTTATAACGACCCAGATTTTTAAGCCCTTTACTTGGTTTTTGCGTATTTGACGGATCGTTTTTTGAGCACAAAAATAACCTAAAAACAAATATATCAATCTGTTTTTAGGCTACTTGAAAACGACAATTTTTCAATCGACATACACAATTATATTTATAAACAAATTTAATATACCATTTTTATTTCGTTATTTTCTACTTTTGTTAGTATAGCATATTTTGCAAATTATGTCAATTAATTTATTCCCACTCAATAGTTGCAGGTGGTTTTCCTGTTATATCATAAACAACACGATTAACATGTTTTACTTCATTTACAATTCTTGATGATACTTTTTCTAATACATCATATGGAATTTTAGTCCATTCTGCTGTCATAAAGTCTGATGTAGTTACTGCTCTTAAAGCTATAGTGTAATCATATGTCCTTTCATCTCCCATTACACCTACGCTTCTAATATTTGTTAATACTGCAAAATATTGATTAATACTTCTATCTAAACCAGCATTTGCAATTTCTTCTCTAAATATGTAATCTGCATCTTTTAAAATTTCTAATTTATCATCTGTAATATCACCTATTACACGAATTGCAAGTCCTGGTCCTGGGAATGGTTGACGATATACTAGAAACTCTGGAAGACCTAATTCCAATCCTACTTTTCTTACTTCATCTTTAAATAAATCTCTTAATGGTTCTACTATCTCTTTAAAATCAACATAGTCTGGAAGTCCACCTACATTGTGATGACTCTTTATTTTAGCACCTACTCCTACTCCACTTTCTATTATGTCTGGATAGATAGTTCCTTGTACTAAATAATCTACTGTTCCTATCTTTTTTGCTTCTTCTTCAAATACACGAATAAATTCTTCACCAATTATTTTTCTTTTTTGTTCTGGATCAGATACTTCTGCTAATTTGTTTAAAAATCTATCCTTTGCATCAACACGAACAAAGTTCACATCAAAGTTTTTAGTAAAAACCTCTTCTACTTCATCTGCTTCATTTTTTCTTAATAATCCATGGTCTACAAATATACAAGTTAAATTTTTTCCTATTGCTTTATTAATTAATGCTGCTGCAACAGAAGAATCTACTCCTCCAGATAGTGCACATAAAGCTTTTTTATCTCCTATTTTTTCTTTTATAGCTCTTACAGTTTCTTCTGCAAATGAACTCATTTTCCAGTTTCCTGTGCATCCACAAATATTATATACAAAATTTCTTAAAATCTCTGTTCCTTTATTTGTATGATTTACTTCTGGGTGAAACTGAATTCCATAAAAATTCTTTTCTATGTTTTGCATTGCTGCATTTGGACAATGATTTGTTGAGCCTATATTTTCAAATCCATCTGGTAATTTATTTACAAAATCTGTATGACTCATTAAACAATCATTGTTATCTTCAAAACCTGCAAATAATTTAGATGAATTATCTATTTTTACACTAGTTACTCCATACTCTCTTTTATCTGCCTGTTCCACTTCTCCTCCAAGCATATGTGTCATAAGTTGCATACCATAGCAAATTCCAAGAACTGGAATACCAAGCTTAAATATTTCTTTTGCGCACTTTGGTGCATTTTCAGCATAAACACTAGCAGGTCCACCTGTGAATATAATTCCCTTTGGATTCTTTTCTTTTATTTTTTCTATACTTGTACTAAATGGTACAATTTCAGAATATACATTACATTCACGGACACGTCTTGCTATTAATTGATTATATTGACCATAAAAGTCTATAATTAATATTAGTTCTTTTTCATTCATATTTTAGATTTCCTTTCTTTTTAACCCAAATTGGACGAAGAATTTGAGTCGATTGTTCTCTTCTCAATTTTTTGACTCAAAAGCTCTGTCCCATTTGATTCACCTTTTTTTAGACCCCATTTGAGCCATCTTTAGGTCTTAATCCTCATTTTGGACTTCTTTTAATACAACATCATGTGCACTACCTTCTTTGATACTAATATTAGATACCAAAGTAAGTCTTGCTTTTTCATGGAATTCTGGAATGCTAATAGCTCCACAATTACACATTGTTGATTTTATCTTGCTTACAGTTACGGCTAAGTTATCTTTTAGTGGTCCTGCATATGGTATATATGAATCTACACCTTCTTCAAAACTTAATTTATTTTTTCCAGCTTCTCCTAAGTCATATCTTTGCCAATTTCTTGCACGGTTTGAACCTTCTCCCCAATATTCTTTTACGAAGTTTCCTCCCATTTTTACTTTTCTTGTTGGGCTTTCATCAAAACGAGCAAAATATCTTCCCATCATAACAAAATCTGCTCCCATTGCTAAAGAAAGTGTAATATGGTAATCATGTACAATTCCGCCATCTGAACAAATTGGAATATATACACCAGTTCTTTCAAAATACTCATCTCTTGCTTCTACAACATCTATTAATGCGCTTGCTTGTCCACGTCCGATTCCTTTTGTCTCACGAGTTATACAAATTGAACCTCCACCAACACCAACTTTAATAAAATCTGCTCCAGCTTCTGCTAAATAGTAAAATCCTGCTTTATCTACAACATTTCCAGCACCTATTTTTACATCATCACCATAGTGCTCTCTTACCCAATCTATAGTATTTTTTTGCCATACTGAATATCCATCTGATGAATCCATACAAATTAAATCTACACCTGCTTCTACTAATGCTGGAATTCTTTCGGCATAATCTCTTGTATTAATACCTGCACCTACTATATATCTTTTATTTTCATCTAATAATGAATCTGGATTATTTTTTCTATCTTCATAATCTTTTCTAAATACTAAATGTTCTAGATTATCATTTTCGTCTAATATTGGAAGACAACTTATTTTATTTTCCCATATAATATCATTTGCTTCTGCTAAACTAATTCCTTTTTTAGCACAAACGATTTTATCTCTTGGAGTCATAAACTTATCTATAGGTTCATCTAAATTTACTCTAGAAATTCTGTAATCTTTATCTGTTACTAATCCTAAAAATTTGCCATTACTTGTTCCGTCTTCTGTAATAGTTACTGTAGAATGTCCTGTTTTCTCTATTAAAGCAATTACATCTTTTAGTGGTGTTCCACTTTTCACATTTGAATCACTGTCTATAAATCCTGCTTTATGTTTTTTTACTCTTCTTACCATTTCTGCTTGTGATTCGATTGATTGTGAACCATAAATAAAAGAACATCCCCCTTCGCGCGCCAAAGCAATAGCCATCTTTTCTCCTGAAACGGCTTGCATTATAGCTGATACAAATGGAATGTTCTCTGAATATTTAGGTTCTTCACCTTTTTTAAATTTTACAAGTGGTGTTTTTAAACTAACATTACTTGGTATACATCTTTCATCTGTTAAATTTGGTAGTAACAAAAACTCATTAAATGTTCTTGATACATCTTCTAGTATTTTTGCCATATTTAAATTTCCCCCTTTAATTCTTTATTTATATAAAAATGAACAAAAGGGATATTCCTTTTTGTTCATTTTTTACTAGTATTCTTCTATTATACAATATTTTACATAAAAAGACAATAGTAGGATTTAAAGTTTTTAAACTTAATTATCTCATAAGTTACTATTCAAACTTATTTAGCTATCAAGGAAACTTTAGCACAAGATTTATATTTAAGTCCAATTAGTAACTCTGAACATATTTTCTTTAAGGATATTGTAATTTATGTTACTAATGCATTAACAGGCTCTCTTCAAAGTATTTAATTATAAATATTCAATAAAAAAGTATTTAGTTAGTTTAGGGTTTTCTTTGTTTTTTCTTATAAATTCAACTTCTTTGTTTAATAAATTATAACAAACTCATAAATTATTAACAAGTACACTTTTATATTTATAATTTATATTTAGAAAAAGTCTCTCAACTTCTACCTTTTCATTTTTCTTAAAAAATCCTTCTCTTCCTTACTTATCCTATAAGATTCAATCATTTTTTGAATTGCTTTATTATATGTAAAATCATCTAATTTATTATTCTCCAAATACTTTATGGTCTTTTCTTTATATTTTACATATGCTACTTGCAAAGTCCATGCAATAGCCATTTTCACATAATAATCTTCTTTTTTTACATTATCAAATATCTTAAAAACTTCATCTATATATTCATCTGTTAAATAATAATCTAAAATAATTATGATTGCAAATCTCAATTCAAATTCTTTACTCGAGTTAAGATACGTCTTAATAAATTCCCACATTTCCTTTTTATTTTTTTGTACAAATTTAAATGTAGAACATGAACAATCACATACTGCCCAATTATCAATTTTTGGAACAAATGTAGTTAATAATCTGAACCTTTCTTCCAGCTCCATTTTAGCATATCCTATTACAAACCCCTCTAGCATCGTTTCTTCATAGTATTCATTTTTATTTTCTTCTAAAAATTTCCTCCAATCTCCCTTAGAAATATCTTTTGCGATTTTTCTCAGTTTTGGAATTCTTACTCCTAGAATATTGTTATTGTTAGGACATAAACTACTATGAAACTTTTTATATTGTTCATCTACTAAGCTATTTAATTCATTCCTTATAGAAGTATATGAAAACTTTTCTTCACAATTATCCTTCTCTACACATTGCTTTTTATAACTTACATTATCTATATTTTTATCTAATTCAATTTTCTTATCATTATTATCTAAATTCATATATAACATCTTCCCTTCCATTAAATTGTTAGGATTATTTTTTAGCACATTTTCATACAAATATATTTTACCACTAATTTAAATATTGTAAAATAATACTATATTTTATATTAAAATTTCTGTGTTGCATACCTTATGTAAATATGTTATAATTTCTTTATCTTATACTATTATTTGCCATTGAGAATTTAGCTAAACCAGCTTGATTAATTAATCAATTTAGAATTCAAAATATGGCTCTAATAAGAATGGATTGGTTTCTATAACAGAATTTGTTATGAATGCTAGAAACCAACGCAGAAGAATACAAGAGGACGCATTCACTTCTTGTCTACGAAAGGAAAATATATGAATCATATAAAAGACCTTTTTTCAACTGCACATCGGAAGCAATTTACAGGAGAAATAGTAGATTTTTACTTCGAAAAAGAAGCAAACCTGCTATTCGTCACTGTAATAACAGATGGTATGGAAAAATTTTCTGTTCCTTCTGTTAATTTCCAAGGCTTTTACCAAAAATCGCCTCCAAACAAAGCAAAAGTACACTTCTGTTTTGCAGAAGAAGGCTTTGAAAAACCTATTGCGATTGTGACTTAAAAAGCCATACTTAGAAATCCCCATCAACTTAAAATTAAAGAGTAATGGGGATTTCTTCATATTATTTCTATTATTAATATACCGTAAATTTTTAGTAACTGATTTTTTAGTTATCAACTTACTATCTACTTTTATTTTTCTTTTTTATATTAATTAACCTATTTAATCCTAAAAAAATCACAAAATTAATAACGCATAAAAGTAATATTAATGGTATTACATCATTTGTAATTGTTATTGAAAACCAATCTTTGAATACTGTTATTCCTATACCAAATACCACAATCATTAAAACAAATAATGCAGTTCTAATTCCCTGTGACACATATGTCTTTCCAGTTTGATTATTTTTTATTCTGAATATATCAAGTGGCTTACATAAATTTGATAAAAGCATTAATCCAGTAAGTCCTGTTAATATAACGCAAATACTAGAATATACTTCTGTTTGAATGTCTAATTTATAACTTACTATTGCAGTTATAATAATATTAATCACTACTGTTAAAGCCGTTCCGAATTGCCTTTGAAATTACATTTTTTAAAAAGTTTCCTTTTATTCTTTCTTTGTTTGGCTCTAATGCTAAAACAAATGATGGTATTCCTATTGTAACCATACTTATTAAAGTTAATTGAATTGGCATAAAAGGATATGGCATATTAGCTACTAAGAAAATTAATGCTAAAATACTTGCATATATTGTTTTTACTAAAAATAGGCTAGCTGATCTTTCTATATTATTAATTGTTCGTCTTCCTTCTAGAACAATTTTAGGCATAGAAGCAAAATTAGAATCTAATAACACAAGCTGAGAAACACTTCTTACAGCATCACTTCCGCTAGCCATAGCTATACTACAATCTGCTTCTTTTAATGCTAAAACATCATTAACACCATCCCCTGTCATTGCAACTGTATGTCCATTTTCCTTTAAAGCCTTTACTAATTCTTTTTTCTGAACTGGAGTTACTCTTCCAAAAATATTATAGTTACATGCTACTTCTTTTAATTGGTCTTTAGTTTTTACTGTTTGCATATCGATATATTTTTCACTATTTTCTACACCCGCTCTTTTTGCTATCTTAGAGACAGTTATAGGATTATCACCAGATATAATTTTTATATTTACCCCCTGTTCCTTAAAATACTTTAAAGTATCATTTGCTTCTTTTCTAATAATATCAGATATTAATATCAAGCCTAAAAGCTTAATATTATTAGGAAGTTCCTTTTCATTAAAATTTTCTTCTGAATGTGCGATAACTATTACTCTATAGTCATTTGAATATTTTTCTATTATATCTTTATAATGTTTATAACTTTCCTTTAGTACAAACTCTGGTGCTCCTATTATAAAACTTCCTTTATCTTTAAAACATATTCCTGACCATTTTTTTTGTGATGAAAATGGTATTTTTGTAGCAGACTCCCATTTTTTATTTCCATTATATCTGTTTCTTATTGCCTCTATTGTAGAATTATTATCTTCTGACGCTATAGAAATCTGCTCTAAAATTTCTTCTAAATTTTCTTTAGCTTCAGAAATTTCAATAATATCATTTACCTCCATTTTTCCTTCTGTTATTGTACCTGTTTTATCTAAACATAAGGTATCTACCCTTGCTAGTGTTTCTATACAATAAAGTTCTTGTACTAAGACTTTTCTTTTAGATAACCTAATTACACTAACTGCTAAAACTGTACTTGTTAATAATATTAATCCCTCTGGAATCATACCTATAATTGCTGCAACTGTATTAACTACTGCATTTTTCAAACAATTTCCCTCTAAATCAAATTGATTTAAGAATAGTAATATTCCGTACAGGAACAATAGCTATAGATATAAATTTAATAATCTTATTTAATGAATTCATAATTTCAGAATTTACTTTTTTTATATATTTTGCACCACTCGAAATTTTTGATGTATAATTTTCATCTCCTATATGTATAACTTCTGCCTTACATTTTCCACTAACAATAAAGCTTCCAGATAATAAAGTATCTCCTTGTTTTTTGTATATTACATCAGATTCTCCAGTAATAAATGATTCATTAACTTCTACTTCTCCTTCTAATATTACAGAATCTGTTACAATTTGATTTCCTGCTTCTAATACTAGTAAATCATCTAGAACAATTTCATTAATTCCTATCTGATTTATTTTACTATCTCTTATACAATTAACTTTAGTAGCAGCTAGTACCGATAATTTATCTACTGCTCTTTTTGAATTAATCTCTTGAATAATACTAATTGCTGTATTACAAAAGATTATTATAAGAAATAATAGATTTTTATATGAACCAACTAAAAATACTGCTATTCCTAGTAAAACATTAATTAAATTAAATAAAGTACATACATTATCTCTAACTATTGTTTTTATACTTTTAGTTGGAATTGATGTATCATAATTTACTTGTCCTTTATTTATTCTTTCTTCTACTTCTTCATTTGTTAAACCTGTATTTAATTTTTCTTTTTTTATTACTTCTTCCATTTATATTTTCCTCTTTTTTATTACATGTTTTCTTATACATTCTGGACATAAAAGATTTATTCCAAATGTACATGGTTCATATTTTACCACTAATACTTTAATTTATCAAATCTACTATGGATGAGTTATATCGAGAATTGCTTAATCAATATACTCTACTTTAAATGTTCATAAAATGTTATTATTTATAGCTTATTTAAGAGCACATACTAGCATATCAATTGGTTATATATGTATAATTTAAACCAATCGCCGACTGCTCATATTTTGACATTGGAAAAATATAAAATGTGTGGTATTAAACTTATTCACAGCAGTTACCTGCCACGCTTCAAGATTGGTTTAAATTATACATATATAACCAATTGATATGCGGTAACATTATCTCTTAAATAAAATGGCTGTGAATTGTAATCATAAAATTTATTGTTTTATAGTATTCCATCCTATTAAATTTTCTTCCTCTACTCTCATACTCTTTATTCCTAAATAGGTACACATCTAATACAAAAATAAGCAGGTATTCTGCATTTTCCCTCGAATAACTGCTTATCATATATTATAATTCAAAAATATTTGCTTTTAATACCATTTTTGATATTTTTATTTTATCTTTTAATGGCACTTCCCAACAACTACCTATAATAGACCTTCCCTTTATATATTCTTTTTTCGGTTCTCCAAGAATTTTATTAAGTTCTCTTTGTAATTCTACTTTATTTGTATAAATAGATAATATTTTTTCTCCATATAACACATTAACTGTTGTTTCTGTTTCTGATATATTAGCTTTTTTATATATTTTTTTCATTTTTACATCCTTTACATTTATTATATGAATAATCTGATATTACTATTCTACAACTGTATTACTTTCTTCTATTATATTTTCTGATACTTCTTCTACAAATTCTTCAGCTTGTTTTGATTCTTCTACATCTTCTGTTTGTATATTTGTAACATTTCCAAAAGAGAATACCTTTTTAGATGCTTTTGCTTTTTCTTGAAATTTTTTATAAAATTCTTCTTTAGCATCATTTAAACTTTCTTGCATTGCATTAAACATTTCTTCTACATCATTTTCTGTAAAATCGTAACTATTACTTCTTGCCATTGGCTCTAGAATTTGAATATCATGTAATACATTGTTTACTCTTTTACCTGCATATTCCATAAATTTTGCTCTTTTTTCTTCGTTTACTTCTCTTATCATTTTAACTTCCTCTCCTTATTCTTATTGTATTTAACTTTTAGTTCTTTAATAAAATATCACAATTTTTTATTAATTTCAAATATTTTTAATATATTTTATAATTTTACAAATATCAAATTACCTTACAAAATTCGATATATATCTGTACATTTTGACATATTTGTGATATACTTAATACACTTTAACTGGCCAATCAGCTTGTTTTAGTATATATCTTTATTTAGGAGTGAAAATTATGACATCAAAAAGTACTAGCAACCCTGAATTAAGACAACCTGACTCTCAGGTTGTTCACAAAACCGCTGAATGCTCTACTCCCTGTAGAGACTGCCCTAACTTAGAAGGGTGCGCAGAGGCGTGTCCTCTTGCAAAAATCAGCATAGTAGTATGAAGAAGCCACCCTTTGTTG
This sequence comes from uncultured bacterium, assembly GCA_905215935.1. Classification (GTDB taxonomy): domain Bacteria; phylum Bacillota; class Clostridia; order TANB77; family CAG-508; genus CAG-492. Next base: position 250,557 of record CAJMRY010000001.1, read on the forward strand.
GGTGGCTTTTTAATTATGGAATTATTACTATTAATAAAATACTTACCAATTTCTATTGATTTGTCTAGTAATGCTAAAATACTTTTTAACTTATAACTTTATATATAGAATCTTCTTCATAACTATTCATTATTTCTGGATTGTCTAAAGCAATTTTTTGAATAATATCTTTATTTTGACTAAATGTTGTTACATATCCTTCTAAAGATTTTGCTTTCTCTTGCAATGCTTTTACATTATCATTTACATATATTTTAGCTTTTCCTTTTCCATTCTTTGCTTCTTGAATTAGATTTGAAACAGGTGAATTTCCATCAAAAGCTAAAACTATTGATCCTCTTCTTTCAAAAATTTCATAATTAAAGCTTTTATATATTCCAAGTTCTTCTTGTTCTGTTGAAATACAAACACCATCTAATTCATCAAGTAGAAGAGCTCCCCCTATTTCTCTTGAAACTTTTTTAGGAATAATAGCATCTATTTCAAATTTTTTACCTAATTCTTTACTAATATCTATAATCGCCTTTTCATACCCTTGCATTTTATGACCAATTACAAAATACACTTTTTCATTGTTTAATTTTTGTATTAATTCTTTTAGTATTTCTTTTCCTTTTTCATCTAATATAGTTTCTCTACCTTTTGAATTGAAACTACCTCCTGCAACTATAATTGGTACCTTGTTTTCTGGAAGTTTAACTATTTTTTCTTTTAAAATTTCTTCTGAATCAATATTAGTACTACCTAATACTTTAAATTTTCTATTTTCATTTAATTTTATTTGTTTTAATTCTTCTTCTAAAATTGCATCTTTAATATCTCTTCCATCTAGCCATTCTTCGAATTTTTTGCTTTTTATTTCAAAATATCTATCACTATCATTTATTATTTTATCTTCAACTTTTCTCATTTTTAATAAATCATCTTCTGTTAAATTTAATAAGTTTGTAAGAGCCATTTGTTCTTCCATACAATCTGTACCATAAAATCCACATCCATCTGATCCTTGCACACAAGATACTCCATTACTTAAATATTTTTTTATTGGATGTTCTTCTACTTTCGTTAAATTGTTTAGTCTAACATTAGAAGTTAATTGGAATTCTAGTACAATTCCATCTTTTTTCATTTCATTCATTAGTGCTATTCCTTCATTTGTCTCTAAATCGATACCATATAGCCCATGACCAATTCTACATCTTGGCATTTTATAACCTTCTGGTACAGCATTTTTCACACAATCCACAGCTCTTTGCACATTTTCTTTAAAGCTATCATTTTCACCTGCATGTATTCTAATTGTAAATCCATTATCTTCTTTAACAGCAAACTCTACTAGTTCTTTAATAACCTGTTTAAAATTACGAATATCATTAATTTCTTCACCTATAATGTCACTTCCAACAATATATGGACTTTTAGCAGCTACTTTTAAAACATCTACTCCTTCTTTTAACTGCTTCTCTGTCATTAAAGTTCTACTAAGTGAGCCTAAAAATCTTAATTTAACGCCTGTATCTGCTTCAATTTTTGGCACTATTTCATGTAGTTCTTTTAATATCTTTGCACCTTCTTCTCCTTTTCTTACAATCCATGTTACAGATATTTCTGCATAATATATACCTTGTTTTTGATATTGTCTTGCTACCCAAAGAAGTTTATCTTGAAGAAGACTATTCTCTTTATATTCTTCCTTTCTACTATCTTCTAACATTTCCTTTAGAATTCTTTTTATGTCTTTTTCTGTAATAGACTCTACTTTGCTTTCTTCTATCTCTATTTTATTTTCACTTATTTGACCTTTAGAAAAAGCATAACGATAAATATAAAGTTTTTCTAAGTTTGTAAAAACCGCTTGCCCATCTTTCATTAATACTAAACTATTTCTTATTTTAGCAATATTTTCTTCCATGTTCTTTTTATTGTTTAATATTAAATCTGCAAAATTAATAAATGTCTCATCATCTATCCTGCGAGTTAACCTTTTTCCTGGTAAATCACAATAAGCATACTTTTTTTCTATTTCACATCTTTTCTCAAACATTTCCTTTGCTTGTTTGTCTGAAAGTTTTAGCCCTAATTTCTTTATATAATAAAGTGAATATTTTATTTGATGCTTAATCCCCAAAGCTATTAAAATATCTGAATTTAAGTTGGCATGAATATGTGTATGTAAATCTGTTCTAAATTTACTTTTCTTTAAAATATATGTTTTTATTATTGTCTTTTTAACATCAATTTTATAATCTTTTGTTTGTGACATTAATGTTTTGTTAATTGCAGGTATTTGTGCTTTAATTTCTATTTTTCCATCATTATATATATTGGCAATTTTAATACCACCAAGTCTAAATATATATACTTCTTCATTATCTGCATTTATACTTGCTGGAATTATGCCTTTAATTATTTTCATATCTCTTTCATTCTTTATTGTTTGAACATTACATATCTTGGCTAAATTTGTAATTAAATTACCTGTTTTATGATTTGGAGTTTCTAATATATATTCTAATTCATCTGCATTTTTTTTATATAAATTTATTATAATATCTTTTTCTTTATCTAGATAAAATCTGTTATATAATTCCATTTTTATTTACTCCCTTCAAAAGCAATTTATGTTAACTATTATAACATATACAAGCTTCTTTATCAACATAAATTTTATAAAAAAACAGCGATTTATTACTAGATATTAGCTTTATCTATCATTAACTCCTCTTTTATAAGCTTTCTTGCAACATTCACAAAATTACATTCTACATCTGTTAAATATATTCTACAATTATTATTTAATTCTTCATTTTCAATATCTTTATCTTTTAACAATTGTTTCATAAAATTCGCAATCATTTTTCCTGTATTTATAATCTCTACTTTATCTCCTAGAACTTGTTTTATTACATCTTCAAATAAAGGATAATGTGTACATCCCAATATTAAAGAATCTATATTGCCTATATCTTTTAAATATTCACTTACTGCCAATTTTGCAATTTCATTATCTGTCCATCCCTCTTCTGCCATTGGTGCAAGTAATGGACATGCTTTATTTATTACAGAAATATTATTTATTTTTTCTCTTATACAAATTTCCCATCCGTTGCTTCTTATAGTTCCTGCTGTTGCAATTATTCCAACACTTTTTATATTTTGTTTATGTTGTATGTATTCTACCGTAGGTTCTATTATTCCAATGATTGGTATATTATATATTTTACGAACAACATCTAAAGCTTGACTTGTTGCTGTTCCACAAGCAATTATAATAGCTTTTACATTTTTCTCTATTAAAAATTCTATACCTTTTTTAGTAAGTTCTATTATAGTCTCTTTAGATTTACTTCCATATGGAAATCTTTTAGTATCTCCCAAATATATAATTTCCTCATTTGGTAGTTTTTCTTTGATTTCTTTAAGAACTGTCATTCCACCTACTCCAGAATCAAACATTCCAATTGGTCTTGTATCCATCTTTTCTATTATATGTTATTAAAAACATACTTCCTCCTTTTTTATTTTGTAGCATTATATCATAAATTTAAATATAATAAACTCTTTTTATTACTTTTTTCATTTTATCACATCTATATAATATATATCATAATATATATTAAGCCAAACGGCTGTAATATTATGAAAGGATGATGAAAAACAATGGAATATGATAAAAAAATATGTCCAGTAGTAGATGTGGATGGTGTTATTGCAACTGGTAAACAATTTGATTTAGACATTACTTTACCAAAGGATAATAGAAATGTAATTTATGGAATAATAAAAGATTGCTATAAAGAACCTGTTCGTGATGCTGTTGTAAAATTAATTGAAGTAGTTTGTGAATGTGGTAAAGAAGAGAGAAGACCAGTTTCTCATACTTTTACTGATAAAAATGGTGAATTTGTTTTTGGACCTTTATGTCCAGATAAATTTTATGAAATACAAATTTGGGTAGACAATGTAAAACATGCTAAAATTTGTGCTACTTGTGAACATGAAGGAGCTTGTTTAAAAGGTGTAGATATTGACTGTGATAAAAAAGATAAATGTTGTCACAAAGAAAAACATGATTGTAAAGATAAACACGACTGGAAAGATAAATGCGATTGTAAAGATGAATATGATTGTAAATATGATTATAAAGAAGATTGCGATTGCAAAAAGGAACATGATTGTAAAGAGAAATGTGATTGCAAAAAGGAATATGATTACAAAGATAAATGTGATTGCAAAAAGGAACATGATTGTAAAGAGAAATGTGACTACAAAGACAAATGTCACTGTAAAGAAGAAAAACAAGAATGTATGGAAAAATGTGATTGTAAAGAAGATAAAAATGAATGTATGGAAAAATGCGATTGTAAAAAAGAAGAAAAAAAAGGATGCATGGAAAAATGCGACCATAAAGGAAAATGTGATCCAAGACCATTTTATTATAGATAATCTATTTAAGTATAATATATGTAATATCTCAAATGGATAAACTTTTTTTAAGGTTTATCCATTTGATTTCTTTTTATATAATTCCTATTTTCTTCATCATTTGCTTTCCCTTTTTCATTAGTTTCTTTTTATCTTGTCCCATTGTTTCTGTATAAGCAAGTACTAAACCTGCAGAAACAATACTTCCTACTAACATACCTTTAACAAATTTCATTATCTTCTTTCCTCCTTTTACATATTTTTAAATATATTATGCCTTATTCTTTGACTTTATATACTCTTTATATAAAGAATATAGTTCATGAATAGCAATAATTATTAAAAATATTGCAAAACATTTTTTTAATTTATTTACATCTATATTACTTCCTATATATGCACCTATAACTGCACCTATAACTCCAAATGTAGATAGGCAAAGAGCTAATTTTACATTTATATTCTTCTGCTTTAAATTTACAATTATAGATATAATGGAAGTAGGAATAAAAAATATTAAATTAGTTGCTTGTGCTATATGTTGATCATATTGCCAAATTATAGATAATAAAAGAATTAGTATTGTTCCACCACCCATTCCAATACCAGTAACAATTCCTGAAACAACACCTATTAATATTTCTACCATTTCTAATATTTGTTTGCTTGGTAAAATATATAAAGCAAACTCTCCTTCTATTAATTTATAAATTATAAATATAACTCTTACTAAAATTTAATTAATTTAAAAAATTGCACTTCATCTACTTAAATAGATTAAATGCTGCATAAAATAAAAACACAATAAATATAATTTTTAAATATTTATTATTAATTTTATTTAATAATTTAGCACCTATAAATCCACCTATTATTCCACCTATTGCTGTTTTTATTCCTATATTCCAATCTATATAATTATTTTTGTAATAAAATATAGTACTAGTAAATACCATTGGCAATATTGCAAAAATAGTTGTTGCTCTTGCAGATTTTTCATTTAACCCTAAAAAATAAATACAAGCTGGAAGCAATATTAACCCTCCGCCAGATGCAAAAAGGCCACTAAAGAAACCAGCTATAATTCCTATTATTATTTTTTTTATCATTTTATACCACTTTTTTACTTTTATTCTTTTCTCTATTAGTATGTTCTTTTTTAAATAATTTATTCTTTTTTCCTTCTTTGTATGCTCTTTTGTATAATTTTACAAATTGATTCTCTGATATTTCTGTTAATATTTGGTCACAAACTAACATATTATTAATTATACTTTCTCTTAATTCTTCGTCTTGTATATTGCTTGCTCTATCTAAAAATTTTTCTAATGCTTTTATATATTTTTCATCACTGTTTTTCCATTTTTCTCCAATTATGTTATTAATAAAAAATTTCTTTTGTATTGTAAATAATTCCATTCCTGAGTCCTCCTATTAATTTGTTTGTTTCATTTTAATACAATAAAATGTAAATTTCAACCATTTTTTACAAAAAAAGTAAAATAATACATTTTTTTCCTGTAAATTTTTAGTATATTATCATAGATTTTGTAAAATTACAATATTAATATCAAAATTAATATTAATTTATTAGTTAACTTATTACAATTTATAGCTTATTAAAAAATATATATAACAATTAGTTAGGCGATAACATTATCACTAAAATAAAAAACAATCAATTTAGTAAATATAACATTCTTCACTAAACCAATTGTATTTCACTATAATATAAAATCTTTACCTATTCTTTCATATATTCTATTTTCTAAAAACTTGAATGCAAAAAATATTTTATGAAATCTCCATATATTTATTTATACACTTTTCACAAACACATTTATTATTTTTCTCTTCTAACCATCTTGCATCTTTTCCTACTTTTTTATAATAATCTATAATTGCTGCTCTAATTCCTTCTTCTGCTAATAATGAACAGTGCAGTTTAGAAGTAGGTAACCCATCTAAGGCATCTGTAACTACTTTATTAGTAATATTTAAAGCGTCTTCTATGTGTTTACCTTTTATAAGCTCTGTTGCCATACTACTTGTTGCTATTGCTGCACCACATCCAAATGTCTTAAATTTTGCATCTACAATAATATTTTCTTTTATTTTTAAATAAATTTTCATTATATCTCCACAAGTTTTATTTCCTACTTCTCCTATACCATCTGCATTTTCTATTTCTCCGACATTTCTTGGATTATAAAAATAATCTATAACTTTCTCAGAATACATTTTACTCTCCTTTTTCATTATTAATTGTTTTTACATACTTCTCATATAAAGGCGACATATTTCTTAACTTCTGTACAATCTCTACTAAACATTCTACTAAATAATCTATATCTTCTTTAGTATTTTCTTCTCCTATTGTAATTCTTAACGAACCATGTGCTATCTCGTGTGGAAGACCAATTGCAAGTAATACATGTGATGGATTCATAGAACCTGATGCACATGCAGATCCAGTAGATGCACATATTCCTTTAAAATCCAAGTTAAGAAGTAATGCTTCTCCTTCTATAAATTTAAAAGAAATATTGCTATTACCTGGAAGTCTTTTAGTTCTATGTCCATTTAACCTTATATAAGGGATTTTCTCTTCTACACTCTTTATATAATAATCTCTTAAATTAGTAAGTTTTTCATTATATTCATCAAAATTTTCATAAATCCTTTCAATTGCAGTTCCAAGTCCAACAATTCCTGCTACATTTTCAGTTCCCGCTCTTTTATCTCTTTCTTGATGGCCTCCATCTTGTAATTTATCAAACTTGATGCCTTCTTTTACATATAAAGCTCCTATACCTTTTGGTCCATAAAATTTATGTGCAGACATAGAAAGTGCATCTATATTTAATTTTTGCACATCTATTCTTACATTTCCAATTGCTTGAACACTGTCTGTATGAAATATTATATTGTTTTCCTTTGCTATTTTTCCTATTTCTTCTATTGGCTGAATAGTTCCAATTTCATTATTTGCATACATTATTGTAATTAGTATTGTATCATTTGTAATTGAACTTTTTAATTCTTCTAGATTAATAATTCCATCTTCATCTACATTTAAATATGTTACTTTAAATCCCTGCTTTTCTAATGTTTTACAACTATTTAATACTGCATGATGTTCTATTTTGCTTGTTATAATATGATTTCCTTTTTCTTTATTTGCATATGCAATTCCTTTTATTGCTAAGTTATCACTTTCACTTCCACATGCTGTAAAATATATATCTTTAGGATTTGCATTAATAACTTTTGCAACTTTATTTCTCGCATCTTCTATGGCTCTTTTAGATTTTCTTCCAATACTATAAATTGAAGAAGCATTTCCATAGTCTATTCCAAAATATGGGATCATATCTTTTATTACTTCTTCGTTTACTTTTGTTGTTGCTGCATGGTCAAAATACCTAATTTTCATAGTTTTTCACTTCTCTTTCTTATATTTACTATATAAAGTTTAAAATATTTTTCCTAATATTTATTATACTTTGACCTTTACTTTATTATGCAATAAATTTACACAGTTATTTCATATACTTCAAAAAATTATAATAAGAGGTATTTAATTCTTTATAAAATATAAAACTAGTAAAAAAGCTTTTTAGACTTTTTTACTAGTTTTTTAAATACTATATTTTTATCCTTGCTCTGCCCATCTTAAAACTCTTATATTTCTATAAGTTTCTAATACTTGTCTATATTTAGAATATTCTTCTTCCCAAATGGCATTTGGAATTTTATCGAATGCATTAAATACATCTTCTGCTTGTGTTAAGAATATAATTTGTTGCTGTGTATTCATATGTTCATATTGTTTAGATAATCTATATAATTTATCTAAAGTTTTATTCGCCTCTATAAAACTCCAGAAATCTTTTACATTCATTCCAGCAAGTTTAATTTGCATAATTGCATATCCTATTAATCCAAATATAATTAAAATTAATGTATAAATAATAATGGTTAGTATAGTCATTTTTACCACCTTCTTACTAATATACTTAATTATACCACATCTGTAATATTTTTGCAAACTTTTCGTAACATTTCCGTAACATACATTTTATGGTAATTCTACAATTTATTTTATTTTTCTGTTTCATTTACTTACAATATATGGTATAATAGTTTAATATTTTTGATTGGAGTAATTTTATGGATAGATATAAAAAAACTAAAAAAGCCGGTATTCTAGGAATATTTGGGAATATCTTTTTATTAATAATTAAAGCCATTGTTGGTTTTATTAGCGGGAGTCAATCAATGATTGCAGATGCTGCTAATAGTGCAGGTGATATCTTTGCTTCTTTAATGACGTTTATTGGAAATAAAATAGCTAGTGAACCTCAAGATGAAACACATAATTTTGGTCATGGAAAGGCAGAATATATATTTTCTTTGTTTATAAGCATTTCTATGATTATTGTTGCTTTTAAATTGCTATATGACTCTATTTTCTCACTTGTTAACAATAATAAATTTGAGTCTTCTATATTCTTAATTATAGTTTGTATTATTACTATAATAGTAAAACTTTGTTTATTTTTATATACAAATTCGTTATCTAAAAAGTATCCCAATATACTTTTAGAAGCAAATAAAAAAGACCACAGAAATGATTGTATAGTAACTACATTTACACTAACTTCTATACTCCTTAGCTTCTTTAATATTTATTGGTTTGATCGGTATTGTTGGAATAGGAATTTCTTTATGGATATGTTATACAGGAGTTAAAATATTCATAGAAAGCTATAATGTTTTAATGGATATATCAATAGATACTAAAACAAAAGATATGATTTTGGATTTAGCACATACTTATAAAGAAATTAAAAAATTGGATAATATTTCTTCTACACCTGTTGGGTATCAATATGTTGTTGTTTTAACTATATATGTAGATGGAAATATGACTACATTTGCAAGCCATGAACTTGCAGATAAATTAGAGAAAGATATTGATAAATTAGATAAAGTTTATAAAACTATTATTCATGTTAATCCTATTTAAAAAGAAAATAGTCTAAAATAGGGTATCAAAAACAGAAAATCCAGCTCAAAATAAAGAGCCTGGATTTTCTTATTTTTAATACCAATAAGCTAATTTTAAAAATGAATTAACAAGCTTAGTCTGCTCTTCTAATTCTTCTACTTTAGATATATTATATTTCTTCTCTGGCTTAATATCTCTTGAACTTAATGTCCATAAAAAAGATTTAATTCTAGGAAATCTATTAACATTTTCATTCATAAAATATACTAAATCACATAAGCTCTTATAAATATCACTTTTCATATCTTTTTCTCTTCGAAATTTCTCCAAATCTAATATTAACTCAAATGGTTTTGCAATTTTTAGTCTATAGTTATCTTCATTAAATGAATTGCAAAAATTTATATAACTTTCACAAAATATCCTATACATTATATTTTTCCCTATAAATATCTACCCACATAATAACATAAAGGTAGCCTACTTTTCAAAGGCTACCTTTATATTACTACTTCTTTATAATCTCAATCTTATCATCTTTTACTAAGGCTTTTACAACTTCCCCTGGTTTTACTATTCCATCTAAAATGCTTTCAGCTATTTTGTCTTCTAAATTACTTTGAATTGCTCTTCTCAATGGCCTTGCACCATAGTTTGTATCGATTCCTTTTTTAGCAATTAATTCCTTTACCTCATCATCTATTTCTACAATCATATTTTGTTCTTCTAATCTTTTTTTAACTTGTTTTAGCATAATATCTATAATTTGTTTAATCTCTTCATCCACTAATTTATGGAATACTATAATTTCATCTATACGATTTATAAATTCTGGTCTAAATTCCTTTTTTAGTTCAGATAGAACATCTTTTTTTACATTTTCATATTCTTTTTCCATAGCTTCATCTGAATTTTGATTTTTAGTAAATCCTAATGTCTTTTTATCTGTTATCATTCTTGCCCCTACATTTGATGTCATAATAACAACTGTATTTTTGAAATTTACAGTTCTTCCTTGGCTATCTGTTAATCTTCCATCTTCTAATATTTGAAGTAACATATTCATAACATCAGGATGAGCTTTTTCTATTTCATCAAATAATATAACTGAATATGGTTTTCTTCTTATTTTTTCTGTTAATTGTCCTCCTTCATCAAAACCTACATATCCTGGAGGTGAGCCTATTAATTTAGATACTGAATGTGGTTCCATATATTCAGACATATCAACTCTTATCATAGCATCTTCATTTCCAAATAGCGATTCTGCTAGTGCTTTTGATAGCTCTGTTTTACCAACGCCTGTTGGTCCTAAAAATAAGAATGAACCAATTGGCCTATTAGGATCTTTTAATCCTACCCTACCTCTTCTTATAGCTTTTGCGACTGCTTCAACTGCTTCTTTTTGCCCAATAACCCTTTTATGCAAAGCATCTTCTAAATGTTTTAATTTTTCATTTTCATCTTCTGTCAATTTCTTTACTGGAATTTTTGTCCAACTTGCAATAACATCTGCAATATCTTCTGTAGTTAGAGTTGTTACACTACGACTATTTTTATTTTCCCACTTTTGTTTATCTTTTTCTAATTTTTCTTTTGCCATTTTTTCTTTATCTCTTAAACTTGCAGCTTTTTCAAAATCTTGAGAACGTATCGCTTCATCTTTCTCTTTTTCATACTTAGTGATTTTATCTTCTAATTCCTTTAAATTTTCTGGTCTTGTATATGTTCTCATTTTAACTCTAGAAGATGCTTCATCAATTAAATCTATTGCTTTATCTGGTAAATACCTATCATTAATATATCTTACAGATAAATTAACAGCTGCTTCTATTGCTTCATCTGTAATTTTTACATTATGGTGAGCTTCATATTTATCACGAATTCCTTCTAGAATTTTTATTGTATCTTCTTTAGATGGCTCTTGCAAAGTGACTGGACTAAATCTTCTTTCCAAAGCTGCATCTTTTTCAATATATTTTCTATATTCATTTAATGTAGTTGCACCTATAACCTTAATTTCTCCTCTTGCTAAAAGTGGCTTCAAAATATTTGCAGCGTCTACTGCACCTTCTGCAGAACCTGCTCCTACTATTGTATGAATTTCATCTATAAATAAAATTACATCTCCTGCTTTTTTTACTTCATTTAAAGATTTCTTTATTCTTTCTTCAAAATCTCCACGATATTTTGCTCCTGCTACCATGCTAGAAATATCTATACTTACAACTCTTTTATTTTTTAACATTTCTGGAACATCTTCTGATACTATTTTTTGTGCTAATCCTTCTATTACAGCTGTTTTACCTACACCTGGTTCTCCTATTAAACAAGGATTATTTTTAGTCCTTCTAGATAAAATTTGAATTACTCTTTCTATTTCATCATTTCTACCTATAACAGGATCTAATTTTCCCTCTTTAGCTTGTTTAGTTAAATCTGTTCCAAATTGATTTAATGTATTTGTTGAATTATAACTTCCAAAACCTTTATTATTATTTTGTTTTTCTCCTGCATAAGTTTCATCTTCATTTATTACTTTTACAATTTCATTGTATAATTTTTGAGGATTTACATTTAAATCCATCATAATACGAACAGCTATACTGTCACCTTCTAACATTATTCCTATTAATAAATGTTCTGTTCCTATATATTCTGTTCCAAGTTTTCTTGCTTCTCTAAAAGCATTTTCTATAACTCGTTTTGTTCTAGGTGTAAAACCTATAGTAGTATCACCACTTGGATTGCTACTTGCTCTTCCTATTAACTCTTCTATTTCTTCTAATATACTTTCTGGAGTTATATTCTGATTTTCTAAAACTTTACTTGCAACACCTGTTCCTTCTTTACAAAGACCATATAAAAGGTGTTCTGTTCCTATATAATTATGTCCAAGCTCATTTGCTAATTCATTTGCAATTTCTATTGTTTTTTGAGCTCTATTGGTAAATTTATATGTCATAATTTTCCCTCCTTAATTTATACTATTTCTTCTTTTATAATCTTTTTTATAATCTCTGCTCTTTTAATATCTCTTTCTTCGCCAGCTAATATCTTTCCAAAATATTTTTGCAAATTACCTGGTTTAGTATATAATTGTAATTTATTTACCTTCATATCATTTAATTCTTTAATTATTCCTAAATCTGTTCCAAGTTTTACATCTGATAATAACCTTCTACATTCTTCAGATGATAATTTACTTGAATATGATAGCAATCCATATGCTCTATACACACGGTTTTCCAAATCTATTTGCTTTTTTCCCAAATATTTTCTTGCAAGTCTTTCTTGCTGTATTACCTTTTCTGTTATTGCTCTAACATTTTTTATAATTTCTTGTTCACTAATTCCTAATGATTGATTATTAAAAATTTGATATATATTTCCTTGACTTTGAGAACCCTCACCATAAATTCCTCTAATATTCATTCCAAAATTATTTGCAGCTTGCAAAACTTTACCTATATTTCCTGTTGCTGTAAGTGCTGGCAAATGAACCATTACAGATGCTCTCATTCCAGTTCCAACATTAGTTGGACATGATGTTAAATATCCATATTTATTACTATATGCATAATTTATTAAGTTTTCTAATTTTTCATCTATTTCTACACTTAAATTTAACAAATTTTCTAAATCTAATCCTGCTGAAAATACTTGCATACGGATATGATCTTCTTCATTAAGCATTATACATATATTTTCATCATCATTAATTAAAATTGCTTTGTTTTCTTTTTTAGACATAGCAAATTCTGGACTTAGTAAGTGTTTTTCTATTAAACTAATTTTAGTAATATCATCTATATCTTCTAATTTTATAAATTTTAATCCATATCCTAAACTAGGTGTTATTTCTTCTATTTTTTTTAATATATTTCTACTTTCCTCTTTACTATATTTATTTGGAAATTCAAACTCTTTTATATTTCTTGCAAGTCTTATTCTTGTACTAAGAACAACATCAGATTCCTTGCCATTTTGTAAATACCAATTACTCATATACTTTTAAACCTCCTTATTATATTTCAATCTCATATTTTAAGTATGTTAATTTTATATTTTAATCTGAATAATAATCTTTATATTACATTTTGTATTCTGGGACATTTAATTACATATCAAATATTATTTATCAGACTTATCATTCTTCTTTTCTAATTTTTTTATTTCGTCTCTTATTTTAGCTGCATCTTCATATCTTTCTTCTTTTATAGCTTGTTTTAAATCTCCACTTAATTTTTCAAGTACACTTACTTCTTTATTTTCTTTTTCAGGGTCTATATTAATTTTATTTTCTTTTATATATTTAGGCTTCCTTCCAATATGCATAGATGAACCATGAAGATTTTTTACTAAATGATTAATCTTTTCATTAAATGTTTCATAACAATTTTCACATCCAAACTTACCATTTTCTACAAATTCATCATATGTTAATCCACATTTACTACACTTAAGTGTATTTTGTTTTATAAAACTCGGCATAAATGAATCATTATATTCTTCTAATAAATCTCCTAAAAAACTAGAAAAGTTAATTGGCATATTAAAATTCATATCATCTATCCCCATTTCTTTTGCACATTCACTACAAAGTATCATTTCTTTTTTTACACCATTAATAATTTGTGTATATCTTACATTTCCTTCGTGATTTCCACAATTTTGACATAACATAATAAATCCTCCTTTTAATCTTCTATAAGATTTAATAACATATTTTTTAATATATTTGCTCTTAGGCAATCCTTATATTCATGTGGTATATTAAGTACATTGTCACTTGTTGCTACTTTTAAAAGCTTTGCTTCTTTTTCTGAAATAATGTTATATGATAAGAAATTACTTATATAAATATCTACTTCCTGTGATGTTATTTTATCCTCAAGACTTGCAATAATATGCATAATGTATTTGCTTCTTGTCATATCTATTTTTTTTATTCTGATATGACCACCACCACCACGTTTACTTTCTACATAATATCCTTGAGATGGCTTGAATCTAGTAGAAATTACATAGTTTATTTGTGATGGTACACAATTAAAATATTCAGCTAAATCGTTTCTTTGTATTTCTATATATTCATCTTCTTCATTAAATAACTCTTTTATAAATTCTTCTATCATATCTGACATCCTCATTATTTACGCCTCTTTTCTGTATATTTATTTTTATATTTCTATTTAATTTTTTATGCATCTATAATTTCGTTTTAGTTTTTCTGACTTTGACTTTCTTTGACCTATAATGATATTATACTCTCCTTTTTTATTTTGTCAATAGTTAAATGCAAATTCTCTGATTTATGTATAGTATAAAAAATGAATTCATTTCTATGTACAGCAGATGTATAATATTACATCTACTTTTCTTTTGTCATATTATCCATATCTTCTGCTCTTTGTTTTTGCTTCGATAATGTAAGCCAAGCAAAATAAGAAGAGACAAATTCACCATACTTTGTAGCATCTTCTATCTCTCCTATTTCATTTTTTAATTTATTCAATTCTTTATCATTCATATAACATGCACCTTGTAATAATATTTAGGTTTTTAAAAGGTTACCTATAAACCTTATTTAAATTATATCTATGATATAATTATGTGCACGTTATAAATTATTATACTTTTATAATACTATTTAATATTAAATTTCAACTTTTATAAAATTTTAAAATCATCTATTTTATATTACATACTCTTCAATTGCCTGTGCAACTCCATCTGAATCATTATCTTTAACAACAATATTTCCAAACTCTTTAACATATTCTGCACTATTTCCCATCACTACTCCAAGTCCTGCACTTTCTAGCATTTCTTTATCATTTATATTATCACCTATTGCAACAACTTCACTTGTTCGAATATTTAATTTATTCATCAAAACTTTAATTGCATTCCATTTGTTTACATCATTTTTTGTAATTTCAGTATAATAATATTTTAATTCTACATCTTCATCATTTACTTTTATCATTTTTCTAGACATATGTCCTACATCTAATACATCTATATCTTCAATTTGTCTTAATCTTTCTATAATACGATTAAAAATTAATAAATTATCATCATATATAGTAACTTTTATATAATTATTACTGTTATCGTTTTTTATAAAATTATATAAATCTTCTACTACTCTTATGTTAGTTTTATATTTACTATCCTTTTTTTCATTTTCTTGTTTATAAAATAAAGCACTATATTCAATTGTTCTTGTTAATATTTGTGTTTCTGTATAAATATTATAATATATATTATTTTGCTCACAAACTTCTATTATTTCTAAAATTTTCTCTTTATTTATAAATTTATTGTATAGAATTTCATCGTTTTTCATATCATATAAAATAGCACCATTACCACATATACTATAATTCTCCGAATTTATTTCTTTTGCAAAACTTTTTACAGATGTTATGTGTCTACCAGAGGCAATTATAACTTCAATTCCGTTTTCTTTTGCCTTTTCTATTGCATTTTTATTTTTGTCAGATATTTTTCCATATGAATTTAATAATGTACCATCTAAATCTATTGCAATTAGTTTATACATATATTTTTCTCCTATATATAGTTTTATCATTATTTAATAATTCTAATATATTTTAAATTTTATTTCAATAAAATTTATCAAAAATTTCCAGTTTAAAAAAATAATATTTGCACAACATATATAATGTGAAAAGACAAAATGCTTTTTCACAAACAAACAAATAAAAATAAAAAACACATTCTATAGGAGGTGAAAAATATGGCAAACTCATCAAGCAACAGTAACTATAAAGTAGTTCCAGAAGCTACAGAAGCTTTAAATAAATTCAAATATGAAGTAGCTAGTGAAGTTGGTGTTAACTTAAAAGAAGGTTATAATGGAGATATATCAGCTAGAGATGCTGGTAGAATCGGTGGTAACATGGTAAGAAAATTAATCCAACAAGCTGAATCTCAAATGGCTAACAAATAGTTTTTGTATTAATATTATTTAATATTTAGATTATTAAGTTAAATATAAGACAGGAATATTTTTCTTGATTTTATGAATACTCTTTTTAGGGCATACATAAAGGCAGGAATTGTGTTCCTGCCTTATTATTTATAATATATTTATACTTTCCCTTTACTATTCGATAAAATTAAAGAATTAATACACTTTTTACATACATTCACATTATTATGTAGTTGTAAATTCTTTTTGCTTCCACAAAATACACAACTATTTTCATGTTTTTTTATAGTTAATGATTTTCCATCAATATGTAATTCTAATGCATCCTTTTCTTTAATATTATTAATATCTCTCCATTCTTTTGGAAGAACAACTCTACCTAATTCATCAATTCTCCTAACAATATATCCATCCATAAAATTGACTCCTTTCGTACCTTTTCGATAAAATATATCATTTCTTTACATATTTTACCAAATTAGATTAATTTTGTCAATCCGTTGGTTTAAGTCTGTACTAATGCATTTATAACGTATTTATAATATCATTTATATTGTTTATATTATTTTTGATTTGATTTATTTTTTCATTAATTACATCAGATTTATTAGTTACACCCTTTAAAATAAAATCTGTTGAGTATCCCGTTTTATTAGATACTTCTATAATTTTCTCTATTGATAGTCCTTTTTTACCAATAATTGCTCTTCCTAAATGTTGACCACTAATATTTATTAATTTTGCAAAATCCTCTTTTGTGATATTCTTTTCGTTTCTTATAAATTCTATTCTTTTTCCAATATCTATTTTTATTCTTTCTTTTTCTTCCAATTTAATCACCTATAAAAATATACTATATTTTATAAAAACGTTTTGATGAATCGGCTATAAACTTATTGTAGATTTTTGTCGATTATTGTGGTATTATTTTTAAAAAAGGATGAAAAATATATGGAAAGAAAAATAAAAATTGTACTTCTTGAAGATAATTACGAAGAATGTAAAATGTTTCAAGAATTTATAAATAAACGAAATGATATAACATTAGTAGCTAAAACAAAATCTAGTGATGAAGCTTTAACCTTAGTAAAAAAGCATTCTCCAGATGCAATAATTCTAGATTTAGAATTACATAAAGGTAACGGCTCTGGTTTCGATTTTTTGAATAACCTACAAAAATTATCACTACCTTACAGACCTCTAATTTTTGTAACTACTAATATTGCATCACAAGTAATATATGATAAACTACATAAAGATTTTGTTGATTTAATTTTTTACAAAAAACAACATGATTATTCACCTAAATTAGTTATAGATGCTTTAGTTTTATTAGCACAAGAACCTAATCTTAAACCTACATGCCTTAATGATTCACCAGAAGAAAAAGATTTAGAACTTAGAAACAGAATTAATAAAGAACTAGATTCCATTGGTATAAGTTATAAACTAAAAGGAAGAGAATATCTTTTTGAAGGAATTTATTACTTATTAACATCTAACGACCCTAATATTACTGTTTTTCAACATTTATCTAATCGTTATAAATTATTAACTAGCAGTATAAGTCGCGCCATTCAAACATCTATTAATCATACTTGGAGAACATCTTCTATTGAGGACTTAAGAATTAATTATACAGCTCAAATAAATTATAATACTGGAGTACCAACTCCTACTGAATTTATATATTATATAGTAAACAAATTAAAATAATAACTTATTTCCACAATTTTTGCATATAAATGCACTCCAAATACCACCTAAATAAAATATTTTAGGTGGTATTTTAAATTTATATATACATATATATAAATTTAAAATAAGGATGTGAGATTATGGATTGGTGGACTGAATTAATGAAAGCTTTATCTTACTGGTGTAGATAAATAGTAAACTAATATTTAAATAAGTAGTTGATTAATTGGTTTATATTGCTTATTCCATTACATTGACTACTTATTTATTTTCATATAGAATATTTCATATTATTATTAACTTTATGGAGTGTTGTAAATGAATTATATTGATTATATAAATATTTTCATAAAATATTTTTTTATAAATTTAGTAACATGCTATATAAGTTTTAAAATATCAAATTTTAAAACTTTAAATCAAAAAAATAAATTAATAACAGTTACAATTTGTTTTATAATTTCTATTATATTTGCCTTTTGTAGTAAATTCTTTCACCCATCGTATTTGACTGTTTTATTATATTTTGTACTGAGCCTTTTATATTTTTATATTACTAAATATAAAATCAATTATTCAATTGTTGTAACCTTTGCTTCATTAGCTATTACTATTATCCTGTATGTAATATCTATATTTACCATATTACTTATTGGTATGGCATTTTCAAATTTAAATAAATACAGCCCTATCATCTTAATATTTACAATGTTACTTGAAATATTACTAATCTTTTTATTATTTAAAATCAAAAGATTTAAAAATGGATTTTCATTTTTGAAAAACAAAGAAAATAGCTATACTCTTGTATTATTTATGTCCGGAATTGTAGTGATACTTTTTACTGCTATTGGTAATTATATAAGCAATTCCATAAACGAAATCTCTTTACTTGGATTAATTTTAGTCCTTTTAAGTATGTTTATATGGATAAAAGAAAAAATCACTTTACATTATAAGAGTTTACTGGTTAAAGATACAATTAAAAATTTACAAAATAAATTAAATGAACAGATACATATAAATCAAATTATGAAAGATGAAATAGAAAAACTCTCAGTAATAAATCATAAATTTAGTAGTAGAATATCCGCTTTAGAATTATATGTAAAAAATCTACCATATAATACATCTAATAACATAGATTTAACCAATAATATTGTTGAAGTTGAAAAATTAATTCAAAGTTTATCTACCGAATTTTCTAATGAAATGAATATAAATTTACAAGCCAGTTTTCCTATTAATAAAACTGGTATTATAGGTATAGATAATATATTAAACTATTTTAAAACTGAATGTTTAAATAAAAATATCTCCTTTAATGTAATTGTAAAATGTAATATTAAATACCAAGTTCAAAAATCCATTTCTTTAAATCTTTTAGAAACTTTAATTTCAGATATTATAAATAATGCTATAATTGCTATAAATCATAACACTAATAAGAATAATAAAATTTTGGTTCAATTTGATAGTTCCGATTGTTTAGAACTACGTATTTATGATACTGGTATTGACTTTGAAATAGATACTCTTGTAAAACTTGGTAAAGAACAAATAACTACTCATAGATCTGATGGTGGAAGTGGAATAGGATTTATTACAACATTTGAAACATTAGGTAAAACTAATGGAAGTTTCATAATTGAAGAATATAAAAAGGATAAATGCGAATATTCAAAATGTTTAATTTTTAAATTTGATAATAAAAAACAATTTATTATTCGTTCTTATCGTGCTGATGAGATTAAAAAAATATCTAGCAATGAATTAATTATTCAATCTTTATCATAATAAAAAAAAGTTGTAAAAAGGACAACAGAAAATTTGGAGCTAAAACAAGCATTTTTTAATAGCTTATTTTAGCTCCAAATTTTTTATTACTTTTTAGGTCAAATACTTAAATTTACTTTTAGGTAATATACTAGCTCTATACATTTTTATTATAATAATTCCTGTATCTTAGATTCTCCTATAATTTTAACATCATTTTTTGCGAGTAAATCTGCTGTAACACCATTTCCATCTTTTATTGTTTTTGAAAATGTACCATCATAAATTCTTCCAAATCCACAAGATGGACTTCTTTCTTTTAGAATTGCGTATTTACAGTCATAAAATTTAGCAAGCTTTAATATTTCTTCTGCACCTTTTTTATAGTTATCTGTAACATCTTCACCATTATTAGTTAATACTTTATTGTTTACTCTTTCAGCAGGATTTCTTGGTGTTTTTAATCCTCCATATATTTCTGGACAAACAGGAATCAAGTTATATTTATTTTTTAATTCTTCTAATTCTTTAATTATTTCACTTTTCCCATTATATCTACAATTTATTCCCATCAGACATGCACTTATTAATATATTCATATTACCACCGCTTTCCTAGATTATTTTTCATTTTTAAATATATTATCCTAATTTAATCTAATTTTTCCCCTTAAATTACTCAATCTCTTTTTGTTCCGATTTATTAAGCTATTCTTAAGTATCCAATTATTTTTTAATCAAATTATATTTTTTTTATATTTAGAATATAAACTTCTCAATTCATCCATTTTATCTTCCAATTCAATAACTAGATTAGAAGCATTTTCCCATTCTTTATTTTCAAAAGCTTCATATATCTTGCTAAATAACGATTTTTGACTATTATTATTTTTATAAATATATCTTCTCTTTTGTTCAATTTCTTCCCAATCTTTATTATCTTTTTCATCTACACTTTCTATTTTTTTCCACATTGTCATTTCTGCAAAATACCCTTTAATTTTTCTCATGCAAATAATTAATTTCCATTTTTCTAAAGTAGTAGTTCTAAAAGACTTTATCATTATATCTGTTAATATATCTCCACTTTGCAGAACTTTAAGCTTTTCTTTATTATTTAAAACTTTTACATTTTCCCATACAGTTCTTGGAGAATTACCAAATAGTTTTCTTCTTTGTTCTTCAGTATAATATTCAAATACATCTTCTTCACTTCTATATATTCTATCTTTATCTAAATACCCATAATATTCATTTTCTTTTTTTGATATTTCTCGTAATAAATCCTCTTCTGTTTTATTATTTAATATTGCATATTTTATTCCATCTAACATAGATAAATATGATACTGCAATAGTAATATATAAATTTGACGATGGATTTGGAGATCTTAGCTCAAATCTGGTTGCAAATAGATTTTGTTTATCTTTAACTAATCCTATTAATACACTTCTATTTCGTGATGGTTCGTTTCTTTCTTTACCTAGTGATGTTACCGTACATATAGGAGCTTCATATCCTGGTTTTAGTCGTCTTAATGAATCGTCTGTTGAAGATATAAATGGATTAATTACTTCATAATTTTTTAATATTCCCATTAAAGCTCCATATCCTATAGTGCTTAAAAAACTATCTTCATAACTATTAAATAAATTTGTTCTTGTTCCATCCTTTTTCTTTATGCTCATACCTAAATGTACATGCATTCCGCTTCCAGCTACCTTTTCTATTGGCTTTGCTCTAAAAGTTGTTTCTAATCCATATTTCATAAAAATCTTTTTTACTAATTCTTTAATAAAAATCTGGTTATCTGCTGCTTGTAAAGGGTTTGAATACTTCCAATCTATTTCGATTTGTTCCATTACATGATCATATTTACCAAAAAAACCTAGTTTTGGCTTTACACCACCGAACTTCTTTATGGCCCATTTCTGGATCTAATTCATATTTTTCCATTGTCATTAAACATTCTTCTATTGCTGTTCTAACTGTTCCACTAATTTTATTCCAATATTGTTCATGCATTCCCTGTGATGTTGTAAGTTCTTCTATTTCAGTTTCTTCATTTGGAGTTTTCACCCAAAACTCCAACTCTGTTGCTGTTGTATACTCAATTTTATCTATATCTTGTGCATTTATATTATATTTATTAAAATTTTCTGATTTATTTTTTATTAGGTTAAATATATCTTGCTTTGTCTTATTACTACTAAGTTTTAGAATACTTCGAGAATCAACTGGCTTTCCATTATGATATAAAAATGCTGGAATTATAAGTGTTGCAACAGGCATGTTAGTTTCTTCATCTAATAAATCCTCATTATAATCTATAAACCAATCACACTCAGTATCTACTATCATATCAACTTTTGCATCATTAATTGTAGCAATTTCCGGAAGATCTACTGATGAGCCATCTGTTTGTACTGCTGTTTCATATAAAAATTTATCCAAATCCTTTATAAATATTTTTATAGGTATTCTTTCATCTGTCACATTTCCAGATAAATCAACTGCCATTAAAGAAACAAATTTTATTTGTTTGTTTATCTCTAAAATTTTTAACAAGCATTCTTTATTGTGTTTATCTTTTTTTATTTTATATATAAGATTATCTTTCATAACTATACCTCACTTACATATTTCAATTTTTTTACTTATATTATATATGCTATAAGTTTATGAAAAATTATTAATATCTAAATTTTATCTAATGTTTTTAAAATATTATTTATCTTATTACTATTAACTATAATTAATTTATATTTATACACTTTTAATTTTTCTTCAAATTTGAGTTTATTTTTTTCAAAGTCATTTGTCCATTTATACATCATTTTTAACATTTGTATATTTGAATTATAATTACATTTTTCTAATCCAATTTTCTGTTTTATATATCTTTTTAATATTCTTATTTTTCTTTTATATACAGGTATATCTATATATATAATTTTATCTGCTAATATGAAAAGTTCATCTAATTTTTTTCTATGCGT
Source organism: uncultured bacterium (assembly GCA_905215935.1). Lineage (GTDB taxonomy): Bacteria > Bacillota > Clostridia > TANB77 > CAG-508 > CAG-492. Next base: position 273,432 of record CAJMRY010000001.1, read on the forward strand.
TCCTTCTATAATCCAATCTTTTTTCTCATTAATTTTATAAATAATTTGTAATTGTTCTTCTATACTTCTTTTCTGTCCATCATTTTCATCATCATGAATAATAGAATCTAGTTCAAATTTTGGAATTCCAATTTTTGCAGATAATTCTTTTGCAAGTGTTGTCTTTCCACTTGCAACAATACCGAGTTATATATATTTTCATTTTATACCTCTACTATCTTTATTTATCTATATTGTAATCTAATATTAACATATACTATTATAAATTAAAAGACATAAATAAAAAAAAGAAGAAAGTAAAATATTTTTATATTACTTCCTTCTTTTTTATTTATGCTTCTGGTTCTACTAAACCAAAATTTTTTCCATCTTTTAATTTATACATTACATTTACTTTTCCTGTTTCAATATTTACAAATGCTAAAAATTTATTTTGTGTCTCTTCTTGTAAGATAAGTTTAGCATCTTCTGGTGAAACTGGTTTTACATCATAAAATAATGTTTTTACAATTTCATTTTCAATTTCTTCTTCTTTTTCAAAACTTACATTAGATTCTTTCAAACGAATAGATTCTGTCATGTTTTGTTTATCTTTTTTAGTTTTCATTTTTCTAATTTGACCTTCAACAATATCTATATTTTTATCTATAGAAGCATATAAATCTTTGCTACCTGTAACTGCTCTAAATACACCATTTTGTGTATTTACATGCATTTCTGCAACTTGATCTTTACCTTCTGCTTTTATTGTTGCTTGTACGTCAAAATCTTCTCCGAAGTATTTTACTAATCTTTCGCATTTCTTTTCAATATAACTTTTAATTGAATCTGTTGCCTTTAGTTCCTTTCCTGTTATTTTTATATTCATAAAAATCTCTCCTTCCACTGTTTAGTGCTCTTTTGTTACAACTTTCGTTGTTATTCTCATTATATATTGTTTATCTAAAATTTTCAAGCAATTTATTGATTTTTATATCTATTCACCCCTGGGGTTGTAAATATTTTTGACATAAAATATGTGTACTATTTGCATAATGTTAAATTTAATAATCTATTATTACTTGTATAATTCGTTTCTTTCTATATATTGTAATACATTAGTATCTAACATATCTTTTATTAGTTCTATTCTGTCTGTTTTTATTTTATTTCTTATAAATGTAGAACTAATTTCTATTTCTTTCATATTATTTATACAATAAAAATTATTCCTATATTTATTTAATGTTTCATTTTGACATATTAACTTTTCTAAATTTATCTTATTCCTATTTAATAAAATAAATCTATAATTACTTATTAACTCTTTGCAATCTTTCCAATTTAATATATGTTCAAAATTATCTGCTCCCATTATAAAATATATTTCATCATCTTTATATTTATTCTTTATTAATTTAAATACATCAATTGCTTTATAATTAATTTTTGTATTAAGCTCAATATCGCATACATCTAATTTTGGGGTTTCTTTGCAAATTAATTCTAACATTTCATATCTATACTTTTCATTTATCAATCCATCCTTTTTATATCCATCACCTACTGGAACAAAAAATAGTTTGTTTAATTTAAGCTCTTGTAATATTTTTTCTGCACATGTTTTATGTGCTATGGTTGGTGGATTAAAACTGCCTCCAAAAAACGCATATTTTTTCATATCTCTCCTCACATTCTATTTGTATATATTAGCATATATATGTTCATTTTTCAATCTGATATATTTTTAAATATCATAACACTATTCGTATTATATACAAAAAGGACAGATTGTAAAATCTGCCCTTTTGTGAAATCCTATAAGATTTCGGAGTTAGTTCTCAATTATAATCCAAGGAATGTCGATTGGCTTAAATTCGAACTTGCATCCGTCTGCTTTCAGCTTTTCGCATATAGCATCGAAAACTGCTTTTCTCTCACAGCTATTTTCAAGTTCCATCTCATAGATTGGGCTACCATTCATATTCTGCATAACAATCACGCTGACCGAATTAAAAATCTGAATTTTGTCATCAGCTCTAAAAGAAGGTAATTCCCTTAATCTTCGACTCGCCTCCATAATGAAAAGCTCTGCCTTTGTTGTAACCTCTTCTCGTTTCACCTTGCGTATAAGTTCTAACTCTTCCCGGAAGTTCATAATAACTTCCTCCTTTCAAAAATTTGTAGCTTAAAGCTATGTAATTATTATATCATATTTACATAAAACAGTCAAATTGTAATGATAACCTTCAAAAACTAGTTTGCAAATTTCTGTTTTTTCGCGATACCCCTTGCATTTTTCATTTTCTCATGATATAATGCTTTTTGTTATAATTTACTAACTTAAGGGGAGGTGCAAAATATGCCAAATATTAAATCAGCTATTAAACGTGTTAGTGTTATCGAAAAGAAAACATTAAGAAATAATATGATTAAATCAGGATATAAATCAGCTGTTAAAAAGTTTGAACAAGCTATAGAAGCTGGTAATGTTGAAGAAGCAAAAACATTATTCTCACAAGCTACAAGAAAAATAGATCAAGCTTGCAGTAAAGGTGTTATAGTAAAAAATACTGCTGCTAGAAAAAAATCTAATTTAGCAAAAAAATTAAATGCTGTTCAAGCATAATTAAAGTAAAAAATTGTGCACAGTTTTTTACTATATAAAAACAATCTAGTATTTTTCTAGATTGTTTTTTATTATATCTTTTATTAGTTTCTAGTGATTTTATTCTTAGAATTTATTCACATCATTTAATTTTCACTTACCTAATATTTCTTTAACAACTTAAATCTTAAGAGATTATACATCTTTTATATCCAAAAATGTGTATAAACTAGTATAAAATCGTACTTTTTTAGTACATAACCTATACTTACTTGGCTAAAATTACCTTTGATTTTCTTCCTTGATTTATGTTAATATATATTTATAAAAATATAGAAAGCAGTGATATTTATGAAAGAAAATTTTAAAATATTATTAAAGTCAATCCTCAATATAGATAAAAAAATACTAAGAATAATGAAAATTGGACTAAAGTATTCTTTTTATTTTTGTATTTTAGCAACATTAATTTTACTTACATACGAATTTTTTAGTTTGCCAACATTATTTTATGCTGGAATTTCATTGCTAAAATCTGGACTTTTCTTTATAGCTACCTTTACTATTTGTGGATTTGCTTTTGATAAAATTACACATGAGATTGGCTAATCTTTTTTTACCATAAAAAGGAGCCCTACTTATAGGGCTCCTAAACTTAATTTTTAATTATTTTTTTAATTCTTCTATAAACATTTTATTAAGCATTCCTGGGTTTGCTTTTCCTTTTGTTTCTTTCATAGCTTGTCCTACTAAAAATCCTAAAGCTTTATCTTTTCCACCTTTATAGTCTGCTACTGATTGTGGATTTGCTTCTAATACTTTTAATACAACCTCTTTTATTGCTCCCTCATCTGAAATTTGGATCCATCCGTTTTCTTTAATAATAACTTCTGGATCACGAGGATTTTCAAATAATTCTACTACTACTTTTTTAGCAATAGCTGAACTAATTGTTCCTTTATCTATTAATTCAATTACTTTAGCTAACTTTTCTGCACTAAATGGTATTTGGTCTGCTTCCATTTCTTTTTCATTTAATATTCTTGATATATCAGATAAAATCCAATTTGCTACTGCTTTTGCATTTTTACATATCGCCTCAGCACCTTCAAATAAATCTGATAAATATTTAGAACTAGTTAATAGTTTAGCGTCTTTTTCTGATAGTCCAAAGTCATCCATATATCTTGCCTTTCTACTTTCTGGAAGCTCTGGAAGGCTACTTTTTATATTTTCAATATATTCTTCAGATAATCTTATTGCTACTAAATCTGGGTCTGGGAAATATCTATAATCTTGAGCATCTTCTTTATCTCTCATAGAGAAAGTTCTTCCAGATACGTCATCCCATCTTAATGTAGTTTGTTCAACTACTCCTCCCTCTTCTATTAAGTCAATTTGACGATTTGCTTCGTATTCAATAGCTCTTACTATAGAACGGAAAGAGTTCATATTTTTCATCTCTGTACGAGTTCCAAATTCTGTTGCTCCTTTTTTTCTAACAGAAACATTAACATCTGCACGAAGTGATCCTTCTTGCATTTTACAATCAGATACTTCAATATATTCTAATATTGATTTTATTTTTCTTAAATATTTTTCTACTTCACTACTTGTTCTTAAGTCTGGCTTAGAAACAATTTCAATTAATGGTACTCCAGCTCTATTTAGATCTACTAAGCTTCCTCCACCAAATTCATTATGATTCAATTTTCCTGCATCTTCTTCTATATGAATTCTTTCCAATCTAATTTGTTTCTTTTCACCATTATCATCTTCAATTTCTACATATCCATTTTCACAAAGTGGTTTATCAAATTGTGATATTTGATATGCTTTTGGAAGATCTGGATAAAAATAATTTTTTCTATCATTTTTACTATCTCTTGAAATTTCGCAATTTGTAGCAAGACCAGCTTTTACTGCATATTCTACTACTTTTTCGTTTAATACTGGAAGTGTTCCAGGCATTGCCATACAAATAGGACAACAATGTGTATTTGGCTCTCCTCCAAACTCTGTAGGGCAAGAACAAAATATTTTTGTTTTTGTAGAAAGTTCTGCATGAACTTCAAGTCCCATTACTATCTCATAATCTTGTCTTGACATATATTTTCCTCCCTTTTTAATTTTGCCAAATTGTTTTTTATTTATAAAGTGGTTTATCTTTATTTAAATTTTAATAATATAGTTTTTATATTTTTTATGCTCTATTATTAGTCAAATTCTCTATTTCTTAAATTCTGGTTTATATTTTTCTCTAAAGTTTGTAGCTTGTTCATATGTATATGCTGCATTCAATATTGTTTCTTCTTGGAATTTATCACCAATTAATTGCATTCCAATTGGCATTCCCTTGCTATCTACACCACATGGTACAGATATTCCTGGAAGACCTGCAACATTAACAGAAACAGTACAAATATCTGCTAAATACATTTCTAAAGGATTATTTGATCTTGTTCCTATCTCAAAAGCTACTGTTGGTGATGTTGGAGTAAGTAGTACATCATATTTTTCAAACATTTTATTAAATTCTTGTTTTACTAATGTACGAACTTGTTGTGCTTTTTTATAATATGCATCATAATATCCTGAACTTAATACATATGTTCCAAGTATTATTCTTCTTTTTACTTCTTCTCCAAATCCTTCGCTTCTTGAATTTTTATAAATATCTTTTAGGTTTTCAAAATTTTGTGTACGATATCCATATCTAATTCCATCAAATCTTCCTAAATTTGAACTTGCTTCTGCACATCCAATAATATAGTATGCTGCTAAAGAATATTGTGCAATATCTAGAGAACATTCTTCTATTTGCGCACCTAATTCTTTATATTTTTCTATTGCTTCTTGTAATTTCTCTTTAACTTCTGGATTTATACCTTCTCCGAAAAACTCTTTTGGAACACCTATTTTCAATCCTTTTACATCATTTTTTAAACACTCTGTATAATCGATGCTTGGGCGATCTATTGATGTAGTATCTCTTTCATCATGTCCTGCAATTAAATTTAATAACATAGCAGCATCTTTTACATCTTTTGTAATTGGTCCAATTTGGTCAAGTGATGATGCAAATGCAACTAAACCATATCTTGATACTAATCCATATGTAGGTTTTAGACCTACAACACCACAAAAAGATGCAGGTTGACGAATAGAACCACCTGTATCGCTACCTAATGCCCATGGAACTAAATCTGCTGCTACTGCTGCTGCAGAACCTCCTGAAGACCCTCCTGGAACAGTATTTAAATTCCATGGATTTTTTGTTTTCTTGAATGCTGAATATTCTGTTGCAGCCCCCATTGCAAATTCGTCCATATTAAGTTTTCCTAAATTAATGATTCCTTCTTCATTTAATTTTTCTATAACTGTTGCATCATATGGTGCAATAAAATTCTCTAACATTTTAGAACTACAAGTTGTTCTTTCACCTTTTGTACACATATTATCTTTGATTCCAATAGGAATTCCAGCAAATTTTGAAACCAGCTCTCCTTCTTTTGCCTTTTTTTCCACTTCTTGTGCTTTAGCAATTGCCTTATCTGTAAGAGTTGTAACAAACGCCTCTACATCTTTTTCTTTTTCATTTATTCTATCTACATATGCTTTTGTAATGTCTGTAATTGTAATCTCTTTTTTTTGTAACTTGTCCATTAGTTCATGAACAGTATATTCATAAAGTTCCATTTTCTTTTCGTCTCCTCTCTTGCTTTATACTTCTTTAATATTCTTACTTCTCTAAAGTATATTTTCCAATTTACATTTATACTTTTTTTATTGTATTACTTTTGGTATTTTAAACATTCCTCTTTCTTGCTCTGGCGCATTTTGTAATAAAGCTTCTCTATCTTCAAACTGTTTAATTTCATCTTTTCTAAATACATTATAGTTATCGTTAGCACCTATTGTCTCATCTAATCCTTCAACTGGTGCATTATTTACAATATTTGCAAAATTCAAAATATCTTGCAAATGTAATAAATATTTATCCACTTCCTCATCTTTTAAATTTAGATGTGCTAGTTTTGCAATATGCAAAATTTCTTCTCTTGATACTTGCATCTAATCATCTCCTTTTTGAATTTGTGTTTTATTATATAGCGTTTTTGTTAAAAAAACAAGTTTATAATTAAATTTTAGCTAAATGATTTAACATATTTTCATTAGCTTATCAAATATCTTTAAAATATTTTTTCTTAGAATTATTTTTTTGATTTAACATATAAAATTTTTAAGAATAAATTATAATATATTAATTTATAGAGAAGGAGTATTTTTTATGTTTTTTATTAGATCGAATGATAACTCTAAAATAGCAGTATATGAATTAAATCCTGAAAGAACTAAGACAATAGTATTAGTTCATGGATGGCCATTGTCACATAAAATGTTCGAATATCAGTTTCCCTCTTTATTACATTCTGGATATAGAATAATTAGTATTGATTTAAGAGGTTTCGGAAATTCTGATGTAACAAGTAATGGGTATAATTATGATCAATTTGCTACAGATTTATATTACATTATATATGCATTAAATTTATCAAATTTTGATTTGTTAGGTTTTTCTATGGGTGGCGCAATTGTTACACGATATATGCAATTATATAGAGGATATGGTGTAAGAAAACTATGCTTATGTGATGCTGCTGTTCCTTCTTATTGCAAATCTATTAATAATCCATATGGTCAAACTATAGAATCTACTAATAAATTAATAAATCTAGGATATAATGATAGACCCGCATTAAATGAATACTTTGGAAGTATATTCTTTTATAAACAACATTCTAATCCCTTTAAAGATTGGATGCAAAATTTAAATAATAGCGCATCTGGTCTAGGTGAAATGAACTCTTTAATAGCACTAAGAGATGAAAATGTATTTAATGAATTAAAAAGTATATATGTACAAACAGGAATTTTTCATGGAAAAGAAGATAAAATATGCCCATTTAAAATGGCAAAAATTATGTATGATAATATTAGGAATTCCATTATCTTTCCTTTTGAACAAGCCGGACATGGTGCTTTTTATGATGTTAAAGATATTTTTAATAAAACTTTAATAGAATTTTTAAATCATTAAATTTATATATATTGTTTCAATTTTTTAGATTATATGATATAGTTTGTTTATAGGAAGTGATAAAATAAAATGAAATATATATCTTTAGAACAAATTAATGATTTTAAAAATGCTTATGATAGCAATCCTACAAACAAAATTATCGAAAATGCCATAACCAATAATGGAATTCAAGCAGTTTGCTTAAATCAAGATGCTATTTCAAAAGCAAAAAATGTATTTAATATTGAAATACCTACTTATAGAATATATGATCAAACTGGAAGTGCCAGATGTTGGTGCCATGCTGGAATTAATATGATAAAGAATGAAATTTCCAATAATTTAAATATACAACCTGAAAACTTAGATTTATCAATTAATTATCTTATCTTTTTTGATAAACTTGAAAAATCTAATAATACTTATGAAAATATAATTAGTCTAGATAATGTAGACTATGATTTTATTAATAAAGAAGATATTATTAAGTATAGTGTTGCAGAAGGTGGTTGGTTTGAATAATTTGTTGCTTTAGTAGATAAATATGGTATAGTACCTAGTATAGAAATGCCAGAAACTGTTAATAGTAAAGATTCTTCCATTTTAACAATGCTCTTTACTGAAAAAGTAAAAAAAGATGTACTTAAGTTAATAGAAATGAAACATAAAAGTTTATCTATCGATAATATTAGAAAAGAAAAAATAAATATGCTTCAAGAAAATTATTCTTTTCTTTGTAAAGTCTTAGGCGAGCCACCTACCAAATTTAATTTAGAATATAAAGATAAAAATAATAAATATATAAAAGTTAATGATTTAACACCTATAGAATTTAAAAATAAATTCTTAAATATTAACTTGAATGATTTCGTAGCTGTTTGTCATGTTCCAATGTATAATAAACCTTTATATAATCGATTTAGAAAAAAATATTATCAGAATGTTATTGGATAGTAATTTATATGATTATAAATCTGTTCTAGGAATAGAACCTTTAACAAAAGAAGAATCACTTAATTTATATGATATAGTTTTACAACATGCAATGGTATTTACTGGTGTACATATCACTGATAACAAACCAGAACGTTGGAAAGTTGAAGATAGCTATGGAGATAAAGTTCATAAAAATGGTTTTTATATAATGAATGATAATTTCTTTAATGATTTCGTTATGGAGGTAATAGTTCATAAAAAATATTTAAATAATAATCAATTAGAATTATTAGAAAAAGAGCCAATTCTATTCGATGTTGATGATCCATTATAAAATAAAAACACCTATGAATGAAACAAACCGAAATTGTTAATCTTTTTTGGCTTGTTTCATTCACAGGTATTTTTATTTTTTAGTTCATATAATGTTTCTTTAAATTCAATTTTTATATGTTCTTTTTTATAAATAATCTATATTTTATAAATTATTTTAATAATTTTCTATATCCTTGATTCTAAATTCAGGAATAATAACATCTTCATCACATTCAACAATAAACTCTATAGATTTTGCAACCTTTTCAGTTTCTAATCCTGTTGAAGTATCATAATCATCTCCAGCTTTTTTAAATATATCTGTTTGCATAAATCCTGGATAAAAGCCTGTTACTTTTATTCCTTTTTTGCTTACATCTTTTTGAATAGATCTATTAAATCCTCTCATAGCCCATTTTGATGCATTATATACTGTTGAAAAATCATCACTATCAAAACTTACTTGAGAACAAACATTAATAATTAAACCTTTTTTATTTTCATACATATTTGGTAATACTGCTTTTGTCATATATATTGGACCTTTTGTATTTACATCTATACAATTGCTTATTACATTATAGCTACATTCAGTTAAATCTCCTGAAAGCCATACTCCTGCATTATTTATTAAAATATCTATTTTATCATACTTATTAAGTATTGATTGTATTGCATTTTCTACACTATTGTAATCAGTTACATCACAAATTTGATAATTACATCCAATTTCTGCTGATGCATTAATTAACTTATTCTCTTCGTTTGATAAGATGATAACTTCATTCTCTATATTTTGAGATAATCTTTTTGCTATTGACTTTCCTAATCCTTCACTTCCACCTGTAATAACTATTACTCTTTTCATTTTCCAAGTCTCTCCTTTTCGAAAATTTTAACTATATTATTGTACTTTTATTACAATCTGTAAAGCATTTTTTTAGGATTTTTACATTTTTTTATAAATTATAAAAAAATGATTGACAAATAGTTTTTTTAATATTATAATAAATAACGTCGTAAGACAAATGCCAGTTATATAAATGCAGATGTGGCGGAACTGGCAGACGCACAGGACTTAAAATCCTGCGGTTGAATAAACCGTGCCGGTTCGATTCCGGCCATCTGCACCAAATTTTATAATTTTTTTAAGATATTGTAAATTATCATACAATATCTTAATTTATTTCAAAGTGTTGTAAATACTATATTTCAAAGGTAGTATTTATTTTTTTATCTATCTCAAAATATCATAAATTATCATAGAATATTTTGGCTTACTCCATTAAAACTCCATTAAAATTAATTTTCAATTCCATTAAAAAAATTCTTGATATTCCTACAACCGCTTCTATTTCAAAAAGTGGGCTATTTTTACAATATTCTATTTTTGTATTTTATATAAAACCTATTAGCAATGTAATAATGGAAGTGGTGTTATGATTTTGAATATAATAAAAACAGCCAAAGACCACAAAATCTTTGACTGGATTACAATGTTTGATTTTCTTAATTATAACATAATTTTATAAAATAAATTATAATTTTTACCCCAAACATGAAAATTGCCAGAAATAAATTGTTTTTAAAATAGAAATAAAGTATAATAAAAACATCCTTTTCATTAAGGAAATCTTTTTGAAGGGGGTGAGCAATTTGTCATCTTACGAATTGATTTGGCGTCTTATAGTTTTATTATTACTTAGTAATGATAACTCTGAAGATAGTCAAAAAACTCAAGATTAGTCAAATCTAATCAAAGCGGTCTGGTCAACCGCTTTATTTTTTTGCAAAAAAAATGAGATATGTGGTCAACATATCTCGAGCAATAGTCATCTTACGAATAACTCTCTTGCTTAAACTAAATATAGTATACTATATTTTTTATTATATGTCAAATAATTTTCAAAAATTCATATTTTCCAAAAATATATAAATTAAATTGCATAATTTAAAGATAAGGAACTTATTATAAATTTGAAAGGAGGCTGTCATTATGGAAAAAGAAAATATTATATGGACTGTTCCAGAAGTAGCAAAATATCTAGGTTGTAATGTATCAAGTATTCGTAAATTAGTAAGAAACGGACAAATTCCTGTATGAAGAATACGGGAGTAAACTTAATTTTAGTAAAAGTAGTATTGATAATTCAAGAACAAGAAACAAATAATTTGAAGACACAATAAAAAATTGCTTATAAGAAATCTAAAACGAAAGAAGGTGTAAAAGTGAGAAAAGAAAATAAAGCTATTGCTAAAATTCAAAACGGAACATATCTTGATAAAAGTTCCATTACCCTATTTCAAATTGCTGTTGATATACAAGATAAAAAATTAAATAATGGAGATATAAACGAAAACACTTATGGAAGAAATCTTGAAAGCATAGAATATATTAAGAAAACCTAAAAATACAAAAAGCAACTAGCAAAGATATAAAGAAATTATTAAGTTCAAAAAGAGATGAAGGAAAAATCAAAACGTTATTAATACACCTTATAATATTGTAAATAATTGCTTTACCTAAGGTAACATATGATAAAAAAATATATATCATAGTCAAATCAAGGAAAAGACAATTATACGTTTTCTATTAAAGGGGCCTCAGAGACAATTTGCAATACAAATCCAAGTAGTACCCCATGCTACGTGTAAAAAACGACTTTCAAAACTTGGGAAATTTGTAAAATAGTATTACTTTTTTCAGATTTCTTACACAACAAATGCCAGAAGTGTTAAGCTTCTAACATTTGTTGTTGATATTTAAATTATAATTATTTCATCAAATAAAAAGGATATAGAACTTTTCTTCTATATCCTTTTATATGAATTCATATATCTATATAAATTTCACAAATTATTTTTTCTTATTAACTAAATCTTTTAAAGCTTTACCAGCTTTGAATACTGGAGCTTTTGATGCAGGTATTTTAATTTCTTCTTTAGTTTGTGGGTTTCTTCCTTTTCTAGCTGCTCTTTTTCTTACTTCAAAAGAACCAAATCCAACTAGTTGAACTTTTTCTCCCTTAGCTAAAGATTCTGTAACAACCTCGATAAAAGCATTTAATGTTGCTTCAGCATCTTTTTTTGTTTCATTTGTCTTAGCAGCGATAGCCGCGATTAAATCAGATTTGTTCATTATACATTCCTCCTATAGTTTTTCATATATGTAGATTACTTAATTATCTACTATTATCAATATTCGCCAAAGTTATATAAAATCCTTCTTTTTTTTCCTTTATTTTTCTCGGAAAGCTTTATCCCTGTAAGTTTTGTTTGTTTTTCTATGATTAATTACTTATTTTTAGGTGTTTTTCAGGACTTATATAATCCTATTTTTTCCAAAAATAAATATATTTTTGTACCACATGGTATCATTTTTATTTCCTGTTTGTCAAATATCTTTAGAGATATTACAGATAAACAATATATAACTATAGCTACTGCAAGTGATATTATTATAGACAATTTTTCTATAATTATTCCAGATAAATAATTATAGAGCCCAAAAGAGCAAATTCCCATCATTAATGTTGCTATGATTGGTTTAATTATAAATTTCGTAAAATTTAAATTTAATTTAATATTTTTTCTTAAAATTTTAAATCCTATAAAAAAAGCTATAATATGGCAAACTGTTGTTGCAAAAGCTGCTCCTGCTGCTCCTCCTATTATACATATTTCTTGTGGTATAGATACTAAAATTAAATTTAAAATAATTTTAATTACGACTCCAAAAGATAGTGCTAAAGCTGGTACAAAAGCCTTTCCTATTCCCTGCAAAGCTCCATTTATAGTTTGTTCTAATGCTGTAAATATAATAGAAACTGCTGCGATTTTAAATATTGTTTCTCCAGAACTTGCATTTGGAAATAAAAGTACAAGTATTGGTTTTGCAAAAATTATTATTCCTATGGTGCATGGAAGGCCAATTAGCATTGTTACTAATAAAGAAAATGATATTCTTTTTTTACCAGTTTCAATATCGTTTTTAGCAATTGAGCTAGATAATGCTGGAACTAAAGCTGTAGCAAATGCTATATTAAATGATAACGGAAGTGTTATTAGTGTATCTACTTTTCCACTTAATATCCCATATTGTATTTTGGCTTCTTGGTCTGATAAATAATGTTTTAATCCTCTTACAACTGTCATAGAATCTACATTTTTATTAATTGATGTTAATATTGAGCTTAATGACATTGGAATTGATACTAATAATATATTTTTTAGTATATGTATTGCACGATCAGATTTATAATTCACAGATGTTTTTATTTCATATGCTATCTCTTTTTTTCTGATTTTATAATATTTATATAAGTATAAAAAACTTGCAATTGTCGCTAATGTAGTTGCAAAATTTGCTCCTGCTGCCATAATCTTAGTATTTATTCCTGAAGAGATGGCAATAATTTCTACCAAAATCACTGTAAAAACAGTTTTAAAAAATTGCTCTATTGTTTGTGAATTTGCTGTTGCCTTCATTGTTTGTTTTCCATTAAAGTACCCTCTTATAACTGAAATTACTGAAACAAAAAATATTGATGGAGAAAGTGAAATTAAACTAAGTTCGGCTTCCGGAATTTGCAAAAGCACATTTGCTATATATTTAGCACCAAAGAACAATGTTAAAGTACCTAAAAAACCAATGAATCCAAAAGTTATAAACGATATTTTAAATATTTTATGAGCCCCTTTATTATCACCTATTGATGTTCTTTCAGACACTAACTTTGCAACTGCATTTGGCACTCCTATTGATGATAAAGTTAAAAGTAATGCATATATTTGGAATCCAGAACTATATATTGCATTCCCTTCATCTCCAAATCCTTCTTTATTAGTTAAGTACAGTTTGTATATTAAACCTAACAATTTTATTAACACCTGTGAAAAAATAAGTGCAAGTATTCCTTGCAAAAATCCTTCTTGCTTCATTTTTTTTCTTTCAATTTGCATAAACTCCTCCATTCTCATAAATTTAGTACATTTAACAAATATATTTTCAAGCTTAACTATTTTATTTATTTCTATATTTTATTTAGAGTTTATAACTATTATTATATTTTTACTAAAAAACACTTAAATTTATTAAAATATTATGTATCTTTTTTTGTTAAACTACTTGTTTTTTTGCCAATTTTATAGGATAATATAAGTGTATTATTTTAATTGAAAGTGGTGAAAAATTTGAAAATTTTATTAGGACCAATTAATGCTTTTTTTGGTTTCATATTAAAATATATAGATAAATTTTTGAAATTATTAAAAACAGATAGAAATACATTTATGACATTTATTCTAACTTTACTCTCTGTTTATTTAGTTGTAGATAGAATTGTAGAAATGCTATTCTTAATTTTTACAGGAGTGTCAAATTCTTATTGGAATCCTATACAATATACATTAGCTTTTGCTTGTCCTGTATTTGCATTTTTATTTTCTGGTTCATCTAAGTATGCAGATTCGAAAAAAATCAAATTGTCATTTTTCTATTTGTATCTTATGTCATTATATATACTAATAATATCAATGGTAACACAATGGGTAAATTTGGGATGTTGGCTTGCATTCCTTTCTGTTCCTAAATATCATGTTATTGCAACAGAATTTAGTGAACTTGTAAGACCTGCCTTTAGTGCTTTAGCACTATTCTTCCCTCTTACTACATTTTATAAACCAATAAATTGGTTACTAAAAACTGTCAATGATACAAAAGATATAAGAGATTCTATCGGAGATTATAATGGAATAGATTTATCAGATAAAACTATTGGTGTAGGACCTTATACTTGCGAGATAGCTGTTTGTAAAGATTCAGATACTGGTAAAACAGTAAAAATCCCAGAATCAAAAAGATTCGAATCAACTCTTGTAATTGGTGTTTCTGGTTCAGGAAAAACATCTATGGTTTATGAACCTATGATTGCTCGTGACATTGATAAAAAATTCTTCTTTAAAGAATTATCAAAAGAAATGGCATTTACTGCATTAAAAACTGGTATAGCAACTTTAAAATATCCATACAATAACGATTATATTAATAAAAACTTTAATTTAAATATGCTAAAGCCAAATAACTCAAAAATGCAACTTTATCAAGCATTCATGAAAAAACTTATTCTACATGCTTCTCAAGACTCAATAGTTTATCGTAATTTAGGCTTAACTTATATATCTCCAGATTTTGAGTCAGTATCACATATATTAAATGTTGCAGATAATTATAAAATGCCTGTGAATTTAATAGATCCAAACGACATGAATTCTCCTCGGATTAAACCCTTTTATATTTGATAATCCATTACATATATCTGTTGCTATTTCTACAGTTTTAAAGGGCTTATATTCTACTAACAGCCCTGATGTAGAACTTGCTTATAGAGAAAATATGTCTTCACAAGCAATAGAAAACTTATCAATTTTATTAAAGGTAATGTATCCTAAATTACATGATGGAGATTTACCAAACTTAGAGGATATGATGGAGATGTTAAATGACTTTACTCTAGTTGAAGAAATGTGTGAAAAAATGAAAGAAGATGAAGAACTAAGTAAAGAATATAAAATGCTTCTATCTTATTTTAAAAAGAACTTCTATAGTGATGGAGTTCGGAAAAAAGGATATGGAAAAATTCGTATCTGCAGCAAGTGGTCAATTAGACACATTACTACGATATCCTGGAGTTAGAAATATACTATGTAAAAGAAATAATAATCTTAACTTTGATAATGCTTTAGAAAATGGAGAAATCACCTTAGTTTGTACAAGACGTGGTGACCTAGGAGCAAATGCACATAAAGCTTTTGGATTATTCTTCATATTATTAATGCAATATTCAATATTAAGAAGACCTGGAAATGAAAATTCGAGAATTCCTCATTTCTTATATATTGATGAATTCGCTGATTTTATTTGTAGCTCTACAGAAGCACTATTTACATTATACAGAAAATACAGAGTTGCAAGTGTTGTATCTGCACAAAACTTAGACCAATTAGATGTAGAAAAAGGAAGATATAAAAGAACAATTCTTGCTAATTGTGCTAATAAAATTGTATTTGGAAATAATTCACCTGAAGATAATGATTGGTGGGAAAAAGAACTTGGAGAAAAACGTGAATGGACTTGGAATTCTACTTATGATACTTCTAAAGGAAGCTATGATACAAAAGCAGGTAATATTGTATATAAATGGAAACCTAATTATGCTGCTGGTAAAGTACAAGCTCTAAAGTTCAAAAATTGTATGTATAAAGTAAAAAATCTAAAAGGAAAAAACGTTGTAGGAACTGGAAAGCTAGACTTCTTAGAGTCTAAATATAAAGAACCTAAATCTGTTAAAGAATATAGATTTGATAAATTCACTAGTGGTATTGCAGAAGAAGAAAAAGCAAAAACTCGTACCAGAAAGAAAAAATCTACTATAACAGGATTTTCTGATAACGATATTGGAGAAATAGATCCAATTCAAACAGATACTAGTGATGCAGACTACTTTGTAAATAACGAAGATGCTATAATATTTGATTTAAAAAAGGGAAATCCTAATTAAATAAAAAATAAAACACTATAAATTAATATATAGTGTTTTATTTTTTCTTATTTTTAAAATCATTTTCTAAAATATATTTGATATTTATTTAATGTTCTTATAACTTTTCTTTTAATCATCATTCATAAGTTAAAAGAATATATTATATCATACTTTATTTTACATTAGAACTATTGTAAAAAAGAATAGTAACTAAAAACGTTACTATTCTTACTCTGTTATTACATTCCAAGCAATTTTACTTCTACTTCTGCCATTTTGTATTTATTTGTATTCTCATCTATTTTAAACTCTACTAGTGTTTTATTTAAAGTCTCTTCATTTTGTCTTAAATCTGTAGTAAAATATAATTTTATTTTTGGAATTTCTAATTTATTTATTACAACTTCTTTAAAAGTTTCTGCCATATGTTTATCATCTTCACATATTATTATTAATTGTGGCATATTCTGAAATCCAGAATCATTTGGTACAAAACTCTCATAGAAATCCCCATAAAGTTTCATTTTATCTGATAATTTTTTCTTCCAATCATCTTCTCTTCTTATTACTTCAAATAGAAAGTCTATTGATTTTCCATTTTTAGTTAGTCTAATATCTCCACCTGTAGCCTTAAATACCTTACCTAATTTTTTCGCTGTTATACTTGGCTTTGGAGTATATTTATCAAAAGCTTTAACTTTTCTTAAATATGCAATAATTGTTTGATTTCCTGCTAATCTCTTTTTTATCATGGCAACTGGTTTTGTGTTATCTGTTGGTTGCCATTTGCACTCTTCTCCTCTAGAATTTAAAAGATATTTTCCCATTTTTTCTAAACAATATACACGGTAAATACCCTTTCCTTCATCTGAGTTAAAGTAATATCTTGTTAATATTTTAGATTTTACTAATTGTTCTAATTTATTATTTAATTTATCTTGTGATTTAACTTCCAATCCCTTCCACTCTAATAATTGAAAAAGTTGTCTTGAAGTAATAAATTCAAATTCATTAACTAAACTTAATATTACAAAATGTAAATCTGTAATATGTCCTATATTTATTTTGTGAATTATCTGATTCATGGAAACATATCCATCTTTTCCATCAAATACTTTAATTTCTCCTTCTCTAATTGCAAAAGGAGATACAGTAGCTTTAATTTGGCTATCTTCTACCATATTTCAAAACCTCCATTATTTAAATTTTATACAATTAATAACTTAACCTTCTTTTTCTCTGGTATAATTTTTTTTATGTATACACTTACATTTTCGCCATATTGTATTCCATCTTTATACTCTGCAAGTCCTACTAAATTAGGTTTTAATTCTATAAAAATACCATTCCCGAGACTTTTCAACTTCTCTTGCAATACCTATAACTGTTGTTCCTTCCTCGAATTCTTTAATATTATCTTCCCAAGATCCTAAAAGCTCTTTATATGATAAAACAACTCTTTCTTGTTTATAATCTATAGATTTAATCATTACATTTATTTTTTGACCTATAGACAACCTCTCTAGTGGTGTTTTTATTCTTGCAACTGATATATCTTCTATATGTAAAAGTCCAACAATTCCTCCACCTATTTCTACGAAAACGCCATATGGTTTAATACTTTTTACTATTCCCTTTACTATCTGGCCTATCTTCACATCTTGTTTTATCCAATTTAAAGCATCTTCTCCAACAGCTTTTCTTGATAAAATAAAATAATCTTTTTTATCAACATCTTTTACTTTAAATTGAACATATTTATTAACTTTTGATGTACAAATATTGGGCTTTGGAAATCCTGTTTCATCTATATTTACAGCCTCAATTTGGTCTCTTGGTATAACACCTTTAAGGTTATTACCAAAATCTACATATAAATTATAATTTGAATCGCATTTATTTACAATTCCTTGCATAACCTCCCCTGTCTCGATTGCATTTATTAATGTATCTTTTGTAACAGGTGAAAAGTTTTCAAGCCAACCTTCTGGAATAAATTTCTGGCACTCCACTTTATCTTTTATCTCCTTTTCTTTTGTATATGTTACTATTATATAATTAAAGTATATTTTTTACAATACCTTTTTATTTTTTAATCTTAAAACTTCTTCTTTGCTTAAATATCTCCATTCGCCAAGTCTTAAATCTTTTATATCAATATTTTCAATTTTACTTCTATGTAATGCCATAACACTTTTACCTATTGCATTACACATTTTTCTTACCTCTCTGTTTTTTCCCTCATGAATTGTAATCTGTATTCTTGATATTCTTTTTTCTTGATCTATTTTTAGAATTTTAACTTTTGCTTTTCCAGATATGTAATTATCAATCTTAACACCATTTTCTAATTTCTTTGCATCATCATTTGTAACAATACCTTTTACTGTGACTTGATATGTTTTTTCAATTTCATATTTTGGATGTGTTACCATATATATAAAATCACCATCATTACTTAGAATTATTGCTCCTGATGTATACATATCTAATCTTCCTACTGGCAGTACTTTTTCTTTTACTCCTTTTAATAAATCTGTTACTGCTGGTCTTCCAAATTGTTCTTTTACTGTTGTAACATATCCTATTGGTTTGTTTAATAATATATATACTTTATCATTTTCTAATTTTATTGTTTTACCATTAAATATAACTTCATCTTGTGATGGATCAATTTTTATACCAAGCTCATAAATTTTCTCTCCATTTACCTTAACTTTTCCTTCTAGTATATATTCCTCAGCTTTTCTTCTAGAACATATACCAGAACCTGCTAAAAACTTTTGTAACCTTATTTTTTCCATTGCTTAAATTCCTCTCTCCTGAACATTTTGAACATTAGGTGAAGATTGTTCTTCCAATGTTTCATGTTTCATAGCTTGTCTATAACTTCTTTAAAATATTTTGGTAATTCTGCTTCTAAATGCATTTGCTTTCCTGTAATTGGATGTTTAAAATCTAAACTTTTTGCATGTAGCATTTGACCTTGTATTCCAAATTCATTTTTTCCATTTGAATATACCATATCTCCCACTACTGGATATCCAATTTCTGACATGTGAACTCTTATTTGATGAGTTCTACCTGTATCTATTTTTATTTCTAACAATGTATAATTCTTAAATCTATTTAAAACTTTGAAATGTGTAACCGCTTCTTTTCCATTTTTCACTACTGCCATTTTTTTTCTATCTTTTGTACTTCTTCCTATAGGCATATTTATTGTAGCTTCATTTTCTGGAATAATGCCTCTAACTAACGCTATATAGATTTTTTTCACTTCTCTATTTTTTATTTGTTCACTTAAATTAACATGTGCTTTATCATTTTTTGCTATAATTAAAAGTCCTGTAGTATCTTTATCTAATCTGTGCACAATTCCTGGTCTAATTTCTCCTCCTATACCAGATAAGCTATCTTTACAAATGTTCATTATTGCATTAACTAATGTTCCATCTGGATTACCAATTGCGGGATGAACAACCATTCCTTTTGGCTTATTTACTACTATTATACTGTCATCTTCATATACTATATCTACTTTTATATCTTGTGGTTTTAATTCTATTTCTTTTGCTTCTGGTATAACAATTGATATTTCGTCCCCAACCTGAACTTTATATGATATTTTTTGTGAACTATTGTTAACTAAAATATTATCATTTTCAATTAATCTTTTCACATTAGTTCTAGATAAATCTTTTTTTTTGCTTGCAATATAACTATCTAATCTTATTCCTTTTTCATTTGCTTGTACTATTACTTTTTCCATCGCTATTTCCTTTCTTGCCATCTTTTATTATATTTTTTATCATCATCACTCCAAATATAAAGACAGCTACAACAATCATAATATCAGCAAAATTAAATACAGGAAAATTTATTATAGGTGTTATATCTAAAAAATCTACAACATATCCTCTAAAAATTCTATCAACTAAATTACTAATTCCTCCTGCCAAAACAAGAGATAATATTACAATTGTTTTATTATTTAATTCTTGAAGCTGACTATACATAAATTTAATAATTATTCCTAGAATCACTATATTTACAATAATAAAACTCCATACACTGCCCACTTTAATTCCAAATGCCACACCTGAATTTTCTACATATGATAGCATAAAAACATTATTTATAACTGTAATAGGAAGATTCTCTCTATTCTTTAAAATTACAATTTTAGTTAATTGTTCTAATAATACTAAAATGGTTACAAATATAACAATTTTATATTTTTTATTTATTTTTTTATCACTTATATTTTTCATATTAAAATCAATTCCTTTCTTCGCTTTAAAGACATACTAGTTATGAAGTTTTCAAATTTTTTTCAAACTATTCTCTTTAAAAGTTAGCATTTAATCTTTCGTAAATAACAAAGTTATTATCTTGATATAAAAGTTTATAATTATCTTCTCTTGATATTAATAAATTAAGTTTTGTATTTTTCCCCATCATTACATGTGTTATTCCATACTCCCTAAATTTACTTTCATAAAAAGTTCCTATATTTGATATATTTAAAAAGTCTGAAAAAATATCTCTTCCTTCATATTTTTTATCTTCATTTTTAGTTCCATTAAATTCTGGTGAATATAAATCTGCTCTTGAATCTATAAAAACGGGAATTCCTCTGTATATTAAATAACTTCCATAATTATATTCATTATATAATTTTATATTATTTACATCTAAATTTTCTAAAATAAAGTCACATGCCTTTACAGGATAACTATTTTCGTCAATAAATTTATCATTCATTTTTGGTTTTAACATTAGTAGACTAATACATAATATTAAAATTACAGAAATTGCTTGTCCCAAAATTCCTGTCATAAAGTTCTGTATCTTTTTATATGTATTATTATCATATTTATTAATCATTTGTACTATTAATTTTACAAATATAAAGTTTCCAATTAAAACAAGCATAGACGTTTGTCTTCTGGACATAAATGATAATAAAACAAGTCCTGCAAGCATGAATAAATCTCTTAATTTTATTTTTGTATCTGTAAATATTAATATAGATAAAAACATTGTAATTACAATCATTATATTTTTATTATTTATTAAAATTAATGGTAAATGTTCACTTATATTTTCTGTAGTATTGCCTTGCATTGTTTTTGCTAAATATGTATATGGCACATCTCCAAGAGGTGTAAGTAATCCTGTAAAGATAGTTATTATAAAAATAGTAATTATCCATTTTATAGCTTTATTTTCATCAATTTTTATTTTATATGGTTTTTCCCTTCTTTTTTGTAAATTTATTTTATCTTCATTAAGCTTACTTAAAAGACTTTCCTTCTTTTTATTTAACTTTGTTATTTTTTCATCTTTATTAGTTAATTGCTCTTTTAAATTTACAATTAGTATTTTTAGCCTAACAATAATATTCAGGCTTATTATGAATCTTATAAGCCATTCTGCTATATATGGCAGAAATAATATAAAGTAAAATGGCCATACTGCAACATGAAGATTTGCAATTAATATTGGAATTATAATAAGTGGTATTAAATATCTTTTCTTTTTTGTATTTACAAACATCTCTATAAAAAATATTGTTAGTGTAAATAATATAAATGTTACTAGTTGTGCTCTTGCTGCTATGAAATCTTTTAACAAATATAATACTAATAAAGTTACAACTAATGAAATAAAATTATTTTTACTAAATTTATTATTTATATAATAAACTAAAATTCCTAAAATACTTGCAAAAACAACTGTTGATATATATATTCCTGCAAAACCAGAAAAGCTATATATTAAGTATATTATTACATCATATAACCAATGCGGATATGTATATGGCAAATTCTCATGCCAAGAAAAATGGTCCCCGCATATCTATTCCATTTTGAATTATTTGTTCTCCTATTTTTATAGTATAATATGTATCATTTTGCATTGTAACTGGTGATATTGCAAATGCAAATAACACAATTAAACATATAGCTAATATATTAAATTTTATTTTTCGATTCCTGTCCATATTATTAAACTCCTGTATTATTTTTAATAGGTTGATTATATCAAATTTTACCAATAAATAACAAGTAGTTTTGGAATATTGACATGGTATTTTATAAAATATTAGAGAAACAATGTTATAAGAAAATGGTCCTTTATATATTGGATAAAAACTTGAAAATATATACTTTTTATGATACTATTCTGCTAACTATAAAGAAATATGCGAAAGGTTTTGTAAAGTATGATAAATAATAAATTAAATATAATTTTAGATACAGATACTTATAATGAATGTGATGATCAATTTGCACTTGCATATTTATTAAAATATCAAAATAAATTTAATATTGAAGCAATCACAATTGCGCCATTTCAAAATTATTGGATTTCCTCAGAAGATAGTGGTATAGAACTTAGCTATCAAGAAGCAAAGATAATATGTAAATTATCTGGAGTAAATAGTGATAATTTAATTTTTAAAGGTTCTACTAATTATATGTCTAACGGATATAACGGAATAAATGATGCAGTAAATAAGATTATACAAATTGCATTAAAAAATGAAAAAACATATATCTTAGGAATAGGAGCACTAACAAATATTTCTCTAGCTATAATGTATGAACCAAAAATTATTAATAAAATCGAAATTATATGGTTAGGTGGTCATACATTATTAAATAAAAATAATTTGCATGAAGCTAATTTTAAAGATGTTGAAGCAGTAAAAACTATTTTTAAATCAAATGTAAAATTGACTGTTATTCCGTGTAGAGGAGTAGCTTCAAATTTATATACAACAATTTATGAATTAGATAATTGTTTAAAAGGAAAATCTGAATTATGTAACTTTTTATATAATAGATTTAAGAAAGTTGTTAATCAAAGAGAAATTATTCCTAGATGGCGTCTTTGGGATCTTTCTGTAATTGCATATATGGTAAATAAAGATTGGTTTGAAACTTTTGAAACAACTTGCCCTGACATAAATAGTGATACTTCCTATAGCATAAATTCAAATAATCGTAAAATAACCATGGTGAATTATTTTGATACTTGTAAGATATTTGAAGATTTGTTTAAGAAATTAGGAGAATTTAATAATACTTAACATTAAACTAAATTCTTTTATATAAAGAGTAAAAAATCCAGTGATTCAAATTGTATTTTTAAAATTTTCTAGAATATTTAACTTAATTCACTGGCTCACATACAGAGGAAAACTCAAAATATTAAATGTAAGGAGAAATATATGAAATTAACAAGTCAAAAAGCATTAGAAATAATAGAAAAAGGTAGAGAAAAAGATTCTAATATAAATTGGGTACCACATTCAATTTGTGTTGGAAATGCAGCAGGAGAAATAGCTGAAAGTTTAGGATTAGACATAGATTATGCTAAAACATTAGGTTATATACATGATATAGGTAAATTAATTGGAGATTTTGAAAACCATGATATGAATGGTTATAACTATATTAAAGAATTGGGATATGATGATGAATATGCAAACATCTGCTTAACTCATTCATATTTAAATAATGACGTAAACTGTACAGCAGGAGGAATACCAAGTGATATACCTTTCAGAACAGAATTTATAAAAAACCATCAATATACAATATATGAAAAAATCATTAATTTATGTGATTTAATGTGCAAAAGAGAAGTTATGACCATAGATAAACGACTTATAGACTTAATAATAAGAAGAGGTGCTCACACAAACACTCAATATCATGTAAAAGAAACTTACAAACTAAAACAATTTATTGATGAACAACTTGGATTTAATGTATATGATTTATTCCCACATCTTGTAATTTAATCAACAAATAAGAAGTAATTATTGTTTATAATTACTTCTTATTTATTGATTTGCTTGTTATTACTAAATTCAGTACTATATTTATTAATAAAACTAATAAGTTTTAAATAAATTGAATTATAGATTCTCAAATATTTTTAATGCATATTTAAAAAGAATCAAGTCTTTTAAAGTAGCTATAAAAATAGTTTTACTTCAAAATATTGATTCTTTTACTATTTACCCATTTATTTGTTTTGCAACTTCTTCTGCAAAGTTTTCTTCTTTTTTCTCTATTCCTTCACCTTTTTCGAATCTTGCGAAACGAATAATTTTTGCACCTTTTGATTCAAGTAATTGCTTAATTTTCATATCTGGATTTTTTACAAAGTCTTGTTCTACTAAACAAATTTCTCCATAAAATTTTCCAATTCTTCCTTGTACCATTTTTTCTGCTATTTCAGCTGGTTTTCCTTCATTCATAGCTTGTGCTTTTAATATTTCCATTTCTTTTTCTACTCTTTCTGCTGGTACAGATTCTCTATCTAAAAATTCTGGTTTTGCAGCAGCTATTTGCATACAAATATCTTTTGCAAGTTCACAGTTTCCATTTTCTAATTCAACTAATACTCCTATTTTACCTTCACCATGGATGTATTTTTCTACTAAACCTGTTGATTCGAATCTAGCAAATCTTCTTATTGACATATTTTCACCAATTGTTGCTATTTTGTTTGTTAGTACTTCTTGTACTGTTTTATCATCTTCAACGATTGATTTTGCTGTAAGTAATTCTTCTACATTACTTGGATTTGTTAAAGCAATTTGTTTTGCAACATCTGAAACGAAAGATTTAAATTCATCATTTTTTGCAACGAAATCTGTTTCTGCATTAACTTCTACAACAGCTCCTATTTTTCCATCTTCTGAAACATAAGCTTCTACTAATCCTTCTGCTGCTATTCTATCTGATTTTTTTGCAGCTTTTGCAATTCCTCTTTCTCTTAATAATTCAGCTGCTTTTTCCATATCACCATCAGTTTCTGTTAAAACTTTTTTGCAGTCCATCATACCTGCACCTGTTTTTTCTCTTAACTCTTTTACTTGGCTTGCTGTTACCATTTTAATTCCTCCTTAACTTTGTATTATAAATGAATATTATTCTACATTAGTATTAATATAAAAAACATTATATACAATATTTTATATAAGTTAAATGTATTGTAGTCTAATTATCATTATTTTAATTAGTTATACAAATATTTAAATATTATCTAAATTTAATACATACTTATATGTACTTAAATTCGATATATAAAAATATGTAAAAACAATAAACAAATATTTAAACATTGTATAAGTTTTATTACAAATTAAATTTTATATAATTTTAAAAAGAAGTAGAGCGAAAACAGCTCCACTCCTTTTTACTTAGGTTTATATACTATAATTATTTATTTAAATTTAATTTTATTCTGATTATATTGTATCAGATTGTTATTTTTATTATTCTTCTACTGTTTCTTGTGCTACTACTTCTTCTATGCTAGTTGGTTCTTCTTCTAGATTAACATTTTCTTCATTTTCAGAATCCATATCTAAAGCTTCCCCTTGTCTTCCTTCTATAATAGCATTTGCCATTACATCTGCTATTAATTTAACTGCACGAATTGCATCATCATTTCCAGGTATAGCATAATCTACATCTTCTGGATTACAGTTTGTATCAATTAAACCTACAACTGGTATACCTAATTTTCTAGCTTCTAATATAGCTATTCTTTCTTTTTTAGGATCTACTACAAACATAACTCCTGGCATTTCTTTCATATCTTTAATTCCACCAAGATTTTTTTGTAATTTTTCCATTTCTTTCTTTAAAAGAATTACTTCTTTTTTAGGTAATACATCAAATGTACCGTCTTCTTGCATTGTTTCTAATTCGTTTAATCTGTCTATTCTTTTTCTTATTGTTCCAAAGTTTGTAAGCATTCCACCTAACCATCTTTGGTCAACATAGTACATTCCAGATTTTTCAGCTGCTTCTTTTACACATTCTTGTGCTTGTTTTTTAGTTCCTACAAAAAGAACTGTTTTTCCTTCTTCAGCTTGTTCTTTCATAAAGCTATACGCTTCGTCTAATTTTTTAGATGTCTTTTGTAAATCGATTATATGGATACCATTTCTAGCTTGGAATATATATTCAGCCATTTTAGGATCCCATCTTCTTGTTTGATGTCCAAAGTGAACACCTGCTTCTAGTAATTGTTTCATTGCAACTACTGCCATTTTCAATTCCTCCTTTTAGTTATTACCTCCATAAAGACTACTAACGTTTAAAAAGACTTTTGACTTTTAGTCTTAAAGCACTCTTTTTAAGCTCATCTTTATGTGTGTTTTTTAACGTTAACTATTTTAACATACATTTGGCTATAAATCAATACTTTGTTTAACTTTTTTAAATTTTGTTACAGGATAACACTTTAACATTGCATGAGTAGTCAAAGCACCCATTAACTAGTAACATTTTGTTTTCAATAATATATATAGTATAAAAGTAACCATAACTAAAAGTAAATCATAACATAATATAAAAATTATGTTATGATTTATTACAGAAATATTTATCTATTTTTTACTTGCTCTTTTACTTTTTCTTCCCTTTTTCTTAGTTGTTTTCTTTGCTTTTGGCTCTGCCACTTTATCTAATGCTTCATCTTTTTCTTTTGGCTCCCATTTTTCTCCTATTTTTGGCTTGTTCCATGATATATAGTTACAAGAATCTGGATTATTTTCACATATATAATAATTTCTTTTTCTTTTTGTTTTTCTTACTTGTACCTTACTACCACACACAGGACATGGAACATCAATTGTCTCTACTATAGGTTTTGCATTTTTACATTCTGGAAATCCGAGGACAAGCTAAAAATTTTCCATACCTGCCATACTTTATTACCATCATTCTTCCACATTTATCACATGGTACATTTGATACTTCATCTTTTATCTCAACATGTTCTAAGTCTTTTTCTGCTTTTTCTAATACAATAGCAAAAGGGTCATAAAAATCTTTAATTATTTTTTTCCACTGAACCTTTCCTTCTGCAATTTGATCAAACTCATCTTCTATTTGTGCTGTAAATTCTACATTTACTATATCTGTAAAATTCTCTGTAAGTAATTTATTAACAATTTTTCCTAAATCTGTTGGTTTTAACTTCTTTTGCTCTTTTTCTATATATCTTCTTTCTAAAATAGTAGTAATTGTTGGTGAATATGTACTAGGACGTCCTATTCCTTTTTCCTCTAGTGCCTTAACTAAACTTGCTTCTGTATATCTAGGTGGTGGCTCTGTAAAACTCTGTTTTGTTTCTATTTTTTTATTTATTACTTCTTGTTTTATCTCTAATTCTGGAATATTTTCCCCTTCTTCATCTTCTTCTGT
This sequence comes from uncultured bacterium, assembly GCA_905215935.1. Taxonomy (GTDB): domain Bacteria; phylum Bacillota; class Clostridia; order TANB77; family CAG-508; genus CAG-492. Next base: position 301,140 of record CAJMRY010000001.1, read on the forward strand.
TTCTTGTATTTCCACATATAGAGTCATAAATCCTTTAAACTTCAAGATTTGACCATTTGCCTTAAATATATAGTTATTTGCTAAAATATTAACAGATACAGTATCATATATGGCAGATGACATTTGACTTGCAATAAATCTATTATATATTAATCTATATAATTTATATTGATCATTTGTTAATGAATCTTTTACTTTCTCTGGAGTTAAATCAATATAAGTTGGTCTTATTGCCTCATGAGCATCTTGTGAATTATCTTTTGTTTTATAATATCTATTTTCATAGAAGCTTTCTCCATACTTATTTACAATATGCTCTTTCGCCATGCTTCTTGCTTCTTCAGAAATTCTTGTAGAATCTGTTCTCATGTATGTAATTAAACCAACTGTACCTTTTCCCTCTACTTTTACACCTTCATAAAGCCCTTGTGCAATAGACATTGTCTTCTTTAATGTAAATCCTAATTTTCTTGAAGCCTCTTGTTGCATTGTACTTGTTGTAAATGGTGGACTTGGATTTCTCTTTTTTTGACTCTTTTTTACATCATCTACAATAAACTTACTATTTTCGATACCTTTTAGAATACTATCTACTTCTTCTTTAGAATGTATTTCTAATTTTTTACCATTTATTCCGTAAAACTTTGCTTTAAAACTTTGCTTACTTTTTTCTTCTAATAAATTAGCATATATGCTCCAATATTCTTCTGGTTTAAATTCTTCTATTTCATTTTCTCTATCTACTATTAATTTCACTGCCACAGATTGAACTCTACCAGCAGATAATCCTCTTTTAACTTTTTTCCATAAAATTGGACTTATTTTATAACCAACAATTCTATCTAAAACTCTTCTAGCTTGTTGAGCATCTGTTAAATTTTTATCTATTTTTCTAGGATTTTTAATTGAAGATTGTACTGTCTCTTTAGTTATTTCATTAAAAGTTACTCTACATACACTATCTTCTGGTATATCTAAAATATGAGCTAAATGCCATGCAATTGCCTCACCTTCACGGTCGGGGTCAGTTGCGAGATACACTTTTTTTGCATTTTTAGCTTCTTTTTTAAGACTCTTAATTAAATCTCCCTTTCCTCTAATATTAATATATTCTGGTTCAAAATTGTGTTCTATATCTACACCTAATTTTGATTTTGGTAAATCTCTTATATGTCCCATAGATGCTAATACCTTAGTACTACCACCTAGAAACTTTTTTATAGTATTTGCTTTAGCAGGTGATTCCACTATAATTAACTTATCTGCCATTACTATCTCCTTCTTTTTTATAAAACTATACCTATGTATTCTAGACTAAATGTAATTTTTTTGCAATAGCTAAATTTAAAATTTTTCTCAAACCATTACCATTTGTTATTATTCACAGCCTATTTAAAGGTACATACTAGCCTAGTTAATTGTTTGATATATATTTTTTAGGTTTTAAAAAATATATATCAAACAATTAACTAGGCGGTAACATTATCACTAAAAAATAAATAGCAACACTTGCTAATGTATGCTTCAACATTAGCTCTTATAAAAGAGTGGTAAATCGTAACAATAGAATGTCAAAGTTTATCAAAAAATCACAAAATCCTCATATCTTCTAACACATCATGAACCGCTACAGGAGTTACTTTATTCCTTTTTAATATTTCTAATATATTATCTACTTTTTCTTCTGTATCTACTATATTACTAAATTCTTTAGTCTCCACTTTCATATTCTTCCCATCTGTCTCCTTTTTTACAACTTGCATTCCATATGACATGTTTTTATCATCTAACTTTAAACAATCCTGTGTTTTATAATATGTTAGATGAATCTTAAACTCACTATCAAATTCATTATAATCATCCTTATCGATTATAGTATCTCCATAAAATTCTCTTAAGTTTTTCATTTTTTTGCACCTCATTAGTAAAATATTATGGTGATACTATATACCACTAAAACCTTTATATCAAGCGTTTTTGCATGCCATATTTTTTGGTATTTCTATAGTTTTCGACAAAGAATTATTATATTTTTTTACTATCGACAACATTTTTAGTGATTTTTTGATTTGTAATAATATCTTATAGAAACTGTAAAATGTTTGAAATAAATCTATTTCAAACATTTTTCTATCTCTTCATATATCTTATCTTCAACATTATAAATAGCCATTTTTCTAGCATTTTCTCCCATTTTAATTAAGTTTTGTTTATCACTTATCATTTCATTAATTGTATTAGATAAATTTTCACTATTTAATTCTTCATTTAATATTACCTTTGCTGCTCCCTCTTTTTCAAATACTCTTGCATTATCTTCTTGTCTATTTGCAGACATACTTGGAAGTGGAATAAATATAGCAGGTTTTCCGTGCTAAAGCGATTTCTGTTAATGTCATTGCTCCACTTCTTGATACAATAACATCTGCTAGATTCATAACTTCTTCCATATTATATATGTATGGTACTATTTTTACCCCTTCTATATTGTCAATGTTTATGTTTTCCTCTTCTAAACTTTTCTTAATAATTTTATATTGTTCTGGACCTGCTGCCCATACAATTTGAAAATTATTACATTTCTTATTTTTTATTGTATCTAAAATAGCATTATTAATAACTCTAGCACCTTGACTTCCACCAAATACTAAAACAATTGGCAAATCTTCTTTTAAATTTAAATCTAATCTCATTTGTTTTTTCTGCTCATCAGTTAATTTTATTCCTTTCATTTTAGTTGGAGTACCTGTTACTACTATATTTTTCGCTTTGTTTAACTTTTCCTTTGCTTCTTCAAACCCAACTAAAATTGTATCAACCTTTTTAGATAACATTCTTATTGCAAGTCCTGGATAAGCATTACTTTCATGTAATAAAGTAGGAATTTTGTTTTTATGTGCAGCAGTAATTACTGCACCACATATATATCCACCTGTTCCGATTACTATATCTGGTTTAATTTCTTCCACGATTTTCTTTGCTTGTTTAAAACCTTTCATAGTTTTTATCATTTTTTTTAAATTTTCTACACTAATACTTTTACTAAATCCATAAGCTTCTATTTTCTTCAATTTATACCCACTTCTTGGAACTAAATCATTTTCTAATCCTCTATCTGTACCTATAAAGATTATCTCAGCATCTTTATTTTTTTCTTTTATTTTGTTTGCAATTGATAACCCTGGATTAATATGTCCTGCTGTACCAGCAGCTGCTATAATCACTTTCATATATAATCTCCCCCTTTTACACCATTTATTATTAAAATGATGTAAATACAATATTAAGATTTCCTTATATTATATTTACATCTTTCGCTTAATATTTTAATACTTTATTAAAATTATATTTTAAACTCTGGAACCAGCCCTTGATATATTAAGTAAAACACCACAACTACACAGTAAGATCAAAAGTGCCGTTCCACCATAACTAAAGAAAGGTAGTGGCATACCTGTTGTTGGTATAGATGCTGTTACAACTGCTATGTTTATTATCACTTGAACAGCAACTAAAGCTGTAACACCAACTGCAATTAAACTACCAAACATATCTGGTGCCTTCATTGCAATTAATATTCCTCTCCATATAAAAATTGCAAATAATATAATTACTACTAAGCATCCAATAAAACCTAACTCTTCTGATAATATTGAAAATATAAAATCATTGTGTGGTTCTGGTATGTATAAGTATTTTTGCTTACTCTCTCCCAATCCTACACCAAACAAACCTCCTGAACCAATAGCATATAAACTTTGTACAACTTGATATCCTGTACCTTGTGCATCTGCCCACGGATCAAAAAATGTTGCAATTCTGTCTAATCTGAATCCACCTTTTCCCGTCATTTGCAATATCCCTAATAGTCCGAAATACTCCGACTTATTCCGTACACCTCCGCTTACTGCAAAATGTAAAACTCTTGCTCCTGCCATAAGCATCATTACAGATGTAATACTTACAATTACTAATGATACACTAAGGTGATTTTGAACTAAGAATAATATTCCAACAGGCGGTACCAAAAATAAAAATGGCTTTACAAAACCTTTAAAAAAGCTTTTTAAATCATCTTTATGATCTGATAAATACCCGGGCATAAAATATAATTAAACCTATTTTAGTAATTTCCGATGGTTGAAATTGTCCAAATCCCAGATTGATCCATCTTGTAGCACCTTTTACGCTTCTACCTATTCCAGGAACAACTACTAATAAAAGAATTGCCCATGAAACAAAATAAATCATCCAATAATATTTTTTATAAAATCTATAATCAATTTTTGATATTATAAACATTAAAGCAATTCCAAGTACTGCAAATCCCGCCTGTTTTTTTACAAATGCATAACTATCATTTTCACTTGCAAGTGCAGAAGGAGCACTTGCAGAAAGAACCATTATAATTCCTAATGCCAATAATAAAAGTATAGTTATACATAGTAAGAAATCAAATTGATTATTAACAAATTTTGATACCTTTTTTACTTTATTCGGTTTCTTTTGCATTTGTAACCTCCTACTTAAAAAATGTCAAAAGGGACGGGTTAAAATGACAATTTTTTCTTAATTTAAAATATCTATTAAAGTTTTTAAAAATTGTCATTTTACCCCGTCCCTTTTGACACCTTTTGACATTTTTTAAATAACATTAATTCCTATAACACATAAAATGAGTGTTATTATACTAAAGACTGAAACTACTTTATTTTCACTCCATCCACATAATTCAAAGTGATGATGTATTGGTGCCATTTTAAATATTCTTTTTCCAGTTTTTCTAAAATATGTAACTTGCAACATTACAGATAACGTTTCTATTACTGGAATAAGAGCGACAATTATTAATATAATAGGCATCTTTAAGTATAGAGCTATTCCTGCAATTGCTCCCCCAAGAAGTAGAGAACCAGTATCTCCCATAAATACTTTAGCAGGATGTAAATTAAATAATAAAAATCCTAAACAACTACCTACAAGACATGCGCCAACAATAACAATTTCTTTAACACCTAATATAATTCCAACAACTGTAAAAAATGCTAATATTATAGTAGTTACTGTTGTAGACAATCCGTCTATACCATCTGTTAAATTAACTGCATTTGTTGTTCCAAGTAAAACAAAAATTGCAAATGGTATGTATAGCCATATAGGCATATTAATGTATGTTTTTAAGAATGGTATATATGTATCTGTTCCTATCTTTAATACATTTGTTAAAAATAAAGTATAAGCCACTGCAATAATTAATAATCCAAGCATTTTATAAATTGGCTTTAACCCTTTTGTGTTTTTTAATACTAACTTCTTAAAATCGTCTACAAATCCTACTAACCCAAATCCAATTGTAACAAATAATAATGGTAATATATTTTTAGCAACATTTATTTCTGTTTTTGAATAATCGATATATAAAAATGTACATACTATAAAAATTGCTGTTGCAATAATTATTCCACCCATTGTTGGTGTTCCCTGTTTTTTTAAATGTGACTGAGGCCCGTCATCTCTTTCTATCTGACCCACTTTTAATCTTCTTAATATTGGTATTATAATTAATCCAAGTATTGTACTTATTGCGAAAGAAAGCAATACTACTTTTATATGAAATTCCATCTCTTCCTCCTAATTTTGTATTTATTTTTGTTCATCAATAATTTCTTTTATTATTTCTTTTTCATCAAAAGGATATTTTTCATGCCCTATTATTTGATAAGTTTCATGTCCCTTACCTGCTAAGACTACTATATCATTTTTCTTAGCTATTTGTACTGCATGCTTCATTGCTTCAATTCTATCTACAATACATACATATTTTCCGTTAGTCTTTTTTATTCCTTCTTCAATTTGATTAACTATTTTCTCTGGATCTTCTGTACGTGGGTTATCAGATGTAATGATTGTATAGTCTGCAATTCTTCCAGATATTTCTCCCATAATAGCACGTTTACCTGAGTCTCTATCTCCACCACATCCAAATAAAGAAATTACTTTTCCTCTTGTATATGATTTAACTGCATTTAGAATGTTCTCTAAACTCTCTGGAGAATGTGCATAATCTATCATTATTGTAAGTTCTTTTTTATTATCTACAAGTTCACTTCTTCCTGGAACTCTTACTTCTAATAATGCTTCTTTTATATTTTCTGGACTGCATCCAAGTTTTAAACCTATAGATATTGCAGCTAGTGAATTATATACACTAAATCTTCCTGGTATAAATGTTTTTACTCTTTCATTTCTTGTTCCTAATTTAACTTTAAAATCTACATATGAATTTGTGATTGTTATATCTTTTGCTAAAAAATTGCAATAATTATCAATACCATAAGTAATTATATCATTATCTGGAAGCAATTTTGGAATTTTAGCTGTATGTAAATCATCAGCATTAACATATCCAGTTTTACACATTTTAAATAATTTTAATTTAGAATTAAAATAATCCTCCATATTCGGATGTTCTTTTTCGCTTATATGATCTTCTGAAAAATTAGTAAATACTGCAATATCGAACTGGCATCCATCTACTCTATGTAATTTTAAACTTTGTGAAGAAACTTCCATTACTATTGCTTCACAACCTTCATCAACCATTTGTCTAAACATCCTTTGTAATTTTAAACTCTCTGGAGTTGTTCTATCACTATCTTCTAATTTTTTATCTCCTATATAACATGCAATTGTTCCAATTAATCCGTACTTTTTTTCCTTCTTTTTCTAAAATTGCTTTTGTCATAAAAGAAGTAGTAGTCTTTCCTTTTGTTCCGGTTATTCCTATTAATTTAACTTTTTTAGATGGGTTTTTATAAAAATTACATGCGCAAATTGCTAATGCGTGTCTTGTATTATCAGATAGTACTATTGTTACATCTTCTGGAATTTCTTTTATAAGTTTTTTATCTATATCTGTTCCGAGCAAGTATTACTTTTGCTCCTTTAGAAATAGCATCTTTTATATAGTCATGTCCGTCTAAATCAAATCCCTTTATGGCAACAAACATATCACCTTTACCTATATTTCTTGAATCACTATCTAAGTTATTTATATCTATATCTAATGAACCTTTTAACTTTAATCCTTCTAATCCTGCTAATACTTTTTTTAATTCCATAGATTTCTCTCCTTACATTTATAATTTCGCAAATATATTATATAACTAAATTTTAGTTTTGTATAGAAATTTTTGGTTTATTTTTCAATTTATTAACCATTATGTTTCTATTGTTATTTTATTTCCTTTTTTCACTTTAATTCCTGGTCTCGGAAATTGTTCTTTTATTATAACTTCTGATTCTTTAATTTCTTCTTCACCTTTCTCATATTCAATTTCTATCTCCAATTCTTTTAACTTCTCTTTTGCATCTTTTATTGATAATCCGAACTAAATCTGGAACTTCAATTTCTTGTATGTCTTCTCCTGCCTGTTCTTTTTGTACTTCTAGATATGGTAATACTTCACTAAAAATTTGCCCGCCTACTGGTGCTGCAACACCTCCTCCTTGGTGTCCTCCTTCTCCAGTTGGATTATATAATGTTACTAAAACTACAACTTCTGGATCTTCTATTGGGGCAACTCCAATAAAAGATGTTACATATTTTCCTGTATTTACTCCATCTTCCGATGTTCCTGTTTTTCCTCCTATAGAATAACCTTCTACTTTTGCATTTTTTCCTGTTCCTTCTGCCACAACACTTTTCATCATACTAAGAACATCTTCTGACGTTTTTTTTGAAATAATTCCTTCTTGCTTTTTAGTTTCTATATCTCTTACTTCCCCTGTTTTACTATCTACAATCTGTTTTACAACTCTAGGTGTAACATGAGTTCCACCATTTGCAATAGTTGATACTGCTGTTACCATTTGAAGTGGTGTAACTTCAAATCTCTGCCCAAATGCGATAGTTCCGAAGCTCTACAGGTCCCACTTTATTTTCTGCTAAAAATATTCCTTTTGCTTCTCCTGGAAGGTCAATCCCTGTTTTATCTAAATATCCAAATTTTCTTAAATATTCATAATATTTAGTAACACCTAATTTCTGACCTAAACCTATAAACACTGGATTACAAGAATTCATTAGGCCTTGTCTTAAGCTCTCCGAACCATGTGGTCTATAATGTCTCCAACATTTTATTCTAACTCCAGCAACTTCAATTCCCCCGTGTACAGCAAAATTCTCCTTCTTTATCTGTTTGAGTTATCCCTTCCTCTAAAGATGCTGATGCTGTAATTAATTTAAATGTTGAACCTGGCTCATACGTATCAGAAATTGCTTTATTTCTCCACATTGCCTGTAGATTTTTTGTTTTATCACTTTGTGACATAGTATCCCATGCATTTCTTAACTCTTCTGTATTTGCTTCATAAGGAGTATTTAAATTATAATCTGGATAACCTGCCATTGCTAAAATATCTCCATTTTTAGGATTCATAATAACAATATTTCCACCATCTGTGCACACATTATCAATACATGCTTCTTTTAAATATTTCTCTGCAATCCCTTGAATTGTTGCATCTATTGTTAAAATCAAATTATTTCCATCAACTGCTTCTACATAATCTTCTCCTTCTTTTACAATATCTCCACCTTTAGCATCTGTCATTTTAACTATCTTACCATTTTCTCCCTTTAACTCATTATCATAAATAGCTTCTACTCCATCTAGACCTTGATTATCACTTCCACAAAATCCTATAATTTGTGAAGCTAAACTATTATATGGATAATATCTTTTTGTATCTTCATCTATATTAATTCCTTTAGTTATGTTATTATCATTCATCCAAACTCTTAATCTATCTGCCTTTTCCCTATCTACCTTTTTTGCAATTGTTTCTATAGCACTTTTTCTTGAAACTTTTTTCAAGGTTTTCTCATAATCCACTTCAAAAATTTCAGATAAAATTCTTGCAACCTTTTCTTTATCTTCTTTACTAATATTTACAGGATTTACTGTTATTGTTTCTACTGTACTACTAACTGCAAGTATATTCTTTCCTGTGGCATCATATATAGTTCCTCTTTTAGGATTAATTTTTCTATCCAATGTCTGTTGAACATATGCCATAGATTCAAGTTCACTTCCCTTTACAAATTGAATATATCCTATTCTGCCAGCAAGTAAAGTCATTATAAAAAAAGAAGTAATTAAAGCTACTTTCATTCTTTTCTTTCTTGTTAAATTTCCGCTCTTCTCTAGTCTTTTTATATTTATTTTTTTGTTAATCTTTTGCTTTTTTCTTAATCTTTTTTTCTTCATAAATTATCACCACTTTATTTTTTATTACTTTAATAATATTAAAGTAATAAAAAAAAAGACTAAAATTATTAATTAATTTTAATCTTTTTTACACATCTAGTAAATTGCATGTTATTATTTTTGCAATTATAATATACTGTTATTTATCCTAAATTGATTATTATTTCATCTATAACTTTATCTTCTAAAATAAAATCTGTATTAACAAATCCTATTTCAGGACGAATTCCATCTTTATTATGGAAATCAGAACCCACTGTTACAAATAGATTATTCTCTTTTGCAAATTTATTCCATTTTTCTACTTCATTAATTTTATTGCTATTACGGTCTACATATAAGTAATTTGCTTCTAATCCATCTGGCTCCATATCTTTTATTATTTCTAAAATATCTTCGTCTGTTAAATTATCTTCATATACATAAGCCACTGGATGTGCTAAAACAACTTTACCATTTGCAGCTCTTATAATTTCTGCTGCTTCTTTTGGTGTTGCAGTCTCCTTTTTCACATATGCAGGACAGTTTTCATTCATAACGGTTTCTATAAATTCACCTTTATTGGGAATATGCCCAAAATTATTTATAAGCATGTCTTTATTTTTTTCATTATTTACAACATCTAATGCAATATGAGCTTTAGTGACAGCATCTATTTTATCTAATTCTTGAACATTTAAAATATATCCTAATTCATTTAATTTTTTAGCAACGTTATGTAAATAATTATGTCTTGCGTTTCTTAATTTGTATAGTTTTTCTTTCATTTGTTTATCATTTAAATCAAAGTTATATCCTAGTACATGAATACCTGCTTTACTAACTTTGGTTGATATTTCTACTGCATTAATAAGCGTTATATTCTTACTCTTTGCATAAGAAATTAGTTCATCATTATATGCTTCTATTGTATCATGATCTGCAATTGCAATAATAAAAGTTCCATTTTTAGACGCCTCATCTATAACTTCTTTTGGCGTTAAAGCTCCATCTGACATTGTTGTATGAATATGTAAATCTATTCTTCTTGGCATATTTTTATCTCCTTTTGCATTAAATTATGCTCACCTTACATTTACAATAGCACATAAATAGCATTAGCTCAATTAAAATCTAAACTATTAACATCAAAAAAAGACTAAAACTATTAATCAATTTTAATCTTTTATTTTATACTTTTGGTAAAACCTTTTATCAATTTTTCGAACCAGGATTTTTCTTCTTCAACTAAAACTTCTTCTGTAGCTGGCCTGATATAATCTTTTTTTGGCAAACTTACATATACTTTTTGACTATTAGTTGGTTTTTGCATTCCTAATTTCTCTTTAGCAGATTTCTCTACATTATTTAAATTTAATGAATTTTCTATGCTTACCTGTAATTGTTCATTAGTTTTTTGTATAGCACTTAACTCTCGTTTTAATTGTTCTTTTTGTTTAAAATTTTCATTTATTACAGAGTTTCTATAACTTATAGCAAATAGTATAAAAAAACCTATGGTTAAATATTTTACAGCCCTTAATTTTTGATTTACTCTTTTAGTACTTTTATTTTTATTACTATTATTACTAGTTTGTACTGATTTATTATTATTTTTTTTATTTCTCTTCCTATCTTTATTAGGTTTATACTCTGGTTGCAATTTTCTAGGACTGGTTTCATATTGATAACCATAATAGCTATTTGCCACTAAGTTCACCTCTTCTCATTTGTTTTATTTATTATTTCTTTCAAAAATTCTTAATTTAGCACTTTTAGCTCTAGAATTTTCTTTTAACTCTATTTCTTCTGCTATAATTGGTTTTTTATTTATAATCTTGCCTAAAGATTTGTAATTACATACACAATATGGTAACTCTTTAGGACATGTACATTTACCGAACTGAATCTTTAAATGCTTCTTTTACTGCTCTATCTTCTAAAGAGTGAAATGTAATTACACATAATCTACCATTTTCCTTTAAGCAGTTTATTGAATTTATTATTGTATTATATAAAGGTTTTATTTCATCATTAACTTCTATTCTAATAGCTTGAAATGTTTTTTTAGCTGGATGTCCATTTTTTTGTTTTGATTTTGGTATAGAGTTTTCTATAATTTTTACAAGTTCACTTGTAGTTTCTATTCTTTTTATTTCTCTTTGTTTTACAATATTCTTGGCAATATTCCTTGAAAATTGTTCCTCACCATATTCATAAAATATTTTAGCTAGAGCTTCTTCTGAATAGTTATTTACAACATCTTCTGCTGTCATTTTTTGGGTTTTATCCATACGCATATCTAGTTTATTTTCACCTAAATAACTAAAACCTCTTGCCCTTTCATCTAATTGATATGATGAAACACCTAAATCTAATAAAATACCATCTACTTTATCTATTCCATTTTCTTCTAAAATAGACTTTATATCATCATGATTTCCATGTATATATTTAACATTGTTATATTCTTTTAAATTTTGCTTTGCGGCAGCTAGTGCTTCTTTATCTCTATCAATTCCAATAAGAATACCTTTACTTGATAACTTTTTTAAAATTTCTTTGCTATGTCCAGCTCCACCTAAAGTTCCATCAACATATATTCCATCTTTTTTTATATTTAGACCATCTATGCACTCTTCTAGCAATACTGGTTTATGATTAAATTCCAAATAGCCACCTTCAACTTTCTATTTTATTTAATAGCATAAGCAGTTGGTATTTTTAAAATACCAACTGAAAATGCCACTTTAAACTTTTGTCTTTAGTGCTCTTTTAATTTATCTTATGTAGTTTTAAGAAATCTTTTGTACGTTTTTTCTTTTGTGACTTAAAAAATCTTTTGTAATTATATAATTTTACTTTTGTAAATTATAAACTCATCTTTTGGATTTTAAAATTTTCTTTTGTAAAACCCTTTAAATCATCTTAAAATTTTATCTTTTGTATCTTATTTTTTATCTTTTGTAATTTATATAAACTTTTAAAAAGTTATATACCAAGCATAGTCATATTTTCTGCTATTGTCTCTGCTGAAATATTTTCTTCGCTGTTATATTCACTCCATTTTTGTTTGTTCCAAATTTCTATTCTAGTTCCTACTCCAATAATTACTACTTCTTTTTCCATTTCTGCATATTCTCTTAGATTTCCTGCTATCAAAAATCTACCTTGTTTATCTATATCACATTCTGTAGCTCCTGATAGAAAAAATCTAACAAAATCTCTTGCATTTTTATTTGTAAGTGGAAGTGTTTTTAATTTTTCTTCAAAGTTTGTCCATTCTTGTCCGAGAGAATCCAAATAAGCATCCATCTAAACCTTTTGTTACTATGAACTTTTCACCTATATCTTCCCTTAATTTGGCTGGCATTATTAATCTGCCTTTAGCATCTAAGGAATGTTCATATTCACCAATGAGCACTTATTTCTCACCTCACTATCATTTTAATCCACTTTGTACCACTTCTCTCCACCTGATTCAAATTGTAATACAACATTTTATAAAAATCAAGCATTTTTCTAAATTTTTTTTATTTTTTTGTGGATTTTTTTTGCCTTCAGAATATTATGTTAAGAGGTGAATATTATGTTATTTAATATCTTAATTTTAGCTTTTTCAAGTAGTATAGACTCTTTTGGTATTGGAATAACTTATGGGCTTAGAAAAATCAAGCTTTCTTGTTTATCTAGTATAACTCTTTTTATAATCTCTATTATAATTACATGTAGCTCTATATTAATTGGAAAGAACCTAAATTATATTTTACCTGAATTTGTTACATCACTTATTGGTAGTTTACTATTAATTTTAATGGGCTCTTTAATAATATTTCAGGTTATAAATAAAAAAACAGACAAACCAATTTCAAAATCTAAAAATTCAAGCTCATTTGCATATAGTGAATCTCAAAAAATATATCAATTTTTTATAAAGTTTTTAGGAATCACAATTCAAATTATAAAAGACCCTATATCTTCCGATTTAGATAATTCAAAAAAAATTGACATAAAAGAATCTATTTATCTCGGAGTTACTTTATCTATAGATTCTTTTTGTATAGGTATTGGTAGTAGTATACTAGGTATAAGTTCTGTACTATTCCCTATACTAGTTTCAGTTTTTCAAATAATATTTTTATCTCTTGGAAGATTATTTGCTATAAAAGTGGATCAAAATACAAAGATACCAGATAATACATGGAACTTAGTCTCTGGCATATTACTTATCTTTATTGGAATTAGTAAACTATTTATCTAAATATTTTCTTGTAATATATTGTCAAATTTTCTGCTAAGTGTTACACTTATTCTATAAATAAAAGGAGGGGATTTTTCATGCAAGATTATCCAAACAATCTTCCAAATGAGTACAAACCATTATCTGCATGGGCTTATTTTGGATACAATATTTTATTTGCAATTCCACTTGTAGGTTTCATAATGTTAATAGTATTTGCATTTGATTCTTCTAATATTAATAGAAGAAATTATGCACGTTCATTTTTCTGTGCATACTTAATAGTGTTTATACTTTTAATTATAGTACTAATATTAAGTTTAGTACTAGGCTTATCTACAGCTAGTATGTATAGTAGTTTATAATTTTTAAAATAAGAAGAGACTAAAAAATATAATTTAATACTTTTAGTCTCTTCTTAAATTTTGGAAAATGTAAATATAAATTACAATGTAAGCATTAAGTATCATATATTTTTATGCTTACATTTTTATTTATGTTTCAGCTTAATTTCATAGATAATAATTTACTAATACCATTTTCCTCCATGGTTATTCCATATACAGTATCTGCCGCTTCCATAGTACCTTTTCTATGAGTTATTACTAAAAATTGTGTATCATCACTAAACTTTTTCAAATATTCTGCATATCTATAGACATTAACATCATCAAGTGCTGCCTCTATTTCGTCTAAAATGCAAAATGGTGCTGGATTAATTTTTAAAATTGCAAATAATAATGCAATTGCAGTAAATGCTTTTTCTCCTCCAGATAATAACATCATATTTTGTAGTTTCTTTCCTGGTGGCTGAACTCTTATATCTATTCCACATTCTAGAATATTTTCTTCATCATTTAATATAAGCTCTGCTTTTCCTCCTCCAAATAGTTCTACAAATACTTCTGCAAAATTTCTATTAATCTGTTTAAACTTCTCTGCAAATTGATTCTTCATCGTTTCTGTCATATCTGATATAATTTTTCTTAGTTTTCCTGCAGTAACATCTAAATCTAGTCTTTGCTCACACATAAAGTCATATCTTTCTCTTGTTTTCTTATATTCTTCTATTGCATCTATATTAATACTTCCTAAATCTTTAATTTGATTTCTTAGACTATTAACTTGTTTTTGTGTTGCTATTATATTATCTGGCTTTTTGTATTCACCTGCATTATTTGGAGTAATCTCATATTCTTCCCACAATGTATTAACAGCTAGCTGTATATCTTGTTCTATTTTTACTTTTTTTACATCTAATTTCATTAAATGTTCTTTTAAATCTTCTATAATATCAAACTGGCTAGATATTTCTTTTTCTTTTCTTAATAAATCTTCATTATTTTTAAGTCTCGCCACTTTAAGTTCTTCTATCTTAGTAGAACTATTCTCTACTAAAGTTTTAATTTCAATAATTTCATTATTATAATTAGTTATATTATCATTTAATATTTTATTTTCTTCTTCTTTTTGTTTTAATTCTATTTTTTTGTTTTCAATACTCTTTTTGTTATTATCTATATCTTGTTCAATTCTAAAAATCATTTCATCAATCGAAGTTCCACTTTCGTCAAAAGAAGATACTGATATTTTCAAATTGGTAATATCAAAATTCAAATCATCAACATATTGCCTATTATCTTTATTTGAAAGAGCAAACTCTTGTATTTCATTATTTAAATTTTGTATCTCTGATTCTATTTCTTGTATTTTTAGCTTTTCTGTCTCTTTTTGTTTTATATATTCAGTTTTTTGGTTTTCATTTTTTTCAACCTCTTGTTTTAATTTATTTAATCTAGATTCTAATGAAGCAATTCTTTCTTCTATAGCTACCACTTTTTGTTTTTCTGTTGCATATGTTATATCAATTTCTTTTATATTATTATCTAATATTTTTGACATTTCAATTACATCTGAAACAGATTTTTCATAATTATCTTTTTTGGTATTTATTTCATTAATCTTACTATTTAAATCTTTTATATTTTTTTGTAACTCTTCTATTTCTTTACTTCTACCTAAAATGTTAACAGTCTTAGTTTGAACAGAACCTCCTTGTATTGCTCCAGAAGGATTAATTACATCGCCTTTTAATGTAACGATTTTAAAAGAGTATGAATTTTGTTTTGCAAGTTCTATTGCTGTATCCATATTATCTACAATAACTGTTCTTCCAAGCAAACTTTCCACAATTTGTTCATATTTTTTATCTACAACAATTAAACTAGAAGCAATACCTATTACTCCGCTCTAGCTTTGATTTTATTTTATCTAATCTTTTTCCTCTAACAGATGAAATAGGTAAAAAAGATGCTCTACCAAGATTATTTGCCCTTAAATATTCTACCAATTTTTTTGCATCTTGTTCTGTTTCAGTTACGATATTTTGCATACTTGCACCCAAACACATCTCAATTGCTGTTTCATATTTTTTATCTACAGATATTAAATTTGCTAAAACTCCATGTACACCTTTTTTTAGATTACTGTCTTTGTCACATGCTAGCAATAAAGACTTAACACTTTTTATATAACCTTCTTTTTCTTTCTCAGTTTCAATTAAGAAGTTTAATCTAGACTGTTTCATTCTTATTTCATCTGTAGTCTTATTAATGCATGAAATAAATTCATTGATTTTTGATTCACACTCTTGCTTTTTATCTGCAACTTTTTCTATCTCTTTTACTAGATTATTTCTCTTACTTTCTATTTCATAAAAACTTTTTCCAGTTTCTTGTTTTAAACTTCTGCTACTATCTAAATCAGATATAACTTCTTGTATTTCTGATTTTAAAGACTTTTGTCTTTTTTCAATGTTCTCGTAGTTTATGTCTTGAGCATTTATATTAGAACTTCTTTCATATTTTTCATCTATCTTCTGCTCTAAAACTTTCTTTTTCCCTTCTATTTCTAATTCCTTAGAAGACATTGTAGTAATTATTTCATCTAACTTACTTTGCTTTTCTTGTAATTCTTTTTCAAATTTTTCTTTATTTGAAAAAAGATTATTCTTTTTATCTAATTTTTGCTTTTTCTCTTCTTCTAATTCTGATATTCTTATTTCACATTCTTCTATTTCTTTTGTAATTCTTTCATTATTAGAATTGTTATTTATTATTCTTTCTTTCGAAATATTTATTTCAGAATTTATTTTTTCTATTTTATTACTACTTTCAAATGATAAATTTTGTACTTCCTCTATAGATTCTGTTAAAGTATCTATAGCTATTTTTAAATCTTCTTTATTTTTTTGTATTTGTTCTAATTTACTTGTCTCATCTTGTTTGTGGCTTTCCATTATTTCAATGTCTTTTACAATCTCTTGTAATTTTTCTTTATAGCTTTGTATATTATATAAAAATAACCCAACTTCTATATTTTTTAATTCTTCCCTCAAATCTAAAAATTTCTTTGCTTTTTCAGCTTGAATTTTAAGTGGATCTATATTACTTTCTATCTCTGCTATAATATCATTTATTCTAAGTAAATTTAATTTTGTTTGCTCAAGCTTTTTTTCTGATTCTTGTTTTCTTACTCTATATTTTACAATCCCTGCTGCTTCTTCGAAAATATGTCTTCTATCTTCAGATTTATTACTTAATATCTCATCAATTTTACCTTGTCCAATAATTGAATAGCCATCTTTTCCAATTCCTGTATCCATAAATAATTCTAATATATCTTTTAATCTACATGGTACTTTATTTATATAATATCCTGTTTCACCACTTCTGTATATTTTTCTAGTAACTGTTACTTCAGAATATTCTATAGGTAATTTTCCATCTGAATTATCTATTACAATTGAGGCTTCGGCAAAACCTAATGATTTTCTGTTTTGTGTTCCTGCAAAAATAATATCCTCTGATTTCGCACCTCTTAAAGACTTTATACTTTGTTCTCCTAAAACCCATCTAATACTATCTGATATATTACTTTTTCCAGATCCATTTGGTCCAATAACAGATGTTATTCCTGGTTTAAATTCTAATATTGTTTTATCCGCAAATGATTTAAAACCTTGTAACTCTAATCTTTTTAAGTACATTATTTCCACCCTTATCCTAAAATTTGTTATATTTAAAATCTACATAAACTTGTTTATTATGCACTTTTACATTGTTATTATATTTTTTTTTGCATTTAATGTCAACTTTGTTTTTACTTATTATAAATATATTTATATTTTTTAAGATTCATTCCTGTATAAAATAAAACACGAGCCAGTAACAAAATACTTTGTACCAACTCGTGTTTTCAGAGAATTAAGACAGATAGACATCCGGTCTCATCATAAGATGAGAGCACAAAAGCCAAAGCCATTCTCTGACAGGTTTTGACCTTCTCATTGCCTTTGCCTCGGCTCCAATATATCTATAAGATACACCTTCGCCATAGTTAGAAAGCTTTATGAATTCAGCTCTCTCCAGAAGATAGTCAACTGCAGATATATTTCCATACTCTCTCCAGTCATATCCTCTATCTTGGCAGATTTCTCTTGCCAAAACTTCATGTAGACCATCTTCATAGTACAGAACTTCGTTTGATCTCGTATCCACAAGACCAATCTTGATTTCCTGCAGTTTAACACGTCCTGCAGTTAAGCTCATGCTGTAATACATTGGAATTAATTCCTCCTTAAAATTGATATATATATTATAGCACATATTGTAATATTTTTCAACAATGTTCCGTATTTATGTTAATTCTCTGTTCAAAAATTCTAAGCAACTTTCAAGTTCAAATACATTCTCTTCTTTTAAATTATCATAATAATCATTTAAACTTAAATTATCACTTATCTTTTTTAAAGAAATTAATGGAATTTTATACATGTCACATAAAATTGCTATAGAATGAAGTTCCATATCAAAAGCTATGCTTCCATCTAAAATAGTTTTTGTAACAAAACTCTCAGCAGAATAACATTCTACACTTTTTAATTTGTTAGAATTAGTATTCTTTAGGGTTTGATTTCCAAAATCTAACATACTGTATTTTTCTTCTCCTGGAATTTCCCATTCGTAATTATAACTTCTAGATATAGTTACCCATTCTCCTACTCTAATATCTGTTGAACCTGCATATCCTATATTTATAATTAATTCTGGTTTTACTTTTTCACATAGATATCTTGTAAGACTTATTGCAGTTTTTTGTTTTCCTATTCCTGTAATTAGTAAAGAAATATTATCTTTCTTATATAAATCTTCTTCTATTTTTTCAAGTTTTAACTTTTTTGCAATTAACTCTGCTTCTTTTTTCATTGCACACACAAATAATATATTTTTCATTATACTCTCCCCTATAATTATAAAATAGTAATTAAAATCATTATATACTTTTATAATTATTTAATTATTTTTTATTATTATTAAAATTATTAAAATTAATTAATCTTACTAACTCTGTATTTATATCTTTCTCAAAAACAGTTTCCTTTGCTAAATCTATATACCACTTTTTAGTTTCATTAATATATTTATCTATAAAACTTTTTGAAGCAAAATGTGCCTCAGATAAATTATGCATTCTATCTGCTAATTTTACCATTTTTGCAATTTCATTTTCTTTTATATTTTTTATATATTGTTCCATTATATAATTTGGTTGTTTAGTCAATAATTTAACTGCATCAGCAATATCTTTGTTAGAAATTTTTAATATTTGTTCATATGTAGTATTGGTATCCTCTAGTAAATCATGAAACAGTGCTACGATTTGATATTTTTTATCAAATCCTTTTTGACTTAATATATTAGCCACTTCTAATGGATGCAAATAATATTCTGTTCCTTGAATTCTTTTTTGATCTTTATGCTTTTGTTTAATAAACTCTATATAATTTTCTAAATTCTGTACCACTATATCACTTCCTTTATGCAATTTATTTTATTCTATTTATAATATATTTTCAACAAATTCTTTTAAATAATATATATACTTAAGTAGTAATAAAAGTTATATCATTTAAAACTAAAAAAATCTTTTTCTACTTAAAATAAAAAGTAATTATTTAAATTTATTCATCATATACTTTTATAAATTAGGTGATAAATTTGAAAAAAATAAAATTTTTTTTAGTTAATGGTTTTATTCTTACCTGTACCTCTCTTATTTTAAGAACTATAGGAATGTTTTTTAATGTATATATATCAAATGAAATTGGAAGTGAATCTGTAGGTGTTTTTGAACTTGTAATGTCTGTATATTTTTTCTTTGTTACATTTTCACTTTCTGGTATTAATTTAGCTTGCGTGAGAATTGTCTCTGAAGAATTAGCTTATGGAAATGATAAAAATATAAAATCTGCTACTAGGAAATGTCTATTATTTAGCTTAGTCTTCGGATTATTTTCAGCACTTGTTTTATTTATATTTGCTCCATATATATCAAGTACATTTTTACATAACAAAGTATCATGCTTTCCATTTTATGTGATTTCACTTTCACTTCCATTTGTATCAATGTCTTCTTGTATTAATGGGTATTTTTCTGCTATTAGACAAGTAAAGAAAACTGCTTTTGTACAAATATTAGAACAAGTTATAAAAATTTCTATTATATGTTTTCTATTAAGTTTGCTTGCTCCTAAATCTGTAGATTTTGCTATTATCTCATTAGTAATTGGTGAAACAATATCTGAAGCTTGTTCTTTTTTTATATTGTATTTTTTGTACAAATTAAATCAAAGAAATTTAATACATACTAGAAGTTCTGTTCAATGCAATTTTTCAAGAAAAATATTACGAATAAGTGTACCTGTAGCAATAACTTCATATATTCGTTCTGGTCTTTCTACAATCAAGCAACTACTAATTCCTTTAAAATTAGAAAAATCTGGTCTTAGTTGTAAAGAAGCCTTATCTCAATATGGGCTTATTAATGGCATGGTATTTCCCTTAATACTTTTTCCCAATATTGCAATAACTACTTTTGCCAATCTTTTAATACCTGAATTTTCTTATTATAATACAAGATACGAAAATGCAAAAATGAATAGAATACTTAACTTGATATTTAAGTATTCATTTATATTTTCTTTTTGTATAATTGGAATTTTTTTGTGTTTTGCAGATTCATTTTCTGTATTATTTTATGATAATATAGAAATATCAAAATATATTAGAATTTTATGTCCATTACTTGTATTCATGTATTTAGATAGCATAATTGATAGTATATTAAAAGGACTAGATAAACAAGTAAAAGTAATGGGAATTAACATACTAGATTTAGTAACTAGTATAACATTTATTTATTTTTTACTTCCTATTAAAGGAATTACTCGGATATATAATTGTAATTTTTATTAGTGAACTCTTAAATTGTTTACTTAGTTTAAAAGAACTTATAAAACAAACTAATCTCTCTATTGATTACAAAAATTGGATTATTATACCTATTATCTCAATTGTATTTTCATACTTACTTATAAAAGTTTTTGTAGATACATTTATAATAATGGTTCCTAACTTAATCATTTGCATCATACTTTTCATTTTAATATATATATCATTTTTGTATATTCTTAATAAAATTACAAGAAAAAATATATATCAATCAATTAGTTAGGTGGTAACATTGTATTGATTTATATTTCTAATAATGTTATTATAAAAAAAACGAAATTAGAGGTAATTTATGCAAAAAGAAAATTTTAATTTTTATAGTCCTATAAATTTAAGATCATATAACTTAGAAAAAACGGTAAAAGAACAATTACAAATATTAGGCACATTAGATAATGTTACTCGAAAACACAGTGAAAATGTTGCAAACTTAGTGTGCAGAATTTGCGAGTATTTACACTGTAAAAAAGACTTTACAGCATATTGTACAATATGTGCATATTTACATGATATAGGTAAATTAAAGATTCCAAGTTCAATATTACAAAAGCCATCTAAATTAACAGATGAAGAATATGAAATTATGAAAAAACATACACTCTATGGATATGAGATGTGCATAAAAGATGAAAAATTAAAGCCATATAGTGCAGGTACTCTTTACCACCACGAAGCATTAAATGGTTCTGGATATCCAAATGGTCTTACAAAAGATGAAATTCCATATGTTGCCCAAATTATAAGAGTAGCAGATGAATATGATGCAATCACTTCTAAAAGGCAATACAAAACACACATTAACATTTCGGAAACTCTTAATGAATTAATTGAAGATTCTAAACCTGAAGACATAAAAAAGTCCATAGCATTAGATCAGTTAAATATGAATTATCAATTTGGTAAAATCAATTTAAAAGTATTAAAAGCTTTATTTAAAGTAGTTATAGATGATATATATTATGAAATAGATGGTCTTTACAAATATGTAAAATACTTAAATTCTCAAGTAAAAAGATTAAAACAAATAGATGAATATAAAACTAAAATGGATTTATCACAATCTGATAAAAAGCGAAATTATTATATGAATGGAATAAAAATGCTTATTCAAGAAAACGAAGATTTAAATAATTACTTTTCTATTCTTTCAGAATATGAACATGCAATATCTATTCGTGAAGACAGAATAAATAAATTATATAAAGAAATTTCGGTTATAAAAAAATTGCAGAAGAAATAAAAATTAGTTAAATGAGTTATTATAAACCTTCTAGTAATTAATTCTAAATCACTCTAACTTTAATATAAATTATAAATATTATTAATTAAAAGGACAATTCTGATTAATTTTTGGTATTGTCTTTTTATATATTTATAAATTTTTCTATAATTTCTACATCTTCTATTTTGTTAATTCCAAAATACTTCCTACCTAAATCCTTTATTGAGGCTCCTAAATGATAAATCTCCTTGTTATCTATTACTATAAATCTATCATGAAACTTATTTGTTTTAGAAACATTTAATATTGGATATTCTTTATTGAATTTTTTTATATCTAATTTCTCAATATTACTTTTGTTTGATGTTAGTATAACTACTTCTACATTACTTTTCTTTTTGGTTAACATTTTTAAAATACTATCATCAATATAGTTATCTATAATTAGAATTTTATTATCTGCTTTTTTTATAATATCTATTATTATGCTATATGCATCATATATTTGACCATCAAAGAAAATTTGTTGCTTTATATTTTCTTCTTGCTGTAATTGATTAAATACTTTATCAAATTTTTTATCATGTTCTAACAATTTATATTCAATATTGGTTAGCCTTTCAAATATCTGCCCATTGCACATTAAAAATTTTCTCATTTCTACAAAAGCTCGCATTATATTAACACTAACTTTTATAGCAATTTCATTCCTTAGTACTTCAGATAACATTGATATTCCTTGTTCGGTAAATACATATGGTAAATATTTTCGCGTTACATCACCATTATTAGCTTTTGTATTTAAGGTTCCAAATTGGAACCTTAAATTTCTAAATTCTATTTCTGTTAATTGAAAACAAAAATCCTCTGGAAATCTATCTATATTCCTTTTCACCGCTTTATTTATATTTTTAGTTGTATAATGATATAATATTGCCACATCACTATCCAACATAACTTGTTTGCCTCTTATTGTGTATATTAAATTTTTTATCTCTTCATTAGATAATTCTTTTTGACTGACTAATTCATTTTCTTCCATGATATCACATCCTTTTTTTGCATATTACAGAACATTCATTTGTATATATTAAGACTATTCAACTATTTATTTTAAAATTGATTACAAGAAGATACTTTAACATTTATATATATGAAGTTTTGACAGCTTATTTTAAAGCACTCATAATAAAAAATGCCCTCTTTAAAAAAAGAGAACATTTTTAATTATATATACGAAAACCTCAATCTCCTAAACCAAAACTAATTCCTAATGCACTATTTATCTTGTTCATAACAGACTCATCATCTATATGACCAATTTTTTCTTTTAATCTACTTTTATCGATTGTTCTTATCTGTTCTGCTAAAACAACCGATTCTGCTTTAAGTCCACAGTTTTCTGGCCCTATTTCTATATGAGTTGGTAACCTATTTTTTCCAAGTTGAGATGTAATAGCTGCTGCTATTACTGTGGGACTGTGCTTATTTCCCACATCATTTTGAATTATAACTACAGGTCTTATACCTCCTTGTTCTGATCCAACTACAGGACTTAAATCAGCATAAAACATATCTCCTCTTTTTACTATCATCTTACTCCACTCCCAGTATTTGTATATCTATAATCTTATTTAATTGATATATTTAAATATTAGTTTTTTAAGATAAAATGATAGCTCAAATAATACTTTAAAAATCTTTTATTTCTATATTCTTAAGTCTAAACGCTAAAACCTCTTCCTTACTTAAACTATCTATTTCTATCTCTTTATATGATATGTAAATTATAGTTTTTTTGTTAACATCTTGTATTAACATTCTAGTTGGCTTGTAGGTTTTATTGTCAATATATAACTTTTTATATGATATATATTTATTATCTTTTTCTACTTTTGTTTCCATTACGATTTCATTATTTTCTTCCTTAATGCTTTTATCATTACAACTTTTGTAATCTTTTATAAAACTTCCGAATCCATAAGCAATTATCAACCATATACTGGTAATTTTCGTATATACTGCTTAGTCCTAAATTAGAATTATTAATTGTTAAACTTGAGCCATTATATATAGTTTCAATTCCCTTTATATTACTTGGCTCTATAACCTCTTGTTTTGATATATTGGGTGATGCATACTTTTGCATTAATACATACTTATTTTCGTTTTTATTGCTTACTACTTCTACTTCTATTCTTGCCTTATATGAACTAATATTTAAAATATATTCCTCAATTTGCTCAATTGATTTATTAGTTATATTATTTCCAATATTAATATTTTTATAATTATTTTTTATAAAAAAGAAAACTATAATTGCAATAACTATTAACCCCAAAATAAATATAATTCCTTTTTTACTTTTCATTTTTAATCCCCTTCTTTCATGCTATAAAATAAAAAAGTAGCTGTAAAAAAGTATTTATTCAAAATTTACAATCACAAACCCACATGGGTGACATTGTAAAATTGAAAAATTTTGAGTTTTTTACAGCCCCTTTTTCATTTATATTCATATTAATTTAAAGTATTCTTCAAGACAATCTATAACTTCTTGTTTTGTTTTTAATATATTTATTTTTTCTCTTATTCTACTTGCATCTTTTAAATTCTTAATATACCAACTAAGGTGTTTTCTCATCTCTTTAACTCCAATATCTTCTCCCTTTTCTTCTACTTCTAAATTAATATGTTCTATTATTAATTTAAGTTTTTGTCTATTACTTGGAAATGAAGAATCATATGTTCCATTATTTAGATAATCTATAATATGCTTAAAAATCCATGGATTTCCAAGTGATGCTCTTCCTATCATAATTCCATCTACATTTGTCTGCTCGAAAATTTTTAAAGCATCTTCTGGTGATTTTATATCTCCATTACCTATACATGGAATGTTAACACTCTGTTTTACTTCTTTTATTATATCCCAATCCGCTTTTCCAGAATAAAATTCGTCTCTAGTTCTTCCATGAATTGTTATACCAGAAGCTCCTGCCTTTTCAATTATTTTTGCTGCTTCTTTTGCAACTATATTTTCACTATTCCATCCTTTTCTAATTTTTACTGTTACCGGAATCTTAGACACTGCTGTTACAGCTGTTACAATTTCTCCTACTAAATCAAGATTAAGTAATAATCTACTTCCATCACCATTTTTTACTACTTTCGGTGCTGGACATCCCATATTGATATCTATAATATCTGCTTTATCTTGCAGAAACTTAGCAGCATATACCATAGATTCTACATCACTACCAAATATTTGAACAGCTATTGGTCTTTTCTCATTTTTCATGTTTAAAAGTTTTTTTGTCTTTTCATCACCATAAAAAAGAGCTTTAGCACTTACCATTTCTGTATACACTAAACCAGGATTAAACTTTTTGGTCAAATATCTAAATGGCAGGTCTGTTATACCTGCCATTGGTGCTAATAATATGTTATTTTCTAATACTACATTTCCTATTTTTAAAGGTTTTATATACATTTTTATCTTCCTCTACTTATTATTAGTTATACTGCTTTATTTATAGATAAAGCAGTAAACTTTCCTTACCTATTCTATAAAAATTGCTTTTTTTCTTCTTGCACTTATATTTAATAATAAACCTACAAGTACAAAATTTGTTAATAGTGAACTTCCTCCATAACTTACAAATGGAAGTGGGACACCTGTTATTGGTAAAAGTCCCATTGTCATTCCTATATTTTCTAACATATGAAACATAAAAATACCTGCTATTCCCATTGCAATATATGAACCCAAGTCATCTTTTGCAGTTTTGGCAACATATATTGCCTTTGTAATTAGTATTACATATAAAACAATAACACCTGAACCTATAACAAATCCCATTTCTTCACCAATTACGGAGAAAATAAAATCTGTTGTTTTAGGATATAAGAATCCTAATTGTGTTTGGTTACCTTTTGTAACACCCATTCCAAAAACTTGTCCTGCTCCTATTGCAAGTTTTGATTGTATAACATTATATCCTGCTCCTCTTGGATCTAAGTTAGGATTTAAAAAAACATCAATTCTTGTCTTTGCATGTTCTGGTAATACAAAAAAATATAATAATGGAACAATAACTACAATAGATAAAATTGCTCCTATAATATATTTTTTATTAATTCCTGAAACAAAAAGCATAAAAATAGTTGCGACTAAAAAAGCAAGTGCTGTACCATAATCTGGTTGTTTTATTATTAATAATACTGGAACTGCTACAATTAGTAAAACTAAAAATAATTTTAGTGGTTTACTAATATTATCTTTGTTTTCTTTTTGTACTCTAACAATTCCCTTTGACAGTAATAGTATAACAAATATTTTAGCAAATTCTGCTGGTTGAAAAGAAAATGGTCCTATATCAAACCAACTTGTTGCACCATTAACCGGTGTGGTAAATAGTACTAAAACTAATAATACAAGTATAATACCATATCCAATTTGAGATACATTTGTAATTAGTTCATAATCTATCTCAATAATAATTATTACAATTGGTATACTAATTAATAACCACATTACTTGTTTTTTTAATTCGTCAAATCCTGACTCCAGAGTTGATGAATATAAAGCTACCATACCTATTCCAATTAGTAGAATAGTACAAATTAAAATACCCCATTCGATATTTTTTAATAATTTTTTCTTCATATTACAATCTCCAAAATATATTTAAGTTATGCCTTCTTTTTAGAAGCAGTTTTTTTAGTAGCTTTTTTGGTTGATGTGGTAGATGCTTTTTTTGATGTTATGTTTTTCTTTGTATTTTCTTTAATATCTTTTTCTTTAGAACTTTCCTTATTTTCTTTTTCAATTATTTCTGGCTCTTTTAATTTATCTTCTTCATTTTTCTGGTTCTTATTTTGAGATTCATTATTCTTATCTTTTTTGTCATTTTCCTGATTCTCATTTTTTTCATTATCTTGACTATTTTCTTTACCCTCTTGTTTTTCCTCTGCTTTCTTAGAATCATTATTTACATCATTATTTATTTCTGATTTATCTTCTATTTTGGATTGATTCTTCTTTGAAGTTTTTTCTTCTTTTTTATTATTAGACTCATCTTTTTCCATATTTTTGTTTTCATTTTTTATGCTAACAATAGGAATATTTGCATATAAAGCTGGTGCACCAGATGTACCATCTTCATTTGTTTTATTCGTTAATCTAACATCTATTTCACTTTCATCAACAGTAATATATTTCTTTATTACATCTATTATTTCTTGTTTCATCATTTCTAAAAAGTCTGCAGATACATTTGCTCTATCTTGCATAAGCACCAAGTGTAATCTTTCTTTTGCCATATCTTTTGATTTTGTATCTTGCAATTCTGCTTTACCAAACTTCTTAAAAAAACTAATTATGCCTTCAAACATGCTTATTCCCTCCACTATTGGTAACTATTTTCTTCTAAAAAAACTTAATATTTTAGCAAAAAATCCTTCATCTCTACCAGGAATTGTAACTTCAATATTATCGCCTAAAACTCTTCTAGCAATTTCTATATATGCTTTTCCTGATGGTGCTTTTTTGTTTGAAACTGCAGGTTCACCTTTATTTGTTTGTGTAATTATGTATTCATCATCTGGTATAACACCAATTAAATCTATAGAAAGCAAATCAACAATGTCATCAACATCCATCATTTCCCCTCTTTTTACCATATTAGGTCTTAGCCTGTTAATAATAAGCTCAGGATTTTTTATTTCAGAGGCTTCTAAGAGTCCAATAATTCTATCTGCGTCACGTATAGATGATATTTCTGCTGTTGTAACAACAATAGCTCTATCTGCACCAGCAATAGCATTTTTGAAACCTTGTTCTATACCAGCTGGACAATCTATTAATATATAATCAAATTCCTCTTTTAGTTTACTTGTAAGTTCTTTCATTTGTTCTTCATTTACTGCACTTTTATCTCTTGTTTGAGCTGCTGGAAGTAAAAAAAGCTCATTAAAACGCTTATCTTTTATTAAAGCTTGTCTTAATTTACACTTTTCCTCTACAACATCTACTATATCGTATACTATTCTATTTTCTAATCCCATTACTACATCTAAATTTCTAAGTCCTATATCAGTATCTACTAATACTACCTTTTTCCCATTTAGTGCTAGTGCAGAACCTAGATTAGCTGTAGTTGTTGTTTTTCCTACTCCACCTTTTCCAGATGTTACAACTATAACTTCTCCCATAAACTATTTTTCCTCCTTAGGTTACTTAAGCTCTTGTGTAGTAACCATATTTTTTACTATAATATATTATCCTGAAAATGGCAAAAAGTCAAGTTAAACGGCAAAAAAAGAACATTTGTCCCGTCCATAATGGTTACTAGTCAACGTTAATTTTCAAAACACATATAAAATTAGTCCGTAGGCTGTTTTAATTGTTTAGGCTACCTGGTTCTAGTTACAAGTTAATGGTCCCCTTTACTCCTCCTTTTTAGCTTGACATTCATATGTTTTAGGCATATACTTTAGTAAAATTATAGCTAAGGAGGTTAGAAAAAACAAATGAATGATTTAATTGAAATTAGATGGCATGGTAGAGGTGGCCAAGGTGCAAAGACAGCATCACTTTTACTTGCAGATGCAGCATTTAATACTGGTAAATATATTCAAGGTTTTCCAGAATATGGACCAGAAAGAATGGGTGCACCTATTACTGCATACAATCGTATCGCTAATACCCCTATTCGTATTCATAGCAATATTTATGAACCTGATTATGTTGTTGTCGTAGATGATACATTATTAGAATCTATAAATGTAACTGCTGGTTTAAAAGAATCTGGTGCAATTGTTATAAATACAACTAAAGATGCAGATTATCTAAAAAACGTACTAAAAGATTATAAAGGAAATATATATACAATCGATGCAAGAAAAGTATCTATGGAGGCTCTTGGAAAATATTTTCCTAATACCCCAATGCTTGCTGCTATTGTTAAAGTTAGCAATATTATGACAGATGAAGAACTTCTAAATGATATGGAAGCTTCTTTTAAGCACAAATTTGCTAAAAAACCTGAAGTAATTGAAGGAAACATGAAAGCATTAAGTTTGGCTTTAAAAGAAGTAAAAAAGGTACAATAAAATTAGACACGTAAAAATCTAAAAGAATGGGTAAAATAAAAACCTAAAAATCTAAAAGAAAAGGAGTTAAAAGATATGTCTGAAAATATTAATATACATACACCAGCAAATAAATTAACTATTGGTGGAAATATATACGAAGCTGGAAATGCAAAAGAATTTAAAACAGGCGATTGGAGATCTATAAGACCAGTATACATATCTGAAAAATGTAAACAATGTGGTCTATGCTTCCCAGTATGTCCTGATGATGCAATTCCAGTTAATAAAGATCAAAAAAGAGAAGACTTTAACTACGATTACTGTAAAGGTTGCGGAGTATGTGCTAGGGTCTGTCCTTTTAAAGCAATTGAAATGAAAGAAGAAGGAGGTAACAATTAAATGGGAATTAGAGAACGTTTAAGTGGTAATGAAGCTGCAGCTATTGCAATGAAACAAATTAATCCTGATGTAGTAGCCGCTTTTCCTATTACCCCTTCCACTGAAATACCACAATATTTTTCTACTTTTGTTAGCAATGGAGTTGTTGATACAGAATTTGTTGCTGTTGAAAGTGAACATAGTGCTATGACTGCATGTATTGGTGCAGAAGCTGCTGGTCGGAAGAGCTATGACTGCAACATCAGCAAATGGTTTATCACTTATGTGGGAAATGATTTATATAGCATCTAGCTTAAGACTTCCAATTGTTATGTCACTTGTAAATCGTGCTGTTTCTGGTCCACTAAATATTCATAACGACCATTCTGATGCAATGGGCGTACGTGATAGTGGTTGGATTATGCTATTTAGCGAAAATAACCAAGAAGCTTATGATAATTTATTAATGGCTCACAAAATAGCTGAACATAAAGATGTTTTACTTCCATTAATGGTTTGTCAAGATGGCTTTATTACATCACATTCTATAGAAAATATTGAATTATTAGAAGATGATATAGCAAAAAAATTTGTTGGAACATATAAACCTGACCATTACTTATTAAATCGTAAAGAGCCTATAGCAATTGGTCCACTTGATTTACAAGCTTATTTATTTGAACACAAATATCAGCAATCTGTAGCTATGCAAAATGCTAAAAAAGTAATTTTAGATGTATCAAAAGAATTCGAAGAATTAACAGGAAGAAAATATTCTTTCTTTGAAGAATATAAATTAGAAGACGCTGAAATTGCAATTGTTTGTATGAATTCAACAGCTGGTACTACAAAATATGTTGTAGATAGTTTAAGAGAAAAAGGAATAAAAGCAGGCCTTTTAAAATTACGAGTATTTAGACCATTTCCTGCAGAAGAAATTGCAAAAGCATTATCAGAACTAAAAGCTGTAGCAATACTTGATAAAGCAGACTCTTTAAATGCTGCTGGCGGTGCACTTTTCGAAGATGTTACATCTGCTATGTATGTAAATAAATATCAAGTCCCAATGTGTAATTATATTTATGGTATTGGTGGTAGAGATGTAGCAGCTAAAGATATAGAAAGTGTTTTTGCAGATTTGCAAAAAATTGCTGCTGATGGAAATATAGAAAATCCTTATCGTTATTTAGGATTAAGAGAAAATTAAAAATATTTAATTAAGCTTGTAAAAGTAAGTGTGTAAAAAATTATTTATTATTCAAGGCAAATATTTAAAATATACACACTATATAATACACAAGCAATTAATGGTTTATAGGTAAATCCAGAAAACCTAAATATACTATACAAGGAATGAATAATATGGCATATAATTTAAAAGAAGTTATTGCTGAAAAACCATCTAGATTTACAGCAGGTCATAGAATGTGTGCAGGTTGCGGTGCTCCTGTTGTAGGAAGAATGGTTTTAAGAGCATTAAAAAAAGAAGACCATGCAGTTATATCTTGTGCAACCGGTTGTATGGAAGTATCAACTTTTATTTATCCATACTCAGCTTGGACAGACTCTTTTATACATACTGCATTTGAATGTGCAGCAGCAAATAGTGCTGGAGCAGAAGCTGCTTATAAATCTTTAAAAAGACAAGGAAAATTACCAGAAGATGAACATACAAAATTTATCACATTTGGTGGAGATGGTGGTACTTATGATATAGGACTTCAAAGTTTATCTGGTGCAATGGAAAGAGGTCATGATATGGTTTATGTATGTTATGATAATGGCGCATACATGAATACAGGTATTCAACGTTCTTCTGCAACACCAAAATTCGCAGATACAACTACAACTCCAGCTGGAACAGTTATTCCAGGAAAAATGCAATCTCGAAAAGATTTAAGTAAAATTATGGTAGGACACCATATACCTTATGTTGCACAAACAGCTCCACTTAGTAATTTTAAAGATTTATATGAAAAATCTGAAAAAGCAATTTATACAGAAGGTCCAGCATTTTTAAATGTTTTAGCACCATGTCCTAGAGGATGGGGATATCCTACAGATATGTTAATGGATATTATAAAACTTGCTGTAGAAACATGTTACTGGCCTTTATATGAAGTAATAGATGGAAAGTACAAAATAAACTATAAGCCTAAAAATAAGCTACCTATTGAAGAATTCTTAAAACCTCAAAGAAGATTTAAACATATGTTTAAACCTGGAAATGAATGGATGATAGAAGAATTCCAAAAAGAAGTAGATTCAAGATGGCAAGAACTTCTTGATTTAGAAGAGATAACAAATAAAACTGATATCTTAGAGTAGAGATAAGACTTCGAATTTTATATTCGAAGTCTATTATTTTTATGTTTCAGTAGGCTTATAGTATCACTATTTGGCTATTTTGATACTCACAATGTTTTCTATATTCTACTTTTTGTTTTTTTGTAAAGGAACCACTTTTATTGTATACCCTATTGGATATAATAATTTTATAAGAGTGCTAATCTTAGGAGAAAGTGATAAACTTTCTATTCTTGCAATTGCTGGTTGCTTTATTCCAGTTTTTTTACTTAAATCTCTTTGCGACAAAGCACATTTCTTTCTAGCTTCTATAGTAGCTCTTATTATATCCATTTCAATCTGTATCTCTTCTTCTTGCTCTGGGGTTATATCTAATTTTTTTTCTATTTCTTCCCAAGTTAATTCTTTTTTACTCATCGCTTTCCCCTCCTTTTTTTATAATCTTCTAAATAACTCTTCGCTTTCTCAATTTCTCTTTTAGGTGTCTTCTGTGTTCTTTTTACAAACTGGCTTAATATTATAAATTTATTATTATCCCAATATGCGAAAAGTATTCTATCTCTTAATGGTCTTAGTTCCCATATGTCATTATCAAGATGTTTAATATATGGAGTTCCTAAACTTAAACCTTGTTCTTTAAGCATTCTCATATATGATATTATCTTATTTAACTTTATATGACTATCTTTAGTTTTTTCTTATTAAGATTTACAATATATTCTTCCACTTCACTTGTGCCCCTACTGTCCTGATAGAAAATTATTTGATACATATTGTTCTCCTTTATGCTAATAATGATAACATATTAGTTATCAAATTGTCAATATATATACCATTTTATTTATACTAAATATAATATCATATTTTATATCATAAATAAAGAACAATATAATCTTCTACAACTATATTGCTCTTATCCTTTTAATCTAAATCATATAAATTTTGTTCTATACACATCTGGGCTCTTTTAGCTGTTTTTTCATCTGATGAAAGTGCATTTTTTAAAAACTCTGGATGTGAAGTTAAAAATTTTCTCATTGTTTCATCTGGATTTTTCATATATTCATTTACCATATTATATTGCTCTTTATTAATAATATTTAATTCCAAAGCTTTATCAAATAAACTTTTATCTACTTGTACAATAGACATACATTTTATTCCATTATCCTCCAATACTTTTGCTCCACCTTGCATTCTATCAACACAAGACATACTCCACTTAATTTTTGCACCTAATTTTTCTATAACTGGTATCCAAGCACGTGTATAACTTGATGATGTATTTATCATATCAACAATATGTAAAACTCTTTTTCCTTCAATTTTTTCTACAGTTTTTGTATCTTCAAAATTAGAATCGCTAACTACAGCATTTAAATTTTTATATATTGTTATATGTGGTTTTTTTAGTAATTTAGCAATCATATAAGAAAAGAACCAATCTCTTCTTTCTCCACCTGAAACATAGTCAATTTCATTAATATCTATATTATCTTCTATTTTGCTCTTCATTTCATTAATAACATGTCTATAAATTTCATTTTCATCATATTGTTTTTGAACTTTTTCAAACACTTTCTTTGGTAATTCTAGCTCGTTATTTTTTTCTTCATTAATACAATTAAGTAAATCTTCTGAATCTTGTTTACTACCATATAAAAACTCTGCATTAATGTAGTATGGTCCTATTTTTCCTGATGTATACCAGAATGGACTATTTTCTGGACATATGTTTACAGCATTTGTTTTAAATAAAAATCCGAATAAATTCACTCATATTTCATAATCTCCTTTTTTTGGCATTTTTTTTATATTATATTAATTAATCCTTTATGTCAAGAAAAAATGAATAACATTTATGTTAAAAAATTCCTATTCTATATAACACATAGCGATTTTATTTATTGTTCAAATACTATATAGAATCTCAATATTTCCTACTATTTAGTAAGTACTAAAGAATCTATATAACACGCTTACTTTACTTTTTCACTTTGTTATTATATAATTCATTCACTTTTAATTATATAGCGTGACTTTTATAATTTTAAAAATACTTATACTAATATATAAGTTCAATAATTTATAATCATAGGAGGAAAAATGAAATATCTAAAATATGTAATAACTTTTTTTATTATGATATTAATATTTCTACTTTTTTTATTTCTATCTACACTTATAAATAAAGATGATATTTATAATAATATGAAAAAAAGTGCAGAAATATTATGCGAAGAATACCAAAATTCGCTCAGAAAAGTAGCTAATATAAAAACAGATAATTATACTGAAGCACTTATGTTAAATATTGTTTATTCTATGGACTCAAGAGACATTGTAGGCTCAATGCTTTTAGGTAGGAAAAACTTTTGCTATGATTTAAATCAACAAAAAATCGAAGATTCTGTTGGTGAACTAGAATCTTCTGCAATTTATGACTTCGGAAAATCTGCAGATCAAATTCGGAGAATTTATATACTCTATAGATAACAATTTTGAAACTTATGTAGAATATACAAGATACTGGCATGGTTATAGTTTTATAATAAAATTATTAATGTTAATGTTCGATTTAGATGGTATAAGAAATCTATTCACAATATTATTAATCGGCTTATCTATAATATTGTTATATTTAATAAATAGTAAATTAGGAAAGATGTATGTAATTATTTTTTCTGTTGCATTTTGTATGATTGATTATTTTTTATGTGGATTAACTTTGCAAGGAGTATTGATAATGATACTTATGCAGGTATCTTCTATTTTTATACTTCATTATCATAATAATATAAAGAAATATATATATGGATTATTTTTAATATTGGGAATGCTTACTTGTTATTTAGACTTATTAACGACTCCAATAATTACATTATTTATTCCATTAATTATATATCTTTTATTAGAAAATAAAGATAGTAATCTTTCTTTATTGGATAATATTAAGATATTAACAAAAATATCTTGTGTATGGGGTATTTCATATATTCTTACAGAGCTAACCAAACTTATTATAGTTGATTTAATATACCATAATAATGCATTGCAAAAAAGTTTTGAACAAATAATATATAGAACTGTTTCAAATGATTTAGAAAAATATCACTCTTTCTTTTTAAACTTCAATGTATTTGATACTATAATGGCAAATCTAAAATTAGCTTTTAATAGACCTAGTATAATCTTATTTACAGGATTAATTGTATATATATTGAATCTATTATTAAAAAATAAAAGGAAAAATAATCTAAAGTTTAATGCTTCATCTTTAATATACCTAATAATTTCTATTGTTCCTTTTGTTTGGTATATATTATTTAAAAATCATTCTTATCAACATGCTTTCTTTACATATAGAAACTTAATAATTACAATAATCGGATTCTCTACTTTTTTATTTAATATACTAAAAAATGACGAAAGGAAGAAAATATGAAAAAGTTTTTTATTAAAACTTTAGAGTCAATACTTAATGATACCATTTTCAGAATATTATTAATTATATTTTTATCATCTATTATATGGATATCATTTTTCAGAAATTCTAATCTATGGTATGACGAATTTTATACAATAAAAATTATTGACAATAATATAAAAGATATCATCTCTATAACAGCAAATGATGTCCACCCTCCATTATATTACCTATTACTGAAAATATATACTTTAATATTTGGAACAGGACTAAATACTCTTAAAATTTTTTCAATTATTCCATTGGTATTAATACTAGTGCTTAATGAATTGGAAGTACGTAAATTATTTGGTAAACATATAGCTAATACTTTTGTTATTATATTCTTATCATCATCTGTTGTTATGCAATACGCAATCGAAATCAGAATGTATTCTTGGTCTATGTTATTCTTATATGGTATGACTTTATATGCAATAAAATACTATCAAAAAAAAGATGCTTTAAGTATAATTCTAATGACTACTTTTAGTATATTAGGAATATATACTCATTACTATGTTCTATTATCTGCTATAGTATTATATTTGGTAATGATATTATATAATGTTAAAGATTTTTATAAATTACTTATTTCGGGCTTAATTAACTTGATTTGTTACTTACCTTGGATAACTATTTTATATAATCAGATAATTCAAGTAAAACAAGATTTTTGGATTCCTGAAATAACAGCTTCAACTATTTTACATTATCCATACTATTTATTTACATTAGGAAAGTTTACAAACATATACTTAATATTTATTGCATTGATTATTATACTTACTTTTACCTTTATACTAAAAAAAGAGTTTAACTATAAAAAAGAAATTTTAATATGTTTTATTACTTTTTTAGCTACTTGCATTATTGGTATAACAATCTCTATATTAGTGAAACCTGTTTTTCATGTAAGATATGCTAGCATTAGTATAGTAAGCTGTATGATTCTTCTTTTATCAATTTCTATAGGAAACATTAAATCGAATAAAATTAGAATTATTATTTCAATACTATTCATTTACTTTGGAATTATTTCATATTCATATAGAATGCTTTTAGAATTCGATTTTTCTAAA
Source organism: uncultured bacterium (assembly GCA_905215935.1). Classification (GTDB taxonomy): domain Bacteria; phylum Bacillota; class Clostridia; order TANB77; family CAG-508; genus CAG-492. The sequence continues at coordinate 337,536 of CAJMRY010000001.1, forward strand.
GAATATATTGATACTGTTAATAAATATATAAATAATAATGATGCAATATTATTCACTTCTGATGTAGATCAAAGTATTGTTATATCTTACTATTTTGAAAATTATAATTATTATACTTTAAAAACTTATGATAACTCACCATTTAATTACATTAAAGATTTTAATGATGATATTTTCAACCAATATGAAAAAGTATTTATTATCCTTTTTAATAATACATATTACAATAATGATAAATATTTACTTGAATATATAGATAATATGAATTTAGGAGATTGGTGCATATTTAATATTTATCAAATAAAAGAAAAAAACTGACAGTCCAAGTTTAAGAACTGTCAGTTTTTGTTTATTCTTCCTCTGGTGCTTCTACTGGACAAACTCCAGCACAAGTTCCACATCCTATACATGCATCTTTATCTATTATGTATCTTTCTTCTCCTTGAGAAATACATCCTACTGGACATTCTGCTGCACATGCTCCACAAGATATACATTTATCTGTAATTTTATATGCCACTTTACTTCACCACCTTCCACTATATAGTTTATATTATATATCATCATCTATCTTTTCATTCTTATCTAATTTTTCTAATTCTTCTAATTCTTTAAGATGCTTGCTTTCTTCAGGATCTATTCTTTGTTTTTCTATATTTTTAATAATTTTTACATCTGAAGCATCATATCTCTTATAAAAGAAATCTTCTCCATCTCTAATTTTTACTTTAACTTTTTCTTTTAAAGTTTCTACTTCTTCCACAATTCCTTGTCCATCTTCTGTTTTTACAATTGCTCCAATTTTAGGTAATCTTTTTATCTTTTCTTCATAAACATCTTGTTCGTATTTTAGACAACACATCAATCTTCCACAATTACCAGATATTTTTGCTGGATTCAAAGATATATTTTGTTCTTTAGCCATTTTTATAGATACTGTATCAAAGTTTCCTAAAAAAGAACAACAACATAACTCTCTTCCGCAAATACCATTTCCACCTATTCTACGAACTTCATCTCTTACACCTATTTGTCTCAATTCTATTCTTGTTTTAAAAATACTTGCTAAATCCTTAACCAAGTCTCTAAAATCGATTCTACCTTCAGCTGTAAAATAGAATAAAATTTTACTATTATCAAATTTATATTCTACATCTATTAATCTCATATCTAGCTTATGCTTTTTAATTTTTTGTTCGCATATTTTTAAGGCTTCTGGTTCTTTTTTCTTGTTTTCTTCATATTGCTTTAAATCTTTTGGAGTAGCCTCTCTTATTACTTTCTTTAATGTATTTGTTAATTTTTCTTCATTTACTTTTTTATTATCTATTACTACTTTTCCTATTTCTTCACCCATCCCGAGTTTCTACTATTACATAATCTTCTTTTTTTATTTGTAGATTGTCTGGATCAAAAAAATATATTTTTCCTGGTTTTCTAAATTTGACTCCTATTACTGTCTTCATTTATTTCCTCCCATACTTTGAAAATCAAATGGTCTATACTCATATCAAAGTTACTATTTCCTTTTAATCTTTTTTTAACTTCTTCTATTATTTTTATCACATTAATAAAACTTTTATTTTGCGTATCTTTCATAAATAAATTATAAAAAGTTGTTATCATATAATCTAATATATCATCAATGGTTTCTTTATTTTTATATAAAACATCTGCATTATTAATTATATCTAATATATTGTCTTTTTGAAATCTTTCACAAAGTTTTTCTAACTTTTCATATTCATCATAATTATCCTTAATTTTTATAAGTTTATTTATACTTCCAGATGCATTTTGTATCATACTTTCTTTAATTTGCTCTTTATCAAAATTCATTTGTGCATACTTTCTTAATTCTTCATTTTTTAATTTTTCAAAAATTATCCTCATACATCTAGATTTTACAGTATTTAAAATCTTACTTTCATTAGATAGTACCAAAATAATTATTGCAAATTTTGGTGGTTCTTCTAATGTCTTTAATAAACAATTTTGAGCTTCTTTTGTCATTAAGTCTGCATCATTTATAATATATACTTTTTTATCTGATACAATTGGTTTTTCTAAAATTTTCTCTTGCATTTGTCTAATCTGTTCTATTTTGATAACTTTTCCATCTGGTTTTATTTGAATGCAATCTGGATTATTGTCATTTTCAAATTCTATGCAAGATTTACAGGTTCTACAATCTATTTTATTTGCTCCTGTACAAAGTAACATTTTAGCAAAATCTCTTGCAAATATAGATTTACCTATTCCATCTATTCCTTCAAACATATAACTATGAACTGTATTATTAGAGTTTACTATTTTATTTAAAAAAAATTTATTTTTATCATTTCCAATTATATTATCAAAACTCAAAATATTTTCCTCCATGCTGCTTTTTTAATATTATTCTACTTTACCAAATAAATTAATTGGCCAGAATCTAAATAATACTTTACTTTCTATTTTGCTAATAGGAATACATCCAAATCTTCTACAATCTGTAGATTGAGAACGGTTATCTCCCATAGCAAAAACTGTATTTTCTGGAACAATTAAGTCTGTAAATACACCTTCTAGAGAATCTGTATATACATTTTCATTTAAGTATGGTTCTTCTAATTCTACATCATTAATATATACTTTTCCGTCTTTAATTTTTACATGTTCACCAGGTAGTCCTATTACTCTTTTTATAAAGCTTACTTTTGGTGTTGGTGTTTCTGTTTCATAATTTTTAGTTTCTAATACATAATATGTAAATTTGCTAAATAGTCCTTCAGGTTCTTTTTCATATTTTGCAACAGGATTATTTAAATCTGCTTCATCTGCTGGAATATATGATGAACTTGGTGCTTCGAAAGTAATAATTTCTCCTCTTTTTGGTGTTTCTTTTAATGTTCTAGGTAATCTATTAAGCCATAATCTCTGGTCTTGTTTCAGTGTTGGAAACATAGATGTCTGCTGTACTACAGTAGGAGTTCCAATAAAATATCTAATTACAATAGCTATGACAACAGCTATAATTATACAAATTATCCATTCTATTATTTCTTTTATTATATTTTTTTGTTTATCAGTTAATAATATCATTTTTACATTCTTCCTTCCTTATACTTACATAATACATAAATTATACCTTACTTCTATTCTTTTTTCAAGACAATTTCGCTACTATTTTAGTATAAAAGATTACTATCAAACATTCAAAATTACTAAAAATAGTACACAGCCATTATGTATTATATTTTCATAAAAACAACATACATAATGACTGTGTGTGGACTACTTTAAAAGAAAACATTAAATACTAAATCCATTATCTATTTCTTAGTAGGTATCCTAATTACAACTTCCGTTCCTTTACCTTCCTCACTTCTTATATCAATACTTCCACCATTTTGGTCTAATATTTCTTTTGCAATTGATAATCCGAAGTCCTGTTCCACCCATTTCTCTAGTTCTTGCTTTATCTACGCGATAAAATCTATCAAAGATTCTTGTTAAATCTTCTCCTGGAATACCTATTCCATTATCGATAACTTTTATATATGCATCATTATATACAAATCCCACATATATTTTAATATTTCCATTTTCTGGTGTATATTTTATACTATTAGTTAATATATTTAATATTACTCTTTCAATTCCATATTTATCAGCATGAACAGGAGGTACATTTGCTGTTACAAAACATTCCACACTGTGATGTTTCTTAGATATCTCAAGTTCTAACTTTTCTTCACATCTTTTTACAAGTTCTCCTAAATCAAATTCTAATTTCTCTAATTTTACATTATTATTATCATATCTAGAAAGTGTTAATAAATCTGTAACAAGCTTTGCCATTCTTCTAGCCTCTGAAGCTATTACATTTAAAAATCTACTTCTAGTATCTTCATCATATTCTCCTTCTAATAAAGTATCTGCATAACCCATAATAGATGTAATAGGAGTTTTTAATTCATGCGATACATCTGCAACAAACTCTTTTCTCATATTGTCCAATTTTACATGTTCTGTTACATCTTGCACTAATACTATAATCCCAGCAATTTTTTCATTCGAATCTTTAAAAGGTGCAAAAAATATATTAATATATCTATCTCCAATATTTATATTTTGCTCAGATGATGTCCATTCCTCTAAATATATCAGCTTTTCTATATTTATATCAATATCTAGTTTCTTAAATATCTTTTCGAAATTGTCATCTTCTTTTTGTAAATTTAAAAACTTTGTTGCCGCAGGATTAATATGTGTTATTACTCCTTCTATATCGAAGGCAATTATACCATCTGTCATATGTAAAAGTATTGTTTCTATTTGTTTTTTTTGTTTCTTTATTTCATTTAGATTTTCATTAAGTTCTGTAGTTACAGTATTAAAAGCATTAACAAATTCATTAACATCTTTTTTTCCTTTTCCATCTGTTAAATATTTAATCTTAAAATCTTCTGTTTTAGATAAGTCCCCTGCATTTTTAACAAAATCAGATATAGGTGTCATCATCTTTTTAACAGCAAATATTCCTATTACAAGTGATATTATAACAAACAAAATAATAAACAGTATTGCCATTATTTTTAAATCGCTTATTTGCGATTGTATTATATTTGACATATTTTGTATGCTATCTACTTGTCCAGACGCTACTTGCTTATTCACATTTTCTAAACTATTTACACATATACATCCTAATGTTCCTACAAGTATAATTCCTAATAATAGAAATAAAATTACAATCTTTATTTGTGTATTCTTTATCATTACTATTCCTTCCTTTTAATTAGATATTATATAAATTTATTATTATACCCCAAAACTCAAGTTATTAGTGTTAATCTTTTATATCAATCTTAAATCAAATTTTTTATTTAAAAAAAATCAAATTCAAACCTATATGATATAAAATAAATATCATTGTAGGTTCGAACTTGATATATATATAACTATTTAGATGCAATATAATAGCCTACGCCTCTTTTAGTAATTAAAATTTTAGGACTTGATGTATCTTTTTCTATTTTTTCTCTTATTCTTCTTACAGTAACATCAACAGTTCTTATATCACCATAATATTCGTATCCCCAAACCTTTTCTAATAAAACTTCTCTTGTTATTACCTGTCCTGGTTGTTTTGCTAGATATTTCAAAACCTCAAATTCTCTTAATGTTAAATCTATCACTTGACCTCTTACTCTAACTTCGAATTTATCTAAATCTAAGCTTAAGTCTCCAACTTCTATTATATTATTTCTTGTTTCAGATTGTTCTTCTTTTATTTCTTCTACTATATTACTTGTAGCCTCTGCTTTTCTTAAATTTGCTTTTACTCTTGCCATTAATTCTCTTACACTAAAAGGTTTTGTAACATAGTCATCTGCACCTAATTCTAAACCTAATATTTTGTCTATTTCTTCATCTTTAGCAGATAACATTAAAATCGGAACATTAAGTGTATGTCTTATTCTCTTACATACTGCTAGACCATCCATTTTTGGTAACATTATATCTAAAAGGATTAAATCTGGCTTTTTCTCTAATGCTAAACTAACAGCTAATTCACCATCATTTGCTTCTAAAGTCTCGTATCCTTCTTTTTGTAAATTATATACTAAAATATCAACAATAGGCTTTTCGTCATCAACTATTAAAATTGTCTTTTTACTTTTTACAGAACTTTCCAAAACTTTTTCCCCCATTTCGGTAATTTTCAACTGACTTTTTTTATTATGCTTTACCATTTATATCATAATTTGCCAGATTATACAAGAGTTTTTTTTAAAATCGTGGAACATTGAACCCTGTCCCCATTGTTTTGTTTTCAATGTTAATAACTTTACCAAATTTAATTTCATTAAACTTTTTCTGCACTTCCATAATAAATACAGGTAAAATAGAAATTCCAATAGTATAAAGCCACTGGTTACTATTAAGAGGTACCAATTTAAATATACTTGCAACATTTGGAATTAATACAACTCCTATTTGCAATACCGCTCCTAATATAAAAGCTCCTATCAAATATTTATTATTAAATAAATCAGATTTAAAGATTGATTGTTCACTTTTTATATTAAAACTGTGGACAAGTTCTAGCATTCCTAAACACACAAATGCCATTGTTCTTCCGTACTTCTAATCCATAAAGTTTATTTCCTATGCTAAATGCAAATAATGTTAGCATTCCGAAGCATAATTCCTTCTACAAATATTTTTCCCCATAGTCCATCTGCGAATAAACTCTTTTTAGCATCTCTTGGTTTTTTGCTCATTATATCTTTTTCAGGGGGTTCTAACCCTATAGCTATTGCAGGAAGTGAATCTGTCACTAAATTAATCCATAGTAATTGAATTGCAAGTAATGGTGATTTTAATCCTAAAAGTAATCCTACAAAAATAGTTACTATTTCTCCAACATTTGTAGCTATTAAGAAGTGAATCGCCTTTTTTATATTATCAAATATATTCCTTCCTTGTTTTACAGCTTCAACAATTGTGCAAAAATTATCATCTGTTAATATCATATCTGATGCATTTTTGGCAACATCTGTACCACCGAAGTCCCATAGCAATTCCTATATCTGCATTTTTTAAAGCTGGTGCATCATTAACCCCATCTCCTGTCATTGCCACAACAGCACCAGACTTTCTAAACGATTTAACTATTCTAACCTTATGCTCTGGTGAAACTCTTGCAAAAACTGAGTACTTCATAATATTTTTATCTAATATTTCTTCTGATAATTTATCTAATTCTTCACCAGTTATTGCTAAATCATTTTTTCTTAAAATTCCAATATTCTTAGCAATTGCTTTGGCTGTTACAATATGGTCTCCTGTTATCATTACAGTTTTTATACCGGCCTTTTTACAAGTAGCTACCGCTTCTTTTACACCTTCTCTTGGAGGATCAATCATCCCTATCAATCCGTACTAAAATTAAATTATTCTCTATTGTATTTGAGTCTATTATCTTCGGTAATCCATCTATATCCATATAGCTTACAGCAAGTACTCTGAGTGCATCATTTGCCATATTATTATTTTCTTTTTCTATCTTTAAAATATTAGTACTATCTAAAGAAGAAATTTTATCTCCATTCACACACTTTGTACACCTTTTTAGTAACACATCTGGTGCTCCCTTAGTAATAATTCTATATTTATTACCTACTCTATGTATTGTAGTCATCATTTTTCTTTCTGAATCAAATGGTATATCATTTATACGTGCATAGTCTTTATATAAATCTATTTTATTTTTACCAATATTATTTGCAGCAGATACAATTGCTACTTCTGTTGGTTCACCAATTAACTCCTCTTTTCCTTTATCATAATTTATATCTACATCTGTACACATTGTACCAAGTTCTAATATAAATTCTTTTTCATTTTCATTTGTAACTTCTCCATTTATATTTCTTATATTAACTACCTGCATTTTATTTTGCGTTAGAGTCCCTGTTTTATCTGAACAGATTACTGTACTGCTTCCTAAAGTTTCTACTGCTGGAAGTTTTCTAATTATACTACTTTTCTTAGCCATTTTAGTAACACCTATTGATAACATAATAGTCACAATCGCAGGCAAGCCCTCTGGAATTGCTGCAACAGCAAGTCCGACTGATGTCATAAACATTTCTACTGGAGATATCTTCTTTATTAAACCTATTATAAATATAAAAACACATATTAACAAACACCCGGACTCCAAGTGTCTTTCCAACCCCCGCCAGTTTCTTTTGTATTGGAGTTTGTGGCGCTTCATCTGTAATTATCATTTTTGCTATTTTTCCAACTTTTGTATTCATTCCGGTTTCTGTAACAATTGCTTCTGCATGACCATTAACAACTACAGTAGTTGCAAATACCATATTTACCATATCTCCAAGTGATGTATCTTCTTTTAAAATCACATTAGAATCTTTTAATACTGGCATAGTTTCACCTGTTAAACTAGATTCTTCTACCTTTAAATTATATGAATCTATTAATCTACAATCTGCTGGTACAAAATTTCCAGCTTCTAGAAGCACTATATCTCCTGGAACAACTTCTGTACCTTTAATCTGCACAATTTTCTCTTCTCTTTTTACTTTAGCTATCGGTGCAGACATTTTCTTAAGAGCTTCTAAAGACTTCTCAGCTTTTGCTTCTTGAATTAGTCCCATTATAGCATTAAATACTACAATTACTACAATTATTATAGAATCTATGTAATCATTATTTCCTTCTAATTTAGCAACTATTACTGAAATTATTGCAGAAGCTATTAATATAATTATCATGAAGTCATTAAACTGTTTAAAAAATCTAATAATTATACTTTCTTTTTTCTTGTCTTCTAATTTGTTTTCTCCAAATTCCTTTAATCTATTGCCGTGCCTCTTCATTTGTAAGTCCGCCCTTAGTACTTGTCCTTAGCATTCTTTTAATTTCTGTTATTCCTAATGTTTGCCACATAAATATCTCTCCTTTGTATACAATTTATATGCTTTATAAACATATATTATATATATATTCTATATGTATTTCTTTTATGAAAAATAAAAGCAAATAAATAAATTTTTAGATTTAAAAAATTTATTTATTTGCCTATATATTTATGTGGCTATTATTCCTAATAACCGTTTTACATCTAATCACTATTTACTAAAATAATTAGTTTCCGACTCCAAATTTTGAAATCCCTGTTGTCTCAAAACCTCATAAACTATTATTGCTACTGAATTTGATAAATTTAAAGATCTTAAGTGCTCTCTCATTGGAATTCTAATAGCGTTACTTAAATTTTCTTCTAACAAGTCTTCTGGTAACCCTTTTGTTTCTTTACCAAATAAAATAAATACTTCATCAAAACTAGAATAATCTACATCACTATAGCAATTACTTGCTTTTGTCGTTGCAAAAAACATGTTATTGTCTTCAGGTTTATATTTAGCTAAAAAGCTATTTAATGATTCATGTTCTTCAATATCTAATTTATCCCAATAATCAAGACCAGCCCTTTTTAAGTATTTATCTGTTATCTCAAACCCTAATGGTTTAACTAGATGAAGTTTAGCCCCAATTGCAGCACAAGTTCTAGCAATATTTCCAGTATTTTGTGGTATTTCTGGTTCTACCATTACAATATTTATTTTCATATATCTCTCCTCTTTTATAAATGCTCTATTTTAAATATCATCTATATTAATATTTGAAATCATAACTTTCATGTTAGATGATAACTCTTCGTTAATTTCTAATTCTTTTTTGCTAAAATATTTCATATCATTGAATTTCAACTCTACAAGCTCTGGTACTCCTGTTTCAATTTCACATAAATACCAATGGTACTTTAATATTACTCCATTATCCTCAAATTCTTTAAAATTCATATATTTAACTATTTTTACATCTATATTTAGTTCTTCTTTTAGTTCTCTAATAACTGCTTGTTTTGGTAGTTCTCCTGGCTCTATTTTTCCACCTGGTAACTCCCATTGTTTTAAATCTTTTGTATTTCTATGTATTAGTAATATTTTATTTTGTTTATCTAAAATAATTGCTCCTGCTAATTCTATTTTATTCATTTTATGCTCCTTCATATTATTTTTAATAATTCTATAAAATCCCTTATTTCATAGTCTGGCTTTATATCAGTTTTATTCTGTTTATTTTTTGCATTATACCAACATGTGTCAATACCAAAATTTTTTCCTCCAATTATGTCTGACGAAATAGAATCTCCTACTATTAAAATGCTTGATTTTTCTTTATTATTTATATTTTGAAATACAATATCAAAATACTCTTTTTCTGGCTTATTACAGCCTAATTCTTCTGAAATAAATATCTTCGAAAAATATTTAGAAAATCCTGCATTATCTAGTCTGTGGTATTGTTGATCTTTAGGACCATTACTTGCTATTACAAGTTCATATTTATCTTTAAGTTTTTCTAAAACTTTCTTTGTTCCTTTTATTGGTGTACCTGTTTTTTGGAATTCTTTTGTTAATATTTCATTAAACGCTTTTTCATTCTGCTTTATTCCATACTTTTCAAAAAACAACTCAAATCTTTTTATAAATACCTCTTGTAATGTAATTTTTCCTTCATTAAGTTTTTCCCACATTTCCAAGTTAATTAAATTATAGTTAAAATACATTTCTTCTGTACATTTATAACCAATAATATTAATTGCTTCTATAAAAGCAATTTTTTGATCTTTGTCAAAGTCAAATAAAGTATCATCTATATCAAATAAAATAGTCTTATATAATGCCATATTACTACCTTTCAAAATATATTCATTTTTATGGATGATTTTATCATATTACATAAAATATTACAATATATGATGTTTTATATTTCTTTATTTGTTTGTTTATATGCTTTAATACATTTTAATCATATCTATACATCTAAAATTAAAATATATATTTAAAATCCAAAACATCTATAAGTAAACATTTATTACTATGTATTAGTAATTTAGCTAATTACTCTATTTTTTAAAAAATTTTTTCACTTTGTTTAATCCCTATTATATTAATAAAATCCGTCTATTAGTTATTGAAATCAATACATATTTCGACATTTTTCTACTTGACTGTAGCGTTACGTTAATATATTATAACTATAAGAATTTTTTCTTTACTTACGTGCATACTAAACTTTAGAGGTGAAAAGTATGATTCTTAGTAAGAAAAAAAACGGAAAAGGTTATATTACAAGTTACAGTTTAAATATTGGATCAAAAGAAGCAAGAATGCTAGGATTTATTGATCAAAATGGTAATTCACATATTTTAGAAAAAAATCTAGATGTAAAAAACCACATTTTAATTGTACGTTTAAAAAAGGAGTAATTTTAATGCCAAAAATTTATTTAGAAAAAAACGTTCTTGATGCAGCCATTGAAAGATTAGAAATAATATTTCAAAATTTTGATGCCATATATTTTAGTGTAAGTGCTGGTAAAGATAGTTCTGTGATGGTTCAACTTGCAAATATGGTAGCTAAAAAATATAATAAAAAATTTGATGTTTTATATATTGATTTAGAAGCACAATATAAACACACAATTGATCATGTTTATGAATTAAAAAAATTATCTCGGGATAGGTACTTTTTATCATATTGCATTACCACTTGCACTAAGAAATGCTGTTTCTGTATTACAACCCAAATGGATTTGTTGGGAAGAAGAAAGTAAAGACTTATGGGTTAGAGATTTACCTAAAGACAGTATTAATATTAATAATTGTCCTTTTGATTGGTTTCGAAAAGGTGAGGAATTTGAAGAATTTATTATTCAGTTTGCTGATTGGTACCAAAAATTGCATAACTCTCCTGTAGCCTGTGGAGTTGGTATTAGAACAGATGAAAGTTTAAATCGTTTTAGAACAATTACATTTCAGGAGAACAAAGAAACTTTTAGAAATTATCAATGGACAACTAGAATAAAATCTGATCATGTTCATCTTGATGTATATAATTTTTATCCAATTTACGATTGGCGTGTAGAAGACATATGGGGTGCTGTTAGTAAATTAGATTTGATGCATAATGAAATATACGACTTAATGTATAAAAACGGCTTAAGCATTCATGAACAACGTATATGTCAACCATATGGAGATGATCAAAGAAATGGTTTAGATCAGTTTAAAGCATTAGAATATGAGACATGGTCAAAGGTTTTAAATCGTGTTAATCGGAGTTAACTTTGGAAATATTTATTGTCGTACTTCTGCACTTGGAAATATAAAATCTACTAAACCTGATTTTATGACTTGGCAAGAATATACCGTCTTCCTTTTAGAAAGTATTGGTATATATAATAAAGATTTAATGCTTCATTATTATAAAAAAATCAAAAAATTTATGTTTTGGTATAAAAAAAGAGATGGTATTGGAATCTCCCAAATTCCAGAAGAAGAACCTTTAAAACTTGAAAATCAAAAAAAAGTAATATCATGGAGACGTATTGCAAGAGCTATAGAAAAGAACGATTTCTATATGAAAAGACTTTGTTTTGCGCAAACCAAAACAGATGATAAAGAACTAAGAGAACTTATACATAAATGGGATAACCTATTAACAAAAGACACAGAAACTACAGATAAAGGATTAAGATATTTTATAGAAAATGAGGTGGTATAATGATTTTAAAGATGAATAATAAAAGCCATGACTTTTATCAATATATGGGAAAATTCTTTGGTTCAAGAATTGTACAATCTGAAATTAATGACCGTATTTATGATGATAGTTATAAAGACTGGTACATTTATCTAAAAAACGATAATGCAGTTGCTTTTATATCTATGCATAATAATACAATAAAAAATATATATTCAAGTAACCATACATATCTTATTGAACTACTAAATGAAGTAAAAAATACAATTAATATTTCTCCAAGTATTGTTCCTAAAATATATATGGATGTTTATGAAGCATGTAATTTACATATTGATGAAAATATTAAATATAAAAATTTTGTTACAATAAGGAGTGATAATCTATGAGTAAAGAAATTACATTTCCTGTATTAAATGTAAAAATGGTCGATATAAAAAAAGTTGTTGCAAACGATTATAACCCTAACAAAGTTGCTCCTCCAGAAATGGAATTATTAAAACATTCTATAGAAGAAGATGGATATACGCAACCAATCGTTACATATTATGATAAAAATCAAGATAAATATATTGTTGTTGATGGATTTCATAGATATCGTGTTGCAAAGGAATATTTTAATTTAACGGAAGTTCCAATTGTAACAATAGATAAAGATTTGGATAATCGTATGGCAAGTACAATCAGACACAATAGAGCAAGAGGAACACACCAAATTATAGACATGTCTAAAATTGTACTAGATTTAACAAGTCACAATTGGACTGAAGAACAAATTTCTAAACACTTAGGTATGGAATTAGATGAAATAATTAGATTAAAACAAATAAGTGGTTTAAAAGAAGCTTTTGCAGATCATACATTTAGCAAATCTTGGAAGGAATTTGAACAAAAAATTGAAAATGAAAATTAAAAATGGAACACTGTGGACGGAGCATTTTGACACACAAAATTTTTGTGTGTCAAAATGCTCCGTCCACAATGGCAAAATGCTCCTTCCCCAATGGCAAATTCTCCATTTATCTTGAAAATCTTTTTTTATATCTAAACTACTAGGTTTGTATAATAAGCATTGTATAATTTGCTATAATACCCATCTGGATTATTCATAAGTTCATTATGATTTCCCTGTTCTATAATTTCTCCATTATTTAATACAATAATTTTATCCACATTTACAATGGTTGATAATCTATGTGCAATAAATATTGATGTTTTTTCTTTTGAAATTTTATCAATTGAACCTTGTATTAGTTCCTCTGTTTTTGTATCAATATTTGCTGTTGCCTCATCTAAAATAAATATTGATGGGTCATGTGCAAATATCCTCGCAAATGCAATTAATTGTTTTTGTCCAGCTGAAAAAGAATTTCCTCTTTCGCTTGCAACTTCATCTATTCCATTTGGTAAAGATTTTATAAACTCTTCCGCTGATGCTAATTGTATTGTCTCCATTATTGCTTCATCTGATAATTCTTCATTTAATTCAATGTTATCTTTAATACTTTTTGCAAATATAAATGGATCTTGCAAAATAATTCCTATTTTTTTTCTAAGTGAATGTAAGTTTATATCTTTAATATTAATACCATCTAATAAAATCTCACCTTTTTGTATTTCATAAAATCGATTTATTAAATTAATGATTGTTGTTTTTCCAGAGCCTGTCCTACCTACAAAAGCGATACTCTCTCCTGGATTAATTACAAAACTAACATTTTTTAAAATCCAATTTTCTCCTTCATATGCAAACCATACATTTTTAAATTCAATCTTACCATTTACTTTATCAAGAATTTTTCCTTCTTCAAAATCTTCTAAGTATTCCTTGTGTTCTAAAATATCATATATTTTATTTATAGAAACAACAGCTTCTTGTATTGTCTCAAAGTTTTCTACAATTCTTTGAATTGGTTCAAATATTTGTTTTAAATATGTAATAAAAATATAAATAACACCAATCTCTAAATTAATATTAAATAAATGATTTACACAAGTCCATACAATAAATGATACTCCTAAATTTTCAAATATAACCATAAATGCAATTAAAAATCCCTCTGTAAAACCTAGAGGTATTCTAGACTTATAAAATTTATTGCATAATTTAGAACACTCTTTTTCCTTTTCATATTGTCTATTAAATATCTTTATTAATTTAACCCCATAAATTGACTCTGCCAAAAAGATATTTAATTTTGTTTTTACTTTCTTAGAATATTCTCTTACATTTTTGCTGATTTTAGTTATTATAACTGATGTTAATACAACAAAAGGAATTAATAAAAAACATATAGAAGCTAATTTATAATCAAGTGATATCATCATAATAGCTAAGGCTATAATCATTACAATATCTTTAATAAAAGTTGTAACAACATCTTTAAAAAATGTAGTGATATCTTCTACATCACTTGTAATTCTAACAAATAGTGTCCCTGATGGTGTTTTATCATGAAATGGAATATTACTATATTGCACATATTTATATAATTTATTTCTTAAAGAATAAATTACATCTTCTCCTACCATATTGGTTGCAGTACTAACAATAAAATCCAAAACATTTCCAATTATGACAATTGCAATATAAATTATACCTATAATTCCAATTGTCATAATTCCTTTTTGCCATAATCCTAAACTTAAATAATTATCAATTACTATTTTTATTAAATATGGTTTTACAACTTCTCCAATGTTAATAATAATAGCAAGAATCGATATAATGATTATAGACTTTATTTTAGGTTTTAACATTTTATACATTCTATTTAGTGTTTTGCTTTTCATCTAATTTCCCCTTTTTTCTTTTGTAACCCAAGAAATGTGCCAAATAATTATATCTATTAAGCTAAAAAACTAGGTTCAGATTTTGTGGATTGCTGATTATAAAATTCACTATATATCCCATTATTTCTAATAAGTTCTTCATGTGTGCCTCTTTCTACAATCTTTCCATTATCTAGTACAATGATTTTATCACTATATTTAACATCAGATACCTTATTTGAAATAATAATACATGTCTTTTCATCTGATAGCTCTTTAATATTTTTTATTAATTTTTCTGAAGTACGATTATCTAAAGCAGAAAAAGTATCATCAAAAATTAATATATTACTATCTTTTAAAAATGCTCTCGAAATTGCTACTCTTTGTTTTTGTCCTCCAGATAGGTCTCCCCCTCTTTCTCCAATTACAGTATTTATTCCTTTTGGCATTTTTTTTATATCATCATAAACAATAGCTTTTTTTGTGCTTTCTTTAATTTCATCTTCATCATATTCTTCTTTAAAAAGACTTATATTATCTTTTAATGTAGATGAAAATAAGAAATTATCTTGTGTTATATAGCAAATATTATTTCTAAGTGTACCAATTGGAATTTCATTTATATCTTTTCCATCGATTAATATACTTCCATCTGGTACACTATATAATTTCGCAAGTAGATTCATTAGAGTTGTTTTTCCACTTCCTATAGTTCCTATTATTCCTAAAGTTTCCCCTTTTTTTATTTCTATATTTATATCTTCTAATGCACCATCGATTATTCCTGGATAATTAAAATTCAAATTCTTAATTTCAATATGCCCTTCTAATTTTTCCTTTGTTAAACTACCCTTTTCGTTGATTCTTTCTGGTTCTAAATTATAAATTTTTTCTAATCTTTTATACGAAATTTGTGCTCTTTTAAATCTAGAAACTAATTGCGGAAGCCAAGAAACAGGTCCAACAAATAATACTATATAACCATTAAATGTTACTAAATCTCCTACTGTTATTGTCCCATCTAAAACTAATTTCGAACCATAAATTAAAGCAATTGCATAACATAATCCGAAACAAATATTTAAAGCTAATTTTAGTAAATTAGAAAATATATCTACTGTATTATTACTTTGATAAACTCTTCTATTTTTCTTAATAAACTCTTTTATCTGTTCATTTTCACATGAATATGCTTTTGTAGTTCTTATACTGTCTGTACTTTCTTGTATATATTCAGACATGTTTGTAAACATGTCTTGCGATTTTTTAAAACTTTTTTCTACATATTTTTTTATCTTTACAACTGAATATGCTCCTATAATAATTGGTAACATTACTGCTAGTGATAAATATAAATTAACACTTTGAGCCATCTGAAAAAATGCAATAATAAATGTAAAAGCAATTCTTACTCCATGAGATAAAATTCTATATACAGTACTTCTAATCTCATTTGTATCTTTTACAAAATAAGACATGATTTCACCATTTTTAATATTTTGTATATCTTTTAGTTTTAGTTTCATAAATCTTTCAAATAAATTTATTTTAATGTCTTTTTCAAACCCTCTACTTATATCTACTTCAAAATATTTCCATATAACTCTTACAACTAATAAAACAAAACATACAACTAATAAAAAATATGTACTGTTTAAAATGTTTTGTTTATTAGTATCTAAATCGTATAACATATCAACAATATTCCCAATAATTTTAGGTGGATATGTTAATAAATATATATTAGCTCCCAATAATATAACTTGTAATAATATTCTCCATTTATAATTCTTTAGTGAATCTATTATAACTTTTTTCATAAACGCTTCTTCCTATGTATATTTTTTTATTATTTTTGTAACTTTTCTATTTGATTATATATTGTTTCTGCATTATATCCTAAATTTTGATTTTCTTGTATTTGTCTTTGGATATTCATCAATTCAATTTCATCTTTAAATCCTATTTCATCAAATTCAAATTTCATCTTTATTTTCTCCTTAACGAATTATTTCAAAACAATTATAAAAAAAGATTTATTATTTGTCAAATTTCTATAAATATAAAATATACACCCTATTAGTAACGTAATAAATACTAATTAGGATGTATTTTATTTTTCACAAATAATCTAAAAACTATTTCATTTTTTGTTTATTTTAATTGCATTTTACCTATTAATATTAATTTAATTTGTGCAATATCATTAATTGTAATTTCTCCATCATTATCTACATCAGCAGCTTTCAAACTATCACCTTTTAATAGCTCTTTCTGAATTAGATGTAATTTTACTTTAGCTAAATCGTTAATTGTAATTTCTCCATCATTATCTACATCGCCTATTACAATAAGATTATATTGTAATTTATCTCCAATTTTTAATGTACTACCAGTAGTAATAATATCTTCTTCTTTCATATTATTTCCTTTATTATTCATAAATACAAGAGTCTGCTTAGTTATTACATTATTTTTAAATTCCTTGCAATTTGTTTTTGGTAAAATTCTATAGATGTATTTTTCTTTTATTGTATATTTATTAGAAGTAATACTTCCTGTATTATCTGAGTCACCTGGTGTATCTGGTGCAGTTGGTTTTTCTGTTTCTTCTACAATCCAATTTACTTTTGCAGTTGCATTACCTACATTTCCTGCTGCGTCTTGGAATTTAAATGTATATTCACCATTTTGTGTAAATGTACATGTAAATGGATCACTATTAGTATCCTTGTCTTCTACATTATTAGTATCATTATTAATTATGGTTACTTTTTCACTCGGAATAAGTTTTGCAACAACTTCTTCACTTGTCTTAGATGTAGTACTATATTCAATCTTCGCAGTTGGAGCTTTTTTATCAATCCAATCTACTTTAGCAATCGTCTCACCTTTTATTCCATTTTCATCTTCGAATTTAAAAGTAAAAGTACCATTTTCTTTGAAAACATATGTATCACTACCATTATTATTTGTTATAGTTACACTTGTACTTGGATTTATAAGTCTAGCAATAACATTCTTATTTGTAGCATCTGTAGTACTATAACCAACACCTGCTGTAGGATGAGGATTTTTTGTTATATCTTGGTAAAAGTTAAATGCTCTTGCAGTAAACCAATTACCATTTGTTCTATCCGCAACTATTTTTACATACTGAACTTCTTTTGGCTCTGAAATTTCGAAACTTTTTGTATTTATTTTGGCATCCTCAATTGTATTTGCTTGATTAGTATATGTTATATTTTTTAGGCTTGATAATTCTTCCCAGTTTTCTCCATCCATACTACCATAAATAGTTCCATCATAAATCTTTCCATTTCCTCCGACCTGCTGGCACAAATTCTACAGCTGATAAGCATATTGGTTTATTTAGTTTAACTGTAATAAAACGCTTGTTATCTGTTCCATTCCATGCTGAATGCCATCTAGTATTATAATTTGCATCTATTGCATTTGTAGCAGCTCCACTATGACTTGTAGCCTCTGTTGAGACATCATGAATACTTAAATAAGATACTGGTATATATCGTCTTTTATTTGATTGATTATCTTTAGTAAAAGTAAATTCTGATGAGTCACTTGCAAGTCTAGTTCCAGTAGCTCCTTGTCTTAATTGTATTTTTTTATCTCCTGTTAAATTAGGAGAAGATTCACTATATGAAGTCCATTGGTCTTTTTCTGAGTAACGCCACTGTGTAACTAAATTTACACCAATCATTCTATTTTCTAAATCATTTGCAAATATTTCATTAGGAAGTCCTTCTGATTCTTGTATATCTATTTTATATATATTTTCTTCACTATAGTTTGTACCTACAATATGTACATATATATCATTTTCTGCTGTTATTGATTGTATTTCTTCTTTAGTTAAAGTATGTTTTAGTTCATCTGATGTAGATGCTACCTCTTTCCATTTTTTCTTTCCATCTATACTATAATCCCAGCGTACACCATTTCCCTGAAATCTACTTGATAATATAATTTTTCCTGCATCTGTACCATCAAAAGAGAAAGTTGCAAGTTCTGTATCAATTTGTCCTAATAAATGTGCAGCTAATCCTCTAGTTACACCTGGTTGTAGTACTTTTGAATTTTCATTTGGATACTCTTTAGCTTCTGTTAATATCTTTTTTTGTAATATTGTATATTTAAATTTGTATTCATCACTTGTAAATTTTGTTTTTATATATTCTGATAAATTATACATTGGGAATGGAAAACATTTTAAAGCCTCCATAACTTCTTTTTCTAAATCATAATAGTCTTTCTCTGTTTTAGTATTGTCTTCCATGTATAATTTAACAAGTCCTGCCCATGCATCTAGGTTAATTGATTGAATCTTTATAGCATCTCTATATATTTGTTCTTGCTTTTGTTTATCATCTTTATATGCATCTGCTGTCATTAAAACTTCTTCTGCTTTTACAAAGTTATCATAATCATTTAAAGCTTCTTGTGCTAATATTATGTATGGCACATTGTATCCTTTTACATAAGTTCTATCATTTCCCCAACCTAAAAGTAGTCTTTCGCCTTTTTCTGAATAAGCCCATCCAGATACATCATTATCAATTCCCCAGTATCCTTTTCCTTCTGAATTTCTTGTGTAGTATAAAAGTGCTGCATGTCCTGGTTGTCCAATAACCGCTGATGTAATTCCATTTACACCTCTAATACAGTGTCCAGACTTTGATATTCCACCACATACTGCTCCAGTACCAAATTTATTTCTAAAATTCATCCATAATTTATATAGTTTATAATCTTTAGTACCTCTTGTTATTCCATAATCAAATAATCCTTTTCCATTTACTGAGAATAGCTCGTTAAAATACTCTATGTTTTCTTCTGCATAGTAAACATCATTTCCATAATTTGGCCATACATATGCCATATAAGGATGAGGTGTTAGATAACTCCATGCTCTGTTTGGTTCAGCATCTATACGTGATTGTGTATATTCGTTTAACCATAAAATTTCTTCATCATCTATTGCTGTTCCTAAAACCCATCTCATTTCTTCTATATTATAGCTTTCAAACCATGGTGTAATATCTATAGTTGTATTTGCATTTTTTTCACCTTGTTTAGTAACTTTAAACTTTCCTTTTTCATACAGATCTTTGTATATTTTATAACGTTCTACAGCGTTTGATTGGTTTTCTATATTTCCTGATTGCATCCATAAACCTACTCTTGTAGAATGAGTTAAAGAAAGTGTTATTGCCATTTTTTTATATAAATCGCCCTTTTTTATAATTCCACTTTCTGATAATTCTTGTATTTCAAAGTCTTGTTTATAATTATCGTATAATTCACCTAAAACATTTAAAGATGATATATATGAACCTGATGGAGTTCCTCCTAACATATATAGACGTAAATTTTCAACATCATTCATTAACCATTCAATCACTTTTTTATTTTTTTCATTTAAATTTGTATAAGATTGCAATATATCATATCCAATACCTTCCACAAATTTTTTCTGTAATATTGCTAATTCATAATCACCTTTTATTTCTTCTCCTTTATGGGATTTAATTATTGTATCATATTGTTCTGGAGTCTTTATAAATTGTACAGGTGTTACTTCTCCTTCTTTATAACCTTCTTTATATAATTTAGCATTTGCATAAACAGCATGATCTCCATCTGCATTACCTCTATTAATACAATGTAATTTAATATAGTTTTTGTTTCTTATATCTACCTCTATAAATTCAGCTTCACTATTTCCTTTTTTTACTGGGGCCGAAACTAAAGTATGTAAATCCCAATTTTCTCCATCAACTGAAGTATAAATAGCAAACTGTACACCATTTCCTGTGTTTCCTCTACTTGCATCTATTCCATAATATGTAGAAAAATAGTCATAGTCAAGTCCTGATATATCATATATTAAAGTACTTGTTGCATGGGCTGATACTCCTTTAATAAATTTTCTTTGTTGTCCATTTACAATTAGAGTTATTAATCCTTGATTATATTTACTATCTAAATTCTGATCCAAAGTTATACTTCCCCAACCAACAGAAGACTGCTTTGCATCATATTTAATATCTGATAAATAGCAAAATTGGCTTGTACTCTTCTCTTCATTATTAGCTAAAACGTTATTAGCTTTGTTTAATAAAACTACAACAATTGCTATTACTATAGTAAAAATTATTTTTTTTATTAAAAATTTGCTATTTTTGTGTTCCATCAAAAATCCTCCTCTTTCTATTAATTTATATAGGCTTTTTATCTTTAAAATATGTATACTTATTATACTAAGATAAATATACTTAACTAATTATAAAATATTAATTAAACCAACTTTTATTTTTACTTTCCTTGTTTATTTTATTTATTTTAATATAAATAAATAAAATTACTATACATACTAATGCTATTATTATTAATATAATAAATTTCTCATGTTCTCCTGTTTTTGGTAATTTTTCTTTTGAAGTATAATTTGAATCATTTTTTATTGTATTTTCTTTTGAATTTTCCTCTGTAGTTGTACAATTTTTGCTTGGTTCTGACTTTTCATTATTGTTTGAAGCATTTATACTGCCTTGGCTATCTGAATCATTTTCTGTACTTCCTGCACTCCCTTGATTATTTGAACTGCTTCCCGTACTTACTGTGCTTCCCTGATTATTTGAACTACTTCCTGTGCTCCCTTGATTATTTGAGCCTTCTCCTGCACTTCCTGTGCTTCCTTGGTTATTTGAACCTTCTCCTGCACCTTCTTGGGGCTCTTGTACATCTGTTTCAGGTTTTTTATTAGTTTCTTCTTTTATTGTAATATTTTTACTCGCATCTTTAATTTTTAACATTTCTCCATCAGATACTTGAATATCTTTTAATTTAAGTACAGTATTAGTTTTACTAGATTCCTTAACCTTGAATGTAATACTAAAAACTGTTTCATTACTTTTTCCAAGTCCACTTCTTGTAATTGCTATTATTCCATTTTCAGAATTATAAGAAGCTCCATCTGTTGGAGTTTCCCAGCCATTTTTTCCTTCTATCTTTTTTAATTCTAAAATATCCTTTTCATATTCTAATGTTGCACCTAATGAAATAATTCCGCTTTTGTGTTTTTAAATCAGAAATTTTTATATCTACTGTAAATTCTTCATTTTTACTAAATTCCGTTTCTTTTGTGTGTATATTCACATCACAAGTAGATGATGCATATACATTTGTTATGTTACAAATTATTAATAGTATTATAACAATTAAACTTACTATTTTCTTCATACATCTCTCCCCTTTAATTATTATAAATAATGGAATTTTTTCCAATATTATCTATATTATATCATTTTATACTTATTATGTAAATACTTTTTTATATTTTGACAAGAGTACATGTAGGTTAGTCAAACATATGTCACACTTTTTTGAAATTTATATACTTTGAGTACCTTATATTATTATTAACGATTCTTCTTGACTTTTATACTTTTTTTAGAACTCGTTGGGGCTCAACCATCCTAATGGCCTCATTGGAAAATTATTATATTCTTTTCTCCAATCTTTTCCTCGATTTCTTAAATCTTCTAAACTGTAAAATACTTTTTTATAATAAAACCTTTCTTGGTCTTTTCTGTGGCTTCTTTCTACTTTCCCATTTTCTTTTGGTGTATATGGTTTTATTTGTCTATATTTTATCCCTAATTTCTCTAATGTTGTTTCAAACATTGTCTTTTTATTTCTATTTGATTTGTTCCAACTTAATCGATTTGTAAATTCAAATCCATTATCTGTTTGTATTGTTTCTATTTTAAACGGATAATACTTTACTACTCTTTTTACAAATTCACTAGACATATATGTACTATGCTCATTTGTAAACCATGTATATCTTATTCTTGTATATTCATCTACAGCCGTATATTGATAAAATTTTTCTCCTTTTTCTTGAAGCTCTTTTGTTAAACATCCTGTTGGTACATATTTCACATCTATTTGTACTTTTTCTCCTGGATATGTTACTCGTATTATTTCTATATTTTCTTGCTCTTTTGCTTTTCTTGGTGCTTTTTCATATATTCCTAATCTTTGTAATACATGGTATAATCCTTGCACTGTCCTTGTATATCCTGATTCTCTTAATTTTACCCATAACACTACCAAGCCTGTTTCTTTGTTATTTCTTTTATAATCCTTTATTAATTTTATTTCTTTCTCTGTATGTTCATTTGGATGATGATTCGGACGTCTTGATTTATCTCTTAAACTTTCTATACTTCCATCATATCTTTCTCTCCATCTATATATTGTTTTCGGCCATTCATTATATTTTATTGCTGCATTTTTTACTCCATATTTATAAGAAAATTTTATTACAGACTGTTTATATTTCATTTTTTGTGTTATACTTTTACTCATAAGAGAGCACCTCCGATATGTTTATTTTTGGTCATTTAAACAATATCATTTTTGGTACTCTCTTTCAATATTTTATTTTCAATTTACTTGTGACATATCTATTTTAAACCTATATTCTATATTTTTCAGAAATAAATATTGACATGAAGGTTACTATTCAGCATTATTTTCCAAATTGCATATAAAATAAGTCCATAACCGGTGTATTTGTATATAAAAAAATTAAATATCTTTCATGTCAAAAGTATATTTCAAAATATTTTTCCTAATCTATTGTTGTACTTGTTCTTCCTGTTCCTACTACATCTTCTTGTAATGACCTCCAAGTATTACATCCAATAAAACCATCTGCTTTTAGTCCTCTACTCCTTTGATAATTAATTACTCCTTCTCTAGTTCTGCTTCCAAACACTCCGGTCTAATCCCCCTGTTCTATATCCAAGTGTATTTAAATCATCTTGTGCAATTAGCACATAGGCTCCTTTTGAACCTTGTGAGATTTGAGGATATCCCGCAAGACCTTGACATGCTGGAGTTCCCCTTCTTCTATCAAAATGTACCCAAGTTGGTGTTAAATATGCTGGTTCAACATAGCTCCATACTCCAGAATTTATTGCACTATTTCTTAAAGCATTTCTTTGGCTGTTAGTTAATTTCTGCCCCACATCAAAAGCTACCCCTGCATAATGTTGGCTCTGCGAACCATGACCACCTTCCCATGGTCTTTTGAAAGCAAATCCAACTGGAATCTGCCTACCATATATATATCTTTGACTATTCCAGCTTTGCATCGCTCTTTTCTCAGTCCATAAAGTAGGGCTATTACTTGATCCTCTAAATTCATTTACTGTTAATGTTCTATTTGTAACATATGGCATTGCCTCTTGCTCTCCTCTATAGTATGTTTCCATACGATTTGTATCATTATTATATACAATAATTTTTGCCATAAAAAAACCTCCATATTATATTTTTATAAATATAATATGAAGATTCATATATTTTGTGAATTAAATAAATTTAACTATACTTGTCTTGCTTTTACAACTAATCTTTGTTTTCCGTAATTTGTACATGTAATTAATGTAACTTCTTTATTTCCATTTGTTAATTGACTAGTACATGATACATCTTCTGGTTCTACTACATATTTATTATAAACAGTATATTTTATTGTCTTTCCTGAATTATCTGTTAATTCCACTATATCACCATTTTTTATTGATGATAACTTTCCAAACATTTTTTTATTTTTATAATTATGTCCTACTATACAATAATTTCCTACTTCATTTGGAGATGGCCCCCAAAATTTATTTAATGAAATTTTTAATAACTCTTCTGATGTATCTGATAATATAGGATAATTTATTCCAAGTGATGGTATATTTAAAACTGCTTCTGTTGTATAGGATTGTCCATCTTGAGTTACATGTGTAGTTTCATTATTCTCTTCTATTATTACCTCTTGCTCTTGTGCATCAGCTTCTAATGAAACTCTTAAGAGATTATCATCTTCATTTACTGTAGTATCATCAACTCTTCCTGCTAATAACTCTTTAGATAATTCTTCACTTTTATTTCTATCATATTCTGCATATATATAATAAGATGATAACATAAATACACATATAATAGATATTAAAAAGGCAAGTTGATATATTTTCTTTTTCTTTTTTAATTCTGGTGTTACATATAATTTTTCCGTTATAAGAATTTGATTCATATTTTCCTCCATCATTTTTATATACTACTAATTATATTATAACATTTACTAATATTTTTTTAAATAGTTTTTAAAATTTTATTTTATGTTTTATTATTAGTTATTGTTTTTTATATCTTCAATATAATTTGATAATTTTTCAAAATCTTGAATTGTCAATGCTTCTCCCCTTACATTCTCAGTTAATCCTACTTCTTGCAATATTGTTTTTGCAAGTTCCTTATTATCAATTATCTTAGAATTTACAAGTGCATTTACCAAAGTTTTCCTTCTTTGCATAAAACTATATTTTATAATATCAAAAAATAAAGTTTCATTCTTTAAATTTACTACTGGCTCTTTTCTAATTCTTAGTCTAATAACTTCAGAGTCAACATTAGGTTCTGGAATAAACATACTCCTATCGACAATTCTGATACTTTCAGCCTCTGAATAATAATTAACTCCATACGTAATTGCTCCAGAAAGTTTACTGCCTGGTACAGAAACAATCCTATCTGCAACTTCTTTTTGTATCATTACAGTTATGGTTTGTATGTCTAATTTATCTTCTAATAATTTCATCATTATTGCAGTGGTAATATAGTATGGTAAATTAGCAACTATTTTTACATTCTTTATTTCGCTAAATTTACTTTTTTCTTCCCCGAATTAATTTATTTAAATTTACCTTTAATACATCTTCATTTATTACTTCGAAGTTATCATAAATAAAAAATCTATCATTTAGAACTTTTAACATTCTTGTATCTAATTCTATAGCTATAACTTTAAAAGCTTTTTCTAATAATTCCTTTGTTAAAGTTCCAAGTCCTGGACCTATTTCTATAATTAAATCATCTTTAGTTACTAGAGATGCATCTACAATGTCTTTTACTGCTTCATCATCTACCAAAAAGTTTTGTCCTAGACTCTTATTTGCAGTAATATTATATTTTTTCATAAGAAACTTAGTTTCATCATATATATTATTCATTTATTTCACCTTACCTAATTTCAATATATATATTATATGTTAACTTTTGTTTTTTTACAAGTATTAATACTTTTTAAGTTTTAATATTGATTTTTATTATTAATTCATATAAAATATCACTATCAAAAGAAAAAAGTTGGTGAATTATTTGAATACAAAAAATGTAGATAATAAAAGTAAGAAGAATAAAGATAATATATCTAAAAGATATAGATATTTTTTAATGATTGTTCTTGTATTGTTTTGTATATTAATTATAAGAATTGGATACCTACAATTTATAAAATCATCATATTTAAAGGAAATGTCATATCAGCAACTAATAACAAATAGAGTTATTAGCACCAAAAGAGGAACTATTTACGATTGTTCTGGCAAACCTTTAGCACTAAGCGCCAGAGTAGATACTGTATCCATTAATCCTAGTAAAATAAAAGTTAATGATGATGATGAGAAAACAACGGCGTTAAAAGAAAAAGTAGCTAAAGGATTATCAGATATTTTTGAATTAAATTATGAAGAAGTATTAGGAAAAGTAAATAGTAAATCTTCAGTAGAAACTATTATAAAAAAAGTAGAGGAAAATAAAATAACCGAATTAAAAAACTGGATGAAAGAAAATGATATTTCTAGTGGTATTAATATAGATTCCGATACTAAAAGATATTACCCTTATGACAATTTAGCTTCTAACTTAATTGGTTTTTGTGGAAATGACAATCAAGGCTTAGAAGGATTAGAATATTATTGGGATAGTGTACTAACTGGTACTCCTGGAAAAATACTAACAACAAAAGATGCTTCACAATCTATTATTCCTGATAAAAACGAACAATATATTGCTGCAGAAAACGGAAGTAATCTAACTCTTACTATAGATTTAAATATACAATTAATAGCTGAAAAATATTTAAAGCAAGCTGTTATAGAAAATGATTGTAAACGTGGTGGAAATATTATAATTATGGATCCTACTAATGGAGATATATTGGCAATGGCTACATATCCAGACTATAATCTAAATACACCATTTTCTCCAAATAATGCTTTGAAGACTACATGGGATTCGCTTTCTTCTTCTGCACAAAGTAACGAGTTACAAAAAATGTGGAGAAATAAAGCTGTATCTGATGCATATGAACCTGGATCTACTTTCAAAGTTATAACTGCATCTGCTTCATTAGAAGAAGGAATTGTAGAAACTGATACAGCAAATGACTTTTCTTGTTCTGGATACGAAACAGTATCTGGACAAAAAATTCACTGTACAAGCTCTAGTCATGGAAGCCAGACATTAAGACAAGCAATTAAAAATTCATGTAACCCTGCTCTTATACAATTAGGAAAAAGATTAGGTGCAAGTAGCTTATATAAATACATGGACGCATTTCGGATTATTTAATAAAACTAATATAGAAACTTCTGGTGAAGTTACAGGCATATATTTTAGTAATGTTGGACCAGTTGAACTTGCAACAGCTTCTTTTGGTCAAAGATTTACAGTTACTCCAATTCAAATGATAACAGCAATATCTGCTGTTGCAAATGATGGAGTATTAATGAAACCTCGAATTGTAAAACAAATAGAAAACCCAGATACAAATACAATAACTACTATAGATCCAATTAGTGTAAGACAAGTTATCTCCAAAGAAACTGCTAAAAAAATGACAAACATTATGGAATCTGTTGTTACAGATGGTGGTGGAAAATTTGGTCAAGTAAAAGGTTATTCTATTGGTGGAAAAACAGGTACTTCTGAACCATCTCCTGGAAAAGAAAGTGATGGATATGTTGCATCATTTGTTGCTATTGCTCCTGTTGAAAACACAAAAGTAGTAGCTTTATTAACACTTTATAATCCTCAAGGTTCTGACTACTATGGAGGTAAAATTGCTGCCCCAGTGGTATCTCAAATATTATCTGAAGTATTGCCATATTTAGGTATCCCATCAAATGGTACTGAACAAGAACAAAACAATTCCGATAATAAAAATATAACATTACCTGATGTAAGAAATAAAACTGTTTCTGAAGCAAAAAAGATATTAGAAAATTTAGGTTTAAAATGCGATATTTCAGAAAGTACAGATTCGCTTGTATCTGAGCAAATGCCTAAACCAGGTACACCTTTATACTCTGGATCTATTGTAAAATTATACAGTAAAGGTAATGAAGCTAGAGTATCCTCTACTGTTCCAGATTTAAAAGGTATGTCTCTTTCACAAGCAACTAATGCATTAAAATCAAAAAACTTAAATATAAAATCAACAGGTACTGGAAAAGTAATCTCTCAGGATCCTATAGCAGGAAAATCTGTAGAAGAAGGAACTGTAATTAATGTAACTCTTCAAGAGGATATAAGTGGTTCTGCTCATTAATATATAAAAATTCTTTTATTAAAAGAACTATACAGATTATTTTACATAGTATTATATAATGCAAATAAGAAAAGATTCAAATTATCAAATCTATATATTTTGATAATTTGAATCTTTTTTATGTATTAATTAGTTCACTATGCCTTTAAATAGTTTTCATCATTTCAGGTATAAAGTCACTAACTATTTGTTGTTTACTATGATCTTGTAAAATACTCATATTGGTTGTATAATCGGCTAATAAGAAATCTACTCTTACCTGTCTATCTTGTATTTGAGCTAATATTCTATTTTGTTCATCAGTATTACTTGGAGAATATTGTAGTGTAGTTTCACATAAAGTTTCAATTTTACTTTTTATTCTCCTCTTTATTACATTATCTAATGCCTGCTCATAACCTACCTTATTTGGTCTTTTTGTCTTAGAATTAACAACCCTCCTATTTTCTTCGATAATACCCATATTATGATTAAAGTCTTCAAAGATATTTCTAATTCCATTTCTTCTATCTCTTATTTGTGATAAGTATTCTTTTACTTCTGCTTGATTTTCTAAGTACTGCATTACTTCGTCTATTGCTGTCATAATTGTTTTATCAACTGATTTCGAATTGCCATGATATAATCTTTCTCTAAAATTTTTCATAATTAATCTCCTTTATATAAATATATTCATACTTTATCATAGTAATTATAAAAAATTTGTAAATTTATGGTATAAATAAAAATTTATATATAAAAAACAGAAAAGTTATATAAATAACTTTTCTGCCCCTCTGTTGGTTAATCATAAAAAACTTCTAAATTTAATACCACCTAAGTTAACCATATCTTGTGTATTTCTCGCAAAAGCACCTAACGAACCAAATAAATTTAGCATATCTTCTTCTAAATCATTATTAGTAGCTTCTGCCTTACAATATTCCTTTTGCTCAGCAATATCCTGCTCTTCTTTATTGAGTTCGCATTCTATTGTGAATAATGAAAGAATCCTTCCTTGTTCTGCTGAACTAACTGGAGTGATAGTAAAACCTTCATCTTCAAAGTATTTTATAACCTCTCCATAAATATATCCTTCATGCAGATACGACACATCGCCATTAGTTTTCTTAGCTTTCTCTAACCGTTGTTTAAGCATATCAAGAATAAATTCTCTTTGTTGTTTGAGTGTTTCGATTTTAAATTCTTTTGCCAACATTTTTATTCCTCCTCGGAAACTCAATCCATTCGGTGGACTGTAATAGAGTAGGATTGAATGCATTTAACCTATTTAATGCTATAATTCCTCTATTACATTTCAAATATAATTACGCTTTAAGTATACTATCATTTTACGTAAATATCAATACTTTTATACTATTACATATTTATATTTTTAATATTTTTGATATTTACTATTAACTTACATATATCATATAAATACTAAAATGAAATAATTGTATATTTTTAGTATTTTAATTAATTAAAAAGTAATTTATACTATTTAATCTCATTTTCACATTCGCCTTTGCTAAATATTTCTAAGATGTTCAAACATGTATCACTTGCAATTTTATTCAATGCTTCTGAAGTAAAGAAAGCTTGATGTGATGTTATTATTACATTTGGCATTGATATTAATAATGATAAGTTTTTATCTCTTTTGTAACTTCCTGATAAATCCCTTAAAAAGAACTCTTCTTCATTTTCGTAAACATCTAGTCCTACTCCACCTACTTTATTGTTAGACATAGCATCAATTAAATCATCTGTACAAATTAATTTTCCTCTACTAGAATTTATAATTATAACATGATTTTTCATCATTGATATAGTGTCTTTATTAATAATGTTTTGTGTCTGTTTAGTTAATGGACAATGAAGAGAAATTATGTCTGATTTTTTACATAACTCTTCTAATGATACATATTCGAAACCTAACTCTTTAGAAGCCTGTTCATCTTTAAAAACATCATATGCAATTACATTAGTTCCAAAGCCCTTCATTATTTGAATAAAAACTTTCCCTATCTTTCCTGTTCCTATTACACCTACAGTTTTTCCATGTAAATCAAATCCAAGTAATCCGTCTAAAGAAAAATTATATTTCTTAACACGTTGATAAGATTTATAAATTTTTCTGTTTATATTTAATAACAAAGCTGTAGCATGTTCAGCGACAGCATATGGTGAATATTTAGGAACTCTTACAACTTTTAAACTTCCTACATTATTTAAATCTACATTATTAAATCCTGCACATCTTAGAGCGATTAATTTCACTCCATATTCATTTAATTTATCTAAAACAGGTTTATCTGCTTTATCATTAACAAAAATACATACAACATCAAATCCTTTTGCTAAATTCACTGTCTCCATATTAAGCTTAGATTCAAAATAAGTAATTGCATAATTATATTCTTTATTATATTTATTGAACAATTCTTTGTCATAATCTTTTGTATCAAAAAATGCTATTTTTATCATAATATATTTACCTTCTTTTTTTAATGAAATTATTGTTAATATGTAACTAATAATGTAAGTATACACATTATTTAATAATTATATGTTATTTTGTTATTTTTTTCAACATATCTAAATAATAATATAATAAAAAATACTAAGATAGAAAAATATAATTTTCTATTTTAGTATTTAATATGTTGCTTTATTTCTTATCTAAAAATTGCTTCAAATTCATCTCCGTCAATTTTTTCTCTTTCTAATAGAATGCCTGCAACTGCATGCAATTTATCTATATTGGCTTGTAAAATTTCGGCAGCTGCTCTATATGCAAAGTCTATTATTTTCTTTACTTCTTCATCTATAATTGCTGCTGTTTCTTCTGAATATTCTTTACTTTGAGTAAAATCTCTTCCCAAAAATACTTCTTCTTGATTTTGGCCCAGTGTAATAGTTCCTATTCTATCGCTCATTCCATATTTAGTAACCATATCTCTCGCAATTTTAGTTGCTCTTTCAATATCGTTACTTGCACCTGTTGAAATATCATCTAATATTAATTTTTCTGCAACCCTTCCTCCAAGTAATGAAATAATATTTTCTTGCATTTCAGATTTTGACATAAAAGATTTATCTTCTGTTGGCCTATACATAGTGTAACCACCAGCCATTCCTCTTGGTACAATAGATATTTGATGTACTGCGTCTTGTGTAGGTAAAAATCTACTTACAACTGCATGGCCTGCCTCATGATATGCAACTAATTTATTTTCTTTATCACTTCTTACTCTTGTTCTTTTTTCTGGTCCCATTGTTACTTTAACCATTGCATCTTCAATTTCCTTCATTCCTATTTCAGGTAAATTTCTTCTAGCTGAAAGAAGTGCTGCTTCATTTAGTACATTCTCTAAATCTGCACCAGAAAATCCTGATGTATTTTTAGCAATTGTTTTTAAATCAACATCATCTGCTAATCTTTTCTTTCTGCTATGAACTTCTAATATTTGTTCTCTCGCTTTAACATCTGGACTAGACACTACAATTTGTCTATCAAATCTTCCTGGTCTTAATAAAGCTCTATCTAATACATCTGGTCTATTTGTCGCAGCTAATACTATAACTCCTTCATTAGCAGCAAATCCGTCCATTTCTACTAATAATTGATTTAATGTTTGTTCTCTTTCATCATGTCCTCCACCAAGACCTGCACCTCTTTGACGTCCAACTGCATCAATTTCATCTATAAAAATTATACATGGTGCATTTTTCTTAGCTTGTTCAAATAGATCTCTAACACGTGAAGCACCAACACCAACAAACATCTCAACAAAGTCAGAACCACTTATTATAAAGAATGGAACTCCAGCTTCTCCAGCAACTGCTTTTGCAAGAAGAGTCTTTCCTGTTCCTGGATGACCAACAAGTAAAACACCTTTAGGTATTCTTGCTCCCATATCTGTAAATTTTTTAGGATTTTTTAAAAATTCTACAATTTCTTGTAATTCTTCTTTTTCTTCATCTACACCTGCAACATCATTAAAAGTAATTCTATTTTTTTCAATTGCATTTATTAATTTTGCTTTACTTTTTCCAAATGACATTGTTTTGCTTCCACCTTGGTTATTATTCATTAATAAAAACCAGAAAATAAAGAATATAATTAAGATTCCAAATGGAGTTAATAAACTAAGTACAACCATAAAGATTGATTCAGACTTTTCTGTTACTTTTACATTTCCAGCTTTCATTGGTTCTTGCAGAGTATTCATCAAACTATCTATACTTGGTATATTTACTTCTTTTGTTATATTGTCATTTTTTAATTTTACATTTGCAGATTCACCGTCCGAGAATCTATTTCTATTTCTCTTACATCTCCAGATTCAATTTTTGAAACTAGTTCTGAATATGCAAGTTTTGTATCATTATTACCTACTATTGAAGTTAATAACACAATAAATATAATACCTATAATTAGCCAAACTGCTAAAGTTTTTATACTACTTTTCAAATCAAAATTTCCTCCTTTATGCTCACATAATACATATTATTCAATATACCATATTATACCATTTATTTCAAGCATTTTTGATAAAGAAAATCTTCTTATTCTTCACTAAAACCTTAATATTTTTATTTGGAATTAAGTATTTATTTCCTATATTATTATCACATAATTTTATTATATCTTCTATATTAATTTTTTCTATTCCTTGAGAACTTCCTAAAAGATTATTAATAGTATACAAAATTATTCTAGATTTTATTACTTTTTTTTGTAAATTAAATAATTTTAAATTAAGTACTATTTTAGTCTTATCATGTTCTAATAATAACTCTTTATATTTTTGCTTTGTAACATCCTCAAAATAATCATTTTCTTGTTTTATAAGATCTGACATACGATTTATTGTTTCTATAATATTTGGATTAAAAATTTTTTTTAAATACGGTAGCAACAAATTTCTAATCTTGTTTCTTGTATAAATATTTTCTTCATTACTTTTATCGAATTTTGGATTTAATTTTAGTGTATTACAATAATCTTCGATTTCATCTCGTTTGCATTTAATAATTGGTCTTATTAAATCATTTTTTATTGGCTCTATACCTTTTAACCCAGAACTTCCACTACCTCTTATTATATTCATTAAAACTGTTTCAGCATTATCATTTAAATTATGGGCGGTTGCAATCTTGTCTGAATTTGTTTTTTGTTTAATTTCTCTAAAAAAATCATAACGTATTTTTCTACCTGTCTCCTCTGTCCCCAATTTACTTTCTTCAGATATCTTAATTACATTAACTCTTTTTACAAAACACTCTACGCCTATTTTTTTGCAAAATTCCTTAACATATTCTGTTTCTGAATCTGCTTCTTCTCTAATCATATGGTTAATGTGCGCTACAAAAATATCAATATTTAAGTCTTTTTTAAGATTATTTAATATATTTAATAAACACATAGAATCTGGTCCACCAGATACACCTATTACAACTTTTTCTCCTGTTTCAATTAATTTATATTCTTTTATTGTATTTAATACCTTTTTTTCTAATTCAATCAATGTTTCTCTCCTCTTTTGGGTTATTCTCTATACTTCTCTATATTAGCAAACTTTGTATAATTTCCAAGCCATAATAACTCTACTGTTCCAGTTGAACCAGCTCTGTGTTTTGCTATAATTACTTCTGCTACGTTCTTCTTTTCAGACTCTTCATTATAATAATCATCACGATACAAAAACATAACAATATCAGCATCTTGCTCTATTGCTCCAGATTCACGAAGGTCAGAAAGCATAGGTCTATGGTCTGGTCTTTGCTCTGGCGCACGAGATAACTGTGAAAGTGCGATTACTGGTACATTAATTTCTTTTGCAAGTATTTTTAAAGATCTACTAATTTCTGAAATTTCTTGTTCACGGCTTCCTCCCTTTTTACTACTTCCTTGAACTAACTGCAAATAATCTATTACAACTAACCCTATGTTTTTTTCTAGTTTCATTTTTCTACACTTTGCACGAATTTCCATAATAGAAATACCAGGTGTATCATCTATAAATATTTGTGATTCTGAAAGCTCTCCAGATGCTAAAGCAAGTTTTGCCCAATCTTCATCTTCTATTTTCCCAGTTCTTACTTTATTACTATCTACCATTGCTTCACTACAAAGAATTCTGTTACCCATTTGCTCTTTAGACATTTCGAGACTAAATATAGCAACAGGCACATTAGCTCTTACAGCTGCATTTGAAGCAATATTTAATGCAAATGCAGATTTTCCCATAGCAGGTCTTGCAGCAACTAATATTAAATCAGAATTATGAAGTCCCGCTGTTTTATAATCTAAGTCTGCAAAACCTGTTGGAACGCCTGTGATATGTTGTTTTCTATTATATAGCTCTTCTAATTGTGTAAATGAATCAACCAATATGTCTTTCATAGAAGAATATCCCTTTTGATTTTTTCTTTGCATTACATTAAATATCTTTTTTTCTGCAACATCCATAATATCTTCTACTTCTTGTGTTTGATCATATCCAAGAACAATAAGTTCATTAGCTGTTCTTATTAAAGTTCTAAGCATAGACTTTTCTTCTACAATTTTTATATATTTTTCTACATTAGCAGTTGTTGGAACTTTTTCTGGAAGCTCAGCTAAATATTCTAATCCTCCAATCCCTTCAAATTTGCCAAGTGTTACAAGCTCATCTTTAAGAGTAATAATATCAACAGGCTCTCCTCTGTTATATAAATTCATTATTGCACCATATATAACTTTATTATCTTCTCTATAAAAATCTTCTTCCTTTAGTACTTCTACAGCAGATATAACAGAATCTTTATCTGTAAGCATACTTCCTATAACTGCTTGCTCTGCTTCTATATCGTGTGGTGGTACTTTACCTAAATCCATTATTTTTTCGCTCCTTTAATTTCAAGTGGTTTTTAGCTTTAACAGTTAACTACCAAGTTTTACCATATATTAGAACACTTTTTATATAAATTATCTTCTTTAGTTTTATATCCGAAAATCTTTAAAAAAGCTTTTTAGATTGTAGATGCAAGTATTTTTGTTATATATATTACAAATTAAAATGTAAATGATTTTGTATTACATGGTGTGTATATTTAAAATGTTTGCCTTGGATAATAAATATTTTTAATTTGCACACTAACTTTTACAAGCTTCTGAAATTTCCATATAATTATTTTAAGCAACTGTATTTACTTTTAAGTTTGCTAAAACACCTTCATATAGTTTAATATCTACATTTACTGTTCCTAAAACTTTTATAGTCTCTTTTAGAACTATTTTCTTTTTATCTACATCAATATTATATTGTAACTTTAAATTTTCTGAAATTTCTTTTGAAGTTACTCCTCCAAAAATCTTTCCATTATCTCCTGCTTTTACTTGTATTTTTAAAGTTATATCTTTTAATTTATTTGCTATTTCTATTGCTTTAGCTTTTTCCAAATCCTTTTTGTGCTGATTTGAATCTTGTTTTGCTTTTAATTTTACTAAATTATCTTTATTTGCCTCTACAGCTAATTTTTTAGGAAATAAAAAGTTTCTTGCATATCCATCACTTGCATTTATAACTTCATCTTTTTTACCTACACCTTTTATATTATCAAGTAATATTACCTTCATTTTACAAAACCTCCAAGTCATTAAATTTTCTATATTTTATAACAAAACTAGCTTTTTTTCAATACCCACACATATAATAAAACGCACAAAAAAAAAGAACTTATACTATTTTATTAAAGTATAAGTCCTCTTATATTATCCTTCTATTTGTTTTCCAAATATAGATTTAGCAATATCTCCTATAACAGGTAATTCTGGATTTTCTCCATTGTTTGCTTTTACAATACCTAATATAATAAATACAATATAAGCAACATATGCTAGATTAGAAATAAGTCCTATACCTAGTATTCCAGAAATAAAGCCTAATATAAAACTAATTATTATATATCCTATAAATATTACAATTGATTGGGCACAGTGAAATTTAACATCTCTACTATTTTCTTTTTGGAATAAAAATATTAATGCACAAATAAACACTATGTAACCAACTATTGATTTTGTTTTATCATTATTCACTATTCTTCTCCTTTATAATATATTTATACCATGAATATATATATATAATTACTGTATATGGAAACACTATTAATACTTTCCAATTATAATTAATTGCTTCTTTAAAATTGAAATGTAATATAGATAAGAATGCTCTTGTCATTCCACAATTAAAGCATTCTTTTCCTGTAAATCTTTTATATATACATATACTCTCCATAGAACTTTCTATTGGTATATTGTATAAAACCATTATTAAAATAAAATTAATTATTATAAAAAGAATAAGTTTCTTATTCATTAACGATTGCATTTCCGTCTTTATCTGTAAACTTACCTGTTATAATCATAATTAAGTCTACTAATGTCCAGATTCCACAACCACCACATGTTATAAGCATTAATATTCCTGTACCAATTTTACCAGCATAAAAACGATGTACGCCTAAAGATCCTAAGAATATACATAATAATAGTGATGTTAACCAATTTTTCTCGCTTTTCATTTAAAATCCCCCCTTATTTTACTTCTTTCTTTTAGTATCACATTTTAATATTACTATTACTTTTTAATTCTGTCAATTGTTTGTTAAAAAAAAATAATATTTGTGAAAGTAATAAACAAAGCGAGAATTTTCTTAGCAGTTGTTCCTATATACCCCACTTAATTTTAACCAATAAAAAATAGAGACTACAATTAATTCTGTAGTCCCTATAAGGGAATTGTCTTTTTATTAAGTGTCCACTAAACAGGGTTCACTTCACCCATCCCTTTGTCCATTAATTTGTTATCTCACTAAAATATTCATTTATTCTATTTATTAATTCATTTTTAACATCTTCTATATCCATTCCCTCAACTTGTGCTCCTGCTAAAGTTATATGTCCTCCGCCGCCAAGCTTTTCTAATATAACTTGAACATTAATATCACCTATTGATCTACCACTAATGCAAACTTTATCGCCTAAATATCCTATTACAAAAGATGCTGTTATATCACTTATAGTTAATAGCTCATCTGCTGCTTTTGCGCAAATTATGTTGGCATTTTTATCTTCTTTATAATAAATTGAAATTGCAATTGAATCATTAACTATTTTTGCATCAGAGACAATTTCTGATATAGTATTATAAGTTTTTATATCACTTTGGAACCATTTCTTTACCTTTATTATATCCACACCACATTTTCTTAAATATGCTGCTGCTTCAAATGTTCTTACACCTGTTTTAAAAGTAAAGTTTTTTGTATCCATCATAATTCCTGCATATAAGCCTTCTACTTCTATTTCTGATAATGTTAATGTTTTTTCAGAATATTCTATTAATTCTGTAACAAGTTCTGATGCTGATGAAGCATAAACCTCTTGGAAAGTTAATGTTGCATTTTCTATATAATCTGTACTTCTTCTATGGTGATCTATTATAACAATCTTATTTGTTTTATCTAGTAATTCTGGTACTTCTACATATGTTTTTTTATGTGTATCAACAATAATCAATAATGATTCTTGACTAATATTTGAAAGTGCCTCATTTTTACTAATAATAACATCTTGATATTCCTTTTGGCCCTTTGCAACTTGTATAAAATTATCTAGACTTATGCCTGAAGTTTCATTTACTATGTAACTTTCCTTTTCTAGAGATTTAGCAATTCTATATATACCAAGACTTGCTCCCATAGAGTCCATATCCCCATTTGTATGTCCCATTATATAAACATCTTTTGCTTCACATATTAATTCTTCTAATGCATGTGCTACAATTCTTGCTTTTACTCTGGTTCTTTTTTCTACTTCTTGAGCTCTTCCTCCAAAGAATAAGTACTTTCCGTTCTCTCTTACAACTGCCTGGTCTCCTCCTCTACCTAAAGCTATATCCATTCCAGCTTTTGCAGATTCGAATTTATCTAAATTTGATTCACCTTCATTAGAAACAGCTATACTTAATGTAGATTGCATTCTTACAGGTAACTCTAATTCTTTTATTGTGTCTAATATATTAAATTTCTTTTCTTCAATATCTTTTAAATATTTTTGTTCAAATATACAAACAAAATTGTCTCGGTCTTGCTTTAATGCTAAACCTTGAAAAGATGTTATCCAGTCATATATTGTTTTTTCTATTTTTGCAGTAATTTCTGGTTTATCTTCACTAGAAATTCTTTGCATTATTTCTTCATAGTTATCAATCATAATAATTCCAACACACATCTTGGAATTATTAAATTTTTCTTGTAATTCTATATGCTTTGTTTCATCAATAAAATACAATGTTGCCATATATTCTTTTTGATTTTTCTTATCATTTTGTTTTGACTTTACATATTCACCTAATATTTTATATTGTTTTTTTCCAATAGTAACATGATTGTTAATTATATTTTTTCTATCTTTTTCATTAGAATTTTCAATCTCTAACTTTAATTCTTTCACTATTGTATTTAAATATGTATTTATATCAATGTTTGCAAATTCTTGTACAAATTTTGTACTTTTCCATATTATATTTCCATTTGTTTCTACAATTATTAAAGGAAAAGGTGAATTAATTAAAGACCTTTTTGATACTTTATCTACATTAATTGTAAGCTCTTTAATATGTTCAGACAATTCTGCTGTTCTTTTTTTGTTAGTCCAACTAGTATAAACTAATATTAAAGAGTAAATTATAATACTTGGTAAAATTAATCTTAATTCATAAAAGCATAATGCAATTAGCAATATAGCAATAATTATTAAATATGCTTTTGTTTTTGAGACAAGACCATCAAATATTTTTATATTATTATTGTTTGGCATAAAAATCTCCTTTTATCATAATATATATATTTTACTATCTTTTTAGTGTTTTGTCAAGGCAACAAAACAGAGCAAAAGCTTGATATCAATAGCATTTGCTCTATTTTTATAAAATCTTAATTTATTCTACCACACTTGCTGATTCTTTTTCAGCAGTTTCTTCTGTACCTTCTGTACTTATATGTGTATTTTTGTAGGCTTGCATACCTGTACCTGCTGGTATTAATTTACCTATAATTACATTTTCTTTTAATCCAATTAAGTCATCTGTCTTTCCTTTAATAGCAGCTTCTGTAAGAACTCTAGTTGTTTCTTGGAAAGATGCTGCAGATAAGAAGCTTTCTGTTGCAAGAGATGCTTTTGTAATTCCAAGTAAAACTCTTTTTCCTGTTGCTGGTCTTAAACCTTGAGAAATAACTTTATTATTTTCATCCTCAAATTCATACATATCAACTAATGATCCTGCAAACATTCCAGTATCTCCATTATCTTCAACTCTTACTTTCTTAAGCATTTGTCTTGCAATAACTTCAACGTGCTTATCATTAATATCAACACCTTGGTTACGATATACTTTTTGTACTTCTTGTACTAAATATTCAAAAACACCTTCTGGTCCTTTAATTGCTAATATTTCATTTGGATTTATTGAACCTTCTGTAATAGGATCCCCTGCTTTTACAACATCACCATCTTTAACACGAAGTTTTGCTCCAAATGGAATAGTATATTTTTTAGCATCTTGATCTGATATGATAGAAACTTCTTTTCTTGATTTATCATCAGAAATTCTAACAGTACCATCTATTTCTGTTATTATTGCAAGTCCCTTTGGTTTTCTTGCTTCGAATAACTCTTCAACTCTAGGAAGACCTTGTGTAATATCTGCAACACCAGCAACACCACCAGAGTGAATAGTTCTCATTGTAAGCTGTGTACCAGGTTCACCAATTGATTGCGCAGCAATAATACCAACAGCTTCACCAATTTGTGCTTCTTCACGAGTAGCGAGTCCCATACCATAACATTTAGCACATACACCATGTTTTGTTCTACATCCTATAACAGAACGTACTTTTACTTTTTCTATTCCACTACTTATTATTTTTTCAATCACTTTTTCTGTAAGCATTGTATTAGTATCTGCAATTAATTCATTATTATTTGGATTAATTATATCTTCTAATGGATATCTACCAATTAATCTTTCTTCTAATTTTTCAACTATTTGATTTCCATCTTTAATATCCCATACTTCAATACCTTCATGTGTTCCACAATCATGTTCTTTTACTATTATATCTTGTGATACATCAACTAGTCTTCTTGTTAAGTATCCTGAATCAGCTGTTCTTAGCGCTGTATCTGAAAGTCCTTTTCTAGCACCATGTGCTGCAATAAAGTACTCTATTGCATCTAGACCTTCCCTAAAACATGATTTAATAGGAATTTCTACAACTTTACCAGTTGTACTTGCCATAAGTCCACGCATACCTGCAATTTGTTTTAACTGGTCAAGGTTTCCGTCTTGCTCCAGATTCAGCCATCATATAAACTGGATTTAAGCTATCAAAGTTATCTTTCATTGCTATTTTTACATCATCTGTTGCCTTACTCCAAATTTTAATAACAGCATTATATCTTTCATCATCTGTTATTAAACCACGTTTATATTGTTTTAATACTGTGTCTACTTGGTCTTGAGCATCAGCTAATATAGTTTTCTTAGCTTCTGGCACTTTTACGTCACTAACAGATACAGTAATAGCACCAATCGTAGAATATTTATAACCAGTAGATTTAATGTAATCTAGTAATTCTGCAGTTGCACTTAATCCATGTGTATTTATTGATTTTTCAATTATCTTTCCTAGATTCTTTTTAATTACAGGGAAATTAATTTCTAAATCAAATTCCTTTTCTTCATTTTCTCTATCTACAAATCCTAAATCTTGTGGTATACCTTTATTAAACATAATTCTACCAACTGTTGTTTCAATTATTTTATGTTTTTCTACACCATTTACAATCTTAGACATTCTAACATTTATCTTAGCATGCATTCCTAAATCGTGGTTTTCATATGCTATAACTGCTTCTTCTGGAGAGCTAAAGTATTTTCCTTCTCCTGGTTCTCCTTCTACTTCCATTGTTAAGTAATAACTTCCTAAAATCATATCTTGTGTTGGAACTGTAACTGGTTTACCATCTTGTGGTTTTAAAAGGTTATTTACAGAAAGCATTAAAAATCTTGCTTCTGCTTGTGCTTCTGGTGATAATGGTACGTGAATAGCCATTTGATCACCATCAAAGTCTGCATTAAATGCTGTACAAACTAATGGATGTAATTTTATTGCTCTACCTTCAACAAGTACTGGTTCGAAAGCTTGAATACCAAGTCTATGAAGTGTTGGAGCACGGTTTAACATTACTGGATGATCTTTAATAACATCTTCTAATATATCCCATACTTCTGGTCTTAATCTTTCTACCATTCTTTTTGCATTTTTTATATTATGAGCAATTCCACGACCTACTAATTCTTTCATTACAAAAGGTTTAAATAGCTCAACTGCCATTTCTTTTGGAAGTCCACATTGATAAATTTTAAGTTCCGGACCTACAACGATAACTGAACGTCCTGAATAGTCAACACGTTTACCAAGTAAGTTTTGTCTAAATCTACCTTGTTTTCCTTTTAATAAATCTGATAATGATTTTAAAGGTCTATTACCTGCTCCAGTAACTGGTCTTCCACGTCTTCCATTATCTATTAATGCATCTACAGATTCTTGTAACATTCTTTTTTCATTTCTTACAATAATTTCTGGCGCACCTAATTCTAATAATCTTTTTAAACGATTATTTCTGTTAATTACTCTTCTATATAAATCATTTAAATCTGATGTAGCAAATCTACCACCATCTAATTGTACCATTGGTCTTAATTCTGGTGGAATTACTGGTACTACATTCATAATCATCCATTCAGGTCTATTATTAGATAATCTAAATGATTCTACAGTATCTAATCTTTTTACTAATTTTGCCTTTTTTTGTTCACTTGCATTAACTAACTCTTTTTTTAGTTTTTCTGCTAATTTTTCTAAGTCAATTTCTTCTAATAGCTTATATAAGCTTTCTGCACCCATTTCAGCTTTAAAAGAACCTTTTCCATATTTTTCTACTGCTTCATGATATTCTTTTTCTGTTAAAACTTGTGCTTTAACCAATCCACTTGTTCCTTTATCTGTTACTATATATGAAGCAAAATAAATTACTTTTTCCAAATTTCTTGGTGATATATCTAACATTAAAGCTATTCTACTTGGAATACCTTTAAAATACCAAATATGTGCAACAGGTGCTGCAAGTTCAATATGTCCCATTCTCTCTCTTCTTACTTTTGCTTTTGTTACTTCAACACCACAACGGTCACAAACAATTCCTTTATATCTAACTCTTTTATACTTTCCACAATGACATTCCCAGTCTTTTGTTGGTCCAAATATTCTTTCACAAAATAGACCATCTTTTTCTGGTTTTAATGTTCTGTAGTTAATTGTTTCTGGTTTTTTTACTTCACCTTTTGACCATTCTCTTATTTTCTCGTCTGATGCCAAACCAATTTTTATTTTATCAAAAACTTCTAATTCGTCCATTATTTAGGAGCCCCCTATTATTTAAATTTTTTGGCAAAGC
This sequence comes from uncultured bacterium, assembly GCA_905215935.1. Lineage (GTDB taxonomy): Bacteria > Bacillota > Clostridia > TANB77 > CAG-508 > CAG-492. The sequence goes on from CAJMRY010000001.1 coordinate 380,479, forward strand.
TTAAAACAAAGCCTATTTATAGAGCATCTTTTCTAGTCCCTTTACTATACTTTCTCGCTGGTGCAAACTAATTTGATGTGAGTAAAGGAACTGAAAGTAGATGTATTATTCAATTAAATATTTATTACATTTGTTCTTAAAAATTTAAATTATCTGTAAATATGGTTCATAAATATAAATTTACATATATAATTTTGCAAATAATACTTTATAATTTAAATTTATTACTCTATTCATCTATAATATCTTCATCATTTAAGATATTATCTTCTGCTAAGTCATTATCAAAAATTAATAAATCTTCTTCCTCTTCATCATCTACATCTTCAAATAAAAGATTATCTGTATCTACCTCTTCATCTGCTTCTATGTAGTTTTCTTCTAATTCAGATTCATCAATAACTGTTTCTTCTCCTAACTTTTTGTTAGCTTCTATATTAAAGTCTATTCCATCTTCAATATTTTCTTTTAACTCTAATTCCTTATTGTCGCTAGAATATAATCTAATATCTAATCCTATAGATTGTAATTCTTTTATTAAAACTTTAAAGCTTTCTGGAACTCCAGATTCTGGAATATTTTCACCTTTTACTATTGCTTCATATGTTTTTACTCTTCCTACTACATCATCAGACTTAACTGTTAACATTTCTTGAAGAGTATATGCTGCACCATATGCCTCTAATGCCCAAACTTCCATTTCACCAAAACGTTGTCCACCAAATTGTGCTTTACCTCCTAAAGGTTGTTGAGTAACTAAAGAGTATGGTCCAGTTGAACGAGCATGTATTTTATCATCTACTAAGTGGTGTAGTTTAAGCATATACATAACACCTACTGTAATTGGATGGTCAAATGCCTCACCTGTTCTTCCATCATATAGAGTTGTTTTTCCATCTCTTGAAAGACCTGCTTCTTCTAGTAAATCTTCTATTTCGTTTGACTTAGCACCATCAAATACTGGTGTTGAAACTTTCCATCCTAGAGCTCTTGCTGCCATTCCTAAATGAACTTCTAAAACTTGACCAAGGTTCATACGAGAAGGTACACCAAGTGGGTTTAATACTATATCTACTGGTGTTCCATCTGGCATAAAAGGCATATCTTCTTCTGGTAATATTCTTGAAATAACACCTTTGTTACCATGACGTCCAGCCATTTTATCTCCAACAGATATTTTTCTCTTTGTTGCTATATAACAACGAATAACTTGATTAACACCTGGTCCTAATTCATCTGAATTATCTCTTGTAAAGATTTTAACATCTACTATTGTTCCTGCTTCACCATGTGGTACACGAAGTGATGTATCTCTTACTTCTCTTGCCTTTTCACCAAATATTGCACGAAGTAATCTTTCTTCTGCTGTAAGTTCTGTTTCTCCTTTTGGAGTTACTTTACCAACTAAGATATCTCCTGGTCTTACTTCTGCTCCTATTCTGATAATTCCATTTTCGTCTAAGTCTTTTAATCCGTCATCACCAACATTTGGTATATCACGAGTAATTTCTTCTGGTCCAAGTTTTGTATCACGACATTCACAATCATATTCTTCTATATGTATTGATGTATAAACATCTTCTTTAACTAATCTTTCACTAATTAAAATAGCATCTTCATAGTTATAACCTTCCCATGTTGTATATGCGATGATAACATTTTTTCCAAGTGCCATTTCTCCATTTTTAGTTGATGGTCCATCTGCTAAGATGTCTCCTGCTTTTACAATTTCTCCTCTAGTTACAACTGGTCTTTGGTTTATACATGTTCCACCATTTGTTCTTTTAAATTTACGTAGTTTATATGTATCTAGTGTATTTTTCTTATTTCTAACTATTACTTCTTCACCAGTTACCTTTTCTACAACACCTTCATTAATTGCAGTAACTGTAATTCCAGAGTCTTTTGCTGCTCTATATTCAATTCCTGTTCCAACAATAGGTGTCTCAACAGTTAAAAGTGGAACTGCTTGACGTTGCATGTTTGACCCCATAAGTGAACGTTTAACGTCATCATGTTCTACGAAAGGAATCATTGCAGCTGCAACAGATACAAGTTGTCTTGGAGATACATCTACATAATCAACTAATTCTCTATCAACCTCTGTTATTTCTTCTTTATATCTTACTTTTATTCTTTTATTTATAAATCTTCCTTCTTCATCTAGTGGTTCTGATGCTTGTGCAATTATATGTTTATCTTCTTCATCTGCTGGCATATAATCGATTATATCTGTTATTTTTCCAGTCTCCGGATCTATTTTTCTATATGGTGTTTCTATAAAGCCATATTCATTAATAGTTGCGAAACAAGAAAGTGCAGATATAAGTCCAATGTTTGGTCCTTCTGGAGATTCTACTGGACATAATCTACCATAATGAGTATGGTGAATATCTCTAACTTCAAATCCTGCTCTTTCTCTTGTTAAACCACCAGGTCCTAATGCAGAAATTCTTCTTTTATGTGTAAGCTCAGAAAGTGGATTTGTTTGGTCCATAAATTGTGATAATTGTGAGCTACCAAAGAATTCTCTTATTGAAGATGTTATTGGCTTTGTGTTAATTAATGTTTGTGGTGTTATAACATCTAAATCTTGAATTGTCATTCTTTCACGAACCACTCTTTCAAGTCTTGTTAAACCAATTCTAAATTGGTTTTGTAAAAGTTCTCCAACACAACGAATACGTCTATTACCTAAATGATCTATATCATCTACTTCACCTAATCCATATTCTAAATTTAATAAATAGCTTATAGACGCTATTATATCTTCATTTGTAATATGTCTTGGTAGTAATTCTTCCATTCTTTCTTTTAATACTCTGTGTAAATCTTTTTCTTCAGTTGTATCTAAAATAGATTTTAATACTTCATAATTTACATATTCTTTAAAATGTAAGTCACTTATATCCACATTTGTTACAATTTTGTGGATATTTACTGTACCATTTCCTATAATTCTTACTTTTCTATCATTAACTTCTATATCTACTATATTTAATCCTGTATTTTGTATTTCTTCTGCAACATCTGCATTTATTGTATTTCCTTTCTCTACTAAAACTTCTCCTGTTTCTGGATTTATAATATCTTCTGCTGCAACTCTTCCTGTAATTCTTGATGCTAGACTTAGCTTTTTATTAAATTTGTATCTACCTACTTTTGCTAAGTCATATCTTCTTGAATCAAAGAATAATCCTGAAAATAAACTTCTTGCAGCTTCTACAGTTGGAAGTTCTCCTGGTCTCAATTTTTTGTATATTTCAATTAATGCTTCTTCTGATGTTTTTACTGTATCTTTTTGGATACTAGCAATTAATTTTGGTTCTTCTCCAAATAATTCTAAAATTTGGCTATCAGTTTCTATACCAATTGCTCGTAATAGTGATGTAACAGGTATTTTCCTTGTTCTATCTACTCTAACGTAAAAAATATCATTACTATCTGTTTCATATTCTAGCCAAGCACCACGAATTGGCATAACTGTTGATGTATAGATTTTCTTACCAGTTTTATCATAATCACTTGCATAATAACATCCAGGTGAACGAACAAGCTGACTTACTACAACTCTTTCTGCACCATTAATAACAAATGTTCCACTATCTGTCATTAAAGGAAAGTCTCCTAAATAGATTTCTTGTTCTTTAATTTCTCCTGTTTCACGGTTAATTAATCTAACCTTTACGTGTAATCTTGTTGAATATGTTGCATCTCTTTCTTTAGCTTCTTCTACTGTGTATTTTGTTTTATCTTCCATATAGTAATCGAAAAATTCTAAGACTAAATTTCCTGTGTAATCTACGATTGGCGAAATATCTTTTAATACTTCTCCTAAACCTTCTTCTACAAACCAATCATATGAATCTTTTTGAACTTTAATTAGATTTGGCATTTCAATTGCATCACCGATTTTTGCAAAAGTCTTTCGTGTGCATTTTTCGTATTTTACATCTTTTACCAAAATAAATCACCCCTAAAAAAATTTAAGCAGAAAAAATATATAAAGATTTAAAATATGAGTCCTTCTTATATTTTGAAATTTAGATACAAATAAATGAAGCCTACTGCTTATATGACTCCATTTCTTTTGTGTGATTTCTAAATATAATTCCTCTCATTTTTAAATTTACATAACAAAAACATAATAACAACAAAAATATAAGCCAGCATTTTTTATATGCTAACATCTTTTGTTATTATTTTATTTATTACTTGACCTGAAAATAATTTTTCATATTACTCCTTCAAAATTCGGATAATATACATATTTTATTATACATTAATTCGGAATAGCTTGTCAACAATTTTGCATTATTTTTTTAGATAATCTTAAAGACGAAGGGATAGATCTTTTGTCTATGTTTTTTATTCACTATATATAGAAATCAGCTTCATTCTTAACTTCGAACATATAAAAATGAACATTGTAAATTATTTGTACAATGTTCATCTTTATTTTTAATATTTAGAATCTTTTAGTAAAATAAATTCTTTCTTCCATGGACCTTTGCCATATGAACCTATTGTTTCTTGTTCTCCTAGACATTCTACTGTTTGTAAATTATAGTCTGTTATATATAAAAATCCATTTGTTGTTAATATTGCAAGTTTTGGTATGTCTGATTCTGTACCTGTATTTATTAATGCTACTTCTTTTATCTTTTTATTATTTATTTTATCTAGACTATTTAACTTGATTGGTTCGCTTCCTGCCTTGCATAGCCATGCTTCTTTATCTTTATCTATCGCTAATATAAATGCTTCCTGTGAATTGGTTGTTATAACCTTTAGTGTAGTACCTTTAAAATCCATTGCATATATATCACTAATACATGTTGGAGTTAATACCTCCTGTTTGTTTCCTGTTCCACATTGACCCTTTGTATTTTCTCCCCATGCCCAGATTTTTCCTTCTGTATCTTGCAATATTATTGTATTATCTGAACGTATTATTTTTTCCACTTTGAATTTATTTTCTTCATTTATACATGTTAATTCTGATACGTTTTCTTTGTTTCCTGTTCCACATTGGCCATATTGGTTCTCTCCACATGTCCAAATTCTTCCTTCTGTGTCTTGTAATATTGCTGTACTATCTGAACGTATTACTTTTTCTATTTTAAATTCTTCACTTGTTGGAGATAGTATTGTTCTTCCGTAATTTTCATATTTAATTTTTCCCCATGTCCAATTTTTCCCTTCTATATCTTTTACAATAATAGTATCATCTGCTTGTAAAATTTCTTGTGCTTTAAACTTATTGTCTTCATTTATACATGTTGGTTCTAAGACATTATTTGTATTTCCTGTTCCACATTGGCCATTAC
>CAJMRY010000002.1 GCA_905215935.1 uncultured bacterium
AAGGTTCGTCCGCCCAGGGTAAGTCGGGACCTAAGGAGAGGCCGAAAGGCGTATCCGATGGATAGCAGGTTGAGATTCCTGCACTACAGATATACTTAAAAGATGCAAGGGACGCAGGAGTGGAAGATAAGCGAGGAAGAGGAAAAACTCGTATCGAAAGATATAGTGAAAATTAACAAGTAACGAATTATCAAGAAGCACACTGACGAGAAAAGCTTGTAGATATTGTATAAAAGTACCCGTACCGCAAACCGACACAGGTAGATGAGGAGAGGATCCTAAGACGAACGGGAGAAGCATTGTTAAGGAACTCGGCAAAATGACCCCGTAACTTCGGGAGAAGGGGTGCCTAAGTAAAATTAGGTCGCAGAGAAAAGGCCCAAGCAACTGTTTAACAAAAACACAGGTTTCTGCTAAATCGAAAGATGAAGTATAGGAGCTGACGCCTGCCCAGTGCTGGAAGGTTAAGGGGAAGAGTTAGATGTAAGTCGAAGCTTAGAACCAAAGCCCCAGTGAACGGCGGCCGTAACTATAACGGTCCTAAGGTAGCGAAATTCCTTGTCAGGTAAGTTCTGACCCGCACGAAAGGCGTAATGATTTGGGCACTGTCTCGACAATGTACCCGGCGAAATTGTAGTACTAGTGAAGATGCTAGTTACCTGCGACAAGACAGAAAGACCCCATGGAGCTTTACTGCAGCTTGATACTGGGTTTTGATAATTTATGTACAGGATAGGTGGGAGACTATGAAAGTTAGGCGTCAGCTTAACCGGAGTCACCCTTGGGATACCACCCTTAAGTTGTTGAAATTCTAACTAGTGATCGTAAACCGGTCAGAGGACAATGTCAGGCGGGCAGTTTGACTGGGGCGGTCGCCTCCTAAAGAGTAACGGAGGCGCCCAAAGGTTTCCTCAGCGCGGACAGAAATCGCGCAAAAGAGTGTAAAGGCAGAAGGAAGCTTAACTGAGAGACAGACATGTCGACCAGATACGAAAGTAGGGCTTAGTGATCCGGCGGTAGTGAATGGAAATGCCGTCGCTCAACGGACAAAAGTTACCCTGGGGATAACAGGCTTATCTCCCCCAAGAGTTCACATCGACGGGGAGGTTTGGCACCTCGATGTCGGCTCATCGCATCCTGGAGCGGAAGTCGGTTCCAAGGGTTGGGCTGTTCGCCCATTAAAGCGGTACGCGAGCTGGGTTCAGAACGTCGTGAGACAGTTCGGTCCTTATCTGTCGCAGGCGCAAGATATTTGAAGGGAGCTGTCCTTAGTACGAGAGGACCAGGATGGACATACCGATGGTGTATCAGTTGTCACACCAGTGGCACGGCTGAGTAGCTAAGTATGGAAGGGATAAACGCTGAAAGCATCTAAGTGTGAAGCCCACCCTAAGATAAGATATCTCATATCGTAAGATAGTAAGAATCCACGTAGACTATGTGGTTGATAGGTTGGAGGTGTAAGTGCAGTAATGTATTAAGCTGACCAATACTAATAATTCGAGGGCTTAACCACGAATAAATAAAAAAGAAGGTAACGATTAAGTTTAACTTATTTCTAACTATATATTTTTGAGTGTGCTTGAATAAATTAACAAAAAAGTGGAAAAATATATTTACAAGAGAAAGAAGATGTGATATATTAGAAGCAGTTAATTTAAGAAAAGTATACAAAGAATTTCTGGTGATTATTACATGGAGGAAATACCTGTTCCCATACCGAACACAGAAGTCAAGCTCCAATGTGCCGAAAATATTTGCGGGTTACCCTGCTGAGAAAATAGGTTGTCGCCAGGTTATATTCCTCTTTAGCTCAGTTGGTAGAGCGCTCGGCTGTTAACCGATAGGTCGTTGGTTCGAGTCCAACAAGAGGAGCCATTATGTAAACAGAATGCTAAAATATTGGTATTCTGTTTTATTATGTTCAAAGCATTGATATTAATGCGATATAGCTACAGTCTTAAAGGATATAGCAATATAATTAATTGCTAAAATTTATAATACATACCTTTCAACATACTTTTATAAATATTCAAATATGTTTCGCACGACTGTACAACGACCGTACGAAAACTATGAAAATATTGATATAACTGAACTTGAAAAACGAGTCCTACTGGTATAGTTGGACTTGTTTTTTTGTGTCAAAAGTATTTCAAAAAATAAATTTTTATGGTAAAATACAAAAGAATAAACAATAAATGTAATATAAATAAGAAATAATTGGAGATAAAAGTGGAGAATAATATTATATTAAAAAATGTAGATAAACTATTTAAAATGTACAAGAATGGATTATTGGGTGGAGAAGTAATGCCAGAAGATAGTAATCCACATTTAGACAAAGAGACAATAGAAAATTATAATTATTATACATTACCAATGGCACTAAATTATCAAAGAAATTCATATAAATTATGGGAAAGTGCAAATCAGACTTGGAATGATAAAGAAACTAACTTTATATTCGACACAAAGAAAGTAAGTAAAAGTAGTTTTGAACAAGTACAAAAAGCACTTGTGAAATATAAGGTAGCATTACAACAAAATAAACAAACTGAAATATGGATAAAATTATGTAATACAATTAATGAATTATTTAAAGGAGATATCAGAAAATTATTTGAAATTAATGATTATGATGTTAACAAAATAAGAAACTATGTTCAAAAAAAGAATAAGTCAAAGTTTCCATATTTATCAGGTAATAAGATATGTAATTATTGGTTATATGTGTTATATCAATATACAGACATAACATTTAAAAATATAGGTGATTTAACAGTAGCTCCTGATACACATGTAGTAAAAGCTAGTCATAGACTAGGCATAATAAATGATAGTGAATTAGAATCAAATAATGTTCAGCTAATTGTTATTAATAGATGGAACGAATTATTAAAAAATACAAAATATAATCCAATAGATATACATACACCAATGTGGCTATGGAGTAGAAATGGATTTAAAGAATTGAAATAGGAGAAAAATAAAATGAAAGTATTATTTGCAACAACAAATCCAGCAAAAGTTGGAAAGTATAAAAAAGCATTAGAAGAAAAAGGCATAGAATTAATTACAATAAAAGATTTAAATTTCAAATTAGATATCGAAGAAAATGGAAAAGATGCAATTGAAAATGCGTATATAAAAGCAAAAGCATATTATGAAGCAACAGGAATAACAACTATTGGGATGGATAATAATTTATTTATAGAAGAATTACCAGATAAAATGCAACCAAAAACTCATGTAAGAAGAGTTAATGGTAAAGAATTAACAGATGATGAAATGATAGAATATTATACTAATCTAGTAAAAGAGTATGGGGGGAAATTAACTGCAAAATGGGTGTATGGAATGGTAATTTGTGATAATAACAGAAAAGAAGAATATTCATGGACTAAAGACCATTTTTATTTTGTAGATAAGCCATGTGAGAAGAGAAACCAAGGGTATCCATTAGATTCTATTAGCATTGTTCCAGAATTTAATAAATATTTAGTAGAGTTAACAGAGGAAGATAAAAAGCAATATAAAAAGAAAGATAATATTGATAATGTAATAGAATTTATAATAAGAAATGTACAGAAGTAGCGAAGAGGTAGCAATATATGAAATTAGAAGATTTAAAATTAAAATATGATAAATTACAAAGAAAATATGGAGCAAAAGAGTTAGACTCTATTTATAATGGAGGATGTACCGAAAATCCTGATATATGTTTTGTTTTTATGAATCCAACTGGAAGAAATATAGCATCATCAAAAGAATGGCAAGGAATAAAATCTCCTTGGATTGGAACTAAGAATATATGGGATTTGTTCTATAAATTAGATTTAATGGATGAAAAGATTTATAAAAAAATAAAAGAAATTAAAGGATCAGAATGGACAGAAAAATTTGCTGAAGAAGTATATAATGATGTAAAAAAGCATAAATATTTTATTACAAATTTAGGAAAGTGTACACAAGTAGATGCAAGGGAACTTCCAAATAGTGTTTATGAAGAATATCTGGATTTATTAAAAAAAGAAATAGAAATTGTAAATCCAAAGGTAATAGTCTTATTTGGAAATCAAGTTAGTTCTATAGTATTGAATAAAAAGATATCAGTTTCACAATGTAGAAAACAGTTATTTACAGATAAAATAAATTCAAAGGAGTATAAATTCTATTCTGTATATTATCCAGTAGGAAATGGAAGATTTAATATTGATAAATCAATAGAAGATATTAAATATATACAAGAAAATTTAAAACAAAAAATAGGATAAAATATAACAATTAAAAAAATGTTCAACATACTTTCAAAGGTTTTGGGATACCTTTCACACGACCGTACAACGACCGTACATAGAGAAAATGAAAGTCTGAAAGTGTTGACAACAGCAAAGATACAGAAGTTTTTGAGAAAAACTAAAAAGGCAAGAGGAGCCAAGAATAGCCCAGTATTTGCTGGGTTTATTTTTTAACTTAACCAAAACTACTTAAATTAAAAAAATTTTTTTACTCTATTCAAATTTTAATATTGGGTAGAGTATTTTTTAAGCAGATAACTTATTTTTATCTTTTTTATTACTTCTGCTTTCAGATAATCGTTGCATAGCATTTTCTTTACGACTATTGTTTGTTTGTAAATATCCTTGAGTTGTTTTTATATCTTCTTGTCCTAAATTGAAGAAAGAATTGATAAAGCTATAGAATATGAAAATGATGGTAAACCATATTCTGCTTCTGAAGAAATTAAAAAGGTGTTCCCAGAGGTTTAAAATATGAATAGTGATAGAAAAGATGAAATTCAAGAACTATATGACAGAACAAATAAAATTAGTAATTTAGGAAATATACTATTTTTGTTAAATATAATTATCTCATTTATATTAATATTTGATTTTGAATATAAAAGTATAATTATTATAATTAGCATTATTTTAACTATAGGATATGTGATTTTAACAAATATAAATGAAATATATTTTAGTAATCTCGCAGAGAATGAAAGAAGGAAGTCACTTATTAAAGAATCATTTGGCGTTAATACAATGCTTAGAGAAACTAAAAATTATTACAATAATAGTGAAGAACCATCTATTGAGAAATTAGGATTAAATTGCTATGAAAGTGCTTTTTTTACAAAAAAAGTAGTAGACAAAATGATGCTAGGATGGATTATTAAATCTACTGTTTTATTGTTATATATTTTTTTTGATGATTCAATTAGAAAATTTAGATGTGCTGTTAATTATTACACAAACTGTATTTTCAGCTGAAATCATATGTTACTTTATCAAATTATGTTATTATAAATTTCAACTTGACAAAGTATGCAAAGAATTTCAAGATATATTCTTTGTATTAGGATTAGCAAATGTAGATACGAAAATCTTAATACTAGATGCTACATTAGATTATGAATGTTTAAAAAGTTATTGCAAAATATCAACTTCAAGTAAAATATTTTTCAAAAATAATGAGCAATGTTCAAGGGAATGGCAAATATTAATAAAAAGATAAAGATATAAATTTGAAATTGATATAATAAAGTAGATAAAAAGGATTAAGAAAAAAGTTAAACTAAAATAAGGTGATTTTGTTGACAAACGCCTCGCTTTAGTTTAATATATAGTCGGGGGACGAAAAAATGATATATACATATAGTGAATTGAAAAATAATGGATTAGATAATTATAATATAAATAAAAAAGTAGCAAACAAAGAACTATATAAGATTGAAAGTGGTCTATATTCAGATACTGAAAAATACAATCCTTTGGAATATATTGTGAAAAGATATCCTAATAGTATTTTTACATCAGAAAGTGCATTTTTCTATTTAGGATTAACTGATTACATACCTAGCAAATATTTTTTATCTACAAAACACAATGTCAAGAAAATATTGAATGATAAAATAGAACAAATATTTATGGCAAACCATTTTTTTGAAATTGGAAAAAGTCAAATAAATTATAATAATGTTCAAATAAATATTTATAACAAAGAGAGAATGTTAATTGAACTAATAAGAAATAAGAATACTTTTGCCTTTGGTTATTACAAGGAAATAATAAGTAATTACAGAGAAATTGCAGATGAAATAGATATGAGTTTACTTGCAGATTATTTAGAATGTTTTGCTAATGGAAAAAACATTTTTGAGATTATACATAGGGAGGTCTTTTAGTGATAAATTTATTAGAAAGCATAGACTTTTATTTGGAAAAAGGATATGAAGATGCTTATGCAACATCAAAAGTTGCACAAGATATAATATTAAGAAAGTAGAAATTAAGGAGGCTCCAAATAATGTTAGATAAACTAAAAAAGCAAATAGTATTTAGTGATTATGATGGAACAATATATATTACAGAAGAAAATATGTGTAAGAATGTGAAAGCTATTGAAGAATATATAAACAATGGTGGAAAATTTGTTATCGTTACAGGAAGAAGTAAAACTAGTGTTAGTAATGTAATAAAACAATATAATATTCTATATGATTATATTATTTCAAATAATGGTGCAGTAATTTTTAATAAAAATAATGAAAAAATATATGAACAATCAATTAAACCAAAAGTTTCTAATAAAATAATAGACTATCTAAAAACAAAGGAAAATATAGAAGTATTTTTTTATGATGATAAAGACAAAGTAGAATACAAAAATCAAGAATTATTGAAAATACGAATAAGAACATCAAATTATGAATTAGCTCAAACTATTGAAGATGAAATAAATAATATATTTAAAGAGTATGTAAAAGCACATTCAGCGTTTCCAGGAATGTATTACGATAATCATGATTTTGTAATTGTAGATGTTGTTTCAAAAGATGCAGGAAAAGATAATGCCATAAAGAAGTTAATAGAAATGTTAAAAATAGATAAGAAATATGTTGCTACAATAGGAGATGGAAGAAATGATATTTCAATGATAAAAGAATATAATGGCTTTTCAATGATAACTGCAGAAGAAGGAGCAAAGGAAGTTGCTAGTATGATTTTTGAAAATGTAGCAGACGTATTAGATTATATAAGCAAATAAAAAAGTTTTTAAAAAGTATTGCCAAACCTAAAATTTTATGTTAAATCAAAAATATATTTAATAGCAAAAAATACTGATTTGTGGGTACATTTGTTGCAAACTATTGCCATAACTACATTTGAAACGGAAATAAGTAACTTTTTTGCGTAAGTTTTTTCGAATACGTCCTACGCAAAGGAGCTATTTACAAAACAAGAAATCGCTGCAAACCTTAATATTAAAGGAATATAGCGATTTTTCTGCTTTTTGAAAAAGTGCTAAAAAGGGGCTATTTTTGAGGGTGATTACCCAAAAGTTACCAAAGAAAATATTGAAAAATGGGCAATCATCAAAAAAGATTACTCAAATTTAATATCTGCTCTTGATAAAATTAAATTAATTTTCTTCTTTATTTTTATTTTCTAATAATACATTTATTAATCCACAACATTCTTTTCCTTCATAACAAACTAAGTCAGTTATACATGTTGGACCAAGACCTTTTCCGAGAAGTGGAGCAATCATAGATACTTGTTTAGCGATTTCTTTAGCAATTTCTCTTATTTGCCATTGTGCTTTGTTACAACAACGTAAATGTAAAATCCATTGTAATGTACGACCATTCATAGTTGTAATAACATTTAACATTTGACAACCTAAATAAAAATAGATTAAATCTTCATCTGCTACATTCATATTTTTAAATTCTTCAAATACCTCTATATTTTTCTCATGAGCGTCAAGGAAAAGTTTCTCTAAATCTTTTTTTGCTCGAATTGTTGCAGGTACAACGATATTTTCAAAATTCCAAAGAGGTAAGAACTCTGGAACAAGAAGAGAATGCATTCTATGGCGTGTTAAGTGAGTAAGTATTGATAATGAAATTGGAATTTGAAATGTAAAATTAACTTGTTCAAGTTCACGCCTTTCTTCTTTGTGTAATATAATATCCATACACTTTAATTTATAATCTGGATCCTTTTTCTCTAAATCTGTAAGTATTTCATTTGCTTCAGTTTCTGAACATTGATAATGATACATAATAGAGCTTTTTAAAATAACATCATCAGGATTTGGAGTGTGACTAATTAAATTAGGTTTATCAGCAATTTTTATTTCAGGTCTTTTTGAAATGCTTTCCATATACTCAAAAGGATTATCTAAAGAAATATTATGAGATTCAATACTATTTTCTAAATATGGAACGTGAGTCTTAATAATTGAAAGTAATTGCTCACCAAACCCTTTTAATTCAGAAATTTTACTTAAAGGACCATATAGGAAAGAAACTACCATTTTTTCAAGCTCTCTAGCATTTAGCCCCATAATAATATTACTATAGTAAGAATAAGGTAAAATAAAGCGAGCATCTTCAACTTTTATTCCATTATCTACAAAGTCTCCATAGGTACTAAACAAATCTTTCATATGAGAAATATATTTTTCTTTTAATTCTTCATTTTTTTCATGCAAACTTAAATCTTTATTACGAAATTCAGGGACATAAAATCCTGCAGTTCTAAAATCGACTTCTCTTCTAGATTTTATTGTGAAAGAAGTTAGTCTATTTCCAATAATTGTTTGTTCAATAATAGGGGTAACATCACAAATTGCAAAAACTAAATAATCGTGTTCAATAATTGATTTATGTCCCATACCAATAATTCTTTTAATTAAATTTACATTTTTTTCATAATTATTACAACTTTCTAAAACTTCAAAAACATTTCCAGGAAATCTAGATAGTTTTCCTGCAGTTGCAACTTTTTGTATACGTGTTTCTAGTTCATTTTTTTCATATCCGCCAATTAATTCTATTTTCATTTTTTTCATCCTTTCACAATTAAAAATATAACTAGAAATTATATATCATAAATAAAACAATAATTCAATTAAATGTACAAATAAAATACAAGAAACATACTAATATATTAAAAAATATATTAAATATTAAAATTTCAACTATAAATAACTAAAATTAAATGAATATTAATTCTTTCCATATAAAATTTATGAATAATTTAGAACATTAATCTAAGCAGTATCTTAGTAATAGTTATAATTTTCTATTAGATAAGGATGTTAATATGTAGCAATAGAAGACGTAGTTGAAGAAAACAAGAAAATAAGGTACCAGATAAAAACGTTAATATATAGTTAATACAGGTTACATAATATTTCCATTGAATAGCCTGAATTAATTTTATATAATTAATTAAAGGAGTGAAATCTATGAGAATATTTAAATGCTATGGTAATAAACTACTTTTAAAAGAACTAAAAGGTAGCTATAACTTTTTTATAAAAGAAGCTAATGTAAAAAAAGATAGTAAAGGATATGGTTTAATAAGAGATAAAACGAAACTTGCAGATGACATTTCTAGCATAGCTTCTGTAGGATATGGACTTGCAGCTTTAATAATAGGAGTAGAACATAATTGGATTAGTTATAAAAAAGCATATGATAGAGCAAACAGAACATTAGATACATTTACTCAAAATGTAGAAGGTATAAACGGATTTTTTTATCATTTTATTGATATTAATACAGGAAAAAGGGTGTGGAACTGCGAAATATCTATTATTGATACAGCTATTTTTATTTGTGGAGCTATAACAGTAGGCGAATATTTTGGAGGAATTATAAAAGAAAAAGCAGAATATTTATATAAAAGAATAAATTGGAGATGGTATACAAATTCAGCAACTAATCAATTTTATATGGGATATTCAGATGAAAAGGGTTTTTGGGGAGCTTGGAATATGTATGCAGAACATTTAATGCAATATGTTTTAGGAGTCGCTTCTCCAACGTTTTCTGTGAGTAGGGATATGTATAATAATTTTAGTAAAGAGAAAAAAGACTATAAACAAATAAAAGATATAATATATACATATTGGGGAACTCTATTTACATATCAATTTTCACATGGTTGGATAAATTTTAGAAATAGACAAGATTCAGATGGCATAGATTGGTTTGAAAATTCTATAAAAGCTACTAAAGCAAATAGAGAGTTTTGTATAGATAATAAAAATAAATTTAAAACATTTGGAGAAAATTCATGGGGATTAACAGCATGTGTTGGACCTAGCCGGGTATTCTGGGAGATATGGAGCAGAGCCTTGTGATAATAAAAATAATGATGGAACAATTACTCCTTGTGGAGCTATTGGTTCTATTGTATTTACACCAGAAGAATCTATAAAAGCAATGGAATATTATTATAATAATTTTCCAAAATTATGGTGTAAATATGGTTTTAAGGATGCATATAATTTAGAGTCTGAAAAAGAATGGTATTCTATAGAATGTATAGGAATTGATAAGGGAATATCGATGATTATGATTGAAAATTATTTATCTGGTCTTATATGGAAGTATTTTATGAATAATAAATATGTAAAAAAAGGTTTAAATTTATTACAAATAAATAATAAAAAAGAATATGTATCAATTTGATTATATATAGAGCGATGATGTGTATTTTACGTATTTTTATAACATAGCAAATGAGTAATTTATAGATAACTATATCTGACTAATAGTTTTCTAAAAATATAGAATATTATATTAAATGGAGTTAATTTAGAAAGTGTAAAAACAGGTCTGATATGAATTAGAATCAGACCTGTTTTATAATAGAATATTAAAATAAAGTATCAAACTATTAATTAAATATAAAACATATAGATATTTTTATTTGCAATTATATGCTTTTAATAGCAATATAGAGCAAAATAAAAACATATAGATTTTTTTCTAACGTGTGTATGCTGTAAATAGTAGCTTTAATTAATTTTAAATTTTGCAGATAATAAATTATATTCTGAATTTGGACTAATAAATATTTTAAATTCGCCAGGTTCATAAATAAATTCTAAGTTACTATTCCAAAATTTTAGCATATCTATTGTAATCTGGAAATCAATTTTTTTTTCCTCATGTGCTTCAAAATATACTTTTTTAAAGCCTTTTAATTCTTTTACAGGACGTACAATACTACAGGACAAATCTTGTATATAAACTTGAATAATTTCATAACCTGGAACATTACTTTCATTTTTTATTACAATATTTGCTGTTATAGGTTTTAAATCTGATATAATAGTAGAACTTAATTGTAAATTAGAGTATTTAAATTTAGAATAAGATAATCCATAACCAAAGGGATAATAAGGTTTATCAGGGATATCTATATATCTGGATGTAAATCTAGAATTTATAATATTAGGTCTACCAGTATTGTAATGATTATAATATATAGGACATTGACCGACTATTTTGAGGAAAACTAATGTTTAATTTTCCACAAGGATTTACATCTCCATATAATACATCTGCTATTGCATTTCCACCTTCTATACCAGGAAATCCGAACCCATAGTAATGCATCTACATTATCAGCTATATATGATATTTCTAAGGGTCTACCACTAAATAGAATACAGACTATTGGTTTATTTAATAGTAATAGTGAATTTAATAATTGGGTTTGAATATTTGGTAATTTTATATTAGAACGTGAAGCTCCTTCACCAGATTGTTTATAATGTTCCCCAATGGCAAGTATTATTACATCAGACTTTTTTGCTATATCTAAAGCTGAATTCAAATTGTAGTTATTAATGTTTTTATTGTCTGAATTTTCTTTTTTGGGTATAGAAGGGTCCAAATTATAAAATTCTTCTTCTGATAAAATATCACATCCTTTTTCAAATGGAAATGGGGTATTTAATTTATTATATAATCCATCTTTTAATGTTACTGTACTAATCTCATTTTTACTATAAATAGACCATGAGCCTGAAAGTGCTATATTGTTTGAATAAGGACCAATTAAACAGATCTTAGTCTTTTTATCTAAAGGTAAAATGTTATTTTTATTTTCTAATAAAACAAATGTATTACTAGCGACTTTTCTGGCAACATCTCTATTTTTTTTACAAAGAATATAAGTTTTTTCTTTTTCAGAATTCAAATTGCCATATGGATTTTCAAATAGCCCAAGTTTATTTTTCAAATTTAATATTCTAAATACAGCAGTATTTATTTTTTCTTCTAAATTTTTATTGGATTTTATTAGTTTAGGAAGAGAATGAATATAGGTGCTAGACATCATTTCTATATCTACTGAGGCTTTTAGTGCTTTTAATGCTGCATCACTTTCATCAGTTGCATATCCATGAGCTATTAATTCATATATAGCAGAATAATCTGATATAATTACTCCATTAAAATTTAAATGTTTTCTCAATAAGTCTTGTAATAACCAAACATTTGCAGTACAAGGAACTCCATTTAGTGTATTAAAGCTAGGCATTATCATATCTATGCCAGAATGTATACATGTTTTAAATGCGGGTAAATAATATTGATATAAGTCATTAATATTTATATCTACTTTATTATATTCTTTACCACCTTCTACAGCACCATATCCTATAAAATGTTTTGCACAGCAAGAAATATTGTTTTTATGGTATGAATCTACTATAGCTTTCGAATATAAACTACCAAGGTAAGGGTCTTCTCCAGAAATTGACTCCATTACTCGACCCCATCTAGCATCTCGAACTAAATCTACCATAGGATAAAAATTAACATTTATTCCTGCATATCCACATTCTTTTGCAGAAATTGAAGAGACTTTTGAGACTAGACTTAAATCCCATGAACAGCCTTGAAGTAGTGGAATAGGGAATGTTGTTTTATATCCGTTTATAATATCGCCCATAAAAAGAAGGGGAATATGATTTCTATTTTTCTCTAGATATTTGTCTTGTATAGATTTTATTGTATTAGAACCTGCAATATTTAATATACTTCCAACATTATAAATCATTTCATCAGTTAAATTTAAATCTTTTGTAGGACCTGTATTAGATGAGTTTGGCAATGTAAAAGGATCTGCTTTTATTTGAATCATTTGTCCTAATTTTTCTTCAATAGTCATTTGATTTAATAATTCGAAAAGTTTTTCTTTTTTCAATTTTATCACCTAACTATAGTATGCGAAATTTAGAATAAAAAATTCAGAATTAAAAGTTTTTATATGGTAAAAATGAAGGTATTTTTATAGATATTAGTTTGCAAAAGTTACAGATAAAAGTAGGAGAGTAAGAGGTTATTTTTTTGCAAAGAGACAATATTTGCGAATATGAATGATTAATATATAAAAAAAGTAGAGATAACTCTACTTTTTTTATTAGTCTTTTAATTGAACACCATTTGCATCTGTTTGAATATTACCACATAAAATCATGATACCTTCAACAAGTCCCCAAATTTCAACAGCTACTGTAGCTATACCACAAGTAATTAATCCACCTACAAGTGAAACTAATAATTGTACAACAGCTTTAGTAGTAAATCCTAAATAAAAGTTATGTACACCAAAAGTACCTAAGAATATACCAAGTAAACCAGCAACAAGTTTAGATTTTGCTTGTGGATTAGTGTTTGCTTGATTATTATTAATAACAGTTGCATTTTGTGCATTTGTAGTATTTTGATTTACATTTTGTGCTTCAGAAGTTGTTTCAGAAGTTGTTTCTGGATTAGATGTATTTGTAGCTTTTGCAGCACATTCATCACATAATTCTTGTCCATCTGGTATTTCTTTACCACACATTTTACAGAACATTATTTTCTCCCCTTTCTAAATAGTATAAATATATTATACATTATTCTACATGTTTTTCAAGTATATTGTAATGAAAAATATTGTTTCTTAAATTAAATATATGTAATACATTGTTAAAAAATTCATAGTAACATGGAACTTTTTATTGTAATATTGGCAAAAAGATGATAGAATCTAGAATGTTAAAATAAATATATTAGAAAATAAGAGAGGGTGATCTTTTTGAACATAAAAAAAATATATAATGAATTAGTAAAAAAAATACCACCATCTAATATAAAAGAAGAAGAAGAAATGAGAAAATATACTTCATTTAAAATTGGAGGAATAGCAGATATATTAATATTTGCAAAAAGTATAGAAGATATAAAAAACGTTTTAGAAATAGTAAAAACAAACAATATACCCCTAACTATAATAGGAAATGGCACAAATTTATTAGTAAAAGATAATGGAATAAGAGGAATTGTTTTAAAAATAGATTTACAAGAAATAGATATAAAAAAAGACAAACAAGATATAGAAATGCAAGTTGGTTATGACAAAGTTGCAGAAGAAGAGGAAGAATATAAATATAATCAAGATGTAATAATAAAGCTTGGTGCAGGAGTAAAATTAGGAATGCTTGCTCGGAATATTATTAAAAGAAGAAATAGAAGGATTTGAATTTGCATCAGGTATTCCAGGAACTATTGGTGGAGCAATAAGAATGAATGCAGGTGCTCACGGAAAAGAATTTAAAGATATAGTAGTAGAGACAACATATATAGATTATAATGGTAATTTACATACAATTAATAATAATGAGCATATATTTTCATATAGACATAGTAGATTTTTTGAAGATAATGGTATAATAGTATCTTCAAAAATAAAATTAAAATATGGAAACAGACAAATTATAAAGGCAAAAATGCAAGAATATTTAAACTATAGAAAAGAAAAACAACCGTTTAATATGCCAAGTGCTGGTAGTACTTTTAAAAGAGGAGATGATTTTATTACTGCAAAACTAATAGATGATTGTGGTTTAAAGGGTTTTTCTATTGGAGATGCAGAAGTTTCTAATAAACATGCGGGATTTATAGTAAACAAAGGAAAAGCAACAGCAGAAGATGTTTTAAAACTAGTAGAGTATGTTAAGAGAGTAGTATTTGAAAAGACTAGTAAAAATATCGAGTTAGAAATAGAGGTTATAGGAGATTAGATAAAAAAGAAAGGTTTGAGAATATAAAATGAATGGCTTTTTTGAATGGTTTAAATCAAGCACAAAAATGAAAAGATGGATATTTTTAATATTAGTAGGAGTAGTTTTTTTAGTATTTGCTATTTCTAATATATTAGTAATAAAAGAATTAGACTTTAATACAATAGGAAAAATTGTTATTAGTTTTATTATAGGATTTATATCTATAGTAATAGGAATAGTATATATTCAAAAAAGAACATTAGAATTACTAATAGAGAATACAGACACTAGAAAAAGAGTCGATGTAAAGTCATTAATATTTAATAAAAAAGTGTATAATCAAGGACCTAAAATAGTTGTTTTAGGAGGAGGCGCAGGTCTAAATAGTATTTTAAGGGGATTAAAAAATTATACAGATAATATTACTGCAATTGTAACTGTTTCAGATTATGGGGAAGCTGTAAGTGATTCAAGAAGAATTTTGGGGGCATTACCATTAGAAGATGTAAAAGAAAGTATAATTTCACTTGCAACTGATGAAGAATCAATGAGAGGAATCATAAATTTAAAATTTGAAAGTGGAAGATTACAATATTTATCTTTTGGAGATATCTTTTTACTTGCAATGAATGAATATTCAAAAGATTTCACTAAATCTATAGAAAAAACAACAAATATATTAAATATGACAGGAAAGGTTTTACCAGTAACATTAGAAGAAATAAAAATATGTGCAGAATTAGAAGATGGAACAGTAATAGAAAATAAAAATGACATACCAGATATTGTAAACAGTAAAACAAGTAAAATATCAAGAGTTTTCATAAATCCACATAATTGTAAACCAGCACCAGGTGTAATAGAGTCTATAATGGAGGCAGATGCAATTGTAATAGCACCAGGAAGTTTGTATACAAATATAATTCCGAATTTACTTGTTAAAGGTGTAACAAAAGCAATTAGAGAAAGTAAAGCCTTTAAAATATATGTAAGTAATTTAATGACAGAACCTGGTCAAACATATAATTATAGTTTATCTGATCATATTAATGCTATAAATAACCATGCAGGAGGAAAAATAATTGATTATTGTATTTATGATACAGGAGAAATTGTTCCAGAATATATTAGAAAATATAATATGCAAGGGTATGAATTAATAGAACAAGATATTCAAAAAGTAAAAAATCAAGGAATTAAATTAATGCAAAGAAATATTTCTTGCATGCAAGGAGAATATATAAGACATGATTCAAATGCAGTTGCACAAGCTATAATAGAACTTGTATGTGAAGATTTGAAATTCAAAGATAAGCAAAACGATTTGAAGTATATGTTATTAAATGATAGATTAAAATCAAGTAAAAAACATAATAAAAGAATTCAAAGAAATAAAGTTAAACAAGCAAAAAAGAAACCACAAGGTAAAAGTAAATTCTTTTCAAAATATCAAGACAGAATAGAATCTATTAAAGAAAGTGATATGAAATTAAAAGAAAAAGAAAGATTAAATAAAATACAAGAAAAGTTAAGGAAAAAGCCAGAAACCTCGAAAGATAAAAAAAGAGTAAATTCAAATAAAAATGTAAAACAAAAAGAAGTACAAATACCAATGCCAAATAAAATAGACCAATTAGATGAAAACGAAAGAAAAAAGATTATAGATACAATAAATAAACTTAGAAGATAAAATCTGGTAATAGAAAAATTGTTGCCAAAAGGTGCCAAAAGGGACGGGGCATATTGACAATTTTAATATTATCTTTGGGTTGTTAAATAATTTTATTAAAAATTGTCAATATGCCCCGTCCCTTTTGGCAACTTTTGGCAACATGTTGAGGAGATGGAGGAAATAACAAATGAAATATGGAAAAAGATACATGAATTTAGAAAAGGGATTACAAAAGGAATGGATTATTACAAATGGTATAGGAGGATATGCAAGTTCCACGATAATTGGTAGTAATACAAGAAAATATCATGGATTATTAATAGCACCTTTAACGCCACCAGCAAGAAGATTTCTAATTTTATCTAAAGTAGATGAATCAATAGAAATTGAAGGAAGTAGATATAATTTATATACAAATGTATGTAAAAATTATATTTCAGATGGTTATAAATATGAACAAAACTTTGAAAAAGACGTTATTCCGATATTCAGTTATAAAGTAAGAGATACTAAAATAAAGAAAAGCATTTGTATGGAATATGGGAAAAACACAGTAACTATTCTTTATGAAATAAAAAATGGTGATTATAATTCTAAATTAACATTGGCACCAATAATGAATTATAGAGATTTTCATACAATGAATACAAACCATAATTTTAATGTAATACAAAACTCAGAAGCAACAAAATTAAAAGTCTGTATAGATGGACATTCTGAATTTCCAGTATATATTAATGTATCAGAAGGAAAATATATAGAGCATTATAATGATAATTTTAAAAATATGTTTTATATAGAAGAAGAAAAAAGAGGTTTTTATCCAGAAGAAGATCATTTAGTTCCAGGTAGATATGAAATTAGTTTATTACCAAAAGAAAATAAGAAAATTACTTTTGTATGTTCTTTAGAAGAGAATATTGAAGAAATAAATGCAGAGGAAATAATAAAAAAAGAAAAAGAAAGAATAGATGAATTAGTAAAACAATCAGATTTGATAGATGAAAATAGTGGTAAAACAAAAGAATTAGTAAAAGATTACATTATAGCAGCAGATAATTTTGTTGTATATAGACCAAGCTTTGGATTACACACAATAATTGCAGGATATCCTTGGTTTTTAGATTGGGGAAGAGATACACTTATTTCATTTGAAGGGTTATTATTATTACCAAAAAGATTTAATATTGCTAGAGAAGTTCTATTAACAATGATTAGAGATGTAAAATATGGATTAGTACCAAATGGATACTCTGGATATGATAATAGACCATTATATAATAGTGTTGATAGTTCATTATTATTATTTGAACAAATAAAAAAATATATAGAATATACTAATGATTATGAATTTATTAAAGAAAAATTTTATGACTGTTTAGTAAAAATTATTTATTCATATGCACAAGGAATTGGTGTAGATAATAATAATATATATTTAGATGAAGATTATTTAATTGTTTCTGGTACTAAAGATACACAAAATACTTGGATGGATGCAAAAGTTGGAAATTTTGCTGTTACACCAAGAAATGGAAAAGCAGTAGAAGTAAATAGTATGTGGTATAATGCTTTAAAGATAATGGAAGAATTAACAGAGAAGTTATTTGATAAAAAATATGCAAAACAATATGCTAATATGGCAGAAAAATGTAAAAAATCATTTAATGAAAAATTTTATAATAAGGAACAAAAATGTTTATATGATGTCATAGGAGATTCAAAAATTAGACCAAACCAATTATTTGCGATAAGTTTATCTTATCAAGTAATTGATACAGATTCGAAATTAGCATCAGATATTTTCGAGGTTGCAACTAATAAACTTCTTAATAGTTATGGATTAAAAACACTTGCAGAAGGAGAAGAAAATTATATAGATGTATATGAAGGTGATAGTGTAAAAAGGGATATGAGCTATCATCAAGGAATAACATGGACATGGCTTTTAGGTGTATATAATGATGCTTTTAAAAATATAATTAAAAATACAAAAGCAAAAACTAAAAGGAATCGATTAGAAAAACAATATAAAGAATTTGTGGAAAATGTAACAAATACTTTTATAAAGGAAATGGAAGAAGGTCATACAGTAGGAAGCATTCCAGAAATTTATGATTCTAAAAAGCCATATCTCCCAAAAGGTGCTTTTGCTCAAGGTTGGAGTGTTGCAGAGGTATTTAGAATTATATTAAAAAATTCATAAATATATATTTTTGAAAAAAGTTAAAATATTAGGTGTAAATGACAAAATAGATAGATAAATGCAAAATAACTTATCCATTTGCAAATAAGAGAAAGGATTCGAGAGAAAATATGTCAGTAGAAACATTAGAAAGAGATTTAAAATCTGGAAAATTAAAAGGAGTATATTTATTATATGGAGATGAAATCTTTTTACTAGAAAATTGCTTAAAGAAAATTAAAAGTAATTTTGGAGAATTAGTAAATGGAATAAATTTTATAAAAATAGATGAATCTAATATAGAAAACATCATGTCAGATATAAGTACTCCAGCATTTGGATATGAAAAAAAATTAATTATCGCAAGAGATACAGGGATTTTTAAGAAAGAAGCTAAGAAAAAAGAAGCAAAAAATACTGTTATTCAGAAAAAAATAAGTGAATATATAGAAGAAAATATAGAAATGATAAATGAAACTACAATATTAGTTTTTGTTGAAAAAGAAGCGGATAAAATAGATTTATATAAAACTATTGAAAAATGTGGAGAAGTATGTAATTTTGAAAAGTTAAAACCAGTTCAAATTGCAAAGAGATTAAAAGCTATTTGTAATGGTTATAAAGTTAATGTAGATGAAAATACATTAATGTATTTAATTGAAATTTGTGGCACTTCTATGCAAGACTTAATAAATGAAATAAGAAAACTTATTGAATATGCAGGAGAAAATGGAACAATAGATAAAAGTAGCATAGATAAGCTTGCAATCAAGCAAATTGATAGTGTTATATTTGATTTGACAGATGAACTTGGAAGAAAAGATATAGCATCTGCAATGGAGACTTTAAGAGGACTTATATATAATAAGGAACCAATACAAAAAATATTAATTACATTGTATAATCATTTTAAAAAATTATATTTGCTTAAATTAGCTGTAAAATATAATAGAAATTTAGCAGAAAGTATGAAGCTTAAGCAAAATCAGATGTTTTTGGTGAATAAATATAAAAAACAAGCTGATTATTTTAAAGAAAAAGAGCTAAAAGAAATAATAGAAGGATTAATTGATTTAGATGTAAATTATAAAAATGGATTAATTGATATAAATATAGGTTTGGAGTCTATATTGTGTAGATATTGTAGTAAATAAGTTACTATAGTGCTTTTAAATGAGCCCGTGAATAATAACAAAATAGAACATTTCCTATAAAAAGTGAAAAAATGAATAAAAACCTCTCTTTTTTCAAAAAATAAAAGAAGAAAGAGAGGTTTTTTTATGTATAATTTTAGAACTGATATGGCAGACGAGAGAAGAGATATCTATAAAAAAGCAAATAATATAGAAAATGAAATTCCTGGAATAAAAGCAGAGGAATTTCAGGATGGAGAAAATATAAAGGTTTCAAAAGTAATAGTTTTAGATAAACAAGGCGAGGATGCCATAGGAAAGCCACAAGGTGAATATATTACTATAGATATTAAAAATTTAAAAATAGCAACAGAAGATGATATACAAAAAGCATCAGAAAGTGTAACAAGAGAATTAAAGAATTTAATAGATAAACATATACAAAAAGAAGATGGAATATTAATAGTAGGACTTGGAAATGCAGAAGTAACACCAGATGCATTAGGACCTAAGGTTGTTTCAGAAGTAGATATAACAAGACATTTATTAACTTATGCACCACAATATTTGAAAGAAGGAACAAGAGCTGTTAGTGCGGTTTCACCAGGAGTGCTTGGTACTACTGGAATTGAGACTTTAGAAATTATTAAAGGAATTGTAGATAATGTAAAACCAAAATTACTTATTGTAATAGATAGTTTAGCATCAAAAAGTATAGAAAGAATTAGTAGTACTATACAAATTGCAGATACAGGGATTGTACCAGGTGCAGGAGTTGGGAATAAAAGAAAAGAACTAAGTAATAATACACTTGGAATACCAGTAATTGCAATAGGAGTTCCAATGGTTGTGGATTTAGCAACAATTACAGATGATTGTTTAGATTTGTTTATTACTAAATTACAACAAGAAGCAAAATCAAATGATTATTTAAATAATTTAAAAGAACAAGATAATTATGAGGAAATAAAAAATGCATTAATTCCAAATGACTTTAATATGATTGTAACACCAAAGGAAATTGATGATTTAATAGAAAATATGGGAAATGTTGTAGCAAGAGGAATTAATTTTTGTATAAATTAAGAAGAGGAAATAGGGCATAGTTTTGCTTTAGTTAATTGTTTAGATAGCTAATTTTAAATCACCTATTAACTAGTAATACCAAATCTTTGCAAGAGAGTGTAATTATAAAAGATTTATTTTATCTTAGATAGAACCTGTCTGTGCTGTAGAAACTTTTTATAAATGTATTATCTTAATGGTTAAAGCTATATATTTCTTACTATTAATGTAATAAAATAAACGTTGCTAAAGAAGAGCAACGTTTATAAAATATAAAATTAGCATATGTAAAGGATAAAATATATAAAGAAAATATTTTATCTTTTTTCCTTGTTTACCATTATAAGCAATAATAAAGAATATAGAAAATGCAGTACCAAATAATAGTAATAAATATATATAATGAAAATTATATTTCAGTAAATAAGGTAAATATTTTATAAAGCAAGATAAGATATATAATAAACTCATAATAACTTTTTTATCTTTGAATATATAAAAAATCATTATAATAATTACACCCCATGCACCATAATCTACATTAATAATTTCTGCCAATATAGATATAATAATTCCAATAACAATTGATAAAAATTTATTAGGTATCTTATTATATATATAAATTGAAAGAAGACCAAGTAATAAAGTGAAAAATATATTTAAAGTAAAAGGTGATGTAAATGTAGATAAAAAAAGCATAAAGGGTATCTGAGATAATATAGCGAAAATAATAAGCCTTTTAAAATACTTTTTCAAATCTTTTGTATGAATATAACCTTCTGTTATTTGAAAAGCAAAAATAGGGAAAGCGATTCTACCAATTACATTAAAAAAAGAAAATGGTTTTATTATAGCATCTCCGAAATGGTCACAAAGCATACAAATAACAGCAATTATTTTTAAAGCAAAACTACTAAACATTAAAATTTACCTCCTTTAAATTAAAAGGTAATGTATTTAAGCAAAATGTTTTTCCATCCAAATATCTTAATTTTTTATATGATGAATTTATATGGAAAGTAATACTATAACTACATAGCATTTGAGTAGTAAGATGAAATTTTTTGTTAATTTTATTTATTCCGTATTTTCCATCACCTAAAATTGGGTATCCAATATGAGAAAGCTGTGCTCTAATTTGATGTGTTCTACCTGTATGTAGCTCAATATCTAAAAGAGCCAGATTGTTTTCTTTATCAGAGCCAATTAGATTATATGATGTTTTTATTTCTTGATATCCTTTTTTTCTATCATTAGAAATATATACTAAAGATTTTTTTGTATCTTTAAATAAATAAGCTACTAAATATTCGTATTTTTTTCTAGGAATACCATAGGTGATTGCACGATAATGTTTTTCTATTTTATTTTCTTTAAACATGTTAAGTAGCTCGTTTAAAGATTCTTGATTTTTGGCAAATAAAATAAGACCACTAGTATTTCTATCTAATCTGTGGCAAGGTTCTATATATTTAATTCCTTTTTCTTTATAAATTTTTTTAAGATAAGAAGTTAGAGAGTTTTCACCAGTTACTTCTATATTAATAGGTTTATTAACTAAAATGATATTATCATCTTCATAAATAATTTCAAAAGATTTAGAAGTAGAATTTAATAAAATTTCATCTACAATAAATATTTTTACTTCATCTCCTGTATGTAGTATGACATTTTCATTAACTTTCACATTATTAATTCTAATATCTTTTTTTCTTAGAGCTTTGTAAATAGCATTATTAGTTAAACCTTCAAATTTACTAAGTAAAAAATTACTTAGCTTTTTTTCATTAAATTTTTCTTCAACAATTAATATTTTCATGACAATATTATACTTATAAATATATATTAAGTCAACCTGAATAATAATAGTTAAAATCAAACTCTAAAAGAAATATTGTAGAATTTATAAAGAAATAAAATACGATTATAAAGAGTTTTAGTTACATATATGGATATAAAATTAATAAGTAAGTTAAAAATATTATAAAAACTATTGAATAAAAAAAATAATAAATCTATAATAATTATATAAAAATAAATAAGGGGGAGCAATATGAAAAGTGAGAATGAAACTAAAACAAAATCAAATAAGAAGACAATAGTTATAATATCAATAATAGTTATTTTACTAATTGCAATAGTAGGAGGAGCAATTGCTTTATTATATAGTAAAAATAAAGAGAATAATGATTCTATAGAATTATCAGCATGGGAAGATTCTTATGTTTTATATTTAAGCAAACAAGATTCTATACTAAATAATAGTGAAAATATTGAAATGCAATTAATAAAAATAAATGATAATCAAATACCTACATTACTTATAAGATATGATAATACATATGAAGGTAAAACATCAAAGATGTTAGAAATATATCAAGTAGATGAAAATGGAGGAGAACTTGCAAAAGGCTCATTTTCGGGAGATTGTAAACTAAAAATGTTATATAATAAAGAAAATAGTGAATATGAAATATTTGTATATAGAGATTATGACGAAAGCTATGTATATACTTCATTAGGAGAATTTGTAGAATCTGCTATTGAAACTTATAAAGAAAAACAAGCAAGTAAAATGAATGTAACAGATTTCACTTTTTCTAAAACAAATGAAGATTATAAAAAAAGTGTAGAAGCAGAATTTAACACAAAATTTATTGAAGTTAATTGTGATGATGAAATTAATGATTGGATAAAATATAATAAAGATAATGACAAAGAAGATATAATAAACTTAATTAAAGAAGAAATAGACAAAAATAAAACATCTGATAGTGTCTTAACAGAAGAGAAAAAAATAGAAGTTTTAGATATAGTAAAACAGGAGCAAAAAGCATTAGAAGAAGAAAATGCTAAAAAAGAAGCAGAAGAGAAAGCTAAAGAAGAAGAAAAAAGTAAATTAACAATTGGAAAATATACATTACAATATGGAAAATATACTTCTATAAATGATTTACCACAAGGTTCTATTACAGTAATATTAAATTCGGATAAAACTTGCAGTTATTCAGGTTTAGAGCCAAGTGGTGGAAGTAAGATTATAAATCAAAAAGGTACATATGAAATACAGCTTAATAAAGATAATGGATATGGGAAGTTAGTTAATTGGATTATTTTAAAATTAAATGATGGAACAGAAGCTCCTTTTATAGTAAATGGAAATAATGATTTTGGAAGTCAATGGCTAGGATTTAAATATTCTGGTGGAGCTACAAGTAGCAATAATAGTACATCTAATAACACAAATAGTAATAGCACAAGTACACAAAATAAAACTAATATGAGTCAAAATACTAATTCGTCAATATCAGAAAATCCAGATATGCCAAATGCGATAAGTAAAGATGAAGCTTTGAAGTTAGCTCAAAATAAATGGGGAACTAAGGCAGAAGAAACAGGATATGATATGGGGTATTCATATGTTGCATGGATTAAAGATGAACAAGGAATGCAATATTATGTTTTTACAATGAGATGGCTTGTAGGAGATCATTGGTCTTTTATTGATACTGTATGCATATCTGCAGATGGAAAAACATATAAAGAAATCGGAATGCCTGTATCATATGAGAATGGTGAAATTGTAAAACAATTTGATGCAGAAGGAAATCTGTAAATGTATTAAATAAAAAATGATTGTAAAAATAAATTCTACTTTGAAAAGTAGAGTTTATTTTTTGAGGTAAAGAAATATTGTAGATATTACAGAGTATATAGAAATACTACACATAGGAATATTCAACAGTATTTTTAGATATAATAAAACATTTATATATTATACAAAAATTTATAGTAGTTATTAAAGCTGTAATATAGGAGTATTTTAGCTAAAAATAATTGACATAATGTGGTAAAAAGAGCTATAATTATTAATAAGCTTTGCTTATAATATTTTAATAAAGGAGGGGTTCTGGTATGATGCCAGAAAGATTGAAGAAACTTAATCGAATCCGGGTTAAAGATTCAGATTTAGACTTCTTCAAGGAGTTCTTCAGAGAGCATTATAATGGCAATCCAATGCCAAGATGCTTTGAGGAAGTAATGATTGAGATTACAGGAGGCAAAAATGGATCAATTGAACTTTATGTGGATTACCGCGAGTCAGATAAGGTGCAGATTCATTGCTATGTAGAGAAGATGCGTATAGTAATCATATCGATGGACGAAAGCGGAAAGGCTGCAAAAGATGGTAAAAATGGTGAATACTTGACTGTAACAGCTACCACAATTGATGAAGACTTTTATGCTCTTGTTAGAGGTAATGTTCCAAAGCAAATGGTTGAGCAGCTGTCGATGTATTCGGCAGATATATTTAACTACATGTTTTTATACTACCATCTTATGAAAGATAAAGTTATCAAGCAAGTAGAAGATGTAAACCTTCATCACAAGGGCAGCAAAAGTAACCGCAAAAAGGCGAAAAAGGCGAAACCCACTCGTAGAACCATCTTTATCCCAAAATGTATAAGTCGGGTTAAAGCGGATAATGGAATCTCTACTGGTGAAACAACAGAAACAACAACAGAAAAGATGACAGAAGAAGTGAAAGAACAAGACAATAACACGAAAGCAAGACAGCCAGCAAGATATACAAAATCCGAATGGCAGAGAAAAGGATGCACTTATTGTACTAAAAAAGGTACTATTGTTGTACGAGCAGCATCCACTTGCCACAGACAGAAACCACTGGCAACTGAAGGGATTGACTATATAGTTAGACCACCTTCTGAATCAAAATAAACCTGAAATGCTTTTCCTTGCACGGTTCTCTTTTATTGAGGGCCGTTTTTTTTATTAATATGGAGAATTTTCGTTTGGTATTATTAGTGACTTTTCTTAAAATATGTGATATAATAGACAAGAATTTAAATAATAGAAAATATTTAGCCTTAAAATATGGAGGTAAGAAAAAATAATGAGTTTAATAAATATTATAAATGAATTTACTGTTTCAAATATAAATGATTCAATAATTTTTTATAAAGATATATTCGATTTTGAAGTTGAATACACAGATGGAAACCCAATAACATGGGTTCAAATAAAAAAAGATAATATTAGAATAATGTTAGAAGATTATCAAACAGTAAAAAAAGATATAAATTTTTTCTCAGAAAAGGTAGCTTCAAGTAATCTAATAAAATTTGAATATGATAATTTTGATGAATTTACAACTCTATATAATAAGTGTAAAACTCATAATTGTTCATTTTTTATGGATTATACTGAAACTGAATATGGAAAAATTGAATTTGGGATTTTAGATATAGATAATAATATGATTATAATATCGTTTAAGAAATTTACTATCAAATAAATAGATAAATGTATATAAATGAAAAAAATGTAACAAAAATGAATATTAAATAAGATATTAGAAAATAAGTAAAAACTTTGAAAATATTATAAATAAATTTAGAAGAAATAGCTTTTACATAAATAAAATAATCAAATTTGAAAGGGGAAATATAAAATGAATGCACTAGAAAAACTAGGAATAAAAATAGGGCACTATACAGATTTAAATAATTTAACAGGAGCAACAGTTATTATACCAGATGGTGGTGCTGATATAGGAATAGATGTTAGGGGATCAGACACTGGTACAATAAATATACCTGCTTT
Organism: uncultured bacterium; assembly: GCA_905215935.1. GTDB lineage: Bacteria > Bacillota > Clostridia > TANB77 > CAG-508 > CAG-492. The sequence goes on from CAJMRY010000002.1 coordinate 26,546, forward strand.
TGAAATAAAAGGTGCTGAAAAAACAGTTGATGGAATTGTACTAACTGGAGGAAGTACAATGGGACTAGAATGTTCGATTGGTGTTATGGATTATTTAAATTCTCCAAGTGTAGTAGGTGCAGTAATATATGATAGAAAAGTAGGAAATGACGAAAGACCACATTTAAAAGATGGTTATGAAATGACTAAAAATGCTAGTTATAATAATTTAGAACAAGGTAATATTGGTGTGGGAACCGGTGCAACAACAGGAAAATGGATTTATAAAAATAGAATAAAAGGTGGCTTTGGAATTAGTATAAAAGAAATTTTAAATAATGCATATGTAGGAGTTTTTGTTGTGACAAATGCAGTAGGAGATGTAATAAATCCAGTTACGAAAGAGTTTTATTCAGAGACTGGAAAATATGATTTTAGTCAATATTATGATAAGAATTTTGTTAGTGACAAAAACATACAAAGAGGGAGTAATACTACTCTTGCAGTAATTGTAACTAATATTGAGATGACAAGAGAAGAACTTATAAAAGTTTCAGAATTAGCACAAGATGGTATGGCAAGAGCAATATATCCTGTTCATACTAATTGGGATGGAGATGTTGTTTTTTCTATTTCTCCACATTGCAAAAACAGAGTGAAGTTGAACTTAACTTCCTTTGATTTAGTAAATTATGTTGGAATAGCAGCTTCAAATATATTAATTGAAGCTATAAACAATAGTATTAGAAATGCTACAAGTATAGATGGTTTTTCGTCATATAGTGAATTAATAAAAGATATAAATTTATAAATACAATAATTAAAGTCAAAAAGATAAATTAATATTAATACTTTATAGAATAGTAAAAAACTTTATAAATAAAGATTAGTCCCAAATAAGTTATTACACTTTTAATCAAAAGAAGGAGGAGTTATGAATAAAAATAATATATTTCCAATTGCGATTGGAACGTTTGGATTAGGGGCATCAAGAATGGAATCATGGAGTGATGATAGTTCAGAATTAGTTATAGATGAAAATGAGATGAAAGCAGTTTTATATTCTTATAAAAAAGGTCAAAATTATATAGATACTAGTTATATATATGCTGGTGGTCAAACTATGAAATTTATTGCCGAGTTTATAAAAAAGGTTGATAGAAATAAATTATTTATAGCAGTTAAAATTGAAAATTTTATAGAGAAAGTAGAAGATATAGAGCAACAACTAGATAAATATTTAAACGTTTTAGGTATAGAATATGCAGATAGTGTATTATTACATACACCAAAAGCTAGTAAAATACCTTTAAGAGATAGTTATAATGAATTAAAAAGGTTAGTAAAAATTGGTAAGAGTAAACATATAAGTGCAAGTAATTTAAATATTGAACAATTAAAAATGATAGTTGAGGAATTAAATATTGATTTATTTTCTTTTGAGGGATTATATAATTTAGAATGTAAACAAAATGAAGATGTTGGAATTTTAGATTACTGTAAAAATCATAATATTTTATTTTTAAATTATCAACCATTTAGAAGAAATAGGACCGCTAATCATAATTATTCAGTATTAGTTGAATTAGCAAATAAATATAACAAAACCCAAAATCAGATTCTTTTAAACTATTATGTATATGAAAAAAAATTGTTGCCTATTACTAAAGCAAATAAAATAGAACATATTGATTTGAATTTAGGAGCCCTAAATTTTAGAATGGAACAGGAAGATTATAATAAATTAAATGAATTTAGATGTAAAGAATTTGATAGATTGGAAGTAGATTGGCAAGATAACGGAGGCATACCTATATATAAATTTGCTAATCAAGTTGAATAAAGGAAGTGATTTGAATGACAAATAAAGAAGAAAATAAGGTGGTTCCAAAAGTCAACATCAATTGGTATCCAGGCCATATGGCAAAAACCAAAAGACAGATTATAGAAGATTTAAAATTAATAGATATAGTAGTGGAAGTTTTAGATGCAAGAATACCTATATCTAGTCAAAATCCAGATGTAAGAGAATATACAAAAGAAAAGAAAAAAATAATGGTATTAAATAAAAGTGATTTAGCAAATGAGATAGAGACAAAAAAATGGGTGAGATATTTTAACAAACAAGGAATTTCTGCAATAATAACAGATGCAAATAGTGGAAAAGGAATAAATGAAGTAATCTTAGAAATAAAGAATATAGCTAAACAAAACCAAGAAAAATATATAAATAAGGGAAGAATAGGAAAATCTGTTAGAGTATTAATTCTTGGAATACCCAATGTAGGAAAATCTTCTTTTATTAATCGTATAACTAAAAAATCTTCAGCACAAGTGGGTAATAGACCAGGTGTTACAAGACAAAAACAATGGATTAGATTAGCAGATGGAATAGAATTAATGGATACACCAGGTGTACTTTGGCCAAAATTTGAATCAGAAGAAGTTGCACTTAATTTAGCATATACAGGAACAATAAAAGACGATATATTAGAAAAAGTTGAAGTAGCATATAGGCTTTTAAAATATTTAATAGAAAATTATTCAAATAATGTAATAGAAAGATATAAAATAGATAAACAAGAATTAGATAATATAATGAAACAAGATATAGAAGAAAATGATAAAATATATGAAATGATGAGTCTTATTGCAAAAAAAAGAGGAGCAATTCTTTCTGGACGGAAGAATTAATGATGAAAAAATATCTGGAATATTATTAGATGAGTTTAGAAGCGGAAAGTTGGGAAAAATAACTTTAGAAGTAGCTAAAATATAGGAGGTAAATTTGATAGAGTTAATAGAAAGAGAAAAAAACGAAGTAGATGTTAATTTATTATCACCACTTACTTGGGCATATGTTGGAGATAGTGTATATGAAGTATTTATAAGGACAAGGTTAATAAATAAAACAAAATTAAAACCACATAAATTACATATAGAATCAATAAAATATGTAAAGGCAAAAGCACAAGCAGATATATTAAAAAAAATAGATGTAAATTTGACAGATGAAGAGAAAGACATAGTAAGAAGAGGTAGAAATGCAGAAAATCATCACTTACCTAAAAATGCAAATGTAGAAGATTATATGTATTCAACAGCATTTGAAGCACTGATTGGATATTTATATTTAACTAAAAGAGACAGTAGGTTAAAAGAAATTTTAAATATGTGCATATAAAATATTGACGAAAATATAAAAAGTGTGTTATAAATAATAAGTACACTTTTTAATGGCCCGTTGGTCAAGCGGTTAAGACGCAGCCCTCTCAAGGCTGAATCATGGGTTCGATTCCCGTACGGGTCACCAAAACGTTCAAAAAGCGAACTTCACGTTTGTTAAGCGGTTTAGTTCACCAATAAATATAAACACATAGTCCTTTTATTTCAAGGGATTGTGTGTTTTTTATGTGTGCTAAGGCAATAGTAATGCAATAAATCTTTTAATTTAGTCTATTATAAATTTCGACAGTACTATTTTATAGAATATAATGTAAGACTTAATCTAATTTTTCTGTTTTTAAAGAAATCTCCTAAAAATCAAAATAAAACATTATTTTTTATAATATACAAGCACAAAAGTAAATATAAAAAATAAAATGTAAATAGGAGGAGAGGTAAAATATGAAAATAATAGAAAAAACTTATGGCTTAAATGGGACATTATCAATAAGAAATAAAACAGAAAGAATTATTCTGCATCATGCAGATTCTAGTTCATGCACAGCAGATGATATTGATAAATGGCATAAAGGTAATGGGTGGACTTGTATAGGATATCATTTTTTCATAAGAAAAGATGGAAGTATTTATAGAGGAAGGCAAGAAAATGCAGTAGGGGCACATGCACAAGGAAGTAATAGTGATAGTATTGGAATTTGTTTTGAAGGTAGATATGGAGTAGAACAAATGCCAGATATACAAGTAGAAGCAGGAAAAGAGCTTGTATCATATTTAAAACAAAAATATAATATAACAAAAGTAGAAAAGCATAGTGATGCAAATAATACAAGTTGTCCAGGCGAAAATTTTAGATTTGAAGAAATAGTAAATGGACAAGTGGATAACAGTGTAGAAGAAAATAATAATACAGATAATAAAATTGAGAATATTCAATCTACATTAAATAGTAGATATATGCTAAATATAGCAGTAGATAATATTTATGGTAAAGAAACAAAATCAGCATTAGTAAAATCTTTACAAACAGAATTAAATAAGCAATTTAATAAAGATTTAAGTGTAGATGGAATTTTTGGAGAGAAAACTAAAGAAGCTTGTGTAACAGTAAAAAAAGGTGCAAAAGGAAATATAACATGGACTTTGCAAGCAATATTAGTATGTAATGGGTATAATATAAATATAGATGGAATATTTGGTATAGATACAGAAAACGCAGTAAAAGATTATCAATCTAAAAATAATTTACAAATAGATGGAATAGCTGGCAAAAATACCTTTTCTAAATTATTAAGTTAGAGATGAAATACTTTAAAATAAATATTTGAAATGTATTATGAAATTTCAATAAAATATCATTTATAAGTATATTAAAAAAACAATATAAACAATTTTATAGAAAAAATAATATGCAGGACTTAAAACGCTTTAAATAATTAAAGTGGTTTAAGTCCTGATTTTTATATAGAATAAGGAGTTAATAAAATATTGTAAAAATTGTTTTTAAATATACTGAGTTGTAAAAATAACTTCCAAAAGAGAAAGTTGTTTTTAAATATTATAAAAATTTATAGTAAACATATTGACAAAAAAGAAAGTAGGTATTAAAATACAAACATAAGTTTTACAGAACGGAGGTTTGCATAAAATGATTTCTACATTACACATAAAAAATATAGGTATAATTAATGATTTAACAGTAGATTTAAACAATGGTTTTAATGTATTAACAGGAGAAACAGGTGCAGGAAAAACGTTAATAATAGATTCTCTTCGGAATTATTTCAGGAGGCAGATTCTCAAAGGAAATGATAAGGCGAGGAGAAAATCATTCTTTTATAGAATTAAGTTTATATTTACCTAAAAATGAAAAATCAATTGATGGTAATATTATTGTATCTAGAGAGATATATTCAAATGGAAAAAATTCTTGCAAAATAAATGGAAGATTAGTAACTGTTAATGAATTAAAACAATTTATGAATGAAATTATTGATATTCATGGTCAAAATGATACACAAAAAATAATGAATAAACAATCACATATATCTTATTTAGACCATTTTATAGGAGATAACATATTAAATATAAAAAAAGAATATAAAAGTTTATATTTCTCATATAACAACATAAAAAAACAATTAAAAGAAAATTATGGAGATGATAAAGAAAAACAGAGAAAAATAGACTTATTACAATATCAATTAAGAGAAATTGAAGATGCAAAATTAAAAGAAGGGGAAGAAGAAGAACTAGAAGAACAAAGGAAGATAATGCTTAATAGTGAAAAAATTAGTAAGAATTTAGTGGAAGTGGATGCATATTTAAATGAAAATGCAGTAGATGCTATTAATATGTCTATAAAATCATTAGAAAAAATAGAAGAATTTAATACAGAATATAAAGAAAAACTATCTCAACTTAAAAGTATTTATTATGATATACAAGAAATAGCAAGAGATATAAGTTATTTTAAAGAGGAAAATGTTTTTAATGAGTCAGATAGAAATGAAATAGAAGAAAGATTAGATTTATTATATTCTTTAAAACGAAAATATGGAAATAGTGTTAAAGAGATAATAGAATATAAAAGTCAAATAGAAAATGAGATATTTAGCATTGAAAATATGGAGGAAAACAATAAAAAACTAAAACAAGAATTAAATAAAACAGAAGAAAAAATGAATTTGCTAAGTATAAAAATGAACAAAATAAGAATAGAAGGAGCTAATAAATTAAATACAAAAATTAATGAACAATTAAAAGATCTAGAAATGAAAAATGCAAATTTTATTGTAAAAATAAAACAAGACAATAATTTTAATGAAAATGGAAAAGATGATGTAGAATTTATGATTTGTACCAATATAGGAGATGAAGAAAAGCCTTTAATAAAAATTGCCTCAGGAGGAGAAGTATCAAGAATAATGCTTGCAATAAAAACAATCCTAGCTGATAGTGATAAAGTACCAGTAATGATTTTTGACGAAATTGATACAGGAATTAGTGGAAAGGCAGCAAAATCAGTAGCAGAAAAGATGAAAATTATATCAAAAAAACACCAAGTATTATGTATTACACATCAAGCCAATATCGCAGCAAAAGGAGATTATAATTATTATATTAGTAAAAATATAAAAGGAGAAAATACAGTTACTAATATCAAATTATTAACAGAAGATGAAGTTATAAAAGAAATTGCAAGAATTTCTAGTGGAGATATAACTGGTGTAGCAATAGAACATGCAAAAGAGATGAGAAGAGCAGTATAAAAAACTTTACAAATACCATAATTTGTTATATAATCTTAACATTAAAATAAGCGAGAAAGAGGTTTTTTTATGGAAAATAATCAAGAACAAGAATTAGATTTAAATCAACTAATGAAAGTAAGAAGAGATAAATTAGAAAGTTTAAAACAAGAAGGGAAAAACCCATATGAAATAACAAAGTTTAATAGAACCAATACAGCAGGAGAGATTAAAGCAAATTATGAGCAATTTGCAGAAAAAGATGTTACAGTAGCAGGAAGAATTATAGCAAAAAGAATAATGGGAAAAGCATCATTTTGTACTATTCAAGATAGCGATGAAAAGATTCAAAGTTATGTAAGTATAAATGATTTAGGAGAAGAAAGTTATAAAGCTTTTAAAACATTTGATATTGGAGATATTATTGGAATTACAGGATTTGTATTTAAAACAAGAACAGAAGAGATTTCTGTACATGCAAAAGAAGTAACATTACTTTCAAAATCATTAAGACCATTACCAGAGAAATTCCATGGATTAAAAGATACAGATTTAAGATATAGACAAAGATATGTAGATTTAATTATGAATCCAGATGTGAAGAAAACATTTGAGACAAGAGGTAAAATAATAAGTGAAATTAGAAGAATATTAGACGAAAAAGGATATCTAGAAGTAGATACACCAATATTAAATACAATATCAGGAGGAGCTACTGCAAAACCATTTATTACACATCATAACGCATTAGACTTAAGTATGTATTTAAGAATCGCAACAGAATTAAACTTAAAAAGATTAATTGTTGGTGGATATGATAAAGTATATGAAATGGGAAGAATATTTAGAAATGAAGGTATGGATGTTAGACACAATCCAGAATTTACAACAATAGAATTATATGCAGCATATCAAGATTATAATGATATGATGGATATAACAGAAGAAATATTCACAAAATGTGCTATGAAGGTTCTTGGAACTACAAAAATTAATTATCAAGGACAAGATATAGATTTAACACCAGGATGGAAAAGAATTACAATGATAGATAGCATTAAAGAAGCATGTGGTGTAGACTTTAATCAAATTAATTCAGATGAAGAAGCAGTAGCTTTAGCAAAAGAAAGAGGATTACAAATTCCAGATGTTACAAAAGAAACAAGAGGAGATGTAATTAGTTTATTCTTTGATGAATATGTAGAAAAAACATTAATTCAGCCAACATTTATATATGATTATCCAGTAGAAATATCACCACTTGCAAAAAGAAGTCCGAAAGACCCAAGATTAACAGAAAGATTTGAAGTATTTATTGGTGGAAGAGAATATGGAAATGCATTCTCAGAATTAAATGATCCAATAGACCAATATGAAAGATTTAAAAAACAAGTTGAAGCTAGAAATGCAGGAGATGAAGAAGCTGGAATGATGGATGAAGACTTTATTCAAGCATTAGAATACGGAATGCCTCCAACAGGTGGACTTGGAATTGGAATAGATAGATTAATAATGTTATTAACAGATGCAGCATCAATTAGAGATGTGTTATTATTCCCAACTATGAAACCACTTGGGTAACGATTAATAAATTCAATCGAGTAACATTAAATTGGTAGATTATTATTATTTGGGCAAGAGATTCTAGAAATTTATAATTTAAGAATAGAGGAAAAGGCTAAGTATGCCAAAAGAATTAAGTGATTTTTTGAAAATAGCTTATGAATATGGAAAAGTTAAAGAGTTAAAAGAAGCATTTGAAGAATATCCTGTAGAAGAAGAATGGCATAAAGGAAATTTAGAAAATGTATTAAGAAGATAGTGGAAATTTATTTTATATTATTAGTAAAATCAAGTTCTAATAATGTTAACAAAAAGATTATGTAAAATATTAAATTAATTAGAATATAAGGTTTATAGGTAAATCCTTAAAAATCTAAATATTAATTTGGGACGAGGGAAAAATTTAATGTTCAGTTTTGATAAAAGATATTTATATATTTTTGTTGCTATTATGGTAGTATATAATTTAGGAGGATATATACAAAATCCTTCTAAATTATTAAGTTTATTATTAGCTCTTCCAGCTGTTATAATTGCAATGACATTTCATGAATTTGCACATGCTTTTGCAGCAGATAAATTAGGAGATGAGACTCCAAGAAATCAAGGAAGAGTTACACTAAACCCTTTAAAACATATTGAACCTATTGGATTTGTTATGCTTTTATTTGCAGGATTTGGTTGGGGAAGGCCAGTACAGATTAATCCAGTTAGGTTTAAAAGAAATATTAGTATGTCAAAAGGAGAGGCAATTGTTTCTTTTGCAGGACCACTTATGAATTTAATATTAGCAGTAATTTTTTCCTTTGTATTAGGCTTTATATTTAAATTCAATTTATTGGCAAATGTATCTAGTACATATAGTAGCATAATAATAATTCTTTTATACCAAATAATATTTATGAATATTGGTTTAGGTGTATTTAATTTAATTCCTTTACCACCATTAGACGGTTCAAAGATATTAAGACATTTTATGCCGACTAAAGCACAAATGTGGCTTGATAGAAATCAACATATATTCTATATTATTTTTATAGCTATATGGGTATTAGGTTTGGCAGGAGTAATTATATCACCAATAATAAGAATTATAGCAAAAGGAATAATGTTATTAGTATCAGGAACATTGGGAATAGACTTAACGTTATTATTAATGCTTTTAGGAATATATATATAAATTTTGCTATTATATAGATAGCAAATAAATACATAAAAAATAATAAGAGGAAGATATATGAAAGATATAGTAATATTAGGAATTGAATCAAGCTGTGATGAAACTTCTTGTGCCATTGTAAAAAATGGTAGAGAAGTTCTTTCAAATGTAATAAATTCTCAAATAAAAATACATGAAAAGTTTGGAGGAGTTGTACCAGAAATAGCATCTAGAAATCATGTAGAAGTAATTTCAAGTGTTGTAAAACAGGCTTTAGAAGAAGCAAATATTACTTTTAATGATATAGATGCGGTTAGCTGTACATATGGACCTGGATTAGTAGGAGCACTTTTGGTAGGAGTATCTTATGCAAAGGCTTTAAGTTATGCACTAAATAAGCCATTAGTTGGTACAAACCACATAGAAGGACATATTGCGGCTAATTATATTACTCATCCAGAGTTAGAACCACCATGTCTATGTTTGGTAATATCAGGAGGTCATACTCATTTAGTACATATAAAAAATTATAAAGAATTTGAAATATTAGGAAAAACAAAAGATGATGCTATAGGAGAAGCTTTCGATAAAGTGGCAAGAGTAATTGGTCTTGGATATCCAGGAGGACCCAAAATAGATAAATTAGCTAAAGAAGGAAGCAATAATATAAAAATCCCGAAAACACATTTCGAAAATTTAGATTTTAGTTTTAGTGGTATAAAAACTGCAATAATTAATATGCATCATAAAAATCCAAATATAAATAAGGCAGATTTATGTGCAAGTTTTGAGGCAACTGTTACAGAGATTCTAATAGAAAATACTCTTAAAGCTGCACAAAAACTAGGTATTAATAAAATAGCTTTAGCAGGTGGAGTATCTGCCAATAGCTATATAAGAGAAAAATTTATAGATTTGGAAAAAACAAATGGTATGAAAATATATTATCCAACACCTATATTATGTACAGATAATGCAGCTATGATTGCTTCTGCTGGATATTATAATTATATTAATGGAAAATTATCAGATTTAGAATTAAATGCAGTTCCAAATTTAAAAATAGGTGAATAATTTTATAATGAATATAAAGTTGATTTGTAAATATAGTGTAGATGATATAAAATACTATATTAAAATAAAAATACAAAAGTAAATTAGTTAAATAAACAATAAAAAATGAAAGGAAAAAATATGTCTATTTATGTAATAGCAGATTTACATTTATCTTTTAAAGAAGAAAAACCAATGAATATATTTGGAGATAATTGGACAAAACATCCAGAAAAGATAAAAAAAAATTGGATAGAAAAAGTTAAAGAAGGTGATTTAGTAATATTACCTGGAGATTTTTCTTGGGCAATGCATTTAGAAGATACATATGAAGATTTTAAATATCTAAATAGCTTGCCAGGAAAGAAATTATTGTTAAGAGGAAATCATGACTATTGGTGGACGACTTTAAAGAAAATGAGAGAATTCTTAAAAGAAAATGATTTTTCTAATATTGATTTTATTTATAATACAGCATACATATATGAGGATACTATTATTACAGGAACAAGGGGTTGGGCAATACTTGATTCAGACAATAGTAATAAAATGATAAAAAGAGAAAATGCAAGATTACGACTAGCGATAGAAGATGGAATAAAAAAATATGGAAGTGATAAAGAAATCGTTGCTTTCATGCATTATCCACCACTAGTATGTAAAAATTTATTAGCAAATCCAAATCTAGAATTCTATAAAACTCTAAAAGAATATAATATTAAAAGGTGTTATTATGGACATTTACATGGAAATTCTCATAAAGACGCTGTAGAAGGAGATGTAGGAGGAATAGAATTTAATCTAATTAGTGCAGATTATTTGCAATTCGATTTAAAGAAAATTAAATAATGTAAACATAAACTATTGCAAAATTTACAAATTGTGGTATAATAAGAAAGCTAGTTTTATTTAAATAGCAGGGAAAGGATGAAAATAATATGAGTATTAAAGTAGAAAAAACAGAAAAAAATAATGAGCTTAAATTAACATTTACAATTGAGGCAGCTAAATTTGATGAAGGAATGAAAAAAGTATATGCAAAAACAGCAAAATACTTTAATGTTCCTGGATTTAGAAAAGGTAAAGCACCAATGAATATTATAGAGAGACAATATGGTTCAGAAATATTTTATGAAGATACTTTTAATGAAATAGTTCCTGAAGTATATGATGAAGAATTAAAGGCAAATAATATAGAAGCTGTAAGTAGACCAGATATAGATGTTACACAAATAGGAAAAGGTCAAGATTTAATTTTTACAGCAGTTGTACAAATAAAGCCAGAAGTAAAACTTGGTAAATATAAAGGTATACAATTAAAGAAAATTGAGTATAATGTAACTGATGAAGACATAGATCATGAAATCGGTCATATGGCAGAAAAGAATTCAAGATTAGTTACTATAGAAGATAGAGCTGTAGAAGAAAAAGATATAGCAGTAATAGACTTTGAAGGTTTTGTTGATAACGTTGCTTTTGAAGGTGGAAAAGCAGAAAATCACGAATTAGAAATAGGAAGTAAAACATTTATTCCTGGATTTGAAGAACAAATAATAGGAATGAAGGCTGGAGAAGAAAGAGATATAAATGTTAAATTCCCAGAAGAATATTTCTCTAAAGATTTAGCTGGAAAAGATGCTGTATTTAAAGTTAAACTACATGAAATTAAAAGAAAAGAATTACCTGAAATAGATGATGAGTTTGCAAAAGATGTTAGCGAATTCGACACTATCAAAGAATTAAAAGCAAGCATTAAAGAAAAATTAGAAGAAGAGAATAAATCAAGAGCAAAATATGAAACAGAAGATGAAGCTATAAAAACAGTATGTGATAGTGTAGAAATAGAAATTCCATCTGGAATGATAGAAACAGAAATTGATAACATGGTAAAAGATGTAGAAGCAAGATTATCATATCAAGGACTAAAATTAGATCAATACTTACATATGATGAATAAAACAGAAGAAGATTTTAGAAAAGAATATGAAGAACAAGCTCAAAAATCTGTAAAATCAAGATTAGTATTAGAAGCTATAGTTAAAGACGCTGAAATTGAAGTTTCTGACGAAGAATTAAATGAAAAAATAAAAGAAATGGCTACTAATTACGGTAAAAAAGAAGAAGAACTTATGCAAAATGAAAATCTAAAAGAATATTTAAGCAATAATATGAAAAGAGAAAAAGCAATAAAATTTGTAGTAGATAATGCAAAAATTAAATAATTAATTAAAAGAGTTAGGGGTAATTAGAAATAGTAATAAAAATCCACTAACTCTTTTTGATAAGTTGTCGAATTTAGTAAAAATGTGATAATTATAAATATATGCTATTAAATAATATATTATAAATATATACAAAGAATAATTATAAATATATTTAGATATATCTAAAATATATCTTATGATTTTTGGAAAATTACTGATACAGATATATTAATTACTGATAATATGAAAGTAAGAGAAGTAAAAGAATTATAAGAAAAAATGATAATTATTAAAATAATAATTATATTAATAAAATCTATTGAAAAATTTAACTTTATAGTATACAATTCAAAAAAGAATGAACAATAAGGAGGAAATTATGTTAGAAAGAAATAGTTTAGTTCCATATGTAGTTGAGCAAACTGCTAAAGGAGAAAGATCATATGATATTTTCTCTAGATTATTAAAAGATAGAATTATATTTTTAGGAGAAGATGTAAATCAAGCATCAGCTGGCTTAGTAATAGCACAATTATTGTTTTTAGAGTCAGAAGATCCAGATAAAGAAATACATTTATATATCAATAGCCCAGGAGGTTCTATAACAGATGGAATGGGAATTGTTGATACAATGAATTATATAAGTTGTCCTGTATCTACAATATGTATAGGAATGGCTGCTAGTATGGGCGCAGTATTACTTGCATCAGGAGAAAAAGGAAAAAGATTTGCGACTCCAAATTCAGAAATATTAATTCACCAACCATTAATAGCTGGAGGAGGTCTATCAGGACAAACTACAGAAATTAAAATTCATGCTGATCATATGGTGAAAACAAGAGAAAAATTAAATAAATTACTAAGTCTCAGAACAGGTCAACCATTAGAAGTAATTGAAAAAGACACAGAAAGAGATAATTATATGACAGCAGAAGAAGCTTTAAAATATGGATTAATAGATGGCATAATGGAAAAAAGAGCATAGTATATAAAGAAAAATAATTAAAAGGAGTGCTATAATGGCAAAAAATGATCAACAAAAAAGTGTAAGATGTTCGTTTTGTGGAAAAACACAGAATTCTGTAGAAAGAATTATTGCAGGTCCAGGAGTATATATTTGTGATGAATGTATTAAGGTTTGTAACAATATATTAGAAGACGATAATTATGAAAACAATGAAGTAGCATATACTCTAAATGATGATAATAAACTTTTAAGTCCTTTAGAAATAAAAGAAATTTTAGATTCATACGTAATAGGACAGCAAGAAGCTAAAAAAACATTGGCAGTAGCTGTATACAATCATTACAAACGTATTAACAATAAATCTGAAAAGAAAGATGATGATGTTGAAATACAAAAAAGTAATGTATTGCTTTTAGGACCTACAGGTTGTGGTAAAACATTACTTGCACAAACCTTAGCAAAAATACTAAATGTTCCATTTGCAATAGCAGATGCTACAACTTTAACAGAAGCAGGATATGTTGGTGAAGATGTAGAGAATATTTTACTTAAGTTAATTCAAGCTGCAGACTATGATATAGAAAAGGCTGAAAGAGGAATAATATATATAGATGAAATAGATAAAATATCAAGAAAATCTGAAAATCCATCTATTACAAGAGATGTAAGTGGAGAAGGTGTACAACAAGCTTTATTAAAAATAGTAGAAGGAACTGTCGCATCTGTACCACCACAAGGAGGAAGAAAACATCCACATCAAGAATTTTTACAAATTAATACAGAAAATATTCTGTTTATTTGTGGAGGAGCTTTTGAAGGGTTAGAAAAAATTGTAAAAGACAGAACAGGAAAAAAATCTATTGGATTTGGAGCACAGATAGAAAGTAATAAAGATATGAATAAATATGCAATTTTTGAAAAACTTCTACCACAAGATTTATTAAAGTTTGGTTTAATACCAGAATTTGTTGGTAGATTGCCAATTATTGCAACTCTTAAAGAGTTAGATAAAGAAGCTTTAATAGATATTGTTACAAAACCAAAAAATGCATTAGTAAAACAATATAAAAAGTTAATGGAACTTGATAATGTAGAATTGGAATTTGAAAATGAAGCTTTAGAGCTTATTGTAGATAAAGCAATAGAGAGAAAAACTGGTGCAAGAGGATTGCGTTCAATAATTGAGGATATTATGCGTGATATTATGTTCGAAATACCATCAAATCCTAAAATAGAAAAATGTATTGTGACAAAAGAAACTGTAGAAACAGGAGCGTCACCAAAAGTAATTATAAATGAAAATAGAGAAGATAAGAAAAATTTAAAATCAAAAAGATTGTCAACAACAAAAAGAGAAGAAACAGCATAGTAATAACTAAATTATTAAAAATTAAAATGTTAATATTTTAATTTGCTTTTTTAAAATATATATGCTAAAATAAACAAAGATTTTAAGTTTAATCTAAATAAGGAGAGTGTAACAATGCAAATAGCAAAATACGTAGTACTTGGTTTATATATTCTTGTTTGTGTAGCTTTAATTTTCTTAGCAACTATACAAACAAAGGAAACTCAAGGAGCATCTGGTACAATAACTGGCTCATCTACAAACAATTTCTTCGAAAAAAATAAAGGAAGAACAAAAGAAGGAAAATTAAAAAGATGGACAATTATTTTAGGAGTTATGTTTGTTGTACTAGCAGTAGCACTTGGAATATTATATGTAATGTAAGATTTAAACCGCATGTTCCCATGCGGTTTATTATGTATAAATAACAACATATAAGGGGAGAAGTTATGGAACAAAATAAAAATGAGATTTTGGAAATTATTAATGAAAAGAAAAATAAAATTCTTGAATTTATGAAAGATAAACAATATATACCTATGAAGGCAAAAGAAATTGCTAATATATTAAATGTCCCTAAAAATGAGTATGAAGATTTTAGAAGATTATTAAATGAATTAGAAGAAGAAAATAAAGTCGAAAAAAATAAGAAATCAAAATATAAATTAATAGATAATTCAAAATTTCTAACAGGGATTTTTAGAGCAAACCAAAGAGGTTTTGGCTTTGTGAAATTAGAAGATTCAGATGAAGAAATATATATATCAGAACATAATACAAAAAGTGCACTAAATGGTGATAAAGTATTTGTAGAAATAACTAGCCTATCTACAGATAATCTTCACAAAGAAGGAAAGATAGTAAAGATATTAAAACACGAAAAAGATACAGTTGTAGGAATATTTCAGAAAAGCAAAAATTTTGCTTTTGTTGTTCCAGATGATAAAAAATTGGGAACAGATATATTTATATCAAAAAAGAATTTTGGAAAAGCAAGAAATAATCATAAGGTTTTAGTAAAAATACTTAAATATCCTGAAAGAGAAAAAAATGCAGAAGGAAAAGTTATAGAGGTAATAGGAAATGTAAATGAAGCTGGTGTAGATATGCTTTCTCTAATAAAAGAGTATAACTTACCATATAGATTTCCAGATCCAGTAGTAGAAGAAGCAAAGAAAATAAAACCACAGATATCAAAAAAAGATATTCCGAATAGATTAGATTTAAGAGACGAAGAAATATTTACAATAGATGGAGAAGATGCAAAGGATTTAGATGATGCCATATATGTAAAAAAATTATCTGGTGGAACATATGAACTTGGAGTTCATATAGCAGATGTAAGTTACTATGTTAAAGAAGATTCAAAACTAGACAAAGAGGCAATTTTAAGAGGGACAAGTATATATATGATGGATAGAGTAATTCCAATGCTTCCAAGGGAATTGTCTAATGGAATCTGTAGTTTAAATGAAGGTGAAGATAGATTTGCAATTTCTGTTATAATGGAAATAAATAAAGATGGAAAGGTTATTTCATCAGACATTAAAAAAAGTGTGATAAATGTTACAAGAAGAATGAATTATAAAGATGTAACGAAATTATTAGAATATGCAGAATGTAATGAAAAAAACAAAGCTGAAAATCTAAATACTGAAGAAGAAATAGCAACATTGCAAACTGAAAAATTAAATATTAAAGCAGAAAAAACAAAAGTAGAAAATGACAAATGTAATAATAAAGAAAAAACAACAATGTCAGAACCTAGAAAATCTAATAATAACCCAAAAGTCACAATATTAGAACCTGTAGAATTTAATAATGAAGAAGATAGAGCTACAATAGAAAAATATAAACAATTTATTCCACATTTTGTAAGAATGAAGGAACTTGCCACAATTTTAATGGATAAAAGGAAAAAAGATGGAAGTTTAGATTTAGATATTCCAGAAAGTAAAATTATTTTAAATAAAGATGGAATTGCAATAGATGTTAAAAAATATGAACTTACTATATCAAATAGTATAATAGAACAGTTTATGCTAATTGCAAATGAAACAGTTGCGCAAGAATTTTATTGGTTAGAAGCACCATTTATTTATCGTGTTCATGAAGTACCAGATATGGAGAAAATTGATGAACTAAATAAATTCTTGTATAACTTTGGATATAAAATAAAAGGAAATAAAGATAATATACATCCAAAAGCATTTGCTGAAGTTTTAGAAAATATAAAAGGCAAACCAGAAGAAAGAGTAGTTTCTAATTTGATTTTAAGAACATTAAAAGTAGCAAGATATGAAAGTGAGAATAAAGGACATTTTGGTATTGCAAGCAAATACTATTGCCATTTTACTTCTCCAATTAGAAGATATCCAGATTTATTTATACACAGAGTAATATCAAAATATTTAGAAAAAGACTATAATGTATCAGATGATATAAAAGAAAAATACCATATGCAATCAATAGAATTTTCAGATAGTTCTTCAGAAAGAGAAAGAGTTGCACAAAAAGTAGAACGTGATAGTGTAGATATTAAAAAAGCAGAATATATGCAAGATAAAATTGGAAATGAATATGAAGGAATTGTTTCTAATATTACATCATTTGGTGTTTTTGTAGAACTTGAAAATACTGTAGAAGGATTAATAAGATTTGAAAATTTGGGTAATGAGTACTTTATTTATGATGAAGAGCATAAACATTTAATAGGGGAGCATACAAATGAAATAATAAAAATTGGAGATAAAATGAATATAAAAGTAATTGAGGCAGATAAAGAATTAAGAAGAATATCTTTTAAAAGATTGAAAATGGAAAGAGAAAACGATAAAGAAGAGGAAAGTCTATAGTTTGAACTATAGAGTCTGTAAGAGTTAGTGTGTAAATTTAAAAATTATTAATTGCTTAGAGCAAATATTTCAAATTTACACACTATGTAATATAGGATAGAACTCTCTAGATAAAAAGAAAGGAAAGTTATTTATGAAATCAAATGTAAAAGTGCAAACAGCATTAGCTCCAGTACCAATAGCAATGGTATCATGTGGAGATGAGCTGAAATCTAATATTACTACAATAGCATGGACAGGAATAATAAATTCAGAACCACCTTTAGTATATGTTTCTATTAGGCCAAGTAGACATTCATATTCTATTATAAAAAATTTGGAAGAATTTGTAATTAATATACCAGATGAAAAATTAGTTTTTGCTGCTGATTTTTGTGGAACGAAATCTGGCAAGGAAGTTGATAAATTTAAAGAGGCAAGATTAACTAAGGAAAAAGCGCAGATAGTTAAAGCTCCATTAATAAAGGAATGTCCTATAAATATTGAATGTAAATTAAAAGAAATAAAGAAGCTTGGGTCTCATGACATGTTTATTGGAGAAATTGTTGCAGTTAATGCAGATGATGAGTATGTTAGAGACAATGGAAACATAAACTATGGAAAAGCAAATTTATTAACATATATGGGGCAAGAATATTTTGTAGCAAATAAGAAAATAGCAGATAGAGGTATTTGCTTAAAATAGAATGTTTTTATTAATAAAACACATAGTTTAAAAGACTATGTGTTAAGTTTTCTTATCTTTTTTATAATTTAGGTTATCATTAACAGTTCTTTTTTGTTTGTGACAATGTTTCCGCCTAACTAATTTTACTAATATATGTGTAAATCTAAACCAATCTTGAAGCGTGGCGGGTGACTGCTAATAGTGAGTTTGGTGCCACGCAGATCATTTTGGAAGAGTTAGCTAAATGCGTACCATCTGCGATTGATTTAAATTTATACATATATTAGTAATTAGTTAGACTAGTTTGCAAATAGTATAACTTTTTATCTAATATAAAACATATAACTTGGTAATAAAAGCACTACTATAGAAATGATAATTATAATAGAACCGCCAAATTTATTATTATTAGTTTTTATTTCATATATGCCATATAAAACAGTTTTAAAGAATATAAATATAGAAAATAAAAAAATAAAAATAATCATAATTTAATCCTTTCGATTTTGCATTGTATTTATACTTCTGTAAATAGTAAGCTAGATACTACTTTAGAATTTACAGTAACATTAAATACAGAATTTTTGTAATTCTCTAACCAGTTATAATTTTCCCAATCGGAGTTTTTATAAAATTTTGTTACAGCATATCTACCAAGTCCGCATATATCAGAATTATATGTTAGAGATGTTTTATATAAAAAGTCGGAAATTTCTTCTTGTAAATATCTATTAACAGAATCCTCAATTTTCTCAATATTAGCATTTGTTAATTCTTCAGCGTTTTTACTGGTAGATAATATACGAGCTTTTATAGAAACATCTATATTTATATAAGGAGAATTATTAATAAAGTTTATTTTCTTTTTAGTATTTTTTTGTTTATATATATATAAGTCTATTGAAGAAGTATTATCTAATGGATTTTTTATAGATATAGTGCAAGTATCTAATTTATTAGTTAGTATTAAGTAACATGCAGATTCTATACCAGATAATTCGCCAACTAATTTATCTTTATTAAATACTGCAAGTCCAATAGTTTCTGAACTTTTCTTAGAAGTAAGAGCAGAACTTCCAGCTTTTACATTAGCATCTTTTTCGATATTAGAGCTAGAATTATTTATTTCATCAATTGATGTATTAGAAGTTACACCACCGAAGTATTGCAACTGGTTCGCATGTTGTGCAGTGTAATTGATTAAAGAAATCTTCAATTTTAGCATATGAAGTATATCCAGTGATTTGTGTAGTAGCAGGAACTATTTCGTAATATTTAGATACTAAAGTTTCAAAAACTGGTTTAGAATTTTCTATAAAATATTTTGTATTACATTTACTAATAATTATTCCAGTATCTGGTCTTAATTGCACATCATTAATTAATGTGTATAATTCTTTTTCTATACCTTTTTGTGCAAATTCTTCTGAAAATACTAAAACTTTACAATGGGATAAATTTACTTGTTTACTAATATAGTTATTAACTAAGTTAATAGCAGAAGTAACAGAAGATGCTTCTACTGTATATATAAAAGTAGGAGCGGCTTCAGAACTTCCACCACTTTCTCCACCGCCCAGTTGGTTTAGTAAATTGAAAATTAACTTTTAAATTATTATCACTACCAGAATCAATACCAATTGCTACTGCATAAGCAAAGTCATCTATATCTTGATCATGATTAAAACCAATTATAAATACTATAAAAATAACTATAATAATAAATATTTTTAAAATACTGAGAAGTCTATTGCTCAAGTTAAAACCTCCTCCTTATTTTTGTTTTTTATTTTGTTTTTTATATTAGCTAAAATTAAAATAATTAAACTTGTAATTATTACGAAATATAAAGTTATATTTTTGTAAAATGTTTCATTAAACAAATTAATATCTGCCAAATTTTTAGGAATTAATGCAAAACAAAATAGTAGTAAGCAAATTGGAGATATCATAGTAGAAGGATTTTCTATATTAGTAATTTTCTTAAATATTTTTATTGTTAGCATAATAACAACATTTAAATATAAACTCACTTCTAGTATCCAAATGAAAAAGAAAATTGCATCTACTCTTTGGAAAAATGTTCCAAATTCAATATATCTACTAACCAGATATATTGGCATTATTTCATTTTCTTGAGTTATAAAAGAAAACATACATATTAACGAAAATATACAAACAAATAAATATATAGCTGAAATTACTATAGATGTAACAGCAACTTTTTTAAAACTAGATGTATTTTTTAAATATGGAGGGATGAAGTAGATAAGAAATAAGCAACTAAATGCATATAAATTACTTGTTCCAGTAATAAATGTTGAATTTACTCCATCTCCTAATATAGGAAATATTCTTTGTGGTACAAAATTTTTTATATTAGCTACAAATATAAATATAATACCTATTAAAACAAGTGGTAGTATTAATAAATTGCTTCTAATTATTGATTTTTCACCAAGAATGTTCGTAAATGCTGCCACTATTATAAATAGAGCAATTATAAAATATATTTGAGTTCTTCTAAAGTATATTATTTTTAAACCTTCACTAAAATCTCTAAGAAGTACACTACTAGTAGAAAGTAGATATATAATAAATAATAGTCCTATTATAAATTTAAACCATTTTCCAAATAAAAAGTTTGATACATCTAGTATGTCTGAACCTGGAAATTTTTTAAATAGTTTGCATATTAATAATGTGAGTAAAATTGCAAGAATACTTATATATATTATATTTAAAGGGGCAGAAGATTCTGAAGTTCTTAATATACTTTTGGGGATATTTAAGATTATATTGTTTATCATGATTGTTACAATTAAGAATATTGCTGATACATTGCCAATTTTTGTATTATCCATAAAATTTTTTTTAGCTCCTTTCTCTTGTATTTATATAAATTTGTAAAACTTATATAAATGCTCATAAATATTTATTTAAAGTCTGTGAGATGATATTTGAATGTTGGTACAATATCATGAGTAAAATGTTGATATATTACAAAAGATTAGTTTTTCCAGTATTTCCATTTCATACTAATATGACTTTGAGAAGTTCTTTTTTTAGGATTTAAATAATCTGGTCTTTGTTCTTGTTTCCATGTTGGAGAAACTAAATATCTACTACTTGTTTTAGTTGTAAGTGGTGCATATGGTACCATATAAGGTACACCAAATGATTTTACATTACATAGTGTTGAAATGTATACAAGTAATCCTAATCCTAGTCCTAAAAACCCAGACATATATGCTAAAGCAATAAATAAAAATCTTGAGATTCTTAAATGAAAGCCAAATGAGAAATCTGGTATTGCAAAAGAAGCAATACCTGTAATTGCAATTATAATTATTAAAATAGGGCTAACTATACTTGCACTTACAGCTGCTTGACCAAGAACCAGTGCACCTACAATTCCTATGGTTGGACCAATTGGTGAAGGAACTCTAAGACCTGCTTCACGAATAAGTTCAAAAGATATTTCCATTAGTAATAGTTCAAATATCATAGGAAATGGAACATTTTGTCTTGATGCTACAATTGAAAATAAGAGTTCTGTTGGTATAAGTTCTTGATGAAAATTTGTTACGCCAACCCATATACCAGGAAGAAGCAATGTTAAAAGTAAAGATAAACCTCTTATAATTCTTAAAAAATTTGCAAATACTGGTTTTAAATTTGTATCTTCTGGAGAAGACATAAAATCAATAAAAGTGCCTGGCATTATTAGTACATATGGATTTCCATTTACAATTACAACAACTCTACCTTCAAATAAATGCTTGGTTGCTTTGTCTGGTCTTTCTGTTGCTATAATTACAGGTATTCCATAATCTGTTTCTTCACCGAATTAATTGTTCTAATTCTCCACTAGATAATAAAGAGTCTACATCTAAATTGTTCAATCTAAATTTTACTTCTGCTACTAAATCGTTATTTGCAATATTTTTCATATAGCAAACAGCACATTTAGTATTACTTATATCCCCAACTTCAATATTTTCTATTACAAGATTTTCGTTATTTACAGTACGTCTAAGTAATGAAGTGTTTGTTCTTAAATTTTCCACAAAAGCTTCGTGTGGCCCTCTTATAACAATTTCATTATTTGGACTATCTATACTTCTTTGTTTAAATCCTTTTACATCAATGTCAAAAGCAATATTAATTGTATCTACAAAAAGTGCGCAATTACCTGAATTTATTCCGAGATATAATATTAGAAAATTCAGTTTCTTTTTTTACACTATTTTGAGGGATTAAACAACTATCTATATAATCTGTAATATTAAATTTTTTTACTTTTCTAATTCTTACATTATTAGTTGTAATTTCTGAGACTATTTTATTTTCTTCACCATCATAGCTATTTGCTATATTTTTTAGCATTAGTGGGTTTAGAACGAAGTCGTTTACTAGTTGCTGATCTACCATACCATCTATATAAAATATAAATGCTGAAAATTGTTTATTTCTGGCATTTAATGTAAATTCTCGAATTACTATGTCACTGTTAATCATAGAATTGTATCTTATTTTCATAAATTCTAAGTTTTTATCTATAGTGTTAAAAATTGTTTGGCTTAAATCTTCTGTAGATGATAGATTTAAGTTATTATTATTAGGTGTTTCGGCTATTGTGAAATTGTAGTCATCTTTTGGATGATATGAAAATAAACTTGAAAATATTGTTTTAAATTTATTTGTAAAATCGCTCATATAAATTCTCCATTTTATTTATTTTTAAGTTTAGTTTTTCCCAAAAAGTGAATATTATGTATGAAAAATTTTTTTAAAATGTAATAATGCTAGAAGAAAAGTAAGAATATTTTTAGTATTAAAGCTTTGGGATTTTCTTTAGAGATAATTTTAATGAACTTAAAAATGCAAGTTGACTTTTGAGGGTTCAATATATATAATAGTTACATAATTTAAGAGAAAAAGTAAATAATAGAAAAAAGTTTTAGGAAAGAGGAATTTATAATGGTTGATTTTAGGTGTAGGATAGCAGAAATGATATCAAATGTTACAAAAATTTCAAAAGAAGAGTTAAGGAGTTTTATAGAAAAGCCCAAAAATAGTGAAATGGGAGATTATGCATTTCCATGCTTTAAACTTGCAAAAGAGCTAAAAAAAGCACCAGCTTTAATTGCACAAGATTTAAAAGAAAATATAGTAATTGATGAAGATATAATAGAAAAAGTAGAAATTGTAGGTGGATATTTAAATTTTTATATTAATAAAGAGACTCTAGTAAAAGAAGTATTAAATGAATTTGATGCAAAAAAAGAAATGTATGGTTCATCAAATGAAGGAAATAATCAAGCGGTAGTTATAGATTATTCATCTCCCAATATTGCAAAACCTTTTCATATAGGACATTTAAGATCTACAGTAATCGGAAAATCATTATATAACATATATAAATTTTTAGGATATAATGCAATTGGAATCAATCATTTAGGAGATTGGGGAACTCAATTTGGTAAATTAATAGAAGGATATAAAAGATGGGGAGAAGAATATGATATCGATGAAAACCCAATAGATGAATTAACAAAGTTATATGTAAGAATTAATGATTTATGCAAGCAAGATGAAAGCGTATTAGAAGAATGTAGAAATAACTTTAAGAAGCTAGAAGATGGAGATAAGGGTTGTGTAGATTTATGGAAGAAGTTTAGTGAAGTAAGTTTAAAAGAATTCCAAAGAATCTATGATATACTTGGAACAAAGTTTGAATCTGTATGCGGTGAATCTTTTTATACAGATAAAATGCCAGAAATAGTAGAAATGTTAGAAAAGTCAGGAAGCTTAGTAGAGTCACAAGGAGCAAAAGTTGTAGATTTAGAAGAAAAAAATATGCCACCATGTATAATAATAAAGTCAAATAAATCAACAACATATGAAACTCGTGATTTAGCAGCAATTTTATATAGAGCAAGAGAGTATGATTTCGCTAAGTCAATATATGTAACTTCTTATGAGCAAATATTACATTTTCAGCAAATCTTTGAGGTAGCAAAATTACTAGATATGGATGATAAATATAAAGAAAATCTAGTTCATGTTCCTTTTGGAATGGTCAGGCTAAAAGAAGGTAAAATGTCTACAAGAGAAGGAAATATTATAAAGTTAGAAGATTTATTAAATGAAGCGGTTTCTAGAGTAGAAAAAATAATAGAAGAGAAAAATCCAAATTTAGAAGATAAAAGTGAAATTGCTAAAAAAGTTGGTATAGGTGCAGTAATATTTAATGATTTATCAAATAGTAGAATAAAAGATGAAATTTTTGATTGGGATGTTATGCTTAATTTCAATGGTGAGACAGGTCCATATGTACAATATATTTATGTAAGAACAAAAAGTGTATTAGATAAGGCAGAAATTATTCCAGAATTTAAAGATATAAATTTAAGCAATTTATTAGATAAATATTCTATAGATGTATTAAAATTAGTATATAATTTTAATGAGAATGTAGAACTTGCAATGAAGAAAAATGAACCTTCTATAATTGCCCGATTTCTAATAGATTTGGCTAAAGCGTATAGTAGTTTTTATACAGAAAATCAAATTATGGTAGAGGATAAAGAAGTTAAAAGTTCAAGAGTTTATTTAACATATGTTGTAAATAATGTTTTAAAAGTAGGGGCAGGTTTACTTGGAATAGAGATGCCAGATAGAATGTAGGGTTATAAAAAATATATTACAATATGAAAGAAGTTTAAGCTTAATGGTGAATTTATATTTAGCTTAGATTTCTTTTGTTTTTTGTTTGAATTTAAAATTTGAAATCTTTGGAAGAAAATAATATAAAATGTAAGATAATAGCTTTTTTAGTTGTTAGTTACACTTTTTTATTTTAGATGTAATGTTACCGCGAAGTAATAGTTAATATATTTATAAATTTAAAACAACCTTGAAGCGTGTCAGCGACTGCTAGTAATAGTTTTTATACCACGCAGGTTATTTGAGATGAAAAGGCTGAATGTGTACAATCGGCGATTGGTTTAAATTTATAAATATATTAACTATTACTTCGCTAGTATGTGCTTTAAAATGAGTTGTAAATAGCAATGTTCTAAATAGTGGAGATGAAATTATATACATACTAATTGACATAATTTAGAAAAGGATGTATAATAAAAAAAGTTACTTTTTGCTATTAGGTGTACAATTAAGCACCTTAAATGTGAAATTTAACTAGTCGTACGCTGAATAACACTTTTTGATTTATAACCTTGAGGAGGCATTAATAT
The DNA here is from genome assembly GCA_905215935.1 of uncultured bacterium. Taxonomy (GTDB): domain Bacteria; phylum Bacillota; class Clostridia; order TANB77; family CAG-508; genus CAG-492. Next base: position 52,037 of record CAJMRY010000002.1, read on the forward strand.
GACTAGAAGAACAAAAGAGGCAGTAAAAAAAGATGTCATAACTGTGCAGAAATGTACAGAGAGGATTTCTGCGGATGTTTTATCGCTCAAAGATTTGGCTGAGAAGCTGAATCTTACTAAAAATCAATTAAAATATACTTTTGAGCGAATGGAAAATGAAACATCAAAGAGAATACAATCTCGACTAAAGTACTTGAATCAAAGGGCAAAGCAAATTAAGAACTATAAAACTTTGAACTTTCCGACGAAAACAATGCTTGGTTATAATAAAAAACGTACAAAAGCTATATTCGTCGATCCTTCAACACTAAATACTGTGTTAGAGGAAGGTGCTTTTACACCAAAAAGAAATGACATCATCTATGTTGTAGAACATTATGATGGAAAGATTTTCTTTAAGAAATCGCTTGTATTGTCTGTTTGTGTAAAGCGTAATTGTTTAATGGTTAATGTGCTAGAGTTAATTAACCAAAAATTTTCAGATAGCAAAAGCATATTAGAGATTTCCACTTCAAACGACATAGGCATCTTTGAAGGAATCGACAGCTATGTGTTGTCGAAAATCTAATCAAAAGCTAATAAAGAAAAGGACCCCAATTAGGAGTCCTTTTTCTAAAATTTATTTTTATCTATAACCTGTTTTGTTTATTATACTATTGCTAATATTTTTAACTGTATCACTTGGTACATAGTTTTTTTCATTAAATAATTGTTCATGTAATTTAGAAACATTTTCTTCTAGTGTGACAGGAACTCCGGTACCATCTATCTAAAGTAATACCTTTTACTTCATAAGGCCATCCAAAACTTTCGTTAACTTTAATACTTGTTAATTGTGGAAGCATACTAATTGCTTCATTAACATCAATGTTAGTTGAAACATGAGGTAAAATAGTATTAGATAAAGAGTTTAATTTAGAAACATTCATTGTTTTAGCTTTTTCGAATACTGCAATTAAAACATCTCTCATACGTTCTGCTCTTTTATAATCTCCACCATCTGTGTAACGAATTCTAGAATATGCTAATGCTTGAACTCCGTTTAAATTATGCCAGCCTGCAGTTGTAATTCTTTCTGTTTTTGTACCAAATTGTCTATCATTAGCAGAAATGTAATCATTGATATATTTTAATTCTTCTTGTTCAATTTTAATATTTACACCACCAACACTATCAACAATAGTATGTACAGTATCAAAATTTACTGCAACAAAATCTGTAATATTTAAATCTAAATTTTTATTTAAAGTGCTTAAAGCAAGTTTTGGTCCACCATAAGAATAAGCATGTGTAACTTTATCTAAACCATGACCATCAATATTTAAATAACTGTCTCTATAAACAGAAGATATTTTAACTTCTTTTGTATCTTGGTTTAGACTAATAATCATAATACAGTCACTACGATTTCCTTTTCCAAAACTATCTTCTCTAGAATCAAGTCCTAGTAAAACTATATTGCGATAGCCTTTTAGAGATTCTTCTACACCAGGGTTTACTTCAATATCACTTTTGGTTAAATTAACATATTCCATTTGATCCCATTTGCTTTTTATAAAAAAGTATCCAGAACCAAATGCTACTAAAACAACAATAATAATAGCTATAAGTATAAATAATAGGATTTTAGGTAATAGTCCCATTTTTTTCTTTTCTTTTAATTCTTCATGTTTAGACAAATTTATCAACCTCTTTCTAAAATAATATAAGTATATTATACATCAAATTAAAAAAATGTAAAGAAAATAGAATTAAAAGTTGTATGGAGGAAAAAATTGGTATATAATTTTTACATCTATAAGACAAATGAAAAAGGAGAGAAAAGTACAAATGGAATTAAAAGAAAGAATAAAAAACTTTTTTAAAGATGTATTTAGTATTTCAGAAAATAAAGCAAGTAATGGAGATATAAAAGCAAGTATTGTTTCTGGATCAAAATTAAAAGGTTCTAATATGTGTATTTTAATATGTGCAATAATTATAGCATCAATAGGATTAAATATGAATTCTGTAGCTGTAATAATAGGTGCAATGTTAATATCACCAATGATGGGAGCGATTATAGGAATAGGATATGCTATTGCTACAAATGATTTTAAATTTGCCAAAAGAGCAGCAGTTTCTTTAATTATACAAATTGCAATTAGTGTAATTACTTCTAGTATATATTTTATGGTTTCACCAATATCAGATACTTCATCAGAATTATTATCTAGAACAATGCCAACAATTTGGGATGTAGTAATTGCAATAGTTGGAGGTCTAGCTGGAGCAATTGGAATGACAAGAAAAGAAAAGTCAAATGTAATTCCAGGTGTTGCAATTGCTACTGGATTAATGCCACCACTTTGCACAGTTGGATATGGTATAGCAATGAAAAACTTAAGTTATACAGGAGGTGCATTTTATCTTTTCTTTATTAATGCCTTTTTTATATGCTTATCTTCTATTATTGTTTTTAAGATAATGAAAATGCCAAAAAGAAAAGGAGCAAATGCAAAGGAAGAATGGAAAATAAAAAGAAATTTAGTAGTAATTTCTATTATTACAATTATTCCAAGTGTATTTTTAGCACATCAAATTGTAAAAGAAAGTATTATAAATGCTAATTTACAAAGATACTTAAATACAGAATTTAAATATGAAGGTACACAAATTGTTAAATCAAGTGTAGATGTAAAAAGTAAAAAAATAAATTTAGCTTTAATTGGTAAGATTTTAAAACATGAAGAGATTATTAATTTAAGTAATGCTTTAAAAAGATATAATCTTCAAGATATGAACTTAAAAATAACACAAACAGAAGTTGAAGAAGGAATAACAAAAGATGAAGTAGAGAAATTAATACAAAGTCAAGTAGGAAAGTTAGATACATCTATGTATGTAAATGATAAAAAAGATGTAAATGATGGAGTAACAGAAATAACAGACAAAATTTCTGAGATAAAAGATAAATCTATTGCAAATACAGAAGAGGCAAGAGATAAGGTAAAAGAAAAATTTGAAGTGATTAAAGATTGTATAATAACAAATAATACAACAACTACTGGTTCAGATAAAAACATTACTACTTTAGTAAATTTAGTTTTGAATAGAGAGATTGAGGAAAATGAAAGGATTGAAATAGAGACATTTTTAACAGAACTTTTAGGAAATGATATAGTTATTTCTGAACAAATAGAATGAGTGAAATAAGAATAATAATTTCAATAAGGAGATTATAAGATATGTTACAAACTGATATTAAAAGAAGAAACATAATAATTAGGACGCTTACACTTATGTTAACAATTGCTGTATGTGTAACTATATTTAAATTTTCTTCTGAGGATTCTGGCAAATCTACTGGTACTAGTGATTTTGTTATAGACTGTATAATAAATAATAATCCCTTTACTAAGGATTTAGATAATGTGCATAAGGAAGAAATTAAAGAAAATATAAAAATGCCAATAAGGAAACTTGCACATTTTTCTATATATACTATATTGGGTATTACTGTTATGATGCATATATGTACATATAAAATAGATAAATATAAGAAAATAGGATGTAGTTTGATTATAGGTATGTTATATGCAATTTTAGATGAAATACATCAACTTTTTGTACCTGGCAGAAGTGGACAAGTTAGAGATGTTATTATAGATATTTTTGGGGTAACATTTGGAATATGTATTGTTTTATTGATTCAACAGTTAGTGAAAAAAGGAAGAAAAAGTAAAAAATAGAGATAATATAATAGATTTAGACGAAATAAACATAAAAAGTTAACAAAAAATGACAAAAATTTTACAAATATGTTACAGAATCTTGAAATTTGTGTTAAATCATTGTATAATATTAATATTGGATGTTATAATGAACTTAATTTAAAGAATGTTATTGAAATGTAACAGGATGTTAATATTTTATATGGGGGATGAATTGTTTTATGAAGGAAAAAACTATAGATGAAGATTTTTATATAGATGGTTCTTTAGCCATTAAAAATGAAACAGATTATAGTGAACAGATTAAAAAAGCAGGAATATATAATAAATATATAAAAAGGGGAATAGATATATTTTTGTCAGTTATAGGTTTAATATTATTATTACCTATTTTTTGTTTTATAGCTATTGCTATAAAATTAGATTCGGAAGGTCAAGTTTTTTATAAACATAAGAGAATTGGAAAAAACGGGAAGATAATATATTTATATAAATTTAGAAGTATGTATACAGATTCTAAAGAAAGATTAGAAATGTTACTAAAAAATCCAAAGATTAAAAAAGAATGGGAAGAGAATTTTAAATTAGAAAATGACCCAAGAATAACTAAAGTAGGAAATTTATTAAGAAAGACATCTTTAGATGAATTACCACAATTATTAAATATATTAAAAGGTGAAATGAGTATTATAGGACCAAGACCAGTAATAGATGAAGAATTAGAGAAGTATGGACCAAATAAAAATAAATTTTTGAGTGTAACTCCAGGACTTACTGGTTGGTGGGCTTGTAATGGGAGAAGTGCTACTACATATGAAGATAGAATGAGACTTGAGTTGTATTATGTGGAAAATCAAAGTTTTGCATTAGATATTAAATGTTTTTTTAAAACAATTACAACTGTGTTAAATAGGCAAGGTGCTAAATAGATGATAATTAAATGGAGGAAATATGAAAAAGAAAGTATTATTTTTAATACATACTCTACAAGTTGGAGGAGCAGAAAAGATATTAGTTAATTTAGTTAATAATATGGATAAGAGTAAGTATGATATAACTGTAATGACAGTTATAAATACAGGAGCTTTTATAAAAGAGTTAGGAAGTGATATTAATTATAAAACAATTTTTAACTTTCCATTTTTAAACCGAAAAAATAAAAAGGAGAGTTCTGGAAATTTATTAAATAAAACTAGTAAAATGAAAAAAGTCTTAGCAAATTTATATAAATTTATGTGGAGGCATATAAATTGCAAGAGGTTATATAGTAAATTTATAAAAGAGGATTATGATGTTGAGATTGCTTTTTTGGAGGGGATTTCGGCAAAAATAATAGCAAATTCTACAAATAGCAAATCTAAGAAGATATGCTGGATACATGTTGATTTAATAAATGAAAGAAAAACAGAAAGATTCTTTAAAAGAAATGAAGAAAAAATGATTTATGAAAAATTTGAAAAAATAGTTGCAGTATCAAAACATGTAAAAGAGCAATTTATAAAAAAATATAATTATGATGCTAATAAAGTTATTGTAAAATATAATCCTATAGATGAAAAGTATATTGAATTACAATCAAATGAAGAATTATTGGATATCAAAAAGAATAAATTTACATTATGCACTATTGGTAGATTGTCTATTCAAAAAGGGTATGACAGATTATTAAGAGTAGTTAATAGATTAAATAAATCTAAATTAAAGTTTGATTTATGGATTATTGGCGTTGGCGATGAAGAAGATAAGTTAAAGCAATATATAAAAGAAAACGATTTGAAAAATGTAAATTTATTAGGTTATAAGAAAAATCCATATAAATATATAAAAAATTCGGATTTATTTGTCTGTTCTTCAAGAGCGGAAGGCTTCAGTACAGTTGTATCAGAAGCTATAATATTGGAAAAACCAATAGTTACAACTGAATGCTCTGGTATGAGAGAATTATTAGGTGAAAAAGAAGAATATGGTATTATATGTAAAAATGAAGAAGAAGATTTGTTTAATAGTTTATTTGATATACTATCTAATAAAGAAAGATATAAATATTACAAAGAAAAAATTGTAGAAAGAAAACAGATGTTTAATATTAATAATGCAGTAAGGAGCATAGAGGAATTATTAGAGGAGTAGAAAATGAAAAGAGTTAATATAGCAAAATCAATGTATTGGTTATATACATTTATATTCATTTTTGTAATGATAAATAGAGAATTTTTGTTCTTGGGGATAGATTTAAGATATATATTATTAATATTAGGAATATTTCTGATTTTCTATAGATTAGGAAATAGAAATAAAGGACAATTTAAAATCGAAAACGAAAAGAAAAATAATGATTTTATAGGTGTGTTTATATTATATGTATGGTGTTTTATATCTAATATTGCATGGTTATGGAATGGTTTAAATATAAATAATGAGAAGTTTATGGGACAAATTATATTACTTATAAATAATTTCATTGGTATAATTGTATTTTATTTATATAGAAAATATTTTAAGGAAGAATACATAAATAAAATAATAATATTTTCATGTTGTATTTTAATGTTGAGCTTTATTTTGATATCTGCTGGATTTGAATTACATGAAATATCTGGTTCAGATGTTAGAGCATTAGTAAAAGCATCAGAAATTGCAGAAGATCATAAAAATTTATATGGAGGAAGCTATAGACTTGCAGGATATGCAGAAGATCCAAATTATGCTAGTTTCTTTTGGATGATTGGAATTGTAGCAACTTTGCAAAGCAAAATTAGTAGAAAATATAAGCTTATGTTTTCTGTTTGTTTTATAATTAGTTTTGGTTTTTCTTGTTCAAAAACTATATTAATATCTTTTTTTATTGGTTTTTTATATATCACAATACAGAAATTACTTTTAAAATATGGCTATAAAAAAATTATTAATTTTTTTATAGTAATTTCAATAATAGGTGTCTGTTTTATATTGCCTAAAACAAATTTATTAACATCTATGTCTACTATGAGAACAAGATTTATGATGTGGAATATGGCTAATACTATATTTGAAGAAAGCCCAATCATGGGTAATGGAATAGATAGTTTTAAAAGTTATATTAATTTACAATATAATGGAGGTTGGTATGTACAACCACATAGTACATATTGGCAATTGCTATCAGAAACAGGAATAATAGGATTATTAATTTTTGCTATACTAATGTATAGTCGATTAAATAATGCTAAAAATAAATATTCTAATTTTTTAATTTTTATTTATTTTATGTTTGCTATAAATTTTGAAACTATACAATTGCAATTTTTTGTGTATATTATGTATTTAATAAGTTTAAATGAAGATTGGAGAAAAAATGAAAAAGAAAAAGGCGTTATTTGTAGTTAATTCATTAAGTGATGGTGGAGCTGAGAGAGTATGTATTAACATGGCGAATGAACTTGTAAGGGAGAGGTATCAGGTTGATTTTATATTATTAGGTAAAAATAATATAAACAATAAAACGTATGACATCAATAAAGAAATTAATATATATAATTTGAATATTAATACATCAAATAAAATATCAAAAATATTAAAAATTTTAACATCAATTATAAAAACAAATAGAATTATTAAAGAAAATGAAAAAGATTCAAAATATCAATTAATAACATCACATTTACCAATGGCAAATATTTTAACAAGACTTTCTTGTATAAAAAATAGAGCTTTATATGTATTTCATACAAAAGTATCTAGTTATGACAAAATAAACCATAGATTATTTTTGCTATTTTTTAATTTTATCTATAAAAATAAAAAAATAGTTGCAGTCTCAGAAGGTGTTAGGCAGGAAACAATAAAAGAATACAAAATAAAGGAAGAGAATATTACTACAATATATAATCCTATAAATTTAGAAGAAATAGAGAAAAAATCTAAAGATAAAATACCAGAAATAGGAAAGTATATTTTACAAGTTGGAAGATTTAATAAGGCGAAAAGACAAGATAGAATGGTAGATGTATTTTTTAAAGGACGACTATATAAAAAATATAAATTAGTTTTCTGCGGAACTGGGGAATTAGAAGAAGATATAAAAAATAAAGTAAATAATATGGGAATTAGTGATTATGTTTTTTTTATGGGATGGCAAGACAATGTATATAAATGGATAAAAAATGCAGAAGTTTTAGTTTCTACGTCTGATTATGAAGCATTTCCAATGAATTTAATAGAAGCAATAATATGTAGAACAAAAGTAGTTTCATCTAATTGCAAATTTGGTCCTAACGAAATTTTATTAGATGATTATTCAAAATTTTTAGTTGAAACAGACAATGTTGATGAATATATAGAGAAAATTAATATGTGTTTATCATCATATCCGACAACACAAAATCCAATTATAGAAAAATGTATAGCTTCAAATATAATAGAAGAATATTTAATGTTTATGAATAAGGAGAGGAAGTAAATACAAATGAAAATAGGAATAGTAAGTATACATAGTGCACACAATTATGGATCCGTTTTGCAAGCATATGCATTACAAGAAGAATTAAAAAAGTTCTCTAATGATGTTAAAATTATTAATTATAGACCCAAATATTTTGAAAAACAATATAAAATGTTTAGTTTAGGTGTATATTCTAGATACAAAGGCTTGTTAAATAAAATTGTTCATTTAGGTTGGAGAACTTTAATGATAAAATCGAGATACAATAAATATAAAAAGTTTGAAAACTATATACAATCGAAATATAATTTAACAAAGAGATATACATCATATAATGAATTAGAAAAAGAGAAATTGGATTTTGATGTTATATTTTGCGGAAGTGATCAAATATGGAATACAGATATAACTGAAGGATTTGATAAAACTTATTATTTAGGGTTTGCAGATAATAAAGTTGTAAAGGCATCATATGCTGCAAGTGTTGGTAGAAAAGAAATAGATTCGAAATATGAAGATGAGTATAAAAAGTATATATCTAGATTGAATTATGTTGCTTTGCGAGAAGAAACAAGCAAATCAGTTATTGAAAATTATACAGATAAAAATATTTGTATAACTATTGATCCAACATTATTAATTGATCTACAAAAATGGGATGATCTTGCTAAGAATAGTAAGTTAGATATTTCATATAGATATATATTAGTATATATATTAGAAGAAAATGCAGAATTTGTAAAAATAGTAAATGCTATATCAGAATATATGAATTTAAAAGTAGTAAGTGTTAGTAAGAAAAAAAGATTTAAAAATGAATCAATTTATTCTGATGCTGGACCTGAGGATTTTGTCAAATTATTTAAAAATGCAGAATTCGTAATTACAAATTCTTTTCATGGAACAGTATTTTCTTTAATTTATAAAAAGAGAAATTGTATAGTTCCACATCAAAAAACAAGTTCTAGAATGTGTGACTTAATGGAAAAAGTTGGTTTATCAAATAGAATTATAAGAAACTTTAACGAATTAGATGTAGAATATATTACTAAAAATTTTGATTATAATTCAGTTGAAACGAAGTTAACTGAAGAGAGAAAAAAAGCAGAAGATTATATAAGGAATGTGTTGAGTTAAATGGAAAGACAAAGAAAAGAAATAAAGATTGGAATGATGTTAAACTATTTAAGTATGGTTATAGAGGGAATAGTAATATTTCTTCTTAATCCTTTTATAACCAGAAGTTTAGGACAAGAGACTTATGGGGTATATACATTAATGACTTCATTTACGGGATACCTATCTGTATTTGAATTTGGGCTTGGAACCACTATTATTAGATACATATCAAAATATAATGCAGAAAAGGATGACAAGAGTAGAGAAAGTTTTTTATCTATGTGTTTTATAATATACTTTTTCATAGCATTACTTATGGGGGTTGTTGCAATTATATTATATAAAAATATAGAGAATTTTTTTGCTAACTCATTAACTGTTGAACAAATAATATTAGCTAAAAAGATGTTTATAATAATAGCTATTAGTATGACAATGACGACAGTTTGTTCTGTTTTTAGTGCAATAATATCAGGATATGAAGAATTTATATTTTCAAGAGGACTTATATTATGTACAGCTATTTTAAATGTGATATTAACAGTTATAGTATTGGCCACAAACGCAACAGCGATAAAGCTTACATATATAACGCTAATTATAACTATCATAACCATAATATCAAATGTATTATTTGTATCTTTTAAGTTAAAAGTTAAGGTCAAATTTCATGGATGGGATAAAAAATTTTTTGAAGAAATATTTAAATTTTCTATATTTATATTTTTGCAAACAATAATTAATCAGATTTATTGGAGATTAGATCAATTAATAATTGGAGTTAAAATAACTAATGCAGCTATTTCACTTGCAATATATGCAGTAGCAATGAAGATAAATGATTTGGTTTTGGCTTTTACTACTGTTATTAATAGATATCAGTTACCAACTATTACTAGATTAGTTCTAGTGGAAAAAGATGAAGAGAAACTAATGACATATTTAGGTAAGACTTCTAAATTTGTTGCAATACTATATATGGTAATAATTATTGGATTTATATTTTTTGGAATGAGATTTATAGAAATTTATGCTGGCGAAGGATATGAATTAGCTTATCCTATTGTTTTAATAGTAATAATATCATCAGCTTTAAATAGAATACATGGATGTGGAAGTGATGTTCTAAAAGCAAAAAATTTACATGGAATCTACACAACTACTATATTTGTATCAGCAATATTAAATATTATATTTACATTAATATTAATACCTAAAATTGGAATTATTGGAGCCGCAATAGGGACAGCAATTTCTGTTGTAATTGGAAATACAATATCTTATTATTGGTGCTTACAAGTAAAAGCAGAAATTAATATAAAGAAACTACTATATTTAACATTTAAAGGTTTCGTACCAGTAATCTTTATATCAGTTATTACAGGAATAGCACTAAATTATTTTATGAATAATGATTTTACCAATTATTTAGTAAAATGTGTTATATTTACTATTGTATACATAATCACGATATATAAGTTTGTATTAGATAAAGAAGATAAAGATAAAATATTAAAAAAAATATTTAAGAGGTGTTGAAAATATGTCTTTTTATTTAGAAAGTAGAGATAGAGAACAATGTTTTAACTGTACAGCTTGTGCAACAGTATGTCCTAAGAAGTGTATAATAATGGAAGTGAATCCAGATGACGGATATATATATCCTAAAATTGATAAGACAAAATGTATAAATTGCGGAAAATGTAAATTAGTATGTATAAATTTAAATCATAAAAAGTTGCAAAGTGATATAAAAAAAGCATATGTTTTATATAATAAAAATGAAAATGTAAGAATGAAAAGTTCATCAGGAGGTATTAGTCATATATTAATGCAATATGTAATACAAAATGATGGAGTAGTGTATGGTGCTGGTTATAATGATAAACTTATTGTAGTACATAGTAGAGCAGAAACTATTAAAGAATGTGATAAATTTAAAACATCTAAATATGTTAGAAGTGATATTAGGGATATATATATAAAAGTAATTGAGGATTTAAAAAATGATAAATTGGTTTTATTTACTGGGACTCCATGTCAAATAGCAGGTATAAAGTCAGTTGTGAATAAAAACTTACAAAAGAAGTTGATTTTATGTGAAATTATGTGCGATTGTGTAGCATCTCCTATTTTATTTGAAAAATTTAAAGATGAAATCGAGAAAAAATATAATAGTAAAATTGAAAACATAAATTTTAGATCAAAAACAAATGGTGCACATAATAAGTCTATGGAAATAAAATTAAAGGATAGAACTGTAATATTACCACAAAATTCAAATAATCTATATTCAGAATATATGCAAATATTTGGGTGTGGATTATCCACTCCAATATCTTGTACAAAATGCGAATTTGAACATGTAAATGAAAGAATTTCAGATTTTACAATAGGAGATTATTGGGGAAAGAAAGAGATAATACCAGATGATAATAAGGGAATATCAATGTTATTACTTAATACTGAAAAAGCTATAGACATATTTGAACAATATATAAAAGATAATGTTAATTATATAGAAGTACAACCAACAGTGGCTTTAGATAATAATCATATAAAGCATAAAAATATTATTTTAAATAAAGAATCTTTTATGGAAGATTTATCAAAGCTATCATTTGATCAACTTGCCAAAAAATATGTTAGAAAGTATAGATGGAGAACAAAGTTAGGAAAAATAATTCCTAAAAGTTTAAAAGAAAAAATTAAAGAAATAATTAATAAGAGGTAAGTTTGATGATGAAAATATATAAAATTATTGGAAAACTATATACTATATTTACACAAAAGCCTTGTATAAAAATGTTAAAGAGAAATGGTTTAAAAATAGGAAAAAATTTAAATGTTCAAAATGGTTCAATAATAGATATTAGCCATTGTTGGTTAATATCTATAGGTGATAATTGTACATTAGCACCTAATTCACATATTCTTGCTCATGATGCTAGTACAAAGAGATTTATAGGATATACAAAAATAGGTAGAGTTGATATAGGAAATAATGTTTTTGTAGGAGCTGGTAGTATAATATTACCAAATGTAAAAATAGGGAACAATGTAATAATTGGAGCTAATTCTGTTGTTAGTAAAAGTGTTGATGATAATTGTGTTGTTGCAGGCAATCCAGCAAAAGTAATTAATACTCTAAATGATTATCTAGATAAATATAAGAATATTTCAGATAATATGGTATTCGACGAATCTTATACTATAGATGGAAAAATAGATAAACATAAAAAAGAACAAATGATTGAAGAGTTAAATCGAGGTATTGGTTTAGTTAAATAGAAGTTACTTGAAATACAAGAAAGTTAGATTACAAAAAAATCTAACTTTTTTTAAATTGCAACAAAATTCGACAATAAATGCAAAAGCATTATGATATTCTCTTTACAAATAAAGGGGGGACGTATATGCAAAAGAAAAAAATTAAAATTTTAAGATTATCAGTATTAGTAATAATAATACTATTATCACTACAAACAGTTTTATTTGCGCACTCAGGTAGAACAGATGCAAATGGAGGACATAAGGATAACAAAAACAAAAGTGGACTAGGGAGTTATCATTATCATTGTGGAGGAAATCCACCACATTTACATGAAAATGGAATATGTCCATATAAATCATCAAGTTCAAATAATACTTCTAGTTCAAATTCAAGTAAAACTAATAGTTCAAAATCTAGCAATTCTAGTAAAAGTAATTCAGATGTAACATCTGTTAAATCAACACAAAATGTAGATACTACAAAAAATACAGTAAAAGAAAATACTCAAATAGAAGTAACATCAGTTAAAATAAAAAATAAAGAAAAAGTTAAATTAAAAATAGGTGAAACATTAATATTAGAAACAGATATAGAACCTAATAATGCAAGTAATAAAAAAATAACATGGATTAGTAGTAATACAAATATAGTAACAGTTAATTCTGATGGAAAAGTAGATGCTTTGCAAGAAGGAACAGTAAAAATAACAGCTAAAAGTAATAATGAAAAACAAGATATTATAGAACTTACAATAGAAAAGCCCGTAATAGAAGTAAATAGAATTGTTTTAGATCAAAATAATATATCTTTAAATGAAGGAGAAATTGTAAAGATTACAGAATCAGTTTATCCAATAGATGCAACTGATAAAAGTGTTAAATGGGAATCATCAGATGAAAATATTGCTACAGTTAAAGATGGTAAAGTTACAGCAATAAAAGAAGGCATAGCAACTATTACAGTTACTTCTAATAATGGAATAAAAGGTATTTGTAGCATAAATGTAAAGGCAATAAAAAAGCAAAATAATGATGAAGAAAGCATAAATATTATATCTGTACTAGCAACATTAGGAGCATTAACAATTACAGGAGGCGGTGCTGGTATAGGATATTTGGCGTATAAAAGAAAAGGTAAATAAAAATCCGTGTTTTAGTACAAAAATATGTCAAACTATGTAGTAAGAAAATAATTGCAAATAGATTAGTCTAAGTATATAATAGCTTTAAGATAGGGGCAGTTATACAAATAATAAGTATAGCTACCTCTATTTTTATTTCGAAAAAATTTAATTCTAAGGCAAATTCTTGCCGAAATTTCAAAGGAGTGGTTTTATGTCAAAAAAAGACTTATTAAAATTAACAAATGATTATATTTTTAAAAGAACATTTGGATATAAAGGTGAAGAAGAAGTAACAAAAGTTTTTCTAAAAGACCTTTTAGAAATGGAAATAAAAGAAATAGAATTAGACCAAAACACAATAACAGAAAAAGATATAATCACAGATAAAGTAGGGATTATGGATATAAAAGCAGAATTAAACAATAATATGGAATGTGACATAGAAATACAAGTTGTTAATCAAAAAAATATAGAAAAACGAATTTTATTTTATTGGAGCAAAATATATTCAAAAACAATAAAAGAAGGAAATGGATATGGAGCATTAAAAAAATCTGTAGTAGTTTTAATTGCAGATTTTGAATTTGATAGATTTAAATCAATAGAAAAATACTTAAGCAAATGGAAAATTAGAGAAGAAGATTATCCAAAAATCGTGTTGACAGATGTATTAGAAATTTATATAATTGAGTTACCAAAGTATAGTAAATATGCAGTTAATGAAAAAGTAGAGAGCTTAAATCTTTGGGTAAGTTTTATAAAAAATCCAGAGGTGGTAATAATGATAAATAAAAATGATGGTAAGACAGTTAAAGAAACAAAGCAAGCAATAAATAAAGCCAAAAAAAGATTAGAAGAGTTAAGTAATGATGAACATGAAAGATATTTAGCAGAACTTAGAGAAAAATATACTAGAGACCAATACGAGATTCAGGCTTATGGATATGATAAAGGTGTTGAAGAGGGAAGAAAAGAAGGTAAGCTAGAAGGAATAATAGAAGGGCGAAAAGAAAAATCTATCGAGATTGCAAAAAGTCTATTGGCACAAAATATTGATATTGAAGTTATTATAAAATGTACAGGACTAACTAAAGAAGAAATAGAAAAACTAAAAAATAACATTTAAAAAGGATGTAAAAATGGAATCAGAAAAGCTAATCTTACAATTAATGGAACAAAAAATATACAATCTAATAAGTAATAGATTAAGAAAATATATTAAACCAAATTTAACACTAAAAGAAGTAAACGATATAAATTTGGAATTAATAAAAAAACTTAAATCCACTTATGGAATAGGCGGAATAATTCTAGATGTTGATGAAACAATAAGAAAAGATATGATGAAAATTCCAGATTGTAATAAAGAATGGATAAAATATATGAAACAGGAATTTAAGGTATTAATATTATCAAATGGATACGATAATTCAGTTAAAAATTTTGCAAATGAAAATGGAATAGAATATATTGGATTTGCAAAAAAGCCATTAAAAAAATACTTTTTAGATGCATGTGATAGAATGGGACTAGATCCAGAAAACGTTTTAGTTATAGGAGATAATATTATTAATGATGTTCATGGCGCAAATAAATGCGGTATGATTTCTGCTATTGTAAATAATGTGAAAAATGATGAAACAATAGATTTATAAGTAAAAAATATCAATATTAAAAGTTTACTATATTATTAATTGTACTAATTATAAAAATTAGAGCAATTCACTAATTTGATATAGTAAACTTTTTTGAAACTTATAAAAATTATGCTAAAATAAAGACAGATTATAAAACTAACCAAATAAAGTAAGGATGATAAGTATGAATTATAGAATAACAAATGGTTCTATATCTTATGGAGCTGAAACAATATTAGAAGAAATAAATTTTGAAGTAAAAGGTAATGAAAAAATAGCAATAGTGGGTAGAAATGGAAGCGGAAAATCTACTTTATTAAAAGCAATTATTAATAATGAGATATTAGAAGAAGGTATAGGAGAAGAAAAATTTAACATATATAAAGAGGGAAATCCTGTTATTGGATATCTAAAACAGATAGAATTTGATGATGATAATATTACAATGCTAGATGAAATTTTAAAAGTATATAAACCAATTACAGATTTAGAGAAAAAAATAAATAAATTAGTAGAAAAGATGCAAAATGACACCTCAGAAGAATTGGTAAAAGAATATTCTAAAGCAAATGAAAGATATGAAATTTTAGATGGATATACTTATAAAAAAGAATATGAAACAGCAATAAATAAATTTGGTTTTTCTAATGAAGATAAATATAAAAAAATAGGTGAGTTTTCTGGTGGACAAAGAACTAAAATTGCTTTTATAAAGCTATTACTTAGTAAACCAGATATACTTTTATTAGATGAACCAACAAATCATTTAGATATAAAAGCAGTAGAATGGTTAGAACAATACTTAAAAAATTATTCTAAGGCTTGCGTAATAGTTTCTCATGATAGAATGTTTTTAGATAGAATTGTAAATACGGTCTATGAAATAGAATATGGAACAATTACTAAATATTCTGGAGATTATACATATTTTGAAAACAGGAAAAAAGAAAATTATTTAAAACAATTAAAAGACTATGAATATCAACAAAAAGAGATAAAAAGGCTAAATGATATAGCAAATAGATTTAGGTATAAACCTACAAAAGCTAAAATGGCAATGTCTAAATTAAAACAAATTGAAAGAATGGTAAAAGTAGAACAACCAAACAAATATGATTTAACAACATTTAAAACAAACTTTGAAGTAAAAAAACAAAGTGGTAATGAAGTCTTAAATGTACAAAATTTAGGAATAGGGTATAATGAAGAATTGCAAAATATATCATTTAACTTATATAAAGGACAAAAACTTGGTGTAATTGGAGAAAACGGAATAGGAAAATCCACTTTGTTAAAAACCCTAGTTAATAGAATAGATAAAATAGGTGGCGAGTTTAATTTAGGATATAATGTAACAATTGGATATTTTGACCAACAAATGGCTCTTTTAGATTCGAATAAAACTGTGATAGATGATTTTAGTGAAGAATTTCCAAATTTAACAACTACTGAGATTAGAAATTCATTAGCATCATTTATGTTTTTTGGAGAAGATGTTTTTAAAGAAGTAAATATGCTCTCTGGTGGAGAAAAAGTTAGATTACAACTATGTAAAATTCTAAAAAAATGTCCTAATTTATTAATTTTAGATGAACCAACCAATCATATGGACATTATAGGAAAAGAAAGTTTGGAATCTTTATTAAAGGCATATAATGGAACAGTAATTTTTGTATCTCATGATAGATTTTTTGTTAATAAAATTGCAGATTGTTTGTTAATTTTTGAAAAAGATAAAGTTACATATTTTAATGGGAAATATAATGAGTATGAAGAAAGGAAACTAGAAGAACAACAAGAAAAAGTTATAGAAGTAAAAAAAGAAAAGACAGTTAATAATACATATTTAATGCAAAAAGAGAAGAATAAAATATTAACCAAAATTAAGAAGTTGGAAAGAGATATAGATACATATGAGGAAAAAGCAAAAAAGTTAAATGAAGAATTATTAAAAGAAGAGATATATACTAACTATGAAGAAGTACAAAAAATACAAAATGAAATTGATGAATTAAAGAAAAAAATAGACAATAATATGGAAATGTGGGAAGAACTACAGAAAAATATAGAAGAATAGAATTAAAAATAGATATATTATATAATAATCTATAATATACTTAATAGTTATAATTCAATTATAAGTTAAATAAATATACAACCTGAATTTACATAAAACACAAAAAATGATATAATATTGTCAAGAAAGGAGTGTATATAATGAGCAAAAAAATTACACTTATAGGATTATTAACATTATTTATTGTATCCTTTTTTGGATGCAGCAATGGAGGTGAACAATTTTCAGGCGAACGGATAGAATACATAAAAGACCCCAGTTATGGATATATGTCTGTAAGATTTCTTAACCCAGAAGAAGAACTAATCTATTACATAGAAAACCTTAAACAATGTAATAAGATAATGACTTCTTATTTAGGAGAAAGTTACAAAGAGGCAGAAGTGATTCCAATAAGCGTTGATGAAATGTATGATGCCACTGCAATACCCAGAGGGATTCAAACAGATGGAGTTATTTATCTAAATTTAAATTATGAACAAAGCGATATGGATATGATAACTACATTAGTACATGAACAATTACATTATCAAAGGCAAAGTGGAGCGCTTATAAAGGAATTAGATGAAAAAGACAATGTAATTTTAGCAGAGTACATTGTATATAATTTAACTGCTAAAGTGTGTTGTGATTATGATTATGCAACATATATCCAGTGTGACTATGGTCAGGCTCCTGTAATTAAAGAGTTAGACGACTCTTTAGAAGAGCTCTATAAAATCTATCTTGGAGAAAAGAAGATGTCAAAGGAATTAAAAACAAAGATAATAAAGGCCTTTGAATAACCTTTATAAAAATGCTCATTACCCTGGTAGGAAATTTTTTACTACCAGGACTTTCTATTTATAAAACAGAAAAATATAATTATGAGGAAAAAATTTCTTATTGACAAAAAAACTCATTATTGTATAATTTTTATAGGATAAATTTTATTATTGATGATATAAAAATAAATAAAATTATAATCAAATTTGTAAATATACACAGAAATAGTGAATACATATAATAAAGAAAAAATTATATTTTATTGTAATTATTAAAATTTATATCAATCTAAATGAAAAATAAAGGGGGAAAAGAAAAAAATGATAAAAAAAAGACTAAAAAGTATATTAAAAATTTTAGCAACATTAATACTAATTTTTATAGCAGTATTTATTTCTTATCAAGATAAGACACATGCAGATGCAGGATATCATTCAAGTTATAGTGGAGGAAGTAGCAGTCATAGTAGCAGTCATAGTAGTAGTCATAGTAGTAGTCATAGCAGTAGAAGAAGTAGTAGTAGCGGAAGTTACAGTAGTGGTACCCCGATTAGTGGTTTGGCAAGTGCATTTATAGCATTTGTATTTTGTGCTATAATACTTATGATGTTTATCATGATAATAAGCAATAATAAAAATAAAGGAAGATATAATTTGGCAAACGGAATTGCGCTTACAAATAATGGGCAAGCAATTAATGAAATTAAGAAACATTTACCAAGTTTTGATGAAAACCAATTCCTATCAAACGGATTTAATATCTATGTGAGAATAGAAGAAGCTTGGATGAATTTTGAATTAGATAAAGTAAGAGATATAATAACAGATGAGATGTTTAATATGTATGAATCACAATTAACTAGCATGGAAATGAAAGGTGAGCAAAACATTATGAAAGACTTTAAACTATTAAATTCATCAATAGCTGATGCTAGTGTTCAAAATGGTATGCTTCAAGTAACTACAAGATATGCTATAGAATTTTATGATTACATTATTAAGAAAGATACAAAACAAGTTGTTAGAGGAAATAGTAATAGAAAGATTAGAATGATATATGAAATGACATTTATAGAAAAACTAGAGAAAACAAAATTAGATAAATGTCCAAATTGTGGAGCTAAAGTTGATATAAATTCAGCAGGAGTTTGTGAATACTGTAACTCTAAATTAGTTGATGATAATACAGAATGGGTAATGTCTAAAAAGGTTTCATTATATCAAGAAAATTTATAAAATGCTTAGAAAATAAAGAAGGAGGAAAAATAAGCTAAAATAAATATAAATTTATTTTATAAAAAATTAGAAAGTGCATTATAAAATGCACTTTCTATATAAAAATAAGATAAAAATAGCTTATAAAAAAATAATTATGCAAGATTTGATAGAAAAAATATTAAAGGAAGATAAAGATTTTTCAGAATCTAAATTTAAAGCAAAAGTAGATAATATTTTTATTCAAGTTTATACTGCGGTAATGAAAAAAGATTTAACAAGAGTAAAACATTTCCTTTCAGAAGAATTATATAAAAGATTCGAACAAAAGATACAAATTCTAGATGATGAAGGACTAATTCAAGTTTATGGAGAATTAAATGTTTCAGATACAGAAATAGTAAGAATAATAGAAAATGATGAAAGCTATGAAATAGAAGTAAAATTACTTACAAAATACTTAGATTACAAGTTAGACAAACAAACAAGAAATATGGTGTCTGGAAATGATGAAGTAAGAGTAATAAAGAATATGAGACTTACTTTTTCAAAAAGAAAAAACGCTAAAGATTTAGGAGTTGCAAGAAAATGTCCTGGTTGTGGTGCTAATATGGATATTGCCATAAATGGTAAATGTGAATATTGTGGTGCTATTTTTAAATTAGAGGAATATGATTGGGTACTATCTGAGTTACAAAATTATTAAAAAATATATAAATATCTTGAAACTTATGTAGTGTTAGTATATAATATGATAGTAAATTAAAAGAAGCAAAGGAAGAGGTATAAACGAATGGAAGAAATCGATTTAAAAGAGCTTTTAAAGTTGTTTTGGAAGAAAAAAATATTAATTATTGTAACTACTATGGCATTTTTATTCATAGGGTATATTTATAATGCTTTTATAACTACACCTGAATATAGGGCAGCAACTACTTTACTATTAGTAAAGGCTGAAAACTCAGCATCTGTAACACAGGCTGATGTTACATTAAATCAAAAATTGGTATATACATATACTGAACTTGTAAAAAGTGATACAGTATTAAATGAAGTGGCCAATAGAATACAATTAAATAAGTCTGTAGGTCAATTAAGAAAAAACGTAACAATAGAATCTGTTAAGAATACGGAGATCCTTAAAATATCAGTATTGGATCCAAACAAAGATGATGCAGCAACTATTGCAAATAGTATTGCAGAGGTTTTCTCAGAACAAGTAAAAGAATTTTACCATATGGAAAATATTCGTGTTGTAGATAAGGCAGTAGCACCATCATCGCCAAGTAATATTAACCCAGTAAAATATGCAGGAATATTTGGTGTAGTTGGATTTGTTATATCAGTAGGAGTAATCTTAGTACTAAACTTATTCGATAGTACAGTAAAAAATGATAAAGATATAGAAAGAACTTTAAATATAAAAACTCTTGCAACTTTTGCAAAAAATCAAAACGCAAGACCAGGAGTAATAGACTTAGATCCAAAATCACAATGTGCAGAAGGATTTAAATCACTAAGAACTAACTTACAATTTATGAAAGGTACAGATGGATTAAAAAGTGTGTTAATTACTAGTTCATTACCAGGTGAAGGAAAAAGTTGGGTTGCAACTAATTTGGCAATAACATTTGCTCGTGGTGGTTATAGAACAATATTAGTAGATGCAGATATGAGAAAAGGTGTACAACATAAGAAATTTAGATTAAAACAAGTTCCAGGACTTTCTGATTTCCTTAATAGTAGTATAGAAGACTATGAAGGAGAATTACCAAGATATGTTCAACCTACAGAACTAGATAATTTATGTGTATTACCTTGTGGTAGTATTACATATGACTCTTCAGAATTATTATTATCTAACAGAATAATAAAAACAGTTGAAACTTTAAAAAGAAATTGCGACATTGTTATATTTGATGCAACTCCTAGTAATTTAGTTACAGATGCTGTTGTTTTATCTAGATTAGTAGATACAAGTTTTATTGTTACAGAACATGAAAAGACACAAATAGATGATATAGCTAAAATAAAATCTCAAATAGAAGATGTTGGAGGAAATATAGCAGGTATTGTTATTAACAAAGTACAAGATGATAAAAATTCTAAAGGTAATTATTACTATATGAATGAAGAAGATATAAGAAAAAGAAAGACAAGAACTAGACGTTAAAAATATATTAAATATAGAAAATAAATTATACTATACAATCAATATTGAGATACTAATTGTATAAAAAAGAGATGATAGATAACATATGAAATGAATCTACTAAAGTGGGTTCATTTCATATTACCTATCATCTTTATTTTTATCTAAATATTAAATAAAATACATTTATAGAAATAAAAAAAATGCTATATTGACAATATTCGACAAATAAATTATTATATAAGGTAAATGCAGTATGGAGGAAAAATAAAATGGACGATGTTAAAACAAATGAAAAAAGAAAGTTTACAATATGTGGATTTACTATCACTAAAATAATGTCATATTTTATTATATATAGTATATTAGGTTACGTAGTTGAGACCTTATTTGGATTAGTTACAAAAGGTGTTATAGAAAGTAGACAAAGCTTTTTGTATGGTCCATTTTGTGCCATATATGGTGTTGGTGCAGTAATTATGATATTGGGTTTGCAACGTTTTAATAAAAATAACTATACTCTATTTTTGGGAGGCTTTTTTATTGGATCTATAGTTGAATATTTAATAAGTCTTATAGGAGAAGTAATCTTTAATATAAAGTGGTGGGATTATTCTTCTATGGCTTTTAACATAAATGGTAGAGTATGTATTGCATTTTCGTTTTTCTGGGGAATTTTAGCAATATATCTGATGAGTCATCTACATCCTAAAATAGATAAACTATTAGAGAAAGTTTCACCAAAAGTTTTAAAAATAGTAGTAATAATAGGAATAATTTTTATGCTTTTGGATTTTTTAATAACCAGTTTTGCGTTAAAAATGTTTTTTACAAGACTAGTAAAAAAATATAATTTGGAACTTGCTAATATGGATAGTGTAATATTAGAATGTACAGAGGCTTATGAGAATCCTAAAATAAGAGATTTTACAGATAGATATTTTTCAGATAAGAAAATGTTAAAGACATTTCCTAATATAAAGTTAACATCAAAAGATGGAAATATTATATTTGTAAGTGATGTTTTAAAAGATATACAACCATATTATTTTAGAGTATTTACACCAAGATATAAATAAGAGGATAATTTTATTTTAGTATAATTATAATATATAGAGGTAAATGCTTAAGTTGTTATTATGTTTATAATACATCATAATTTAAAAATAAATATAGAATATTAATTTTACAAAAGAGAAAATATATAAATTAACTATATATTTTCTTTTTTACATAATATATACAAAGAGGCTACTTTATTTTTTAATAGTATACTTTAAAATTTGACAAATATTTCAATATTTTTACAGTATTTTCATAAAAAAACTTGTAAAATTTAAACATATTATGTATAATAAAAATGTATTGTTAATAATGGAGGGGAATATGGAAGAACTAGATTTAAAACAATTAGTTAATATTTTTTTGAACAAAAGATTACAAATTATAAGTATAGTACTTATTTTTTTAATTATAGGAATTATATATACTTTTATGTTTATTACTCCTAAATATAAATCATATACATCATTAGTACTTGCTAAATCAGATAATGTATCAGAAGATAATAAAGACACAAGTACTATAACTCAAACAGATATAACATTAAATCAGAAATTAGTATCAACATATAGTGAGTTAATTAAAAGTAAAAACGTATTACGTGAAGTAATTAAAAACTTAAATATAAATGAAGATGAAGAAAATTTAAAAGGAAATATCACAGTAAGTGCTGTAAAAGATACAGAACTTATTCAAATAACAGTTACAAATTATTATCCTGATAGAGCAAGTGATATAGCAAATGAAATTGCAAAAGTGTTTACTAAAAAAGTAGGAGAAATATATCATATTAACAATGTTTATATTGTAGATGAGGCAGAAAGTTCATATACTCCATGTAATATAAATCATGTTAAAGATATACTTATTTTTATAGTAGTAGGATTTGTAGTTTCTATTGCATATGTATTAATTGTAAACTTATTAGATACAACAATAAAAACGGCAGAAGATGTAGAAAAACAACTAGAAGTTACTGTTTTAGCATCTATTCCAGTATTAAAAGATGATACAAGAAAAATGAAGGGAGGAGTTTTATAATGAGAAATGAATTAATAACATTTACATCTCCTAAATCATCTGTATCAGAAGTATTTAGAACATTAAGAACTAATATACAATTTATTACAGCTAGTAATAAATTAAAATCTATTTTAGTAACAAGTACAGTTCCAGGTGAAGGGAAAAGCTGGGTATCTGCAAATTTAGCAATTACTTTTGCACAAGCAGGTAAAAGAGTTATTTTAGTAGATGCAGATATGAGAAAAGGTAGACAACATGAAGTTTTCGAATTATCAAATGAAAATGGATTATCTACTTATCTAATTTCAGCAGTAGAAGATAAGAAAATAGATTTAGCAGATTATATTAAACCTACTATGGTAGAAAATTTATATGTTATGACTGCAGGAATAGTACCACCAAATCCATCAGAACTATTGACAAGTCAGAAGATGTCTGATTTAATAAAAGCGTTAGAAAAAAGTGCTGATATAGTTATCTTTGATGGTACACCAAGTACAATTGTTACGGATGCACTTATAATAGCTAGAAGTATTGGTTCTACTTTAATTGTTAGTTCTCATAAGCAAACAAAAATAGAAGATTTAAAACAGATAAAAAAAGCTATAGAAAATGTAGGTGGAAAAATAGCAGGTGTTGTAGTAAATAAAGTACCACGTTCACAAAAAATATATGGTGGTGGTTATTATTATGAGAGTTCGATTATTGTAAATAACAAGAGAAAATGGCTAGATAATGTATTTAATACTATACATAAAACAGAACCAAAAAAGCAAGATATAAAAACAAAAAAAGAAGATCAAAAATTAAAAGCAGTACCAAAAAAAGAAATTGTAAAGGCAGAAAAGCCAAAGACTACAAGAAAAAAGAAACAAGATATAGAATCTACAAAAAAAGATGAAGAAGACATAGACATTAATTTAGTATTAAAACAATTAACAAAATATTTATCAGAAGAGAAAAAATAAAAGTTTGGAGTGAAAAACAAATGATTGATATACATTGTCATTTATTACATGGAGTGGATGATGGCTCAGACGACTTAGAAGGGTCATTAGATGCATTGAAATTAGCAGAAGAAGCAGGTTTTACAGATATAATATTAACACCTCATTATATAAAAGATTATTATGATAATAGCATAGAAAACACAAAAGATAAAATAAAAGAATTAAAACAAGAAGTATTTAATAACAATATTTTAATAAATTTACATCAAGGAAATGAAATATATATATGTGACGATATGTGTGATTTACTACTAGCAGGTGTTCCATCTACACTTGCTGGTAGTAAGTATGTTTTGTTTGAATTACCATTAACAAATAAAGTTTTTAATGTAACAGACATAATAAGAAAATTAAAACAAAATGGTTATAAACCAATTTTAGCACATCCAGAAAGATATTCCTACATACAAGAAAATCCAAATGAACTTATAGAATATATTCGTGCAGGAGTATTAATACAGTCAAACTATGGAAGTATTGTAGGTCGTTATGGAAAAGATGCTGAAAAAACACTTGGTAAATTATTAGAAAATAATATGGTTCATTTACTTGCCTCAGATACACATAAAAGAGGATTTGTATATGAAGAGATGCCATTTATAATAAATGAACTTACCAGATATACTAGTAAACAAACAATAAAAAGATTGACTAATTTAAATCCAAAATGTATAATACAAGATGAAGAATTTCAAATACCAGTACCAACAGAAATAAAGAAAAAGAAATTTTTCTTATTTGGGTAGTGTATAGCAAGAAAAAGACAAGAGTAAAACGGTTTATTAGTTACTACTCAGGTGTAAATAATTAAAATAGTAGAGTAGTAACGTTTATTAATAAACATTGGTGTCTTTAAGGAAAGGAATGGTAGTAAAAATGAGAAAATATTTTGGAACAGATGGAATTAGGAGAATAGCAAATACAGAACTTTCTCCAGAATTAGTTTATAAAGTAGCAAAAGCTGGCGCGTATGTATTATCTAAACATACAGACCATGCACCTACAATATTAATAGGCAGGGATACAAGAATTTCTGGCTCTTTAATTGAAAGTGCAATGGTAGCCGGCTTTTTAAGTTATGGTGCAAATGTAAAAATATTAGGAGTAATGCCAACACCAGCAGTTGCATATTTAACAAGAAGATTTAAAGCAGATGCAAGTGTTGTTATATCTGCATCACATAATACTTACGAATTTAATGGCGTAAAATATTTTAGTAACAAAGGAATGAAAATTCCAGATGAATTAGAAGAAGAAATAGAAGAAGTAATGGATTCAGGAAAAATTGATGAATTAACAGCTGTTAATGATAAAATAGGTGTATCAGAAATTAGAACAGATTTATTAGAAGAATATGTATACTTCTTTAGAAAGAATTTTGAAGAAGAATTAGAAAATTTAAATAAAGAAAATTTTGTTATAGCAGTAGATACTGCAAATGGTGCTACATCTGTAGTAGCAGAAAAAGTGTTTAAAAAACTTGGAATAAAACATCATATTATAAATAATACACCTGATGGTATTAATATTAATCATAACTGTGGTTCTACACATTTAGAAGGATTAAAGAAATTTGTAGTAGAAAATGGTTGTTCTTTAGGTGTAGCATATGATGGTGATGGTGACAGATGTTTATTAGTAGATGAAAATGGAAATGAAATAGATGGAGATAAAATCTTAGCTGTTATTTCAAATTATTTAAAGAAAAAAGGTAAGTTAAAAAATGATACAGTTGTTGCAACAGTAATGAGCAATTTAGGACTAAATAAATATGCAGAAGGACATAATCTAAAATTGGTACAAACAAAAGTTGGAGATAGATATGTTTTAGAAGAAATGATGAAAAATGGATATAACTTAGGAGGAGAACAATCAGGACACGTTATTTTACTAGACTATAATCCAACAGGAGATGGAATTTTAACATCTTTAATGTTTATTCAAACTTTACTTGAATCAAATAAAAAAGCATCTGAATTATGTGATATTATAAAATTATATCCACAAGTTTTAGTTAATGCCAAAGTAAATAATGATAAGAAATATGATTTCGATAAAAATGAAGAAATAAAAGAAGAAATAAGAAAATTAGAAGAAGAATTCTCTGGAAACGGAAGAATATTAATTAGAACTTCTGGAACAGAACCATTAGTTAGAGTTATGATTGAAGGAGAAAATCAAGAATATATTAAACAAAAAGCTGAACATTTAGCTAACTTAATTGAAGAAAAATTAAAATGAGGGGATTTTTATGGAAAAGAAAACATTTTATATAACAACACCAATTTATTACCCTAGCGGTAAATTTCATATAGGAACAGCATTTGCAACAACATTAACAGATTGTATAAGAAGATACAAAGAGTTAAGAGGTTTCGATACATATATGCTAACAGGACTAGATGAACATGGTCAAAAAATACAAAATGTTGCAGAAAAAAAAGAAATATCACCACAAGAACATGTAGATGAAATGACAAAAAAAGCAAAAGAATTATGGAAATTAATGGATATTGGTTATAGTGACTTTATAAGAACTACAGAGACAAGACATATACAAGCTGTACAAAAAATAGTAGAAATTTTCTTGAAAAACGGAGACATATATAAAGGAGAATATGAAGGGTGGTATTGTATGCCATGCGAAAACTATTTTACAGATACTCAAATTGTTGATGGCAAATGTCCTGATTGTGGTAGAGAAGTAAAGAAAATGAAAGAAGAAAGTTATTTCTTCAATATGAAAAAATACCAAGATTGGTTAGTGAATTTTTATAAAGAAAATCCACATTTTATTGAGCCAGAATCAAGAAAAAATGAAATATTTAATAATTTTATAAATCCAGGGTTAGAAGATTTATGTATAAGTCGTGCAACATTTGATTGGGGTATACAGATGCCGAATGATCCAAAACATGTTTTATATGTATGGTTAGATGCACTTACAAACTATATTACAGCTTTAGGGTATTTATCTGATGATGATTCATTATTTAAAAAATATTGGCCAGCAGATTTGCATATTGTTGGAAAAGAAATTATAAGGTTTCATGGAATTTATTGGCCAATATTTTTACATGCTTTAGGATTAGAATTGCCAAAACAAATATATGCACATAGTTGGATTGTAATGAAAGATGGAAAAATGTCTAAATCTGTAGGAAATGTTATATATCCAGAAACATTAATTGCAAGGTATGGATTAGATGCTACAAAATACTATTTACTAAGACTAATGCCTTTTGCACAAGACGCTATGTTTACTCCAGAAGGTTTTGTAGAAAGATTTAATTCGGATTTATGTAATGATTTAGGAAACTTGCTAAACCGTACTATTGGAATGATGAATAAATACTTTAATGGAATAGTGCAGGATTTAGGTGGTATAAAAACAGATTTTGATGATGAATTAGAAAATTTTGTATCTGATAAAATAAAAGCTTATGAAGAATGTATGGACACATATCATGTGAGTAATGCTATTTCAGAAGTTTGGAATATAATTTCAAGAACAAATAAATATATAGATGAGACAGCACCATGGATACTTGCAAAAGAAGAAAATAAAGAAAAACTTTCAGCTGTTATGTATCATTTAGTACAAAATTTAAGAATAATTGCTGTTTTAATTAAACCTATTATGCCAGATACTTCAAATAAAATGTTTAATCAATTAGGAATAAAAGATGGAGAATTCATGACTTGGGAAAGTTTAGGAAATTATAAAAAATTACCAAACGATATGAAGGTTATAGAAAAAGGTGAACCTTTATTTATGAGATTAGACAAAGATGAAGAAATAGAATATATAAAAAACGAAATGAAAAAATAAAAGAAAAAGAGGAAGATGAAATATGGGAAAATTATTTGTTATTGATGGAACAGATGGTAGTGGTAAACAAACCCAGTTTAAAAAGTTACAAGAGAGACTAACAAAAGAAGGAATAGATTATAGAACTGTAAGCTTTCCTAATTATGATAGTCCATCATCTTCACTTGTGAAAATGTATTTATCTGGAGAATTTGGAGAAAATGCAAAACAAATAAGTCCATATATTGCTTCTAGCTTCTATGCAGCAGATAGATATGCTACATTTAAAAAAGACTTTGAAGAATATTATAATAATGGAGGAATTATATTAGCAGATAGATATACAACTGCAAATATGATACACCAAGCAGGTAAAATAGATAATAAAGAGGAAAGAAAAAAACTTTTAGATTGGATTTGGGATTTTGAATTTAATTTATATGGACTACCTATACCTACAGAAGTGTTTTTACTAAAAATGCCTCCAGAAGTAAGTTTTGAACTAATGAAAAACAGAGAAAACAAATTTACACATGAAGCTCAAAAAGACATTCATGAAAGAGATAAAAGCCATATAATTGATTCTTTTAATGCAGCATGTAATGTAGCAACTAGCTATAACTGGTATACTATTGAATGTGTTAAAGATGGAAAAATAAGAACAATAGAAGATATACATGAAGAGATATT
This sequence comes from uncultured bacterium, assembly GCA_905215935.1. GTDB lineage: Bacteria > Bacillota > Clostridia > TANB77 > CAG-508 > CAG-492. The sequence continues at coordinate 81,127 of CAJMRY010000002.1, forward strand.
TAAGGAGATAAAAACGAGATTGTAAACAATATGTATATAAATTAACAATATAATTTAATTGACATATAATAATACAAAATGCTATAATATTCGAAGATTAGCAATATGCTAAGTTGAAGTTAATGTTTGCTTTGGCATTTAGCGTTAACAAAAAACATCACAATTAAGATGGAGGTATGTACAAATGAAAAAACAAGTCAAGAAACGGATGCGCAAGTATACGAATCGAGGATTTTCTAAGGCTCAGCTTAAAGAAATTCTAAAAGGAATTAAATCTGGACTTTCGGATAAACAGGTTGAATGTTATGCAAAAAAGTCTATCAAGCCATCTTGTATGAAAGAAATGAGAAAGGCATTTGAAAAGGGACTGAAAGAACAATATGTTAAAGTTCTACAGTATCAGCCTGATGCTTCTGATTATAACGATGAAGTCTTGTATGACATGACAGGACTAGATGGCCTCGACGAAGCAGACGATTTGGACTTAGATGAACTTGACGATTTAGAAGATTAAAAAATAAGAAATGCAAAAACGGATTTTTAGATTCGTTTTTGCATTTCTTTTTATATTCTGTAAGTAAAATAAAACTTTTACATATAATACATTTTATAGAAATTGAAAGATAATATGTGATATAAAATATATGTTAAATTCTTGCTTTAGGTTATTGTGCAGTTTTATATGTAATCTACAAAATAATGCTAAGTAATAACATTATAAAAGAATAAATTTACTATTTTTGGGAAAAACTATTTTAAAAAATGATATATTATGGTATAATAAACGATGCTAAAAAATGAATGGAGGTTTTATAATTATGATAGAAAAAAGAAAAGTTGTATTAGTAGGAACAGGATTTGTAGGAATGAGTATGGCATACTCTTTATTAAACCAAGGAGGAATTAATGAACTTGTATTAATAGATGTAATGAAAGAAAAAGCTGTAGGAGAAGCAATGGATTTAGCACATGGTATTCCTTGTGCACCAGCAAGAATAGATATAAAAGCAGGAGAATATGACGAATGCAAAGATGCTGATATTGTAGTAATTACAGCAGGTCTTGCTCAAAAACCAGGACAAACTAGATTAGATTTAGCAAAAGCAAATGCTAAAATTATGAAAGATATTACTGAAAGTGTTGTTAAAAGCGGATTTGACGGAATCTTTGTAATTGCAAGTAATCCAGTAGATTTAATGACATATGTGGTACAAAAAGTATCAGGATTTCCAAAAAACAAAGTAATTGGATCTGGAACAGTTTTAGATACTGCAAGACTTAGATATTTATTAGGAGAACATCTAGAAGTATGTAGTAAAAATGTGCATGCATATATAATGGGAGAACATGGAGATTCTTCATTTGTTCCATGGTCACATAGTTATGTAGGATGTAAAAGTTTAACACATATATTAGAACAAAGAAACGAAGATATAAGTGTTTTAGATAAGATTTATACAGACGTTCAGCAAGCAGCTTATGAAATTATTAATAGAAAAAAAGCAACATATTATGGAATAGGACTTGGATTAACTAAAATTATAAAAGCTATTTTAAATAATGAAAATGAAATATTAACAGTATCAACTTATTTAGATGGTGAATATAATCAAAAAGAAATATATATAGGTGTGCCAGCAATTATTAATCATCAAGGTGTAAAAGAAATATTACAATTAAATTTGGCAGATGATGAAAAAGCAAAATTAGATAATAGCTGTAATGTTTTAAGAAATATGCTTAAAGAAATTGAAGAAGAAATTTAATTTTAATATACAGTAAATAGAAAGTTTTTAATTATTTCCTAAGTATATTATATAAATAAAAAATGATTATATGTTCAGATATAATAACATTAATCATTTTTTTATTTGGCTAAATAATATAATTTGGCATTTTTATTTATGAATAGTGTTACCGCATAGAAAAGCTTTATATATGTATAATTTAAAAATAATCTTGAAGCGTGTCAGCAACTGCTAAAGATAAGTTTTATACCACGCAGAAAATTTGGGAGACGTTAGCTAAATACGTGCCATCGGCGATTGTTTTAAAATTATACATATATAAAGCTTTTCTATGTTAGTATGTACTTTTAAGTATGTTTTAAGTTTTAATAAAATAGAACAAAAATTTTGTTTTTTTATTTCGAATTTGATAGATTTAATAAAAAATATATGTTATAATGCAAAAGATAAAGGAAGGATAAAAAGTATGTTAAGAGAATTTAGAGAATCTGATATTGATAAAATAATGAAAATCTGGAGAGATGGAAATTTTAAAGCACATAATTTTATACCAAATAAATATTGGTCAGATAATTATATGAAAGTTCAAAATGAATATTTAAGAAAATCAGATACATGGGTATATACTGAAAACGAAGACTTGCAAGCATTTATTAGTGTAATGCAAGATGGATATATAGGAGCACTTTTTGTAATTCCAGAAATACAAAGAGATGGAATTGGGACAATGTTAATAAATCATTGCAAAAATTTATATGAAAGATTATACCTAAATGTTTATGAAAAAAATGTTGGAGCAACAATGTTTTATAAAGCTATGGGATTTAAAAAAATAAGAGTACAAATAGATGAAGCTACTCAAGAAAAAGAATACATAATGGAATGGAGTAAAAGCGATAAAGATAAAGTTAGTGTTGTATATTTAGACAATAGCTTTAACGAAGAACTAGTTAAAAAATATGCAAATGATGATATATTAGAATTAAACTGTATAGAGGTATATTCAGAAAACAAGGTAGATAATATAAATAATATAGACATAAGACCATTACTTGTGAAATCAGAGTTAGGTGTAAGAGTAAAAGACCATATAGCATTAATTGCAGCATTTAGTAGAGCTTTTAGAAACAAAAAAGCAGTACTTTATATAAATAATAGCAATAACTATGATATGTTAGAAAATTTACTAAAAGATTTTATAAAAGTAAAAAAAATAAATTTATTAGTGGTGTTGCAAAAACCATTTTTAATAGAGGGAAATAAGAAAATAAAACAATCAGAAGTTTTAGAACAAAAATATAATATGTTTCCAATATATAAATGTAATTATGACCAAAAAGGTGAAAAGTTATCTTTTAAAGATGCATTTTATAAAAGGGATGAAGAATGTTTAAAAGAAATTAAAGAAATTTGTAAAAATTTTAATGATTTCAAAACTAACAAAGAATAAAATTTTAAAGTCTTAAATATGGTTACAAAATGAATTGTTAAATTTAATATAATAAATTATAGTGTTTGGTCAAAAAAATTAAATTTTATAGTATTATAGCTAAATTTAATATTAATCTATAATAATGAATAGTATAGTGTGGAAACAAAGGAGAATAATTATGGAAAATCTAGAAGAATTAAATAATGTTTCTGAATCAAATAATGAAAAAACAAATAAAATTGTAGATAAAAATGAAGAAATAAAAAATCTAATAGAGCAAAGTGAAATAATAAAAAAAATAGCAAATTTATCAAAAGAACATCATAAGATAATAAAATTATACATAAAAAATAATTTGTTCTCACTAAATAACCAAACAGAAGCACAAAAAACAAGTAATACCATAACTTATAACAGTATTAAATCTTGTGCTGATGAAAATTATGACTATTTAACATATATAGTAAATTGCAGACAAAGAGTAGATACAGGTATTGCAAGAACATCAAGAGATGGAAAATCAGGAGAGTTTTTAACTAGATGTAGAGATTGTAAATTACAAGAATGTATAAAATCAATAATGTTAAATTTTATAAATGAAATAAATATATATAATGAAAAAAATACAGCTAAAATTAAATATATCGATGTAATAAATTATATTCTTGAATTTGAAGAACCAAAATTAGAGGAATTTAAAGATATATCTAAATTTAAAGAAATTGATTACTATGATTTAATATACATACAAGCAATAGTTGATTCAGAACTTATATATATATCAAAATATGATGAATCTAATAGAAATTTAGAATTTAGATATATAAAATTAGACGATAGAGAAGATTATATATTTTATGCAAATAAATTATTAGATTTTTATAAAAAAGAATCATATACACAAATGCAAATAAATCTAGATAATTTCAGCTTAAAAAAGAATGAATCTGAATCAAAAAGAGAATATTTAAATAGAATTTCTGCATGGTTTATATACATTATACAATATGAAAAATCAGATATATTAAAGGCTTTAGATGAATATTTAAAACCAGGATATGGTTTAATATCATCTACTAGATCTGTATATTTTGCCGAAAGATATAAAAATAAAATATTAGAATTACCATATAATCAAAAAGTTAAACAAAAAATAATAGAGTTATTTAATTATATAATAAATTATAATTTTAATGGAAATACGCCATATATACCTATTAATATAATAATGTATACAGAAGATAAAGAAGGTGCAGAAAATATTACAAGAATCATCTCTGATTTTATGTGGTATTTTAATTATCTACCAGAAAATAGAGGATTTTATAAAGAATCCATGAATAATATGATTCTAGATAGATATATAATAGGAAAAATATATTATGATACAGAGACAAAAAGACAAAAGAAGGGTACTTTAATAATTGATAATTTTGAAAATCTACTTTACACAGAAGATTTAAAAGGCAATATGATTATTAATTTATTAACAGATCAAATTGAAAAATGTAAAGGGATTTGTACTGTTATATATGGAAATAAAGAAAATATTAGTTCAATAATAGAAAAATATCCTAAACTTAATTATAACTTATTTAATGTAAAGTTAGAAGTTGATGAATTAGATATAGATGCTTTATATAAAGTTATATTAGAAAAATTAAATAAAACACAAGTTGTTGATGAAAAAGCAAAAGCAAAAATATACAACTACATAAAATCTTCATACAATAGAAGTGAAGTAAAAGAAATGGATTATATAAATAAATTATATAATGATATTATATTAAATAAAAATAGAATAATAAATACAAATAAATCTAAGGTAATAATAGACGAAAATATACCAGATGTATATAATACCAGAAATTTAAGTGAAGTACTAAAAGAATTAAACTCATTAGTAGGACTTGAAGATATAAAGAAACAAATAGATAATTTAATACATCTATTAAAATTCAATAAAAAAGTAAATATTGATATGTCAAAAAACAATTTGCATATGGTATTTACAGGTAATCCAGGAACAGGAAAAACAACAGTTGCTAGAATAATAAGTGATATATTATACAATTTAGGTTATATAAAGCAGAATAAACTTGTAGAAGTATCTGCTAAAGATTTGGTGGCAGATTATGTAGGACAAACAGCAGGAAAAACATTTAGAATACTAAAATCTGCATTTGGAGGAGTTCTGTTTATAGATGAAGCATATTCAATATTATCATCAGGTAGTTCATCTTTTGGAGCTGAATGTATAGCTACAATTATAAAGATTATGGAAGACCACAAAGATGAATTAATAATAATATTTGCAGGATATGAAAAAGAAATGGAAGAGTTTGTTAAATCAAATCCAGGATTAAAATCTAGAATAGGATATGAAATTAAATTTAAAGATTATAATGTAGAAGAACTAATGGAAATTTTTGATATATTATTAAATAGTAATAATTTAAAAATAGAAGATGATGCAAAAGAGTTAGTAAGAGAAGTTATATACGAATCTACCAAGATAGAGAATTTTGGTAATGGTAGATATGTAAATAATTTATTCCAAAACATACTAATAGAACATGCAAAAAATACAAGTGGAACAGAGGATGAAGAAAAATTGTATACAATTACAGTTTCAGATATTAATAAAGAAAATTTAGTAGCTAAGAAAGATTTGAAGAAGAGGATTGGTTTTTAAAAAATGTATTATATTTATATGTTAAGGTGTACAGATAATTCTTTATATACAGGTATTACAACAGACTTAAATCGTAGAATGAAAGAGCATTTTGAAAAAACAGATAAATGTGCAAAATATACACGCTATCATTCGGCATATAAATTAGAAACTGCTTGGAAAACAAATACAAAAGCGCTAGCTTCTAAATTAGAATATCACATAAAAAAAGATTTAAATAAAGCACAAAAGGAAAATCTATTGAAAAATCCAGAAAATATAAATCTATTTTTTGATGAGAAAATAGATTGCGAGGAGTTTGAAGTTGTGGAACTTGGACAAAGGGACGGTTCTCTTGTCCATTTGTCCACAAAAAGATGATAACATATTATACTATGAATTGAGTGAAGAATGGACAAGAGAACTATCCCTTTGTCCAAATCCAGATTTTGGAGGAATTAAAGTGAAAGAAGAAATACAAAAACAAATGGAATATATAGAGAAAGTAAATAAAATAAATGCAGGAAAAGTGCTTAATTATTACATATTAACAATGGGATGTCAGTTAAATGAAAATGATTCTGAAAAACTTTGTGGAATGATAGAAAATATGGGATATTCTAAAACAGAAAATCTAAATGAGGCAGATTTAGTACTATTTAACACATGTTGTGTTAGAGAAAATGCAGAAGATAAGCTTTTTGGAAAATTAGGAGAAGTAAAAAAGGTTAAAGAAAAAAGAGGCACAATTATTGCAATTGGTGGTTGTATGATGCAAGAAAAACACATGCAAGAAAAACTAAAAAAGAGTTATCCATTTTTTGATATTATTTTTGGTACTCATACTATTCATAAATTTCCAGAAGATGTATATAGAATAATGCAAAGCGAAAAGCAAATTCAAGATATTTTAGATATAGATGGAGAAGTAATAGAAGGATTACCTATAAAAAGAAATGATAATATAAAAGCATCTGTTACTATTATGAATGGATGTAATAATTTTTGTAGTTATTGTATAGTTCCATATGTACGTGGAAGAGAAAGAAGCAGAAATCCAGAAGATATTATTAATGAAATAGAAGCTTTAGCCAAAGCTGGCTATAAAGAAATAACTCTTTTAGGTCAAAATGTAAATTCATATAAAGGCAATGGAAACTTAGGTATATATAAATTTTCCGAATTATTAAAAGCAGTAAATAAGATACAGGGAATAGAAAGAATTAGATTTGTTTCACCACATCCAAAGGATTTTACAGATGATGTAATAGAAGCAATTGCTCTTAGTGATAAAGTATGCAAAATAATACATCTACCATTACAATCTGGAAGTACTAAAGTTTTAAAAGTAATGAATAGAAAATATACAAAAGAACAATACTTAAATTTAGTAGAAAAAATGAAAAATAAAATACCAGGACTTAAACTTTCAACAGATATTATTGTAGGCTTTCCAGGTGAGACAGAAGAAGATTTTGAAGATACTTTAGATGTTGTAAAAAAAGTCTGTTTTGAGCAAGTATTTATGTTTATATATTCAAGAAGAGTAGGTACTCCAGGAGATAAGATGGAAAATCAAATACCTGAAGAAATAAAACATAAAAGATTTGATAGACTAAAAGCTTTAGTAGAAAGTCAAATTGAAGAAAATAATAAAGAATATGTTGGAACAATTCAAAAAGTATTAATAGAAGGAAAAAGCAAGACAAATGATAAAGTATTAACAGGAAGAACAGATACTAATAAAGTGGTTAATATTGAGGGTAATGAAAACTTGATTGGAAATATAGTGGATGTTCAAATTGTTTCAGAGCATATGTGGTATTTGAAAGGAGAAATATAGAAAGTGGCAAGAGATTATAATACTATAATTCAAGAAGTTTATAAGAGAGTCATGCAAGGTGAGTCATTAACAAACATATCTAAGGATATAGGAGTAGACAGAAAAACTTTAAGACAAAAAATGAGAGAATTATTAGATGAAAATCAAAATAAACAAATGGATGATAAACTAAAAGTAGGAAGAAAAACAAATAAAAAAACAACCGTTTTTAGAGGAAAAAAAGAAAAAGAGGATTTATCTAAAGAGATTAAAACTTTGGCAGACTCTGGGATAACTCCAAAACAAATAGAAGAAATTTTCGAAAAAATGAATCTAAATAGAGTAACTACAATTACAAGAGAAACTTTTATTCACAAATTATTGGAGATATTAGAATTATTACAAAAAAGAAATAGCCAAATAGACCCTAAAAGTAAAGGATTTATTAGTACAGAAAATATGGTTAATATGATTTTGACAAATCCAAGAATGTTATCAAGAGATTCTAATAGGCGATTATATGATATATTTAAATTATTTGATGATGAAGCTAATTTAAGTGCTGAAGCTACAAATGAATTTATAAAAAGATATCCTAGAATATTAAATATTGGTGCTGATAAATTAAAACGAGAAATGATTATTTTAAGACAATTTGGAATTAGAGAGAATGCATCTTGTAAGACAGATACCAACTTATTACAATATTGTTTAGGAAAAGGTGGGAATATTTTTAAAGTAAATTCTCAAAAAATATTTCATAGACTATGCTATTTTGCTTATCAGAATCATGGGACTACTATCAGTCCAGCACAATATAGAAACTTAGAAAGAAAAGAATTTAAACAAGGATTAAATAATAGTACAGATGAAACTTTAGAAAATAAATATGTATTACCGAACCAAGATGATGAATTCGAAACAAATGTAAAAAAGATAATAAATAGTACTATAAGGCAAATGCAAATATGACAAAATAGGAGGAAAATATGGCAGAATATTCACCAATGATGCAACATTATTTAGATACAAAAAATAAATATAAAGATTGTATTTTATTTTATCGTTTAGGCGATTTTTATGAAATGTTTTTTGAAGATGCAATTACAACATCTAGAGAATTAGAGCTTACTTTAACAGGTAAGGATTGTGGGAAGGAAGAAAGAGCTCCAATGTGTGGAATTCCTTTTCATGCTGCAGAAAACTATATTGCAAAACTTATAGGCAAAGGATATAAAGTAGCTATATGTGAGCAATTAGAAGATCCAAAACAAGCAAAAGGAATTGTAAAAAGAGATGTTATAAGAGTTGTAACACCTGGTACGGTAATAGAATCTAATTTGCTAGAAGAAAAGAAAAATAATTATATAATGTCTATATATAAAACAGGAATATTTTTTGGAATAGCAGTATGTGATATATCTACAGGTGATTTTTTTGCATCAGAAATAAAGGCAACCAATAATTTTGCTAAATTATTAGACGAAATTTCAAGATACTCACCAGCCGAGATTGTTGTAAATGAAATGATGTTTTTAGCTACAGATGAAATTAATAAAATAAAAGAAAGATTTGATGTTTATATTTCAAGAACAAATGAAGAATCTTTTTCAGAAGATATAGAAAGCTTGAAAATGGAATATGAGATTTTAGATGATAATGGTTCTAAAATAGAAAATTTAAAAGAAAATTTATCTATATTACCTACAAATGCGTTACTTACATATTTAAAAGATACACAAAAAACAAAACTTGACCATATAAATAAAATTATTATATATAAAACCACTAAGTATATGGCACTTGATATAAATGCAAGAAGAAATTTAGAATTAACAGAAAAAATGAGAGATAAATCAAAAAAAGGTACTCTTCTTTGGGTATTAGATAAAACTTCAACTTCTATGGGAGGAAGGCTTTTAAGAAGATGGATTAATGACCCTTTAGTAGATGTTAATGAAATTAATAAAAGGTTAGAAGCGGTAAAAGAATTAAAAGAAAATATCATTTTAAAAGGTGATATTATAGAATCTCTAAAAAAGGTATATGATATTGAAAGACTATCAGCAAAAATTGCATATGGAAATGCAAATGGAAGAGATTTAATATCTTTAAAGAATTCAGCAAAACAATTACCAAATATAAAAAATATTTTAATGAACGTAAATTCTAAATTATTAAAAGAAATACAAGAAGAGTTAGATACATTAGAAGATATCTATGAACTTATAGAAATAGCAATAGTCGATGAACCACCAATTTCTGTAAAAGAGGGAGATTTAATTAAATTAGGATATAATGAAGAAATAGATAAATTAAAAACTGCTACAACTGAAGGAAAAAACTGGATTATAGCATTAGAAGCAGAGGAAAGAGAAAAAACAGGAATTAAAGGTCTAAAAGTAGGATTTAACAAAGTATTTGGATATTTTATAGAAGTTACAAAATCAAATTTATCTCGGAGTACCAGATAGATATATAAGAAAACAGACTTTGGCAAATTGTGAAAGATATATAACAGAAGAATTAAAAAACTTAGAAAATCAGATACTAGGAGCAGAAGAAAAGGTAGTACAATTAGAATATAATGCTTTTTCTGAAATAAGAGAAAAAATAGAAAATCAAATTCAAAGACTTCAAAAATCGGCTGCTGCTATATCTACACTAGATGTTTTAAGTTCTTTTGCAACAGTGGCAGAAGAATTTAATTATTGCATGCCAGAGATTTCTGAAGATGGAATTATAGATATAAAAGATGGACGTCATCCTGTTATAGAAAAAATGCTGCCTACAGGAAGCTTTGTACAAAATGATACATTTTTAAATGAAAAAGAAAATCGTTTAGCAATTATAACAGGTCCAAATATGGCTGGTAAATCTACATATATGAGACAAGTTGCATTAATAGTATTAATGGCTCAAATTGGAAGTTTTGTACCTGCAAGTTCTGCTAAAATTGGTGTTGTAGATAAAATATTTACAAGAGTTGGTGCATCAGATGATTTAAGTATGGGACAAAGTACATTTATGGTAGAAATGATGGAAGTAGCATCTATTTTAAAAGAAGCAAGCAAAAATAGTTTAGTGATTTTAGATGAAATAGGAAGAGGAACATCTACATATGATGGACTTTCAATTGCTTGGGCAGTGGCAGAATATATAGCAGATAAAGAAAAATGTGGTGCAAAAACATTATTTGCTACACATTATCATGAATTAACAGAATTGGAAGACAAATTAGATGGTGTTAAAAATTATTCTATTGCTGTAAGAGAAAAAGGTGAAGACATTATTTTCTTAAGAAAAATAGTAGAAGGAGGAACAGACGAGAGCTATGGTGTTCATGTAGCACGTTTAGCAGGAGTTCCACAAAATGTAACAAAAAGAGCAAATGAAATATTAAGAAGTTTAGAAAGAAAAAGCATAATGAGAGATAAGGCTAAAGAAAAAGAAGATAAAAAACAAGTTACAGGTCAGTTTGATATGTTTAATTATAAAATAGCCGAAATCGCTCATGAAATAGATAAAATTGATTTAAATCGGATTAACACCAATAGAAGCTCTAAATACATTAATGAGAATTAAAGAGAAGATGAGTTAGAATAGGTTTAAGTAATAACAGATAAAAATAAACAAGATAGAAAACATAGCAAAATCAGAATAAATGCTATGTTTTTTTGTGTGGAAAAATATTTTCAATACAAATATTATAAAATGCAGGTGAAAAGAATAGGTTAGTATATATTGTAAATTATGTAAAACTGTGTTACAATATGGTTATAAATTATTTTTTTAAGGAGATGTAGACAATGGAAAAAAACTACAATGTTGGCGCACGGTCTAAGAGGAATGGAATAATATTCTTTTCTACAAAATGCCCTTTATTTGGCTCAGAGACATTTCGGGACGAATCTGGAGAAATCCAAACGAGAATAGTTCCTATTGAATTTGATAATTATAAGGGTTATCTGGAGGATACACTGCAAAATAAGAAGTCACATAGCAAGGATGTAGCACTTATTTTTGATATACTGCTAATTACTATTGGTTTGTTATCAAGAAACTTTTGGCTTATTAGTACAGCACTTTATTTCTCTTCATTTGTGTCGTTTGAGCTTTTCAAATTTATGGAGCAATCGTATCAAGAGAAATCAAAGAAAGGAAATAATAAGTCTACTGCAAGATATCATTCTGCAGAACATATGGTAATAAACTGCTATGAAAAACTAAAAAGAATCCCAACCTTTGAAGAAGTAAAAAATGCTTCACGTTTTCATAAGAGATGTGGAAGTGGAGTGATTATTAACAATATTGTTATGCACTTATTAATAAGTTTGTCATTTGCATTTGTTGCAAATTGGAACATCTTTTTTCATTTATCGTTGTGCATTCTTATTTTAATATTTAGATTGTTTGCAGATAAAAAAGGATGGCTTCGATTCTTGCAAGTATTTGTTACAGAAAAACCCTCTGATGAAGATATAGAATTAGCAATAGAAGGGATAAAAAACTACGAGAAAATGGAAAATATATTTCAGGATGATTCGGATTTAATCGAAATGTTTAATATGCCACCTATCGGAATATTTATATCACTTTAAGGGCAACTCTCCTGCAGAAACACAAAATTAAGGTTTTGTGTTTCTGTTTTTTTATATAAAATTAACAACAAAATTATTAAATATATATTTAACAACAAGCAATTATAATTTTTATACTATAAAATTTAAACTGTTAAAGTTGGGGTTTCGACAAAAAAATTCATATTTATAAAAAAATCTTTTAAATGGATTAACTTTATGATAATATTAATGTAACAATATTAATAGAATTTATATATTAATAAATCATTATTAATAAGTGATAGATATTTTAAGTACATAAAAAGTAATTTTATTATAGCAATAAAAATAACAAAGGAGGACAAATGCAAAAAATCCTTTACGAAAGAAAAAGTAGAAAAGTACAAGATAGTATAGATTACATATTAAATGCAGATAAAAAAGAATTTAATGAAATACTCAAAGTTTTAAAAGATCCAAAGGGAATTTTAGATTTTCTATACCAAGAAGAAAAAGATAATCCAGATATGACACAAGAAACATTTGAAATTTCTTTTCTTCTAAGAGGGCTATCTAAAATTGACACAAGTCAAATTAGTATGGAACAAAAAAATCGAATACAAAAATTGCAGTTATGTAGAACTAAGGATATCTTAAAAAAATTAATTGGTAAAGAATATAAATTAAGCAAAAAAGAAGTATCAGATATTTTTGGTGTATTAGAAGGCAATGAATCATTTTCTGAACTTACAGATAGAAAAAAACAAGAAAATAAACAAAAAGCAAAATTCAAAAGTATATTTTCATTTTTGAAATCAAGAAAAACCAAAGCATTACCAGAAGGAGAAAATTCTATAGAGGAACATTACATTCGGAATAATGAACAGAATAGTTTATGGAGATTATAATCTTCAGTTTCTTACATATGAACATAATAGTTATGCCAAAGTATTTGATTTGATTAACAATAGAATGATGGCCGAAAAAGAAATAAAAAGAAATTCAGTTATAATAGAAAAAGATGATGAACCTGATTGGAAAATTAATGATGAATTAAAAGAATATGTATATAAGGATATGCCTGAGAATTTAAATTCAGAAGAAAAGGCAGTATGGATATATATGAAATTATGCGAAACTCTGCAATATGATGATAGTAGAATTTTTGAAGACACGGATAATAAAATTAATATTAATTTATTAGAAAATTTAAAACCAAAATCTAAAGTAATATGTTTCGATTTTGCTAGACTATATGCCAAATTTATAAATTCTATGCAAGATGACAATATAGAAGCTAAGGTGGTAGGAAAAAAAGGACATTTCTATGTAAAAGTAATTAGTAAAGATATTGTTATGTCTGCAGAAGCCACAAGTGCTATAAAAAGTACCAATGAGTTTTTTAAAGTAAAAATGGGGGTACCAATAGAAGGAATACATGCATCATATGATCCAAAAGGAATTGTACAAGAATCAATAAAAAAATTTACTCCAATTATTTATAAAGATGTACATACAATTAAAAGCTACATAGATATGCTTGATACTATAAGAGCAGAAGAAACAGAAAAAGATACTAAAACAGAAGAAAATGAATTATATAATAAGCTAACATCTTTAGCAAAAACAATGAAACAAAATAATGTAATTGGTACAGAAGCAATTATGGGAACAATGAACTTTGCAAAATTAGGATTCTTTGGAGATGATGTTGAAAAAGTATGGATAAAAAAGAAAACGCAAAGTAGAGAAGATGGAATAAAATATAAAAGTTGTATTTTTGTTGGTAAAGAAGATAGTAATCAATTCTGTATATTAGATAGTGAAAGTATGCAAGTATTACAATTTAATAAAGAAGAATTATTAGAAAGATTCAAAAATGGAGAGTACAGTTATAAAGATAGTGACTATGTTATTAAAGCATTAAAAAACGATTTACCAATTTCAGGAGAAGAGACAATAAAACAAGGAGAGGAGAATATAGAAAAATGATTACTATAAATGATTTAAGACTTATGAATGATACATTAATTAATTACTATAAAGACTATGAACCTCAAAATGAAAAGAAATTATTAAAACATAGAATAATTCAAGAGATATTGAAAACCGAAAAATGCTTTAATAAAATGAGCAAGGAAGATGCAATAAAAATCTTAAAAGATATTGGAATTTCAGAGTCTAATATAGATTCTACATATAATGATATAATTAAATAAGAAAGTTTGGTTTTTCTAGTATACTAAAAAATCTAAATGTCATAATAAGTATGACAGTAATTATCATAATTAACACCCTACTAACTGTAAGTATTAGTAGGGTGTTAAATTTATAAGTCACTTTCATATAAATCTTCTATATAAACATTTTTTTCTTCATTATTATCAATAAAACCAACTTTAGCAACATTATTATCTACTTCCTGAATCCAAACAGGACGTTCATTATAATAAACATCATGTAATTCTTTATTTTTTAAAATTTCAGAAATTCTCTCACCATTCATATAATATACCTCCTATAACTATCATATTAATAATAGTATATACAAGCTAAAGGAAAAATATGTAACATTTTTATTTTTATGATTTTATGCTTGTCATATACTTCTTAATTGGATATTAATTTATAAAATTGAAAAAGAAGAATTAGTTTTACTATTATTTGATATTGGTACACATTTGGATTTATTAGAGTTACACTTGTGGTATAAATATCTATTAAGTAGAAAAAGATTTTATATCATAAGAGTTTTTATTATTTGTATATTTAAGAAATAACTTGTGAACAGAGCTACGGAATAACCTTGACTAAAAATAAATAAAGTTATAAAATAGTCTTCAAGACAAATGAGGAGGAAAATCTTATGCAAATTATATATGAAGAACATATAATCGATGTAAAAAAAGGAACAAAAGTAATAGATTTATTAAAAGATGAAATATCAAGATCAAGATATAAGGTTGTAGCTTGTCGTTTTAATAATGAAGTAAAATCACTTAATTATGAAATAAATTCAGATGGAAAAATAGAATTAATAGACCTTACTAATAAAGATGGAATGAGAATTTACAGAAGAGGTTTAATTTATATAATAGGAAAAGCTTTTTATGAAACTTATAAAGATGCACTTCTTACTATTAATTTTCAGTTATCAAATAGTATGCTTTGTGAAGTTTCAAACATGCAAGTTACAAAAGAGATGATTGAAAAAGTAGATGAAAAAGTAAAAGAAATTATAAAAAGGGATGCTCCTATTACAAAGATAGCAATGACTAAAGAAGAAGCAGAAGCTTTTTATGAAAAAGAAAATACACTAAAAGGTAGATTACAATTAGATGTAAAAAACAAAAAAGAAATTATGTTATATTATTGTGAAGACTACTATAATTATTTTTATGGAGTTATGCCAATATCCACAGGAGTTACAGATATATATGAAATTTTAGAATATGATGGTAGATTTTTAGTTCGTTATCCGAGTAAAAAAGCACCAGATAGGTTACCAGAATTTAAAGAAAATAAAAAGCTACTTGCAACATTAGATGATTATGAAGAAGTACATAAAACATTAAATGTACATACCCTATACAAGTTAAATAAAATTGTAAAGGAAAACAAAATAAAAGATTATATATTATTAGATGAAGCTCTTCATGAGAAGAAAATGGCACAAATAGCAGATGATATTGTTAAAAGAGAAAAAGTAAAAGTAGTATTAATTGCAGGACCATCATCTTCAGGAAAAACAACTTTTGCTAAAAGATTAGGACTTCAATTAAGATTGAACGGATTAAAACCAGTTACAATATCTGTAGATAATTATTTTGTAGAAAGAACATTAAATCCTAAAGACGAATATGGAAATTATGATTTTGAGTGTCTAGAGGCAATAGATATAGATTTATTTAATGATCATATACTTAGGTTATTAAATGGAGAAGAAATAGAAGTACCAACATTTGATTTTGAACATGGAACAAAAGTATATAAAGGAAATACTATGAAATTAAACGATGATCAAATTCTAGTAATAGAAGGAATACATTGTTTAAATGACAAACTTACACCTTTAATACCAAAGGAACAAAAATATAAAGTATATATTAGTGCTTTAACCGTTTTAAATATTGATTATTACAATAGAATCTCTACAACAGATACAAGATTAATAAGAAGAATTGTAAGAGATAATCAATTTAGAAGTTATTCTGCACTTCACACTCTTAAAATGTGGGATTCTGTAAATCGTGGAGAAGAAAAAAATATTTTTCCATATCAAGAAGAAGCAGATAGTATGTTCAATTCTTCTTTAATATATGAACTTGCAGTATTAAAAGATTATGCTATGCCATTATTAGAAAAGATAGATAAATCACATCCAGAGTTTTCAGAAGCTAAAAGATTATATAGAATGCTAGGTTATTTTGAATCAATACCAGGAGAATATGTGCCACAAAATTCTTTATTAAGAGAATTTATAGGTGGAAGTATTTTTGAAGACTAAATTTTGTAAGAAGTTAATTTTGAAAGGAAAATAAAATGTTAAGTAATTTTACAAAAATTGATGAAGAATTTATATGTGAAAATTGCGGCAAACATGTTTCTAAATTAGGGTATACATGTAGAAATCATTGTCCATATTGCTTACATTCTAAACATGTGGATGTAAATCCAGGAGATAGAGCAGAAGATTGTCATGGAACGCTAGAACCGATTGGATTAGAGATAGATTCTAAAAAAGGATATGTAATTGTTTTTAAATGTAAGAAATGTGGAATGATTAGAAAAAATAAAGCGGCAAAAGATGATGATATGGATTTAATAATAGGTCTTAGTGCAAGACATTAGTAAAATAAATGTTATGTTCATGTTTTACATTTATGGGGAAAATAGTTACCGCCTATCAAGAGTTAAATATATATTTTTTAACTCTTGATAGGCTAATATGTGCTTTTAAGTAGTTTGCAATAGATATTTGTATTAAACATAATATGTAGAAGTAACATTAAATAAGTTAATGTAGTTATGTATATATTGGAAAGTAAAAGGGGATAATAAAGTTAAAAGAGGTGGATACATATGCAAGAAGAAAGTATAGGAATGGAAAAAAGACTTATTAGAATTCCTAAGTATACATTAGGTGAAGAACTAATTAGTGCAATATCACATGGTATTGGTGCAGGACTTGGAATTGCGGCACTTGTTCTTTGTACCGTAAAGTCTGCAATACATCATAATCCATATGCTGTTGTAAGTTCATGTTTATATGGAAGTACTCTAATTATTTTATATTTAATTTCAACATTATATCATAGTTTTAAGCCAAGTATTGGAGCTAAAAGAGTGTTTAGAATATTTGATCATTGTAGTATATTTTTACTTATATTTGGAACATATGCGCCTTTTACATTAGTTACATTAAATGGGGGAGTTCGGATGGGTTATTTTCTCCATAATATTAGCTACAACTGTGTTAGGTATAGTATTAAATTCAATAAACTTAGAAAAATATAAAAAAATATCTATGGCTTGTTATATAATTATGGGATGGATGATTATATTTGCGTTTAATCCAATGTGTAGAATACTAGATTTAAATGGTATAATTTTATTAGTGGTAGGAGGAGTTGTATATACTATTGGTGCTGCTATATATGGGTTAGGAAAAAAAGTTAAATATATGCATTCATTGTGGCACTTCTTTGTTTTGGGTGGTAGTATATTACATTTTTTGTGTATTTATTTATATGTTATATAGAAAAATGGAAAAAAGTTCTTGCAAAACAAATATAGTAGTGATAAAATTAAAATGAATTTAAAAGGGAGTAGCTTAAAAAATACTAATCAACAATCTCGAATTATTATCTGGTTAGTAACCTTATAAACTAAGGAAGCAAGACTTTTAAAGAAAGTATTATATGGAGTAAAAAATATAATAAGTTCTTTAAGAGTCTTATTTTTATATAATAGAATACTTATAGAAATATTATATAAACTAACCATATTAAGAAGTAATTTTTTAGAAAGGATGAGAAAATATTGGAAAAGAATTGGTTTAGTAAAAGTGTAGAGGAAGTAAAAAATGAACTTGAAACAGATTTAGAAAAAGGACTTACAGATGAGATAGTAAAAATACAAAGAGAAAAATATGGAACAAATGAATTAAAAGCTCAAAAAAAGAAGAGTTTATTTGTAAAGTTTTTAGAACAATTTAAAGATTTTATGATAATAGTATTAATTATAGCAGCAGTTGTTTCAGGTGTTGTTGGTTATATGGAAGGGGATGGAATTACAGATTCTATAATTATCTTAATTGTAGTTATAGTTAATGCAATTATAGGTGTAGCACAAGAAGCAAAAGCAGAAAAATCATTAGAAGCACTTCAAAAATTAAGTAGTCATTCAGCAAAAGTTATGAGAAATGGTAATTTAGCAGTTGTACCTTCTAAAGAATTAGTACCAGGAGATATTGTAATATTAGATACTGGAGATTTTGTACCAGCAGATTTAAGAATTATAGAATCAGCTAATTTAAAATCACAAGAAGCATCATTAACTGGTGAATCTGTACCAGTAGAGAAGAATGAAAAGATAATAAATGATGAAAAAGTTGGAATTGGAGATAGAGTAAATATGCTATTTTCTTCAAGTCTTATTACTTATGGTAGAGGAAAAGGAATAGTAGTAGAAACAGGTATGAATACAGAAGTTGGAAAGATTGCAGGAATTATCAACGATACTGTAAAATCTGAAACACCACTTCAAACTAAGCTTAATAAATTAGGTAAAACATTAGGATTAGCAGCACTTGTAATTTGTGCAGTTATTTTTGGAATAGGATTACTTTATGGAAAAGAACCAATAGATATGTTTATGACGGCTGTTAGTTTAGCAGTTGCAGCAATTCCAGAGGGATTAGCTGCAGTATCTACAATAGTTCTTGCAATAGGTGTACAAAGAATGGTAAAAAAACATGCTATTGTTAAAAAATTACCAGCAGTAGAAACATTAGGAAGTAGTACAGTAATTTGCTCAGATAAAACAGGAACATTAACACAAAATAAAATGACGGTTAAAAAAGTTTTTTATGATGGAAATTTAGTGAATTTAGAAGATATTAAACAAGAAGAAATAAAGGATGACTTAGAAAAACTTGTATATGTTAGTATGCTATGTAATGATACAAAAGTTGGAAAAGACAATGAATTAACAGGAGATCCAACAGAAACAGCTTTAATAGATATGGGATTTAATTTATCTTTTAAACCTGAACTTTTTGAAATGCTTCCAAGAGTGGCAGAAATTCCATTTGATTCAGATAGAAAATTAATGACAACAATTCATAAACTAAATGACAAATATATAGTTTATACTAAAGGTGGAGTAGATGAATTATTAAAAAGATGTAACAAATATATAATAAATAATGAACTAAAAGATGACTTAGATTCATATAAACCTACAATATATAAGAATAATGAGGAAATGGCTAAAAATGCATTAAGAGTACTTGCAATGGGATATAAAGAATTAGAACATATGCCAACAGAAGAAGAAGTTAAAAATATGGAATCTGATTTGATATATATTGGAATGGTTGGTATGATAGATCCACCAAGAGAAGAAGCAAAGCTTGCTGTAGAAAAATGTAAAACAGCAGGAATAAAAACAGTTATGATAACAGGTGACCATAAGATAACAGCAACAGCAATAGCTAAATCTTTAGGAATATTAGAAAACGAAGACGAAGCAATTACTGGAGCAGAACTAGAAGAAATGTCTGATGAAGATTTAAAGAAAAATATTAGGAAATATTCTGTATATGCAAGGGTATCACCAGAGCACAAAGTAAGAATTGTAAAAGCATGGCAAGCAAATGGAGAAATTGTTAGTATGACAGGTGATGGTGTAAATGATGCACCAGCTTTAAAAACAGCAGATATTGGTTGTGCAATGGGAATGGTAGGAACAGATGTTGCAAAAGAAGCAGCAGATGTTATATTAACAGATGATAATTTTGCAACTGTTGTATCTGCAGTTGAAGAAGGAAGACGTATTTATGATAATATATTAAAAGCAATTCAGTTTTTACTTTCAAGTAATGTTGGTGAAATTATAGTTTTATTTGTTGCAATTTTAATTACACCATTATTAAGTAATATATTCGGAATAGATATAAAATTAATAGAACCTCTACTTCCAATTCATATATTATGGGTAAACTTAGTAACAGACTCATTACCTGCTTTAGCATTGGCAGTAGACCCAGCAGAAAAAGATATTATGAATAGAAAACCTTTAAAACCAGGTAAAGGAATATTTACTAAAGGAATGACATGGCGAATTGTATATCAAGGAATTATGATAGGTTTAATAACACTTGCAGCATTTGTAATTGGTCTAGCAACACCAGATAGCAGTTTGCCAGAAGTATATAATGATGCAGGAGTTAGATTATCAAATGAAGAAGTAAAAGTAGAAATTGGTCAAACAATGGCATTTACAGTACTTGCGTTATCAGAATTAGTTCATGTATTTAATATTAGAAATAATAAAAAGTCTATATTTAAAACAAAAGTGTTTAATAATAGTAAATTAGTTCTTGCAATAGGAGTATCAGCTGCTTTAATGCTTGTAATATTATTAGTACCAGGACTTAGACATATATTTAGTATTCCAGTATTACCAACTCAAAATATAATAGAAATTATATTACTTGTTTTTGCACCACTTGTTATTGTTGAATTATTTAAATTGTTTAAAATTAATACGATTAAAGATGAGTAGATTATAGTATTATATATATAATATATTGATGAATATAAATTAATAATAAATATAAAAAGATTTGTAGTTTGTACTAATATTATTCTAAAAAAAGTAGCATTGAAAAGTGCTACTTTTTTATAATAATATTAAATTTTTTCATCTTTCGACAATATTCGTGGGATTTTTTTTAAAACTTGAATTAGAATAATAAAAATATATAAATAAATAGGCAAATAATGGATAAAATATAATATTTATATGGGAGGATTTATATGAAGAAATATTTAAAAGTTTTAGTCTATATTATAAGTATTCTTATTTTGAGTATAATAATAACATTTTTTCTCATTAAACTAATTGATATAGATGATAATAAAAATAATGCTTTGCAATCTAGTAGTAATCGGGAATAATATACTAAAATTTGATGATGCTCCAATTAAATATGAAGAAAAATACGAAAAAGCAAAGGGAATTATTAGTACTATAAAAAAAGATGGTGCTATAATAATAATAAGCAATATATTTCAATTAAATACTAATCACTATTTAAAAAACAATGTTTATGAAGGATATGATAAACGTGAAATTCTTTGTAAGGAAAATGCTCATTTTTTAAACTATATGGATTCATCTGAAATGAAATTTGAAGATATAGAAGAGCGGTGATATTTTACTTTATGATGGTAATATTGAATGGATTTCGAAAGGTTTGCGAAGAGTTGATTCAAATGATAATGTTTATATTATAAAAATTAATGATGTACATAAAATGGCAAAGGAATATTATAAAGGAATGAAAGAATTAAAAAATGTAGATCTTGTAGGTTATAAAGAATATACAGACAATATTGAAAAATATCATGTAAGATATTTGTGGGGAAGGTTTAAATTTAAAACATTTAGGGGTGATGAATTATCAACTATATTCGAATTTCAGATTGCAGATGATACGGTAGTGGAAAATGAAGAAAATAATAAGTTTGCTGATATTATTTTAAAAAATAACTTGGAAGATATAATTTCATCGCCAGATTATGGATATGTTGGAGAGATAGAAAAGATAACCTATAGATAATATAAAAAATTATAGTTCTAATACATTGGAATTATTACAAATAATTAATATAACCTAAATTAATATACGAAAACATTATAAGAAGTGTTAATGTACTTTTTATGATGTTTATTTTTGTAAAAAATATAAAATAAACACTATCAAATTCCGATATAATGTTATATAATTAGACAAGAAAAGTAAGGTGATATTTTTTATGTATGATTTAATTGTTACAAAACAAAAAAATGATAAAACAAAATTATTAATAATATTATTAGTAATTTGCTTTTTATTAGGTTTATTTTTTATAATTGGAATTAACAAAATAAATATTGCAAATAATAAAGATATACAAGTAGTAAAGATGACTGAAATAGACATAAATGATGTAATAACAAAACAAAAAAGCTTAGAAATGAAAAATAGAAACAAACTTGCTTTAACACAAGAACAAATAGATAGAATAAGTAATATTTATTCATCATGTGAAGAAAAAAGAGCTTTTTTAACTTTTGATGATGGTCCATCTAAAACTGTAACTCCATTAATATTAGATGTATTAAAACAAGAAAATATAAAAGCTACGTTTTTTGTATTAGGAAGCAGAGTAGAATATAATCCGGAAATAATAAATAGAATTTTTGAAGAAGGTCATTATATAGCAAATCATGGCTATTCACATAAATATAGTAGTATTTATACTAGCATTGAATCTGTATTAGATGAATATAATAAAACAGAACAATATATAAAAACAGCACTTAAAAATGATGATTATAACTCTAGAGTTTTTAGATTTCCTCGGACGGTTCTGTAGGTGGAAAATACCATCAAATTAAACAAGATACAAAAGAGCTATTAAAACAAAATAATATTGCGTTTTTGGACTGGAATGCTCTTAGTAATGATTCGGCTGGTAGCAATACTAAAGAAGATATAATGAAAAATATTACAGAAACAGTAGGAACAAAAAACAGTGTAGTTATATTAATGCATGATGCAGGCGATAAAATATTAACTTATGAGACATTACCAGATATAATTAAATATTTAAAAGATAATAATTATGTATTTAAGAGTCTTTATGATATTTTATAAAAATTTATTAAGGCAAGTTAAGGATAAGAAAATTAAAGAATATAAAATACAAAATTGCTAAAACTGGAGGTATTTTATGTATGATGCAATAGTTGTAGGGAGTGGACCTGCCCGGTATTACTGCAGGAATTTATATGAAAAGGGCAAATTTAAATGTATTAATTGTAGCTAAAGGTTATGGAGCTTTAAAAAAAGCAGAAAATATAGAAAATTATTATGGTATAGAAAAAATAAATGGCAAAGATTTACATGATATTGGAATAAAACAAGCAGAAAAATTAGGAATAGAAATAGTTAAAGATGAAGTGATTCGGAATTTATAAAGATGAAAGTTTTGTAGTCGAAACTGTTAATTCAGAGTATGAAGCTAAAAATGTAATACTTGCAACAGGAAAAGAAAGACTTACTCCTAAAATTAAAGGTATAAAAGAATTTGAAGGAAAAGGTATTAGCTATTGTGCTGTTTGTGATGCGTTTTTTTATAGAAATAAGAATGTTGCAGTACTAGGAAGCGGAAATTATGCAATTCATGAAGCAAAACAATTAATGCAAGTAGCAAAATCGGTAGTATTATTAACAAATGGAGATAAAAGAATAGAAAATAGAGATATAGCTATAGATGTAAACGAAAAAAATATAAAAGAAATAAGAGGAAGTAATAAAGTAGAAGAAATACAATTTTCTGATGATACAACATTAACACTTAATGGAATATTTATTGCAGTTGGAACTGCTACTAGTACAGATTTAGCAAAAAAAATAGGTGCAATAATTCAAAATAATAACATAAAAGTAAATGAAGAAATGCAAACATCAGTTGAAGGATTATATGCATGTGGTGATTGTACAGGAGGTTTACTTCAGATTTCAAAAGCAATTTATGAGGGAACAAAAGCAGGTTTGACAGTTATAGATAATGTAAAAAATAAAGCTTAGATAAAAATAGTTACTACTAAAAATTAAGGAAATTATTTTTATAATAGTAACACAAAATAATTTAACAATTTGAAATGAAATAAAAATTTTTATTAATAAAATGGTTCCATTATACCAAATTAAAAATTAATGGAGAAAGGTAAGTATAATTTTAATATTATACAAGGTACAAAATATGAGTGTTTTAGAAATAACAAGTAATAATTTTGAAGAGGAAGTTATAAAATCAGATAAACCAGTACTAGTTGATTTTTGGGCAAGTTGGTGCATGCCTTGTAAAATGATGTCGAAAACAATAGAAGAAATTGCAAATGATATGGGCAAAGAAGTAAAGGTATGTAAGATAAATATTGATGAAGAACAAGAATTGGCTGTAAGATTTGGAGTAATGAGTATACCAACTTTCTTAATATTTAAAAATGGAAAATTATCAGACATGACAGTGGGAGTGCAAGAAAAAGAAAATATTACAAAATTATTGAAATAAAATATAAAATTTAAAGGCGAGATAAAATTAACAATTTTATTCTCGCCTTTAAATTGCTTTTAAACAACTTATTGATTTTTTAAAAATCTAATTTCAAATCTAGAGTATATAAGCACATATAAAACCTACTTTACACTAAATATTAAATAGAATGAAAATTCATATTTTAATGAAAAGTACATACTAGAATATTAATCATTATTATGTTGTTACATTGTCATTTAAATAAAATAAACTACATAATATAACCATATAAAAATAAAATCAATTTTTATTTGTATTTTTATATATTATAATATATAATTAGGAAAAAAGGAGAAAAAAATGAAAAAGAAAATAATAATATTAATAATAGCAGTTATATTAATACTATTAACTACAATATTTTGCATTATACTTATAAAAAATACAAAAAATGATAATAAAAACATTATAGAAAATAATGAAATAGAAATTAACAATACATATGATACTAATACAAATAGTAGCTCTAATATTATAGATAATAATCAAATAAATGAACAATCAAATGAAATATCAAATAATCCGCAAACACCAATTCAAAAATATGGGAAGTTAAAAGTTGAACAATCTAAATTGGTATCTGAAGATGGAAATGTAGTCATTTTAAAAGGTATAAGCACACATGGAATAGAATGGTTTCCTCAATATGTAAATAAAGAGTCATTTAAATTGATGAGAGATGAATATAATATGAATTTAATAAGACTTGCCGTATATAGCGAAGGGTATAACGAAAAACAAAATAAAATAATAGAAGAAGGAATAGATTATGCTACAGATTTGGGAATGTATGTTATTGTAGATTGGCATATATTAAACGATAATAATCCTAATATAAATAAAGAAAAAGCAAAAGTATTTTTTAGTTATATTGCTAATAAATATAAAAATAATATAAATATAATTTATGAAATATGTAATGAGCCAAATGGTAATACTACGTGGGAAAAAGATATAAAACCATATGCAGAAGATATAATTAATCTTATACATGGTATTAATGAAGATGCGATAATTTTATGTGGTACACCACAATTCTGCCAAAAAATAAATGAAGTAACAAAATCACCTATAACAGGGCATAAAAATATAATGTACACATTACATTTTTACGCATCAACACATAAACAAGAATTGAGAAATGAATTATCAGATGCAATCGAAAAAGGTTTACCAATTTTTGTATCTGAATTTGGAATTTCAGAAGCAAGTGGTAATGGAAGCATAAATATTGATGAAGCAAATAAATGGATTGATTTATTAATTTCAAATAATATCAGCTTTGTGTATTGGAATTTATCAAATAAAAATGAATCTACAGCTTTTTTAAGAAATAGTACAAGCAAAATAAATAACTGGAGCGTTGAAGAATTATCAGATGCTGGAAAATGGTTTATAAATATATTAAAAAATAATTAATCTACTAATAATTTTTGTGTACTATGAAAATCTAAATAAAAAGCAGAAGTGATTTTTATAAATATTTATGAAAAGGAGAAAGTCATAAATGAAAATAATATATGGAACAGGAAATACAGGAAAAATAGAACAAGTAAAAGAATTTTTAGAATATAAGAAATCTAATATAGAAATAATCTCTTTAAAAGATATTGGATTTAATGAACATATAGAAGAAAATGGAGAGAGTTTTGAAGAAAATTCTTTGATAAAAGCTTTTGCAATAAAAGAATATTGTAATAAAAATAATATAAATGAAATTATTATGACAGATGATTCAGGATTATGCATAGATGCACTAGGCGGAAAACCAGGAATTTACAGTGCAAGATATGCAGGGGAAAATTCATCACAATTGGATAAAATAAATAAAATATTAAACGAAATGAAAAACATTGAAAATCCTAATAGAACGGCTAAATTTGTTTGTATATTAACAGTAATTATGCCAAACAATGAAAAAATAATATGTAGAGGAGAAACAATAGGAAGAATAGCAAGTAAGCCATCAGAACTTGGAAAGTTAACATACGGACCAATATTTATACCAGATGGATTTAATAAAACACTAAATGAATTATCTCCAGAAGAACTTCGGAGATACTCATAGAGAAAAAGCTTTAATGCAAATGATTCAAAAGATAAAGGAGAAAAAATAATATGATTAGAAATACTGCTAATGATATTTTAGAATTACTAAAGAATGGAACAGGATTAGAAAAAGAAAGAGTTTTTAACAGCCCAGATAGAGATATTCAAAAGATAATATCAATTATATTAAATGAATGCAGATGTAGTATAGCTGATAGAAATGGAGTTACAAAAAAAGAAGAAAGTAATATGGATATTGTAAAAATTAGAAATGTTGTAATGACGTTTTTAAGTGATATGCAAGAACTACAAGAAGAATTAGTACTATCTGTTTTGACAAAAGATGAAATTATGGGTCCTTTTATAAAATTGAAATTTACTAAAGGTTATGATAAAGATTTTGAAAAATTTGATATGGAAATTGATGAACCTTTTGAAGATGATTTTAAAACTATATTTGGATGTAATGATGATAATGTAAAAGAAAAGATATTAGATGAAATAATAAATCCATATATTAAAAATTTAATACATAATGATCGAACATTATCTGAAAGAGATAAAATTGGAGCATTTTTTGATAGAAATTTTGGCAAAAGAAAAGATAATAATGAATTAATTAAAGAATATAAGCAAATTATAAAAGAAATATCTACTATAGGAGAAGATAAGATTGATAATACAGCGAATTATATATTAAAAAATATAATGGAAAATAGATATTTTAAAAATGAAATTATAAAAAATGCAATTAAAGATACAGATTTGCAAATATTAGGAAGAAGGTATGTTACTTTTAATAATTTAGTAAATTCTATGACAAATGACACATATGAAATGTTAATAAAAAAAGAATCGCCTAATAAACAGATAAATGAAATAAAGCAAATATATTATGATATTGTATCACAATTAACAATATTATCTACAGATTTTAGAGAACTAACAAAATCGAAAATTGAGTCACAGATTAAACAAATAAATAAAGGTATAAGCAGTAATTTATATGAAAATAATAAAAGATATGTAAATCCCGAAACAGGTTATAGAAATATTGATACTAGTATAGAAAAAAATAATCATGAAATAAGATTTGTAAAACATGAATATATAGAACAAGCAATGAAAAAATTGACTCTTTCTATAAAAAAATTATTAAAAGATGGAGAAGATTTAGAAGATAGAGAATTTATAAAAGAAGTTACAAGAATTAGTTATCGTTTAGTTAGGATAAATCCTTTTATTGATGGAAACATAAGAACAAGTAAAGCAGTGGCCAATATCTTGTTACAAGATAGAGATATGGTTTCATATTTCGATAAAGAAGAAACAGATGAATACATAAATACAATTAATAAAGCACATTTACTAATTGCAGAAAATTCTAAGATAGAAAAAGAATATATGAATAATTTAGTTACAAATCAAGAAAAGTGTAGAGAGATAGAAGATAAATTTTTGTATATGTGGATGTAGTGTTATAGATAAATTTTTCATAGTAGTAACAATTTTTATTGAATTTAAGTATAAAAGTATTGACAAAATGACATAATACGGTATATACTATGTATATACAAAAGGAGATGATAAATATGACTACGACTATTCAAAAATGGGGAAATAGCCAAGGAGTAAGAATACCGAAAGCAATATTGGATACTGTTAAATGGAATGAAAATGAGCAAATAATAATATTAGTTGAAAATGATAAAATTGTTATAGAAAAAGCAAAAGACAAAAAAAGAAAAAATATAAATGAATTATTTGAAAATTATAAAGAAAAATATGAGCCAGTAGAAATTGATTGGGGGAAACCAGAAGGAGAAGAGATATGGTAAAACAAGGGACGATTATAAAAATTAATTTTAATCCACAGGCAGGACATGAACAAGCAGGATATAGACCAGCTGTAGTTATAAGCAATAACACATTTAATCAAAAAACAAATTTAAGTATAGTATGTCCTATTACAAATACAAATAATCAATTTCCATTACATGTATCTTTAGATGGTAGAACCAAAACGACAGGCGTAATATTATGTGAGCATATAAAAGCTTTAGATTTAAAAAGTAGAACATTTCAAGAAGTAGAAATATTACCAGATGATATTTTAGAAAAAGTTATAGATATTGTTTATGCTGAGATAGAGCGTATATAACATTCTTAAGATTATAATAAAAGCAAATAAAAAATAGTGTAAAGAATACACTATTTTTTGTCTCCTGAATAATCATTTAATATTATTGTATTTTTAATACATATATTAGTAAATAGTTAAATAAACACTTACAGATTTTTATCAAATTTGCTTAATTGCATTTCTTGCGAGTTCGTCACATCTATTATTAAATTCATTATCACTATGACCTTTTACTTTTATGAATTTTACATCATGAACTTTGGTAAGACTATATAATTCCTGCCAAAGTTCTTTATTTTTAACTGGTTCATTTCCTGCTGTTTTCCAACTTTTTTTCACCCAATTATAAATCCAACCTTGATTAAAAGCATTTACAACATAAGCACTATCACTATATAAATTAACTTTGCAAGGATATTTTAGTAATTTTAAACCTTCAATTACAGCAGTTATTTCCATAATATTATTAGTAGTATTTTTACTACATCCTGAAATTTCTTTTGAAGCATTTTTGTACATTAAAATAGTTCCCCAGCCTCCAGGACCAGGATTTCCAGAACATGCACCATCTGTATAAATTGTAACTTCTTCCATAAATTATTAACTCCTTTCAAAATATGAAAAAAATATAAAATAAAAAATAATTCTATTGGAACTTTTCATAATTTTGTGATATTATATCAGTAAACTAAAAGCATGTCTAGAGTAAAAACTATTATGTAAGAGAGGTGATTGGATTTTGGCAAGAGTTTTAGGTATAATTGCAGAATATAATCCTTTTCACAATGGACATTTATATCATATGCAAAAATCTATAGAAGAGACTAATAGCGATTATGTTGTAGCAATAATAAGTGGTAATTTTGTCCAAAGAGGAAATAGCTCTGTTATAAATAAATGGAAAAAAGCAGAAATGGCACTTAAGTCTGGTGTTAATTTGGTAATAGAATTACCAACTATTTATAGTATATCAAGTGCAGAAAATTTTGCTTTTGGAGCTATAAAGATATTAAATGAGCTAAAAATTGTTAAATCTGTTTCTTTTGGTACAGAGACAAGTGATATGGCAGCTTTGAATAATATTGCTAATTTAGTGTTGCAAGAGCCAAAAGAATATCAAACATTTTTACAAGATGAATTAAAAAAAGGTGTATCTTTTCCAAAAGCAAGGGAGACAGCAGTATTAAATTATTTTAATGATAACAGAAGATATGGAAATATTATGTCCAGTCCTAATAACATATTAGCAATAGAGTATTTGAAATCTATAAAAAGATTAAAAAGTTTTATGAAGCCTCATTTAGTAAAAAGAGAAAGAGTTTTTTATAATGATGATGCAGTTGTGGATGATTTCGCAAGTGCCACAGCAATTAGAAAATTACTTGCAAGAAATCAAACTGGAGATTTAAGCAAAGTTTTGCCTAAAAGTAGTTATGAAATATTAATGGAAGAACTAAAAAAACAAAATGTAGTATTAGATATATCTATGTATGAAAAAGAGATGATTTATAATCTTAGAAATATGTCATTAAAACAAATACAAAATATTCCAGATGTATCAGAAGGATTAGAAAATGCAATAAAAAATGCGGCAAATTCATGCAATAATTTAGCAGAATTATTAAATATGGTTAAATCTAAAAGATATACTCGGAACAAGATTACAAAGAATACTTATATGTTCACTTTTAGGAATTAATAAAAAAGACATGGAAAATTCAAAAAGAATTAGACCATATGTAAGAGTTCTGGGAATGGACGAAAAAGGTAAAAATCTATTATCTAAAATTACTAATGCAAATCCAAAATTAGATATAATAACATCTGTAAAAAAATTTACAGAAAATAATCATAATAGGTTTATTAAAGAAATGTTAGATATAGATATTAAAGCAACAGATATATATACTCTAGCATATGGAATGAATTCTTTTGCGGGGCTTGATTATACAAATAAGATAGTTATTGTGTAACCCAGGGAGGAACGGAGCATTTGGGACAAAATTTGAAAAACTGGACAAAGGGACGGTTCTCTTGTCCAATTTTTTGAGAAAGTTGAAAGAGCTTTGTGATGGATGGAAGTTTTGGGAAAATAAAAAATTAAATTTTTCACTTTGATTAAATCGTATACACTAAAAAAGAACAGTTCTTTATGGGGGTGAAAGGAAAAATTGAAAATTATTGGAGTAACAGGAAATTCTGGAAGTGGTAAGAGTTTCATATGTGAAATTTTATTAAATAAACACAATAATGCAATTATTGTAGATGCCGATAAAATTGCAAAAGAAATGTCTAATATTGATACTTTATATTATAAAGAAATTATAAATGTGTTTGGGAAAAATATAGTAAAAGAAAATTTAGAAATTGATAGAAAACTACTTGCTAAGATTATATTTAATGATGATGAAAAAAGACAAAAATTAAATTCTATAACTTTTAAATATGTAGTAGATGAAATAAAAAATAAGATTAAGTTAAATAATGACAAAAGTATAATACTAATTGATGCTCCATTGCTTTTTGAGAGTGGTTTGGATAAAATATGTGATATTACTATAGGAGTTGTATCAAATGAAGATATTAAAATTGATAGGATTTGTAAAAGAGACAAATTGAGTATTAAACAGGCAAAAGATAGACTAAAAGTACAAATGAATGATGAAATTTTAAAAGAAAAATGTGATTTTATTTTAGATAATAATGGTGATGAATATTTCCTTAATAAACAATTGGAGGAAATAGTTATTGCTTGGGTCAATGAAGATGTAAAAAAAGTCTAAATATTAATTGAAAATAGGAAGGAAGATAATGATGAAAGAATTATTTGCAGATTTACATGTACATATAGGGAGAAGCGAAAATGGAAAACCGATAAAAATAACTGCCGCAAGAAGCTTAAATTTTGCTAATATTGCAAGAGAATGCGCAGATAGAAAAGGAATTAGTGTTGTTGGAATTATAGATTGTGCATCACCATATGTAATAGAAGATATAGAAAACTTTTTAAAAACTGGTGAGGCATTTGAGATAGAAGATGGAGGAATTATATATAAAGATAAAGTATGTATAATTTTGGGAAGTGAGATAGAAACTTCTGAAATTAATGATGAAGGAAAAACAGGAAGTGCACATAATTTATGCTATTTTCCGAAACTAACAGATATAAAAGCATTTTCTAATGAAATGAAGACTCATATAAAAAATATGACATTAAGTTCTCAAAGAGCAGATATATCAGCATATGAACTGTTAGATATTGTAGAAAAATATAATGGAATTTTAGTTCCTGCACATGTATTTACACCACATAAAAGCTTTTATGGAAATTGTACAGATAGAATGTCTAAAATTTTTAAAGAAAAGTTTGATAAAATACATACAATAGAATTAGGTTTAAGTTCAGATACATTTTTGGCAGATGAGATATCAGAACTTGAAAATAAAACATTTTTAACAAATTCTGATGCACATTCTTTACCTAAAATTGCAAGAGAATATAATAAAATTTTAGTAGAGGATATTAGCTTTAAAGAATTATTAATGGCTTTAAAAAATCAAAATGGAAGAAAAATTTTGTGCAATTATGGATTAGATCCAAAACTTGGAAAATATCATAGAACTTTTTGTGAAGAATGTGGAAAACCAATAGAAGGTATAGCACCAGTGTTTAAATGTAATGAATGTGAAGGAAAAAATATAACTATGGGAGTTTTCGATAGAATAGAAGTTATTAAAGATAAAGAAGTGACTTCTAGTCCTGAATTTAGACCTCCATATGTATATCAAATACCATTAACTTTTATGCCAGGCCTTGGTAAAAAAACAATAGAAAAATTGCTAGATAATTTCGAAACAGAGATGAATATTTTGCACAAATTGTCTTATGATGATATTGAAGGTGTGGTTGGTAGTAAAACTGCAAATGTAATAGTAAAATCTAGAGAAGGAAATGTGAACATACAAGCAGGCCGGTGGTGGTGTTTACGGAAAAGTTACTACAAAAGATTAAAATTAGTTCTAAATCTCATTTTATAGAATAGACATTATGTATAAGATTTAAGCATTGTGAAGAATGAAATCTTTATAATGCTTAAACATAAAAAATAGCTTAAAAGTTTACTTAAAGTAAATTTTGCAAAAGATAAATCTTTGGCTTCTTTTATACCTTAATTTAACTAATAAATTAAAACGTAAATATAGGTAACAAGAAGCTAAAGGTATTTGCAGGAGGAATAAAATGAGAAGAAATAATAGAAAATCAAGTAGTACATTTAAGAGTATTATTCTTAAGCATATAACAAATAATTTAAGAAGTTATACAATATTAATTATTTTATTTTTAATAGGCATTATTGTTGGTGTCATGTTTATAAATAATGCAAACGAATTTCAGCAAGAACAGTTACAAGGTTATATTAATGGTTTTGTAGATTCATTAAAAGGTGATTATCAAATAGATACAGCTAAATTGCTAAAGTCATCTGTGGTAGATAATGTAAAACTTGCTATTATACTGTGGTTTGTTAGTTCTACAGTAATAGGTGTTTTTGCAGTATATGGAATAATTGCATATAGAGGTTTTTGTATAGGATATACAGTAGCTTCAATTGTTGCAACTTTAGGAACTGGAAAGGGAATAATGTTCTTAATAGCTTCATTATTATTACAGAATATTGTATTCATACCATGTGTTATTTCATTAGGTGTGAGTGGAATGAACTTGTATAAGTCAATAATGAAAGATAAAAGAAGAGAAAATATAAAAATGGAGATTTATAGACATACAGTTTTTTCAATTATGATACTTATATTGCTTATTATTTCTGCTTTTATAGAAACGTATATTTCATCACCTTTATTAATGTATACAGTTAAGTATTTATGATTTATTAAAGTTACAAATAACAGTTATTCTATTTAATAAATAATGTTACCGCCTAGCTAATTGTTTTGTATATATTTTTTAAAATCAATCTATATATAAATATTTGTAGAATTTTGTTAAAATGTATTTACATTTTTAAATGAATCTGATATAACATATATAGTTTATGTTAATACGGTCTTACATATGCCATAAATATGTAAAAATCTTAAAAAAGTAGGGGAGCTCTAAAATGGAAAAACAAATAACACTTTTTTTGGAATTTCTTCAAAATGATAAGAAATTGTCAGATAATACACTTCAATCATACAAAAGAGATATTATGCAATATCAAACTTATGTTAATCAAAATAATATAAATTATTTAAAAGTTGATGAGAAAAAAATAAAAGAATATTTACAATATTTACAAGAGATTGGAAAAAAATCATCAACAGTATCTAGAAGCTTAGCTTCAATAAGATCTTTTTATCAATTTTTAGTAAGAACAAAAATTATATCTCAAGATCCAACAGAAAGTATTCAATCACCCAAAATAGAAAAAAGAGTACCAAGTATATTAACATCAAAAGAAATAGAATTATTACTAGATCAACCTAAAGATGTAGATTTAAAAGGTACAAGAGATAAAGCAATGCTTGAATTTGCATATGCTACGGGAATGAGAGTTACAGAAATCATTTCTTTAAATATAGAAGATGTTAATTTAGAAGAAGGATATGTACTTTGTAAATTTGGATCAAAACAAAGAAATATACCACTTGGTTCATTATCATTAAAAGCATTAAAAGAATATATAGAAGAATCAAGACCATATTTAATTAGAGATGAAAGCGTAAATGCACTTTTTGTTAATATAAATGGAAAAAGATTAACAAGACAAGGCTTTTGGAAAATAGTAAAATACTATAAAGAACAAGCTCATATTACTAAAGAAATTACACCACATGTTTTAAGACATTCTTTTGCTACACATTTACTACAAAATGGTGCAGATTTAAAGGCAATACAAACAATGCTTGGACATTCAGATATATCATCAACACAAGTATATATGCAATTCCAAGATGAAGGTATAAAAAACGTATATAGAAAAGCTCATCCAAGAGCATAAATTAAAAAAGACCTGTTTTAGGTCTTTTTTGTCATAAAAAAACACTTGACAGTTTACAATAATACATATAAAATATAATTGTGAGTTGAAATATATTCTAAAATAAATTATATATATTTTTATACTGAACATTGAAAATTAAATAGAAAGAGGTGTGAGATTATGCAATATGTAATCTATATCGCCATTTTTTTAATCTCAGCAGTGATATTTACAATGGTAGGAGTTACAATAAGAAAGAAAATAGCTGAATCAAAAATGAAAAGTGCAGAATTAGAAGCTAAAAGAATAATCGATTCAGCAGTTAGAGATGCAGAAAACAAGAAAAAAGAAGAAATCTTCAAAGCTAAAGAAGAAATTATGAAGGCTAGGGAAGAATTAGACAAGGAGATTAAAGAAAGAAGAGGCGAAGTGCTTTTACAAGAAAGAAGAATTGTTCAAAAAGAAGAAAATTTAGAAAATAGAACAAATAGCTTAGAGAAAAAAGAAAAAGATTTAGAGTTAAAAAATCAAAAATTAGATGAAAAGACAAAAGAAATCGAAAATGCTTTAGAAAAGCAAATTGAAGAACTACAAAGAATTTCTGGATTATCAAAAGAAGAAGCGAAAAAACAATTATTATCAGAATTGGAAAAAGATTTAACATTAGAAAAAGCAAGTCTTATTAAAGAATATGAAACTAAAATAAAAGAAAATTCAGAAAAAACTGCTAAAGAATTAATTGGTTATGCTATACAAAAATGTGCAGCAGACCACACTTCTGAAACAACAGTATCTATAGTTTCATTACCAAATGATGATATGAAAGGCAGAATTATTGGTAGAGAAGGAAGAAATATTAAAGCTTTAGAAACACTTACAGGAATAGATTTAATTATAGATGATACTCCTGAAGCAGTTGTTATTTCAGGTTTCGATCCACTTAGAAGGGAAGTTGCAAAACTTGCTTTAGAGAAATTAATTAATGATGGAAGAATACATCCAGCCAAAATTGAAGAAATGGTAGAAAAAGCTAAAGAAGAAATTGAAGCTATTATAAAAGATGAAGGAGAACGAGCAGTGCTAGAGACTGGAGTTACTTCATTACATCCAGACTTAGTTAAGTTAATTGGTAAATTAAAATATAGAACAAGTTATGGACAAAATGTATTAAATCACTCAATAGAAGTTTCTAACTTAGCTAGAATAATGGCAGAAGAGTTAGGATTAGATCCAAAACTAGCAAGAAGAGCAGGATTATTACATGATATAGGAAAAGCATTAGATCATGATATGGAAGGTACTCATGTTGAAATTGGTGTAGATGTACTTAAAAAATATAAAGAGAATGAAATGGTTATAAATGCAGTTCACGCACATCATGGTGATGTTGAACCAAAAACAATAGAAGCTGTATTAGTACAAGCAGCTGATGCGATTTCTGCTTCAAGACCAGGAGCAAGAAGAGAAACTTTAGAAACATACATAAAACGTTTAGAACAATTAGAACAAATAGCAGATTCTTTTGAAGGTGTAGAAAAATCTTTTGCTATACAAGCTGGTAGAGAAGTAAGAATTATTGTTAAACCGGAGAAAGTAAACGATGCAGAAATGACTTTAATGGCAAGAGAGGTTGCTAAAAGAGTAGAAAATGAAATGGAATATCCAGGTCAAATTAAAGTTAATATTATAAGAGAAACAAGAGTTATAGAATATGCAAAATAAAATATAATCATCATAATTGTATATAGAATACGCAAAATTTTGATATTAAAAAGGCAGTACTTCGAAAACAAGTACTGCCTTTTTTCTACAAAAGTGCCAAAAGGGACGGAGCATTTTGGCATATAAAAAATAATTATATTGTTAAAAAAGTGTCAAAAAGCTCCGTCCCTTTTGGCACTTTGGCATAAATGGAGGTAAAAATATGAAAAAAATAGTATTAGGAGCACTTTTTTTGAGTATACTGCATTCTGTCTTATTTTATGGACAGGACTTTGGAGTATCAGTAGTATTATTTGTAATACCAATGTTACTATTAATTATTTACTCATTACAAAGTAAAAATAAAGTAAAAAATGCAAAAGCTTTTATATTAAGTATACCAATAACACTTTTAAGTTTAACATATGCGCTATTTAATAATGGAGTTTTAAATGTTGTAAATATGATAGCAATTGTTGTACTTACAACCACAATGATAACTTGGGCTGTATATGATAAATTTAAATTTGGACAAGCTTTTTGTAAAATCTTTTCTGTAATATTCAAGCCTTTTGGGAACATTGCAGAAGGTGTTAGAGTAATTTCAAACAATTTATTTAAAAGAAACAAAAATGAAGTACAAGTAAATAAAAAGCCTATAAAAGAAAGAAAAATTATGAAACAAATAATAATAGGTCTTGTTATTTCATTACCATTACTAATAATTATACTTGCATTACTTATTTCAGCAGATACAATTTTTGCAGAAATTTTAGAGCCTATTAAATATGTTATTATGAATATATTTAATATAAAATTTTTAGGTTCTATTTATTTTAGAGCGATTTTTATTATTTTAATATTTATGTATGTTGTTGCATTTATTTGTAGTATGTTAAAAATGGATTTAAACAAAAAGACTAATAATTCAAAAGGAATAAATATGCAAAATATTACTGTTAATACAGTGCTAACAGTTTTAAATATTGTTTATTTCTTATTTAGTATTGTACAATTTGTATATTTATTTACAAATTTAGGAATAAGTGAAGATTTTGATTACGCTACATATGCGAGAAGAGGATTTTTCCAATTAATGTTTGTAACATTAATTAATTTTGTAATAATAATTACTACAAGTCTTAATAAACGTGAAACTACAAAAGGTATAAATATTTATACAAAAATTATGAATATGTTCTTAATAGTATTTACTGTAATAATGATTTTATCATCATTCCTTAGAATGTATTTATATGAGCAAGAGTATGGATATACATTTTTAAGATTATTAGTATATTTTATTTTATTAACAGAATTAATACTTGCTATACCAACTTTAGTATATGTATTTAATAAAAAGATAAGTTTATTAAAATATTATATAGTAATAATATCTACAATGCTTGTTTTACTTAATTTTACAAATGTAGATAAAACAATAGCTAAAAAGAATGTAGATAAATACATATCAGAAGTTAATTTAAAAGATGAAAAAGCAGAAATTGATATTAAATATTTAAAACGGATTATCTGTAGATGCAATACCAGAAATTGCTAGATTATATGAAAGTACATCTGACGAATCATTAAAAAGTAATATAGAAAGATATTTAACATATAATTCAAAGTTTAAAACGAGAAACAATAAAAAAATTAAAGAATTATTTGAATATAAGAATTTTCAAGAATTTAACTTATCTCGATATGAAGCTAAAAATGCAATAATAAGATTAGACTTGTATAGTAATAAAAAATAAAATAAAAATCAAAGAAAGGAGAATATGATATTTTTATATATCATATTAAACAAATATGGAAGAAAGTAAATATTATAAAAAAATTGCTCTAAAAATAGGAATATTAGTTTTTATTATTTTAGGATTATTTATTACATACAAATTAGCAATATTTTATATACCTTTTATAATAGCAATAATTGTATCATGGATTGTAGAACCAATAACTAAGTTCTTTACTAAAAAATGTAAGTTAAAACGAAATTTAGCAACAACCATTTCTTTATTATTAATAATTACTATACTAGGAACAACATTAACATTAATAGGGATTAAAGTTGCAACAGAAGCTACAGAGATTATATCTAATTCAAATGAATATTTTAGAGAGATATATGATAATGGAATGAAAACATTTGATGATTTAAAAAGTGGTACAATACAAATACCAGATGAAGTTATGCAAGTAGCCAAAAATTCTTTAGGAGGAATTATTGATACAGCAAAAAATATACTAATTACAGCTCTAACAAAGGTAATTAATTTTATTGGTTCAGTTCCTACAATGTTAACATATAGTATAATTACAATACTTGCTATAATTTTTACATGTTTTGATAGAGAATATGTAATAAATTGTTTTAAAAGTCAAGTTCCAAAAAAGTGGTTTAAAAAAGCTAGAATGATAATAAGAGAAACTTGTAGTGTTGCTTTTAATTATATTAAAGCAGAAGCTAAGTTATCTGGAATTTGTTTTGTATTAGTATTCATAAGTCTGGTTGTATTAAATTGGATAGGATTTGATATAAAATATCCAGTTATCATGTCTATTCTTATTGGATTTATAGATTTACTTCCTTTGTTTGGTGCAGGAGCAGTTATGGTTCCTTGGTCTATATATTTATTCTTTACAGGTAATACTCAGGTAGCGATTGCTGTTATTTCTATATGGATTGTATGGGCAATATTAAAACAACTAATAGAACCTAAAATGGTAAGTAATCAAATGGGAATGCATCCTATATTTACATTGTTTGGGATGTATACAGGATTTAGATTATTTGGAGTAATAGGCCTTATGTTAGGTCCAATTATATTATTAATTTTGAAAAATGTGTTTAGAGAGTTAATTGATAAAGGAATTTTAAAATCATTTTTTGAAATGGAATAAATAATCACTAAAATAACCATTTAATCATAGATTATGATGAGGTGGTTATTTTATGGATTATGAAGAATTAAATAAAATGCTTAGTAGCTTAGATGAAGTTCCATTCCCAGAAGTAAAGTATGTAGTGAAAAATCAAATGTATGCAAATTTATTATATGATGATTTGTCTGGAGAACTTGGAGAATTGTCTGCTGTTACACAATACATATATGAACATATGGAAATTACAAATTTTCCAGAGTTAAGTAGAATAATGGTGAAAATAGCTATTCAAGAAATGAGACATTTAAATTTAGTTGGAGAATTAATAAAAAGATTAGGAAGAAAGCCTTATTTTATCGATAGTAAAGGTGTGAATTGGAATAGTAAGTATGTAAAATATGAATTTGATGATATTGCTAAAATAATGAGATATAATATAGAAACAGAAAAAGTGGCAATAGATCGGATATAATAAGGCTATAAGATATACAAGAAATATGGAGATAAGAAAATTATTAAGTAGAATTATATTAGATGAAAAGAATCATATAAAAGTATTTGAGAAAATAATAGAAGGTGTGCAGAATATTTGATAAATAAATTAGCAAAATAGTAATAAAAAATTCTCACCCAAAATAAAATTGTTTTAGGAGGGGATTTATTTGGATAATAATATAAATGAAAAAGCTATAAGAAATTGGCAAATAGGTGTATCTGTTTTTTCTATAATATTAGGAACAATTTTGCATTTTACATATGAGTGGTCAAATGGAAATAGCTTTATTGCAGCTTTTAGTAGTGTTAATGAAAGCACTTGGGAACATTTAAAATTGGCTTTTTTTCCAATGCTAATAGCATGCATAGTAGAATACTTTTTTGTTAAAGATAAAGTAAATAATTATATAGAGGCAAAAACTATAGGAATTGTTACATCAATATTATTTATTACATCATTTTTCTTTACTTATACAGGAATTATAGGAACTAATTTTTTTATAATAGATATTTTAACATTTATAGCAGGTGTTTTAATAGGCGAATATGTAGCATATAGAATTATGAATAAAGAAGATGAGTCTACAAATTTAACAAAGGTTTTATCTGTAATAATATTAGTTGTGATTAGTATCTATTTTATTTTATTTACATTTATAACACCTAAGATTAATTATTTTAGAGATCCTGTTACTGGGGGATTTGGTAGAAGTTTAATCAAATAGATTTTTTTTTGTATTCACATGTTATTTAAGAGATAATGTTGTTTTTTATTTGGAAGATAATACTACTGACTAACAATAGCAAATATATTAATAAATATGTTAACTATTGTTAGTCTAGTATGCACTCTAATGTTAAATGTAGTCTGCAACAAATAAGAAAATAGTAGATAAATTTAAAATATATATTTATTTTCAGACTGATAAATGATAAAATGTATGTACGAAAGTAAAGGAATGGCTAAAAGTTATTAAAAATGAAAAGGAGTAAAATAAGTAATGAAAGGTGTATTTATACAATATCCAAAATGTTCAACATGTAGAAATGCAAAAAAGTGGTTAGATAATAATAATATAGAATATATAGACAGAAATATAGTAGAAGAAACTCCAACATATGAAGAGTTAAAAGACTGGATAGAAAGAAGTAATAAAAATATTAAAAGTTTTTTTAATACAAGTGGACTAGTATATAAAAGTTTAAACTTAAAAGAAAAGCTACCTAAAATAACAGATGATGAAAAAATAAAACTTCTTTCAAGAAATGGAATGTTAATAAAAAGACCATTATTTATTAGAGACGACGAAATTTTAATAGGATTTAAACAAGATGAATGGAATAATGTTTTAGGAAAATCAAAATAAAAAATATTAATATTTATTAAAAATATTGTACATATTATATTAAGTTATAATTTAGGAGGAAAACAATGTTAAATATAGGATGTCATTTATCAGCTTCAAAAGGATTTACTAATATGGGAAAAGAAGCGTTAAAGATTAATGCAAATACTTTTCAATTTTTTACTCGTAATCCAAGAGGAGGACAAGCAAAAGAAATAAAGCAAGATGATGTAGATGGTTTATTAAAAATTATGAAAGAGAATAATTTTGCAAAAATACTTGCACATGCACCTTATACTTTAAATTTATGTTCAGCAGATGAAAAGATTAGAGGATTCGCAAAAAATACAATGATAGATGATTTGAAAAGAATGGAATATATTCCAGGAAATATGTATAATTTTCATCCAGGAAGTCATGTAGGACAAGGCTTTGATATTCGGAAAAAAATATATTGTCGAAGCTTTAAATGAAATTATTACAGAAAGTCAAACCACAACAGTTTTATTAGAGACAATGGCTGGTAAGGGAAGCGAAATAGGAAGAAGTTTTGAAGAGATAAAAAGCATTATAGATGAAATAAAATTGAAAGAGAAAATAGGAGTATGTTTAGATACCTGCCATATAAATGATGCTGGTTATGATATTGTAAATGATTTAGATGGTGTGCTTGAAGAATTTGATAAAGTGATAGGATTAGATAAACTTAAAGCAATTCATATTAATGATAGTATGAATGTAATTGGAAGTCATAAAGATAGACATCAGAAAATAGGAGAAGGTACTATTGGAATAGATGCTTTTGAAAGGATTATTAATCATCCTAAACTAAACAAATTGCCATTTTATTTAGAAACGCCACATGAGGATATTATGGGATATGCAAAAGAAATAGAAATTTTAAGGGATTTATACAAGGATTAATTTGATTAATTGTATATAGGATTTTAGATTTTGAAATAAAAATGGATGAATTAATTTGAACAATGAAATACCAAAAAAATTAAAAACAAAGGGGAACATAAATTATAATGAAAGAGATAGAAAGAAAATTTTTAATACAAAGTATAGATAATATTTCTCTTGAATCTTATAATAAGAAAATAATAATACAAGACTATTTATATAGTGATAAAATCACAACAATAAGAAAAAGGAAAATACAAGAAGGTGAAAATACTGGATATTATTATACTATAAAAACAAATAGAAGCGGAAAATATAGTGTCCAAGAAATTGAATCACAAATAGAAG
Source organism: uncultured bacterium (assembly GCA_905215935.1). Taxonomy (GTDB): domain Bacteria; phylum Bacillota; class Clostridia; order TANB77; family CAG-508; genus CAG-492. The sequence goes on from CAJMRY010000002.1 coordinate 123,606, forward strand.
AAGATGTATATAATAAATTAAAGCAAGATGTGAATAGAAATACTATTGTAAAAGATAGATATAATATACCTATAGAAGATGGCTTAATAATAGAGCTAGATGTATTTCATGGGGTTTTTGAAGGTATTATTTTTGCAGAAATAGAATTTTCATCAGAGAAAAGAGCAGAAGAATTTAAAGTTCCAGATTGGTTTGATAAAGAATTAACAGGGAAAATTACTAATAATATGATGACTAAGATGAGTAAAGAAGAATTTGATGAAAAGATAGCAGAAATAGAAGATTTTTAAGAAGAACTTTAAGAATATAGGGATTTATTAAAATATTTAATATAGATTGATGAAAGAACACTTTCAAGTTTTATAAATAATATAAAATAGGAGGTGTTTTTATAATGCAAATAAAAGATTATGATAGAAATAAAGCAATTATGTATGCACAAAAATGGGCATATTTGCGAAATCCTAAGTTTTATAATTATGATGGGATTGGGGGAGATTGTACAAATTTTGTTTCACAATGTATTTATGAGGGTTGTAAAATAATGAATTATGATACAATAAATGGATGGTTTTATAATAGTGCAAATGATAAATCTCCTTCATGGACAGGTGTGGAATTTTTATATAAATTTTTAATTAATAATAAGGGGATTGGTCCATTTGCAAGAAAATGTTCTATAGAAGAATTAAAGCCAGGTGATATTATTCAACTTTCTTTTGATGGTATAAAATTTGCACATAGTTTGTTTGTTGTAAATAATGTAGGTGGCAAAATTTTGATTGCGACACATACCTTTGATTCGTATGGTCGTGATATAAATAGTTATAGTTATGAAAAGATTAGATTTATGAAGATAGAAGGGTATAGGACTTGGTAAAGAGATAAATGCTTGAATATAACAAGATAATATGATAATATCTTGTTACAATTTATTGATAATTATATTAAAACATAGTGATTGTAATTCTTTAATTAGTTCTCTTATTGGGAAATGCTAACTAGAATTATATAAAAATATAATTGTATTATAAGAAATTGCAAGGAGAATATATAAGTATGAAAAAAATATCGGTAGTAGTTCCTATGTATTATGAAGAGGAAGTTGTTAATGAATGTTATACAAGGCTTAATAATGTATTTAAAGACTTAAAGAAATATGATTATGAATTTATTTTTGTTAATGATGGAAGCAGAGATAGAACTTTAGAATTATTAGAAAAAATAGCTATGGATGATAAAAAAGTTAAAATAATATCTTTTTCGAGAAATTTTGGTCATCAATGTGCAGTTACTGCAGGACTTAAATTTACGACAGGTGATGCTGTAATAATAATTGATGCAGATATGCAAGATCCTCCAGAATTAATTATAGAGATGATTAATTTATGGGAAGATGGAAACGAAGTTATTTATGCAAAAAGAAAAGCAAGAAGAGGAGAATCACGTTTTAAATTATGTACAGCTAAGATGTTTTATAAAGTTTTAGATGGATTGTCTGATGTAAAGATACCACAAGATACAGGAGATTTTAGACTAGCAGATAAAAAGGTTATTAATGTTATAAATGACTTGCCAGAACATAATAAATTTTTAAGAGGTTTGTTTAGTTGGGTAGGATATAAACAGATTCCTATTGAATATGAAAGAAAGGAAAGATTTGCGGGGAAAACTAAGTATCCTTTAAAAAAGATGTTAAAACTAGCTATTGATGGAATAATTAGTTTTTCAAATAAACCATTAAAAATATTAGGAGTTATTGGTATATTTTCTATAATTATTTCATTTGGTATTTTAGTATATTCATTAATATCATATTTATTTAAGCTTAACAATTTAACTGCAGGGTGGACATCTTTAATGGTAACAATAACTTTCTTTTCAGGAGTACAGCTTTTATCTATATGGCTTATGTCTGAGTATATTTCTAGGATTTATGATGAAAGCAAAGGTAGACCTCAATATATTATTGATAAAACTATTAATATAGAAAGATAGATGATAAAAAAGCAAACATAAAAAAAAAAATGTTTGCTTTTTTTATTTTGAAAACCACAACATTTGTAATAAAATTTAGAAGTTATGTATATTAAAAGGTTTACAAAAAAATCTTTTTATGAAATAATATAAGAAATTTTGTAGGAGGGTAATAAATGAATTGGAAAAAAGAAGTTTTACAAGATATGAAGTGGAATGAAGAGATAACCAATAAAGAACAAAAACAAAAATTAGCTTTAAAACTTGCTAAAAGAGTTAATGATGGAGATGTTATAGGGTTTGGGTCTGGTTCTACTTCTTTTCTTGCTGTTTGTGCCATTGCAGAAAGAATAAAAAAAGAAAATATAAAAATTACAGCAATACCTACTTCTTATGAAATAAAAATGTTATGTAGTTATTTTAATATACCAACATGCACACTCCAAGAAAAAAAGCCAGATTGGTGTTTTGATGGAGCAGATGAAATAGATAATAACAATTGGATGATAAAAGGTAGAGGTGCAGCTATGTTTAAAGAAAAGTTAAACATATTAAATGCATCAAAAGTATATATATTGGTAGATGAAAGTAAATTTGTAGATAAATTGGGTACTAAGCGTTTAGTACCAGTAGAATGTTATCCTGAAGCAGTTAATTATGTAAAAGAGCAATTATTAAAATTAGGGGCAAAAGATGTAATTTTACGATTAGCTACAAAAAAGGATGGGCCAGTTATAACTGAAGATGGAAATTATATTTTAGATACTAGATTTGAAAATATTGACGAAAATCTAGAAACTAATATAAAAGCAATAACAGGAGTAATTGAGTCTCGGTTTGTTTATAGGTTATAACGTAATAGTAGAAAATATTAAATAGTGAAAGTAAGTGAGGAGATTTTTTATGTGGGGAGATATTGCAATAGCATTTTTATTAGCGTTTATTACAGCATTTGTAATAACGCCATACACGATGAGACTTGCAAAAAAAGTAGGAGCAATTGATGTACCGGATGCCAGAAGAGTAAATAAAAAGCCTATGCCAAGACTTGGTGGAATTGCAGTTATAAGTGGCTTTTTCGTTTCTACTATTTATTTAATCATTACTATGATGATTGAACAAAAAGTGGATTTTCAAGTGGATAAAGAATACTTTGTAAAATTGTTAGGGTTCTTTTGTGGAATAATTATTTTAACAATAGTATGTTTTATAGATGATGCTAAAGGAATACATCCACTTGTAAAGTTATTTGGACAATTTGTAGCAGCAATTATTGTTGTAATATGTGGAGTTAAAATAGAAGATATTGGTATACCAATACTTGAAGAGAATCAAATACTAACATATATAATTACAATAGGTTGGATAGTAGGAATTATTAATGCAATTAACTTAATTGATGGATTGGATGGATTATCTTCAGGAATTTCTTTGATCTCGTGCTTATCACTATTAATCATCTTTTCTTTAAAAGGTAGATCTATTTGGCCTATTTTACTAATAACAGCTGTAGCAGGTGGTATTGTTGGATTTTTACCATATAATTTCAATCCAGCAAAAACATTTATAGGTGATACAGGTTCTAACTTTTTAGGATATTCGCTAGCAGTAATTTCAATTTTAGGTGTAGCAAAGACTTATACAGCTGTTGTTATTATTGCACCATTAGTTGTATTAGGACTTCCAATTTTTGATACACTTTTTGCAATAGTTAGAAGATTAGTTAAAGGGAAATCTATTAAAGCAATTTTAGTTCCAGATAAAGGACATTTACATCATAGATTAATGGCAAAAGGATATACCCAAAAACAATCTGTGTTAATATTGTATGGAATAAGTGCAACACTAGGAATGTTTGCAATTATTTTATTAGAAAGTGGAATTTGGAAAGCAATATCTTTTGCAATGATTATAGTTGCAATTATTGCAATTGGATATAAAGATATAATTAAGAAAGAAGATTAAGAGGTAAAAAATATATGGGTAATGGAAAAAGATTAGCAATTAATATGGTGGCAACAATAGTAGCGTTTATTGTAAATATGGGAATAAGTTTTTTTCTTTCGCCATATGTAATTGAGCATGTGGGGGTAGATGCATATGGTTTTGTATCATTGGCTAATAATTTTGTTAATTATGCTTCAATTATAACATTAGCTTTGAATTCAATGGCTGGAAGATTTATCACAATAGCTATTCATAAAGGAAACAAAGAAGAAGCAAATAAATATTTTAATTCTGTTTTATTGGCTAATATTATTATTTGTTTGGTATTATTGATACCTGCTATTATTATGATTATATTTTTAGAGAAGATTATTAATATACCAATAGACTTAACTTTAGATACTAAAATTTTATTTGGTTTTGTATTTTTAAATTTTGCTTTAGGAATTATAAACACAACATATTCTATTGCTACATTTGTTAGAAATAGATTAGATTTAAATTCAAAAAGAAATATAGAGTCATATATAATTAAGGCAATAATGCTATTTGTATTATTTACTTTCTGCACTCCTAAGATTGCTTATATAGGAATAGTTTCATGTATTATAAGTTTATATATTGTAATTTGGAATATAAAATATACAAAACAATTATTACCAGAAATTGAGATAAATAAGAAGTTTTTTGAATTTAAAAAGATTATGGAAATAATAAAATCTGGTATTTGGAACACAATTACAAAAATGGGACAAATATTAGCAGATGGTTTAGATTTATTGATATGTAATCTTTTTATAGACTCAGTTGCAATGGGACAATTATCTATTGCAAAAACATTAAGTGGTGTTATATCAAATTTACTAGGAACAATTTCATCAATCTTTCAACCACAATTAACAATATATTATGCAAAAAATGAAATTAATAATTTGATTAGTGAATTAAAAAGAGCAATGAAAATAACAGGAGTATTTGCAAATATACCATTAAGCTATTTAATTGTGTTTGGAAGTTTATTTTATTCAGTTTGGGTGCCAAATCAAGATATACAATTAATTAGTATTTTAACAATACTAACAGTTCAAGGAGAAATAATATCAGGAATAATTACTCCTATGTATAGTATTTATACAGTTACAAATAAGATAAAAGTAGATGCAATTATTAGATTAATTACTGGTTTTGTTGTAGTGGGTGTTGTATTTATGTTTGTTAAAACCACTAATTTAGGGATTTACGCAGTAGCTGCAACTAGTATTATATTGGGTACTATTGTAAATGTAACCTTTGTTCCAATTTATGTTGCAAAAAAATGTTTAAATATTAAATGGAATACATTTTATCCAATTATATTGCGATATATATCTACTACTTTAATACTAATAGCTGTTTTATTTGGAATAAAACATTTTATACATATGCAAAATTGGGTAACTGTATTTGGAACTGCATTTATTACTGGTATAGTAGGTTTAATTTGTAATTATTTATTATTATTCAGTAATAAAGAAAAAAAGGATCTTATAAATAATTTGTTAAAATTTATAAAAAGAGGAGAAAAGCAAGAATGAAAGAGCTAACAATTGTTACAGAGTTCTTTGAAATCGGTAGAGAAGATTATAGAGATACACATTCAAGAACGAATAAGGAATATTTAGAATATTTTAAATTTTGGGCAAGAATGAAAAACAAGTTAATTGTGTACACATATAAAGAAATGGCAGATGAAATAAAAAAAATAAGGGATGAGTTTGGGCTATTAGATAGAACAATTATTATTGAAATTGAAGATGAAACTAAAATAGAAACGGATTTATTTAATAGAATGAAATCTATTGAAAATCAAGAATATTTGAATAATTATAGATATCATAAGGATGTAATAGAAAATTATGCTAAATATGATTATGTAATGTTATTAAAATATTGGTGTTTAATGGATGCTGTAAAAAATGGTTATGCACAAGGAATGGTAGCTTGGTTAGATTTTGGATTTAATCATGGTGATGATTGTTATATTAATTCAGAAGACTTCAATTTTAATTGGGAAACAAATTTAAATGAAAATAAAATACATTTATTTACTATAAAAGAATTAAGCAATGAACCTATATTTGAATTAATTAGAAATATGGAAGTTGATATAATGGGAGCTCCGATAATATTACCTGATAGGTTATGCATAGTGTTATGGGAATTATTAAAAAAAGCAATGAATAGTCTAATTGATATAGGTTTTATAGATGATGACCAAATAATTTTGTTAATGGCATATAGAGAACAAAAAGAAATTTTTGAGTTACACAAATCATATTGGTTTTTACCATTAAAGGAAAATGGAGCAGAACATTTAACGGTAAAAGAAAACTATTATCCAAATAATAAAGATAATAAAAAAGAAAATTTTAACTCAAAACAATTAAAATTAAGAAGATATTTAGGATATCTTAGACATCAACATAAATATTTTAAATAGGTGATGATATGAAAAAAATATGTATAGTTTCTCCAGAAGGCTTTCCTGTTCCAGCTACAAAGGGAGGTGCAATAGAAACACTTATCAATAATATTATTGATGAGAATGAAAAAAACAAAAAGATAGAAATTATCTGTGTAGCTAGATATGAAAAAGAAGCTAAAAAACAAAGTAAAGAATATAGGAATACTAAAATATTATATTTTAAATTGCCAAAAGAAAAAGGCTTATTAGACAGAATACTTAATTTATTATATCGTATTTTAAAAAAAGTTACGAAAAGAAATTGGAAAAATATAATACATAGTATGAGGATTTATAATAAAATAAAAAAATATGATATAGATTATATAGTTGTAGAAGGTCGGAGACCCTATGTGCTATGAAAAATTATTAAGCAAATATGATAAGAACAAGTGTATACTACATATGCATGGTGGAGAAATGGTAGGAACAACAGAATTAGAAAGAGTATATCAAAGGTTTATAGCATTAAATAACTATATGAAAAATAATTTTTGTAAAAATGGTATAATTAGTAAGGATAGAGTGGATGTACTATATAATGGTATAGATTTAAAACAATTTTTTACCGAATTATCAATGGAAGAAAAAAAAGCAATAAAAGAAAAGTATGGATTGAAAGATGATGATATTATATTATTGTTTTGTGGAAGACTAATACCAGAAAAAGGAGTAAGAGAATTAATTCTAGCATTAAAACAATTAGATAATATAGAAAAGATAAAATTAGTAATTATAGGAAATTCTGCATTTGGAAAAAACGAAAAAAACAAATATCAAGAAGAATTATTTGAAATTTCTAAAGAAATAACAAATAATATTGTCTTTACAGGATTTATACACAATAAAGAATTATATAAAATATATAATATAGCAGATATTGCTATTACACCATCTATGTGGGAAGATGCATCTCCATTAGTAATTGTTGAAGAAATGGCTAGTGCATTACCAATTATTACAACTGATTCAGGTGGTATTCCAGAATTAGTTAATTTTGATTCATCAATTATTGTAAAAAGAGATGAAAATATTGTGGAAAATATTGCAAGAAATATAGAATTACTAATAGCAGATGAAAGAAGAAGAAAAATAATGGGAATAGAGCGGAAGAAATCGCAGCTTACAGTTTTCTGTAGAGAACTTTTATGAAAATTTTGTAAAATATTTTGATGAGGTGGAAAATGAAATTTAGCATAGTAGTACCAGTATATAACGTAGAGAAATATTTAAAGAAGTGTATGGATAGTATATTAAATCAAACATATAAAGATTTTGAATTATTAATTGTAAATGATGGATCACCAGATAATAGTCAGGAGATTATAAATGATTATAAACAAAAGTACCCTGAAGTTATAAAAAGCTTTATAAAAGAAAATGGAGGTCTTTCTGATGCTAGAAATTATGGAATAAAAAGAGCTACTGGAGAATATTTAGTTTTAGTAGACTCAGATGATTTTATTGAACCAAAATTATTACAAAAAATTGATGAAGAAATACAAAAAAATCCAGGACTTGATATTATTGGATATCACATGGAAATAGTAGATGAAAAGTATAATATTACAGAAATATTAGAAAAACCAGTATGTTCAAATATAGATGGACAAGATGCAATTCAGAGATTAGTTCTAAAGAAAAAGTTTTTTGAACCTGCATGGGGGTATGCATATCGTTTGGATTTTTGGAGAGAGAATAATTTTGAATATGCTAAAGGAATGTTACATGAGGATTTGGGATTAACTCCGGAAGTTATTATAAAAGCAAAAAAAGTAAGTATTATTGATTATGCAGGATATGGTTATTATCAAAGTGATAATAGCATTACCAGAAGTGCTACTAAAAAAGATATATCAAAAGAAAAAAAGAAAGCTTTTGACATAATTCATCATTTTGATAGATTAGATAATATCTTAAAATTAGGTAATTATAACAAAAAAGCAAAGAAGTTACTATATAGTTATCTAGCTGGCACGATAATTTGGAAATTAGATAATATACCAGATGAGTTTAAAAAAGAATATTTACAAGAAATTAGAAAAAGGAAACTTGCTAAATTAATTATTTCAAATACAATAAGAGAAAAAAAGTACTTTATTATGTACAGATTAAAATACAAAATATAGTGAAAGGAAAAAAAATGAAGCTTAGTATTATAATAACAGTGTATAATAGAGAAAAATATATAGCTAGATGTATAGAAAGCGTTTTAAATCAAAATCTGGATGATTATGAAGTTATTATTATAAATGATGGAAGTACAGATAATTCACATAATATAATAAAACAATATGCAGATAAATATAAAGACAGGATAAAATATATAAAAAAAGAAAATGGTGGGGTTTCTTCAGCAAGAAATGAGGGAATTAAGCAAGCTAATGGAGAGTATATTACATATATAGATTCTGACGATTATGCAGAGCAAAATTGTTATAAAGAAATATATGAATTAGCTAAAAAGAATAATTACGATATTGTGATATATGATGCGAAAAAAGTATTTGCAGATAGAACAGAATATATGGAAGCGTTAGAAGGTATTTATCAAGGAAAGATAACAAAAAAAGAATATATTTTGTCAATGCCATGTCCATGGAATAAATTAATAAAAAAAGAAATAATACAAAAAGCAGATTTTTGTTTTCCAGAAAAAATTTTATATGAAGATTATGCTATGATTCCGACTCTTGTTAATGTGGCTAATAATATATTCTATTATAAAAAACAAGTAATAAATTACTATATGTCAGAAGAGTCTATCATGAGAGATAATGGATTTAAAGAAAAATATCTAGATATTTTTAAAGCATCAGAAATATTAAAAGAAAATATAGATATGAGTATTTATAAAGAAGAACTAGAATTTATATATTGGGAAAATCTATTAGTAAATTTTTCTTTATTATTTTACAAATATAATAAATTTGAGTATATTGATAGAATAGCCGATATTATGCAGAAAGAATTTCCACATTGGAAAAAAAATAAGTATATAAGAAAACAATCGATAAAAAAGAAAATATATGCTAGTTTATTCTTTAAAAAGAAATATATAATTTTAAGTAAATTACAAAAGTTAAAACATAATATACTAGGGGGAAATTAAAGTGGTAAAAAAAATAAAAGAATTTATAAAAAAAATAAAGTTAAGAGATTTACTTATTATATTTTTTATATTACAGCCAATAATAGATATGTATAGAACTTTTTTTCAAGATACTATCAATATTTGTGGTTTGGCAGTAGAAGAATTAATAAATATATTATTAGTAGGTATATTATTTTGTTTAATAATTTATAAAATTGTTAAAAAAGAAAAAAGAACCAAAAGTTTAGTTAAATATATTGTTTATTTAGCAATAGTAGGTATATATATGATTCTTCACTGGATGAATATGACTAAATTTAATAATAATATATATGAAAGTGTACAGATGAATTTCATTACAGAAACATATTATATAATAAGAACTTACATTATACCAATTACATTAATTTATATAATATATCATTCTTATTTAACCGACAAAGACTTTACAAGAATAATTTTAATAGTTACATTGATAATCTCGGGAAGTATTTTTGTAACTAATATATTAAACATATCTTTAGTAGCATATAGTTCAGATAATGTAAGAATAGAAGGAAATATATTTAAATGGTTATCATTAAATGGAAATTCAAATTTTGCGGCATATACATCTAGAGGATTCTTTCATTCTACAAATCAAATTAGTGCATTATTGTTTTCTCTAGCTCCTATAGTAATTAAAGAAGCAATAAAAAGTAATAAAATTAGATATTATATATTATTGATAATACAATTAATTTCGATGATAATGGTAGGTACAAAAACAGCGTCTATAGGAGTTATACTTGTATTGATAGCTATGATGTTTATTACATTAGTGCTATATTTTTTAAAATTAGAAAGAAACATTAATATAAAAATATGTATTCCAATAATGTTATTAATAACAATTGGTGCATATTCTCTATATATGACTTCTCCATCAAAATTAAAATACACATTAGAAAAGTCAGAAAAAGAGATAATAAGAGAAGATGCAAATATAACAGTTAAAGAGGCCAACCAAGAAGAAAAAGTAAATAGCTTAGAGGACTATATAAAATTATATGCATATAATTACTATATTCAAGATTGGTTTTTAGAATTATATCCAGTACATAATGATGAAGATTTTTGGAATACGATAATATCAAGAGATAAAAAATTAAATATAGATAATAGAAATTTTAAAATAGATATGATTGATAGAATTATAGAAAGAAATAATAATAATATGGATTCTATATTAGGAATTGGATATACATCCAATGTACCATATACAGAAAGAGATTATGTATATCAATATTATATATTTGGAATTGCAGGAGTGTTTTTGTTAGTTGGTGTTTATATTGGTATATTAGTTTACTGTGCATATAAAATTTTAAGAAATTATAAGGAAAAACTAAATTTAGAGAATTGTTCAATTGGAATTTCCTTATGTTGTATGTTAGTTGCAGGTTATTTATCTGGGCATGTATGGGGAATGCTTATCAACATGTATTTTATGAGTTTATATACAGGCATGTTGTTATATAATGCAAAAAAAGAGGAGAAAAAATAAATTGAAAATATTATTTATACAAAATATAGGAAATGTAATAGGAGGAATTGCTAATGTAAACAATACATTGGCAACAGCCTTTGCAGAAGATAATAATGAAGTTTACATATATTCAGTAAGAAATGCTACTCAAATAAATAATGTGCAAAAAGATAAAAAAATACAATATAAAATAATAAATAGTAAAGATAAATGGGAATGTCCAAGATATAGTGAAGTAATAAAGAGAATCAAAAAGTGTAATATTATAGGTGCTCTAAAACAGATAGTAGAAAGAATAAAATATGATATTATATTAAATAAAGATTATAAAAAATTAAAAAATGAAATTATTATGTTAAATCCAGATGTTATTATTGTATCTCATTATGAATTATTAAATGCTATACCTAAAATATATTTAAGCAAAACAATTAATCATTATCATACCAATTTCGAACAAGTATTACAAAATAAATCTCAAATAAAAGTATTTAATAAATATAAAAATAAATTAAGAAAATTTGTATGGTTAACTCAAAATACATGTAAAAAAGCAATAGATTTTGGTATCATAAATAGTACATATATTTATAATCCAATACCCAATAAAACAATAAAAAAATATAATAATATACAAAGAAAATTGATATTTATGGCAAGATTTTCTGAGGAAAAAAGATTAGAATTAGCAATTCATATTTTTAATGAAGTGATAGAAGAAAAACATTTAAAAGATTGGAAACTTGATTTATATTTAGTAGGAGAATTAACAGATGATATAAAAACAAAAATAGATAGAAATCAATATATAGATTATAAAGGTAAAACAGATAATCCAGAAGAAGTGTTTGGAGAGTATTATGCTATGATAATGACATCAAAGTTTGAAGGATTTCCATTGACTGTGCTAGAAGCAAATATGTGTAAGGTTCCAGTAATAGCATTTGATTTTGGTGAATCTGCAAAAGAAGTAATAAAAGAAGAAACAGGAATTTTAATTAAACAAGATGACATAGTAGAATTTAAGAGAAAACTATTTGAATTAATGCAAGATGAAAAGTACAGAGATGATTTATCAAGACATGCAGAGATTTTTGCAAATCACTTTAAAATTGAAAATATAAAAAATAATTGGTATCAAATTTTTTTAGTCGAAAGGAATTGATTAGTTATGCCAAGTATAAGTATTATTATACCAGTATATAATGTGGAAGAATATATAAGAGAATGCTTAGATTCATTATTAAAGCAAACTATTAGAGATGAGTTAGAAGTAATAATTGTAAATGATGGATCAACTGATAACAGTCAAAAGATTATAGATGAATATGTAAAAAAATATCCTAAACTGTTTAAATGTTATATAAAGAAAAACGAAGGACAAGGTATAGCTAGAAATTATGGAGTAAAATATGCAACAGGAGAGTATATTGGATTTGTAGACGGCGACGATTATATTAAGTTTGATATGTATGAAATCTTGTATAAAGAAGCAAAAGAGAAAAAGCTAGATATTGTAGTATGTGATATGTTATGGGTATATGCAGACAAAACTACACAATCAAGAAGTACATTACCCAAATTTATAAAAGAATTTAATTATTACACATATATCCTATCAAATCCAGGACCAGTTAATAAAATTTACAAAAGAGAAATTTGGAATAAAGAAAAAATCCAATTTCCAGATATTTGGTATGAAGATTTAGGTGTAATACCAGCAATGGTGAAATATACAGAGAACATAGGGTATGTAAATAAAGAATTGTATTTATATAGACAAAGACAAAATTCAACAATGTTAAAAACAGAGTATAATGAAAAATTGTTAGATATTATAAAAGCATGTAATAATTTGTATGACATTTTAAAAGATACAAAATTTTTACAAGAACTTGAATATTTATATATATTTCAATTAATATATTTTTCTAGCTTTAGATTCTTAAAATTTAATAAATATAAAGATATAGAAAAATGTGTAAAAGAAGTTAAAATTAAATTTCCAGATTGGAAAAAAAATAAATATTATAAAACTAAACCATTTTTATTTAAATTATTTTGTAATTTGATATGTAAAAAACAATATCTTATAGTAAAATTATTAGTAAAAATAGGAAGAGGAAATTGAAATATGGATAATACAAAAAAGCATGCCTATTTAATTATGGCACATAATAATTTTTACATTTTGGAAAGATTGTTAAAGCTTCTAGATGATGAAAGAAATGATATATATTTACATGTGGATAAAAAAGCTAAACAATTTGACAGTGAAATGATTAAAAAAATAGTAAAAAAATCAAACATTTATATAGTACATAGAATGAAAGTAAACTGGGGAGCTTTTTCTATGGTAAGGTGTGAACTATTATTATTGGAACAAGCAACCAATAATGGAAAATATGAATACTATCATTTGTTATCTGGAATTGATTTACCATTAAAAACACAAGATTACATACATGAATTTATGAATCAAAATCAAGGAAAAATATTTTTACATTTTGCAGGAGAAAAAATAGAAAAGCAAAATAATATTATATCGAGAGTATCTAGATATTATTTCATGCAAGAGTATATGAAACATAAAAATAAAGTAATAAGAAAAGTGAGTATAAAATTAAAGAATGTGCTAGATAAAATACAAATAAAACTAAAAACAGATAGAACAAAAAAGATTGGTAAAGACATAAAGACAGGAGCACAATGGTTTAGTATTACAGACGAATGTGCCAGATATATTTTAAAGAATAAAAAATATATAAATAAACATTTTAAGTTTACATATTGTCCAGATGAATTATTTATTCAAACATTAATATATAATACCAAATTTATGGACAAATTGTATTATAATAAAATGGATGATAATTATATATCATGTATGAGAAAAATTGATTGGACTAGAGGCTGTCCTTATGTGTATAAAAGAGAAGATTTTGATGAATTGGTTCATTCTGATTACTTATTTGCTAGAAAATTTTCTACAGATATAGATAAAGAAATTGTTGATTTAATTTATAAATATTTAAAAAAATAAACATTATGGGGTGAAATTAAATGGAGAAAATAAGTGTAATAATTCCAGTATATAATGTTGAAAGATATTTAGAGCAATGTTTGAATAGTGTTGTTAATCAAACTTATGAAAATATTGAAGTGTTAATAATAAATGATGGAACAAAAGATAATAGTCAGGAGATAATTGACTTATATAAAAGTAGATATCCAAATAAAATCTACTCTTTTATAAAAGAAAATGGTGGACTTTCTGATGCTAGAAATTATGGAATAAATAAAGCAACAGGAGATTATATTACATTTATAGACAGTGATGATTATATAGATAATACAATGATAGAAAAGCTATATAATAAAATAAAATTAGATAATGCAGATATATCTGCATGTGAATGTTATTTTAAATATGAAACAAAAATGAAAAGAGTAGGATTAAATATTAATGATAATGAAAACATAAAAAACGTAATGATAAAATTATTTCCTTCTGCATGGGCAAAATTATATAAAAAAGATATATTTATACATAATAATTTTAAAAAGGGAATTTGGTTTGAAGATGTTGAATTTTTAATGAGAGTTTATCCTACAATATCAAAGGTTGCAGTGGTAAGAGAACCACTATATTATTATATACAAAGAGAGGATTCAATTACATATACATATAATGAAAAATTGAATGATTTAATAACAAATTGGGATGGAGTTATAAAACATTATAAACAAGAATCATATTATGATGAATATAAAGATGAATTAGAATATTCATATATACGCTATGTTTTTGGTACATACATAAAAAGATTAGCAAAAACAAAAGATTATCATAAATTTAGTATTGGAGTACAAACTTCAATAAATAGTGTTATAAATTACTTCCCTAATTATAAAAAAAATAAATATTTAAATCCTAAAGTACCAAAGAATTTATATCTAAAATATTTTAATAAAATGATAGCAAATATAGTATTTTTTTGTGAAAAAAATAAAAAAAATTAGAAAAGTAAGTATAAAATAGTATATAAAGAATAAAGGTGATTAGTGTGAAAAATAAGATGAAAAAAGTTTTATTTATTTCTAGTACAGGAGGACACCTAAATGAACTTATGCAACTTAAATCATTATTTTCAAAATATGATTATCATATTATAACAGAAAAGGATAAGACTAACGAGTATTTAAAAGATATATATAAAGATAGAATTTCATATTTACCATATGGAACAAGAAGCAAATTATTTTCATATATTTTTAAATATTTTTATATTATTATAAAAAGTATATATTTTCTTATAAAAATAAGACCAAAATATATAGTAACTACAGGAACACATACTGCAGGTCCAATTTGTTACTTTGCAAAGTTGTTTGGAGCTAAAATAATATACATAGAAACATTTGCAAATAGGAATAGAAAAACAGCAACTGGTAGACTTATTTATCCAATAGCAGATTTATTTATAGTACAATGGGAAGAAATGAAAAAATTATATCCGAAAGCAATTTATGGAGGTTCGATTTATTAATGATTTTAGTATTATTAGGAACACAAAATAATAGTTTTCATCGATTATTAGAAGAAATTCAAAAAATGATAGATGAGAAAATAATAAATGAAAGAGTGGTTGTTCAGGCTGGATATACACAATTTAAATCAAAAGATATGGAGATATTTGATTTAATACCACTTGATAGAATAGAGAAACTTCAAGAAGAAGCAAACTTAATAATAACACATGGTGGAGTTGGTTCGATTATTTCTTCGAATAATAAAGGAAAAAAGGTTATTGCTATTCCTAGACTTCATGAATATGGAGAGCATGTTAATGACCATCAAAAGGAAATCGTAAAAAGTTTCAGTGATAAAGGATGTATTATTCGGAATTGAAGGTGTACAAGACCTAAGAGAAGCATTTATAAAAAGTAAAGACTTTACACCTAAAAAATACGAAAGTGGTACAAAAAATATATTAAAAATTATTGAAAACTTTATTGATAATGATGTATAAAAATGAGGAGTAGACCAATTTATATTGTCAAAGATACAAACTAAAATAATAAATAGGTGATAAACATGAATGAAGAAAGAATAATTAGTCCTGAATTAGAGGGAAATAACGAAGAGACATTAGAAACATCATTAAGACCTAAAACTCTAAATGATTATATAGGTCAATCTAAAGTAAAAGAAAATATGAAGATATATATCGAGGCTGCCAAAAAAAGAGGTGAGCCTCTTGATCATGTTTTATTATATGGGCCTCCTGGTCTTGGAAAAACAACACTCGCAGGTATTATTTCTAATGAAATGAATTCAAATATAAAAATAACATCAGGACCAGCAATAGAAAAAGCAGGAGATTTAGCAGCACTTCTTACAAACTTATCAGAATTTGATGTACTATTTATAGATGAAATACATAGATTGAATAAAAATGTAGAAGAGATATTATACCCTGCGCTAGAAGATTATACATTAGATATAATTATAGGAAAAGGACCAACTGCAAGGTCAATTAGGTTAGACTTACCTAAATTTACATTAATTGGTGCAACAACTAAAGCAGGTTCTTTATCTACACCATTACGAGACAGATTCGGAATAGTACATAGACTAGAGATGTATACAATAGAAGATTTAGCAACAATAATAAAACGTTCAGCAAATATATTGGAAGTATCTATTGATGACGAATCAGCAAGAGAAATTGCAAGACGTTCTAGAGGAACTCCAAGAATAGCAAATAGATTACTAAAAAGAGTAAGAGATTATGCATCAGTTTTAGGTGATGGAAATGCAACATTAAAATTAACAAAAGTAGCATTAAACCAATTAGAAATAGACGAAATGGGATTAGATGATATTGACAGAAAGTTATTAGAAACAATGATAATAAAATATCAAGGAAAACCAGTTGGAATAGATACTTTGGCAACAACTATAGGAGAAGAAGTATCTACTATAGAAGATGTATATGAACCATATTTAATTCAGATTGGATATATATCTAGAACTGTAAGAGGAAGAATACCACTTCCAGAAGCATATAAACATTTAGGTATAGAATTTAAAGAATAGAGGATATATATGGAAAATATAGCAGTATTAATACCTTGTTATAATGAAGAATTAACAATAGGAAAAGTAATAAAAGATTTTAGAAAAGAATTGCCAGATGCTAAAATTTATGTTTATAACAATAATTCAAAGGATAGAACTTATGAAATTGCAAAGGAGAATGGTGCAATTGTAAAAAATGAATATAATCAAGGCAAAGGTAATGTTATAAGAAGAATGTTTAGAGAAATTGATGCAGATATTTATGTTATAGTAGATGGTGATGACACATATCCTGCAGAAAAAGTACATGAACTAATAGAACCAATAAAAAATGAAACTGCAGATATGTGCTGTGGTGATAGAATATCAAATGGTTCATATAAAAGACAAAATAAAAGAAATTTTCACAAGATTGGAAATAGTTTAGTAAAAGATACAATAAATATAATGTTTAATACAAAATTAAAAGATATAATGACAGGATATAGATGTTTTAATAAAATGTTTGTTAAAAATATGCCTGTTATGAGTAAAAATTTTGAAATAGAAACAGAAATGACATTATATGCATTAGATAGAAGAATGATTATAAAAGAAATACCTATAGATTATAAAGATAGACCAAATGGAAGTAAATCTAAATTAAGTACTATTAAAGATGGAATAAAAGTATTAAATACAATAGTAAAAATGTATAAAGATTATAAACCATTTAAATTTTTTACTACAATTGCAATAATTTTATTTATCTTAGGTTTAATAATAGGGGTTCCTGTTATAGTAGAATTTATAAAAACAGCTTATATTACTAAATTACCATCAGCTGTACTTGCAACAGGATTTGTAATATTATCAGTTATAGTAGCACAATGCGGAGTGATACTAGATACGGTAGTTAAACATCAAAAGCAAAGAGATGAACTGAATTTAATAAATTATTACAAAAACGAAAATAAAAATTACGAGAGGTGAATTTTATGAAATTATTAATGCATACTTGTTGTGCACCATGTAGTGTATATTGCATAGAACACTTAAGAAAAGAAGGAATAGAGCCAACTCTATATTGGTATAATCCTAATATTCATCCATATATAGAATATAAAACGAGAAGAGATACATTAAAAGAATATAGTAAAAGTATAAATGTAAAAGCCATATTTCAAGAAGAATATGGCTTAGATGCATTTTGCAAAAATGTAATTAATGACTTAAATAATAGATGTAGTAATTATTGCTATAGAGTAAGATTAGAACAAACAGCAAAATATGCAAAAGAAAACGGATATGATGCGATAACAACTACTCTTTTTGTAAGTCCATATCAAAAACATGAAATATTAAAAGAAACGATGCAAGAAGTTGCAGATAAATATGGTTTGGAATTTGTATATAGGGACTTTAGAATAGGATTCAGAGAAGGACAAGCAAAAGCAAGAGAGCTGGGGCTATATATGCAAAAATATTGTGGATGTATTTTTTCGGAGGAAATGTCGAGTCTTGCACGACAAAAAAGGGATAAAGAGATGATAGATAGAGCCAATAGAGATACAGAACGAAGAACAAGATTATCAGATTGCATACCTAATCTCGATTTTAGACCACTAAAAAGAGAAAATAAAGAAGAAATTGGGTTTATATATGATATTAAAAAGGAAAAATATATAGAAGAAAACAAACAAGAATTGAGCGAACAAATACAAAATAAGTTATTTGAAAGATACATTAAGGAAAATGCAAAGCATATAAAGATAATTACAATTAAAGGAGAAAGAGTAGGATTTTTTGATGGTAAGATTCTAGAAGATAATACTTTTAGAATTGATAATATATTCATGCTAAAAGAATATCAAAATAAAGGAATAGAGAAAGCAATACTAAAAGAAATATAAAGTATAGATAGTAAAAGAGAAATTTATATAAGTTAAATTAAGAGAAAATAAGTTATACGAGGAGATAATAGATGAAATGCAATATATGTAATAGTCGAAAAGCTAAAAGATTCTGTAGTTTAATAAATGCAGAAATTTGTAGCTTGTGCTGTGGAAATGCTAGAAATTTACGTAAATGTAATTCTAATTGCAAATTTTATCCTAAAGAAGAAACAAACAGATTAGTAATAGGTAATCCTGAATTAACTCAAGTTGATAATGGCAAAGTTTTACTATTTGCTAATAATTGCTTTTTACCGAATATTTTTGATTTACTAACAATGTATATTAAAAATTTTAAAATATATGTGTTAGATTATGGAACAATAAGAATAAAATTAAATTTTGTAATAAAAGAAAATAAAGAAAAAACAGGAAGAAAAGTTGATCCAGGTGAGTTATATTTAAAAGATGAGTGGAAAAAAATAGATAATGGTATTACTAATAGTATTGCTCCGTTAATGCAAATTTATACGATAAAAGGTGGGAAATCTAATCTGAATGGAAATCAATATCAAATTGGCAATAGAAAAATAAATGCAAGTAAAATAAGTAACTATTTAAATACATTTATGCCATATAGTACTAATGTTTTAGGAAAAATAGAACCAAAACAAATAGGAATGCCTAAATATATTGAAGCTAATATTTGTAAAGGAGAGTACTTTCAAGGAAAAAATGATACATATTATGGAGAATTAAAATTAAACGAAGATTATTATTTTGATTTAAAAATTGAATATGAAGAACTAATTGTAAAAAATAATTTAATAGCTTATCCATTTGGTATTTTCTTTCCATTTGACCTGATAAATATACACCAATTTAATATATATGCAGCAGATGAAATTAAGCTTTCTCAAAATTCTCTGGTTCATTTGGTACTGCCTACTAAAGGAAAAATCGAAAACTATACATTAATCCCATTAGAAGGAAATGAAAATTGTTTTATGGCTCAAAGTGGAGTGTCTTTAGGATTAGATGTTATGAATCCCCCATTCCATTATGATAAATATGCAATTAAAATATTTGATTTAGGTTTAGAAAGTAGTAATGCTCTAATGTGCAGAAGTATGTATACAGACTTGCCTTTACAATTAGGCAATTATGAGAGCTTAAATGATATTTATGATAAAATGTATGCACCAATAAAGGTAAGTATTGTGAATAATTCAAATAATATTAAAAAAATAGAAATTTTTGCTATTATTGAAAATTTGAGTGATGAATTAAAACAAACTGTTCAGTTATTACCAAGAGAATACAAATTAATTTCTTTATGTCCTACTTTAAATAATACTAAGATAAATAACATAAATGATATAACTAAGAGAAATGTTAAATTAATTGTAAAATCAAAGGAAGGAATTTTGATTGATGAAACTCATGAATTAATTATTTATCCTAAAAACCTTTTTGTGTTTTCAATGGAAAATCCTGAAAAAGATTGGAAAGTTTCTTTAACTCCTCATCTTGCACGATTTGTTACTCCTCACGATAGGTGTATAACTGAAATATATACAAACGCTTCAAGGAAAATGCCGATGCAGGGTTATTTATCTAATAATAGAGAAGCTTTGATTAAAGAAATTCAAGCAATTTATGATGTGGTAAGTGAAAATTATAATTTAGAATATGTTGTTGATTCATATTGGTTTGGAACCAATGATTATAAAAAGCAAAATATAAAATTACCAAAGGAAGTAATTGCAAGTAAATGTGGAAATTGTATTGAATTTTCTTTGCTATTAGCAAGTTGCTATGAAATGTTAAATTTAGATGTATATATTATTTTAGTACCAGGACATGCATTTTTAGGTATAAATTTATTTGGTAATGAAAGAATATACATTGAATCAACAATGATAGGTAAAAAAGATTTTGTAGAGGCTGTTAACATGGGAAGAATGGAATATGATACTAATTTTGAAAATGATAATTCTAAAGTATCGGAAGCACAAATAATATCTGTTAAAGCTTCTAGAAAAATTGGCATTTATCCAATTGAATAAATATTTTGATTTTAAAGTAAAATATAATTTTTATGAGAAAGGAGGATTTTAATGAATAATAAAGCTATGAATCAAAACGACAATAAAATGTTAATCTATACTTCTGATGATGGACAAGTTAAAATAGAAGTTAGACTTGAAGACGAAAATGTTTGGCTTACACAAAATGCTATGGCAGAACTGTTTGATACAACAAAGCAAAATATAAGCCTACATATAAAAAATATTTTTGAAGAAAATGAACTGAATGAAAATTCAGTTGTCAAGGAAAACTTGACAACTGCTTCAGATGGTAAAAATTACAAAACAAAATTTTACAATTTAGATTTAATTATATCAGTTGGATATCGTGTAAAGTCAATTCGTGGTACGCAATTTAGAATATGGGCAAATAAATTAATAAAAGAATACTTAATTAAAGGATATAATTTGAATGTAGATAGATTTAAAAATAATGGCGGAGGAGTATATTTTGAAGAAGTACTAGAAAAAATTAGAGATATTCGTTCATCAGAAAAGGTTTTTTGGAGAAAGATTTTAGATATTTATGCTACAAGTGTTGACTATGATGCAAAAGATGAAAAAACAAAAGAATTTTTTAAAACCGTTCAAAATAAGATGCATTATGCAGTTCACGGAAATACAGCAGCAGAGGTGATTTTTAATAGAGTAGATAGTGAAAAAGAAAATATAGGATTAACTAATTTTAAAGGAAATATTCCTACAAAGTCAGAAACAGAGGTAGCAAAAAATTATTTATCAGAAAAAGAATTAGATATGTTAAATAGAATGGTGTCAGCATACTTAGATGTTGCAGAAATTAATGCATTAAATATGAACCCTATGACAATGAAAGACTGGATAAGAGAACTAGACGGATTTTTAACAATGACACATAAAGAAATATTAGAAGGGGCAGGAAAAATATCTCATGAAAAAGCTTTAGAAAAAGCACATATGGAATATGATAAATATATGAAATCCCATTTAACTCAAGCTGAAAAAGATTACTTAGAAATTATGGGAGAGGATATAAAAAAACTGAAATAGCAAATAATTGAAGGATGGTTATAATATGTTAGTAGACATGGAAAAAATCATCCATGGTCAAATATGAATGATAAAGAGTTATTAAGAAGTGCTAATTTATATGCAAAAGATTATGTAACAGGAAAAGAAGGATTGACTTTAGCTGCAATATTATTATTTGGTAAAGATACAACAATTTTATCTGTATTACCACATCATAAGACAGATGCTATTTATAGGGTAAAGAATTTAGATAGATATGATGATAGAGATGATATTAGAACAAATTTAATAGAAAGTTTTGATAGAATGATGGCCTTTGTTGAAAAGCATTTAGATGATAAATTCTTTATTGAGGATAATCAAAGAATTGATGTTAGAAATAAAATTGCAAGAGAATTGTGTGTTAATAACTTAATACATCGAGAATTTTCTAATCCATATCCTGCAAAGTTAATCATTGAAAAAGAGAATCTTAGAACTGAGAATGCAAATAGAGCAAAAATGATAGGAAAAATAAATGTTGATTTTTATGAACCATACCCAAAAAATCCTAAAATAGCAAAAATATTTAAAGAGATTGGACTTACTGATGAATTAGGTTCTGGTGTTAGAAATATGGTAAAATATACTAAGATATATTCTGGTGGAATTCCTGAATTTAAAGAGGATGATATTTTTAAGACAAATGTACCATTAATTATAGATGTTGATAATGTCGGTTTAAATGAAATACAAAATAAAATTTTAAAATTAATATCAAATAATAAAAATGTTGCACAAAAAGAAATTTCAGAAGAACTTAATACAACAAAGCGAACTATAGAAAGAAATATAATGATTTTAAAAGAAATGCATTTAATTGAAAGAATTGGATCTAGAAAATCAGGATATTGGAAAATAAATATAGATAAACTAGGAAAATAAATTTGTGGTCATAATGCTTTATCTCAGAGAAAAGTAGATATCAAAAGAAAATAAAAAAAGATAAGGAAAATACGAAAAATAATAAAGAATTTTAAGGAGGATTAAAAAATGATTGACCATATTGCTGCATTAATTTTTAATGAAGAAGGAGAACTATTAGTCTTAAGAAAGAAAACAGTAGATAATAGAAAAGAATGTATTTTGCCAGGAGGAAAAAGAGAACAAAATGAAAGTGATGAACAAACTTTAAGAAGAGAATTATTAGAAGAATTAGGGACGGAAATTAAAGAATTAAATTATTATAAACAATATTTAGATAAAGCAATATTTGAAGAAGGAGAAGATTTTAGGCAAACAACATATATTACTAGGCTAGAATCCAATAATATAGAGGTAAGAAATGAAATAAAAGAAGCTTTATGGATTGATTTAGACTATGAAGAAAAAGGAATATTATGCAATCCTACATTAAAATTAAAGATAATACCAGATTTAAAGAAAGATGAATTTTTTAGAAAGAGAAATTGAAATTAATAGATAAAAAGAAAGAATAATATAGATAATAAAATTAATAGAAACAATGAGGATAAAATTTGACCAATAAATTATTAGAATACAATAGTGACATTATAATTTATACAACTAATGATGGACAAGTTATTATTGGAAAGTAAAAAGTTAGAAAATAAAACAATATAATATTTAGATAAAAATAAGGAGATTATAATTAATAACCATAAAATTGAAAATAGATATTTTAAGGAGATACTATGAGAGATTTTGAAAAAATTAGCTTTGAACAATTTCGTAAAGATGTAAAAGATGATATGGTGTTATATGAAAATTATAAAATGCCTTCAAGAGATTCAAATAAAACAGCAGGTTATGATTTTTATTTGATTGAAGATTTAGAAATAAAACCAAAAGAAATAGTAAAGTTACAAACAGGAATTAAATCATATTTTGAGGATGATGAAGTTTTATTAATAGTGATAAGAAGTTCAATGGGATTTAAACATAATGTTAGATTAGTAAATCAAGTAGGAGTTATTGATTCAGATTATTATAATAATAAAGATAATGAGGGACATATTTTTATTAAAATTCAAAATGAGGGAACAGAAGTGTTAAACTTTAAGTCTGGAGAAGCAATAGCACAAGGAATTTTTGTTAAATATTTAACAACTAAAAGTGACATAAGATTAGATTTAGAGAGAGAGTCAGATTATTAAGTATATAGATTTAAATGAAAATATGACTAAAAAGAAGATGCAATTACTATTCACATTCAAGTACACAGCACAATCATTTAACATATGTAAGAGAAGTAGCTTTTAGAAGTTATATTTAGAGATACAATATGTGGTTTGTATAGTTATATAAAAAGCGATTGTAAAACTATATTTATGAAAGGTAAAATATAATGATAAAAATATTTAATGATAAAATAGACAAAATAAAACTAAATAAAGATAATTTTTATGTATTAGCAGATTTTGATAATACAATTACTGAAAAACATTGCGATAGTAATATTGGAAGTATTAATAGATCTAAAATATTTGAAAGGGATTTTTATCAAGAAATTCAAAAAATTTACGATGAATACAAAATAGCAATTCTAAATGCTAAAGATTATGATGAAAAAGATAGTATAAATAGTAAAAAAATTAAAGGTTTTTTTGAAATATATAAAAAATACAACATAACGTCTGAAATGATAGAAAATGTAATGATTAATTCAGGTATAAAAATTAGAAAAGATATGATAAAGTTTTTTAAGTATTTGCATAAAAATAAAATACCAGTAATTATTATTTCAGCTGGAATGTCTAAGTGTATAGAGATATTATTAAAAAACAATGAAATCTATTATGAAAATATAACTATAATTGCAAATAATGTAGAATTCAATGAAGAAGGAAAAATAAATAATATCCCAGATAAAATTATAAATCCAGTTAATAAGAATAAAATAACTTTTTCGAAAAGAATATTAGAAGAAATTAATGGAAGAGATTACATATTATTATTTGGAGATGTTCCTGGAGATATAAAGATGATTGGTAATAAAGAAAAAAGTAAAACTATATCAATAGCCTTTGATAATAATAAAGGAAATCTATTAGATTTGGAAAAGGAGTTCGATATTATATCAAGTGATGGTAGTGTATTAAAAATGCTTGAAGAAAAAATAAAAAATGAAAGTTATAATGCTAAAAAGTGAAATAGATTCCTAAAGTACATACAAAAGAGTGTAAGTACTTTAGGAATTTTTGTATATAATTAGAAATTTTTAAAATATGTATAATGTAATTTACAATAGTAATAAATTATATGAATAGGAAAAGTATACAAAAGCACTTTACATAAATATAAAAAGATGCTATAATATATCGTATTGAAATATTAAATTTAAAAGGATGGTATAGTATGAAAGCAAGAATTCCAAAAGATACTACAAAAACTCCTGCAATAGTTGAATCAAAAGAGCCATGTAATAAAAAAGGCTTTAGAAGACAACCAACACTAAAAGATTTAACAGAAGCTATAAAACCAAAAATTGAAAGTGATTTTGAATATATGACAAAACAAAATGACAATGAAGATGCAGTTATAAGTACATTAAATGCTATGTTAGAAATGCAATATATTAGAAGGTTTAAGCCTAGTACTCATTTGATGAAGCAATGTGTAAGATTATGTGTTTCTAGTTTTATAAAAGAAGGAATAAAAAGAAAATTACAAAGAGATATAAAAAATATGCTAAAAAATGGAAATCATTCAGAAATAGAGGTTTTAAATAGAATACTATCACCTGAATATCTAGAAGATTTAAAACCAATAGCATCTGATGAATTATTTAAATTAGTTAACGAAACAGTAAATAATTACGTGCAAAGAAGAAAAAATGAAATTGAAGATCCATTTTTACAAAGTGTAAGTGAATATACAGATGGGTTCAGATTTTTGGCAGAAGATAGGCTAATTTATAGTTCTGAAACAGGTAAAAGAAGAATAAGAAAATTTGATGATTTAGAACAATATAAAAGATTTGCAGAACTACAAGAAATGATAAAATTAAAAATGCAATTATTAAAAAAGAACGAAATGGGAGCAATACAAGAATTATTAAATGATCCAAAGAGCGAAATTGATGATACTTCTAGAACAATATTAAGAACAAGAGAAAAAGTTTTAATTGAAAAAGGAATAATTTCAGAACAAGAAATTTAATATAAATAAAAAACATTACTAGGTGTTATAAATATATAATATCTAGTAATGTTTTTTTATATATCACACATTTGTACTGGATCATTGCATAAGAATATCAAATAGTAGAAACAAATCTAAGCAAAGGCTATTTATTAGTTGACCCATAAGTTACAAATATGATAGAATCTAAAATAAATATTATCATATCGTAATAAAAAGAGGTACTATGAAAGAAGCAAAATCATATATAATTACATTTATAATAACAACTATAATATTAATAATTACTCTTACAATATCATGTATGATTCCAAGTTCACAAATAAAAAACAACGTTATAGAATCAAGCGAAATTTTAAAAAGCGAAACTTGGAGAAGACATATAGGAAATATGTATGCAGATAATTTAACAGAAGAATTGATGGTTAATATTGCATATTCAATAGATAGTAATGAGCCATTTTATTCAAGTATAGTGGCAAGAAGAAATTATTTGCCAGGAATAACTACAAATGTATATCCAGACTCTTTACAAGATATAGAATTAGCAACAAATTATGATGGAGAATATGGAACATCAGATTTGGAAGAAATGTTAAAAGAAAAAGATATAGATTCATATGAATATACAAGATATTGGCATGGATATTTAATTATATTAAGACCATTATTACTTATTTTTAATATAGAAGGTATACGATATCTATTTAGTTTTATTATAATAGCATGTACAATAATTATGCTAATTTTACTATATAAAAAATTTAATATTAAAGTTATGTTCATATATCTAATTTCTCTTTTAGGAATTGATATTAGTATAATGGGAATAAGTCTACAAGGGTCATTTTGCTTTGTTATAGCAATCATATTTAATATTATTTTACTAATGCAAAAAGAAATAAATATAAACAAAACCATGAATATGTTTATGGTAGTACGGAATTATAACATGTTATTTTGATTTTTTAACTACTCCAATAATAACTTTATTTATGGGAGTTTTAACTATTCTTTTATTATTAGATAAAAAAGATTTTAAAGAAGAAATGAAAATTCTAATAAAAGCATGTTTTTTCTGGGGTATAGGATATTTCTTAATGTGGATGTTAAAATGGACTATAACAGATTTGATATACCAAAAAGAAACATGGCAAACAGCAATATATCAAACTATATTTAGGATAAACTCTGTTCAATATAGTGGAGCAAGTATTTCTCATTTAGATACTATCAGATATAATTTACAATGGTTATTATGTACAAATATAAACTACTTAGGAATAGGACGGAATTCCAGGTTTATTATTGCCATTTATAATTATTGTATGTAAGTTCATTTCAGATAAGAAAATAATAGTTACTAAAGAAAATATAATAAATGCAATTCCATTTTTAATTATTGCAATTAGTCCAATTATATGGCTATTATTAATGAATAATCATTCATATTATCATAACTATTTTACATATAGAAATTTATTAATATTTTTATTAGGTATAAATTTATTTATTGTAAAAAGTATGCAGATACAAGTGATAAAAAAGAAAGGCACATAAATGAAAGTTAAAAAAAATAATAAAAAAATATTATTAAAAATTATATTTGTAATAGTTTCATTACTATTATATAATTCATCAATTTTATTAATTAAAGAATTAACAGATTTAGATGAATTATGGAATTTTAATTTTGCAAATAATATGGCAAATGGATTAGTTCCATATAAAGATTTTAATATGATTCAGATGCCAATGCTTCCAATGTTAGCCTCTATATTTTTAAAAATATTCGGACAAGAAGTAATGGTAATGAGATTTTTAGCTGTTTGTTTAATAACATACATAGAGACTATGGTCTTTTTTATATTAGATAAATTAAAAGTAAAAGATTATATAAAATATTTAATTTTAATATTTATATGTTTTATTATTACACCATATATAGCTATAGATTATAATTATATGATACTTGCAATATTATTAACAATAATTTATATAGAGATAAAAAGCTATTTAAGAAACGAAAAAATATTAGTATACAATTTAAAAATAGATTTTATAATAGGAATACTTGCAGGTTTATGTTTTACCTCTAAACAAAGTACAGGAATGTGTGTTATTTTAGTAGCAGTTTTGTATAAATGTTTAGAAATAAGAAGTAAAAAAGATTTAATAGAATTTATAAAAATAGTATTTACAAGAGGGATAGGAGCATTAATTCCAATAGTTATTATTTTACTATATTTAATAATTAATGGAGCGATTTATGATTTTATAAGTTATTGTATATTGGGAATAAAAACTTTTTCAAATTATATACCATATATAAACTTACTAAAAAATTCCAAAATTCTTATAAAGATTTTAAGTGTTTTAATTCCAGTAATACTTATATTAGCTTTAAGTTTATATGCAAAAAAGAAGAAAAAAATATTACTTATTTTATCAGTATATACAATAGCGAGTATGATAGTAATATATCCAATTGCAGATAATATTCATTTTTTAATTGGAATTTTTCCAGGATTTATTAGCTTAGCATATTTTACAGATATATGTATAGATAAAATATTAAGAGATAAAAATATAAAAGAATTTTTAGGAAGTTTATTCAAAATAGCAACATTATTAATTAGTCTAGTCTGTCTAACATACTCAATAAATATATATGTAAAATCAAATAAAAATTATGAACTTAAACATTTTAAGTTTACTATTATGAATGAAAATTATATTAAATCAATAAAAAATATTGGAGAATATATAAATTCATCACAGAAAAAAGTATATATTTTAGATGCAACAGCATCAGTTTATATGATTCCAATAGATAAATATAATAAAGATTATGATATGTTCTTAAAAGGAAATCTTGGAAAAGATGGAGAAGAAGGACAAATAGAAAAATTAAAAAATGAAGAAGATGCTATAATTTTAATAATGAATAGTAAATATAAAAGAAATTGGCAAAATCCCGAAAAGGTAAGAAGCTATATTATAAATAACAAAGAAAAAACAGGAGAGATTGGTAACTTTGAAATTTATGAATAAATTAAAACAAAATAAATCTTTAATTTTAATAATATTATTAATTTTATTTGGAGCTATTATAAGGGTTGCATTAATTGATAAAGTTCCAAATGCTCTAAATGTAGATGAAGTGTCAGCTGGATATGAGGCATATTCAGTACTGAATTATGGTGTTGATAGGAATGGTAATTTTTTACCTGTACATTTTGTGGCATGGGGAAGCGGTCAAAATGTATTATATTCATATATCATGATACCTTTTATTTTGATATTTGGATTAAATGTATTTTCTATTAGATTACCAATGGCTTTAATAGGTGTTTTGGCATTATTTTTATTTTATAAATTCATAAAAAATGTAGAAAACAAAAAAGTAGCCATTATTGGTCTTGCTTTTTTAGTAATTTGCCCATGGCACATAATGAAAAGTAGATGGGGATTAGAATCAAATATACTTCCAGAATTAATTTTACTTAGTTCATTTATACTAATTAAATATATTAGAACTAAAAATGCTAAACTATTATATTTATTTGCTGGAGTACTTGGTATTTCTACATATGCATATGGGACGTCATACTTTTTTGTACCAGTATTTTTAGGAATAACTTTGATTTATTTATTATATAAGAAGAATATAAAAATAAGTCAAGCTATAAAAACTTTACTAATAACAGGAATAATAGCATCACCATTAATAATTTTTACTATCATAAATACATTTGATTTACCACAAATAAATTTAGGGTTTACAACTATCCCAAGGCTTACAGCTAATCGTTATCAAGAGGTATCATCTGTATTTTCAAGTAGCTTTTTGAAAAATAGTTTAAATAATTTTATAGAATCAATTAAAATAGTAATATTTCAAAATGATAAATTAGAATGGAATTCTTTGAAATGGTATGGAATATGTTACATTTTTTCTATTCCATTTATGATCCTTGGAATATTTATAAACTTTAGAAAAAACAAAGATGATATAAGTAAAAATATAATAAATATTTGGTTTATTTCTTCTTTATTATTGATGTTTGTTTGTGAGCCAAATATTAATAGAATAAATGTAATAATGTTTCCTATAATTTATTATGTAGTAATAGGAATAAGTGCTACCATAGAAAAATGTAAAAAAATAATACCATCAATTTTAATATTACTATACATATATAGTTTTATCAGTTTTGGTTTATACTATTTTAATAAAAATTTTGATGAAATGTTTGTATTTGAAGGAGGATTACAGGAAGTAATAGAGTATGTAGATAGTAAGGAAAAAAATGTATATATAACAAATAAAATAAAAGAACCATATATATATGTACTTTTTTATACGAAAAGCAGTCCAGTAGAATTTAAAGAAAATGTTACATATTTTACAAAGGGTAGTAATTTTGAGGTCGTGAAAAGTTTTGGTAAATATAATTTTTATATACCAGCCGATATAGTAAATGATGGGATTTATGTTATAAGAAAAGATGATATAGAAAAGATTAATTTAGATGGATTTGAAGTGAAGGACTTTGGAAAATATGTTGTTTTGGAATAGTAATTTATTAGTCTTATGTTTTTTAAAGAATATATTTGTAAAAATAATAGATTAAAGAAACTGATTTTAAGATGAAATTTGTTTTGAGTAGATTAATAGCTTTGAAACTATTATGAACAAAGTGAATTAGAGTTTCTAAATAGAGGAAAACATAGTAAGAATAAAATGAGTACATATTAAAAAGAGGAGGAAATTTAGTTTTGAGTAGATTATTAGTTATAGATGGAAATAGTATTTTAAATAGAGCATTTTATGGAATAATGGGAAGTAAAATGTTAATGACTAAAGATGGAAAATATACAAATGCAGTATATGGTTTTTTAGCAATAATGTTTAAAGTATTAGATGATTTAAAACCAGAATATATGGCAGTTGCATTTGACCTTAAAGCTCCAACAGCTAGACATAAATTGTATGATGGGTATAAAGCGACAAGAAAAGGAATGCCAAATGAACTTGCAGAGCAAATGCCAATAATAAAAGAAATTCTGCGAGCAATGAATATAACAATAATAGAAAAAGAAGGTTATGAGGCAGATGATGTGCTTCGGTACACTTGCAAGACTTGGTGAAAAAGAAGGTTTAGATGTTACCATACTTTCAGGAGATAGAGATACTTTTCAACTTGCAACAAATAAAGTAACTATTAGAATTCCTAGAACCAAAATGGGTAAAACAGAGGTAGATAACTTTGATAAAAATAAAGTTTTAGAGATTTATGGAATAGAGCCTAAAGAATTAATAGAAGTAAAAGGTCTTATGGGAGATACTTCAGACAATATACCAGGAGTTCCAGGTGTTGGTGAAAAAACTGCTTTAAATTTAGTAAAAGAATATAAAACAATTGAGAATTTATATGAAAAAATTGAAGCAGGAGAAGATAGTGTAAAAGGAAAATTAAGAGAAAAATTAGTAGAAAACAAAGATTTAGCATTCCTTTCAAAGAAACTTGGAACAATCAATGTAGAAGTTCCAATTGAACAATCAATAGATTCTTTAAAAAGTGAAGAATGGGATAATGAAAAAGTATATGAAATATTTAAAGAATTAAATTTTAAACGTTATATAGATAGATTTGGTTTAGAAGTAAATAACAATAAACAAGAAAAAAATATAGAAGATTTGTTTGAAGTTAAAGAATTACAAATTGATGATACAAATAAAATATCTGAATTAATAAAAAATATAAAAGAAGAAAAAAAGCTAATATATTTTTTAGGAAAAGAAAGTGTATCTGAACCTAAAAATATTATAAAAAAGAAGATAATATCAGTTACTATATATGTACCAAAAAATAAAACATCATATTATATAAAAATAAATGATATAAATGAATTTGTTTCTAAATTTAAAGAGATTTTTGAAGATAAAGATATAGAATTATATGGTTATAAATTAAATGAAGATTATGTAATGTTAAAAGAATTAGGAATAAATGAGGAAAATTTAACATATGATGCCGAAATTGCAGCATATGTATTAAATCCTAGCACAAAATATAATTTAGAAGAAATAATAGAACAATATCTGGAAATAGATGTAAATGATTTTATAGAAAATAATAAAGAAGATGAAAGTAGTAGTAATCAAATTAATTTATTTGATAATTTAAGCCCTTGCAAAGACAAAGTCAAAAATGATTTAGATAAAAAAAGATATTCTATGTATGTATATGGACTTGGAAAATTGCAAGAGATAATGACGAAAAAGCTCGAAGAAATTAATAGCTTAGATTTATTTGCTAATATAGAAATGCCACTAGTTAAAGTGCTTGGAGAAATGCAATTTAATGGAATGTATGTAGATAAAGATGAATTAATTAAGTTTGGAGATAGCTTGAAAGACGGTTTAAAAGAATTAACAAATGAAATATATGAGTTATGTGGCGAAGAATTTAATATAAATTCTACACAGCAACTAGGTGTTATTCTTTTTGAGAAATTAGGGTTACCATCATACAAGAAAACAAAAAAAGGTTATTCAACAGATGTAGAAATATTAGAAAAGTTAAAAGATAAGCATCCTGTTATAGAAAAAATATTAGAATATAGAAGTTTAATGAAGCTTAATTCTACTTATGTAGAAGGATTACTTCCATATATTAATGAAAATACAAAAAGAATACATTCATATTTTCATCAAACTGTTACTCAAACAGGGAGAATTAGTAGTACAGAACCAAATTTACAAAATATACCAACTAGAATCGAATTTGGAAAAAGACTAAGAAAAGTATTTAAGCCAGAAGAAGGCTATGTATTCATTGATGCAGATTATTCTCAAATAGAATTAAGAGTTTTAGCACATATATCACAAGATGAGCATATGTTAGAAGCATTTAAAAATGATGAAGATATACATGTTCAAGCAGCATCTAAAGTACTTGGAATACCAAAAGAAGAAGTAACAAAAGAGCAAAGAAGCTCTGCAAAAGCTGTTAATTTTGGTATAGTATATGGAATAAGTGATTTTGGCTTAGCAGAACAGATAGGAGTTTCTAAAAAGAAAGCAAAAGAGTATATAGAACAATACTTAGAAAAATATAGTGGAATAAAGAAATTTATGGATGATATTGTAGAACTTGCAAAAAATCAAGGATATGTAGAGACAAGTTTCCATAGACGTAGATATATTCCAGAATTAAGTTCAAACAATTATATGGTCCGTCAGTTTGGTGCAAGAGCTGCTATGAATACACCAATTCAAGGTACAGCAGCAGATATAATGAAAATAGCAATGATAGATGTATATAACAAATTAAGAGAAGAAAAATTAGATGCTAAAATAATATTGCAAGTACATGATGAGTTAATGATAGAATGTAAGGAAAATGATAAAGAAAAAGTAAAAATTATATTGAAAAATTCTATGGAAAATGCTATAACATTATTAATACCATTAAAAGTAGAAACTTCTGAGGCAAAAACATGGTATGAATGTAAATAAAACAAATGAAAATAAGGAGAGATAATATTGCCTAAACAATTAAGAAAAATTTTTGTGGGGTTAGTTCTATTAATTGTAATAGCAGTTATTTTAATAAAAGTAGTAAATATACAAGATATAATAATGAAAAAGGTGTATCCCAAAGAGTATTCAGAATATGTATACACATATGCTGAAGAAAATGATATAGATCCATTATTGATTTTTGCGGTTATAAAAGCAGAAAGCAATTTTGATTCTGAAGTTATTTCACATAGTAATGCGATGGGCTTAATGCAGATATTAGAAAGAACAGCAAGAGAAGTAGTTATTAATGAAATAGAAGAAGAATTTTCAAAAGATATGCTATTTAATCCAGAAGAAAATATAAAAATAGGAACTAAATATTTTTCTCGGATTATTAGAAAAATACAATAATTATCCAGTGGCACTTGCTGCATATAATGCTGGTATTGGAAATGTAGATGAATGGATACAAAAAGGAATAATAAAAAAAGATGGATCAGATATAGAAAATATACCATATAAAGAAACTAATAATTATGTAAGAAAAATTGTTAGAGATTATAGAATCTATCAGGAGCTATATAAAGAGTAAATAATACAGATAATAGTTCAATTTTGGAAAAATGGATGGTGTTTTCTTGTCCAAATAAATATAATTAAGGAGGAAATGTATATGTCAGTTTTAGTAACAGGAGGAGCAGGTTATATAGGGAGTCATACCTGTGTAGAATTATTAAATAAAGGAGAAAAAATAATAATAGTAGATAATTTTTCTAACAGTAAACCAGAAATGTTAGATAAAATTAGAGAAATAACAAATAAAGATTTTAAATTTTATGAGGTAGATTTATTAGATAAAGAAAATTTAGATAAGGTTTTTGCAGAAAATCCTGATATAGATTCTTGTATACATTTTGCTGGATTAAAAGCAGTTGGAGAATCTGTAGCAAAACCTGTAGAATATTATCATAATAATATAACAGGAACTTTAGTTTTATTAGAAATAATGAAAAAATATAATTGTAAAAAAATAGTATTTAGTTCTTCTGCAACTGTATATGGAAATCCAAAAACAGTACCAATTAAAGAAGATTTTCCGTTATCTACAACAAATCCATATGGAAGTACTAAGTTAATGATAGAACAAATTCTTCAAGATGTATATATTTCAGATAATAATTGGAGTGTTATATTACTTAGATATTTTAATCCAATAGGAGCTCATAAGAGTGGTATAATAGGTGAAAATCCAAATGGAATACCTAATAATTTAATGCCATATATAAATCAAGTAGCTTGTGGTAAATTAGATCATCTAAATGTATTTGGAAATGATTATGATACTATAGATGGAACAGGTGTAAGAGATTATATACATGTTGTTGATTTGGCAATTGGACATTTAAAAGCTTTAGATAAAGCAAGAGATATGCAAGGTGTAAAAAGCTATAATTTAGGTACAGGAAATGGATATTCTGTTTTACAAATAGTAAAAGCATTTGAAGAAGCAACAGGTGTTAAAGTAAAATATGAGATTACAGAAAGAAGACCTGGAGATATTGCAACATGTTATGCAGATGCAACTAAAGCTAAAGAAGAACTTGGTTGGGTAGCTACAAGAGAAATAAACGAGATGTGTGAGGATTCTTGGAGATTTACTAAAAATAACATGTAATAGATAAAAAAGTTTATATTAGTATATTAACTTTATATAACTAAGAAGGTTACTATTTAATAGTTTTATATATTTCAAATTAAATATATAGGTTGTAGTATATTACAATATACTACAACTCGTAAGTATCAAACAATTCAATAGTAATATATATAAATAAAATTAGCAGTCGATACTTGACTTTGCTAATTTTTTTTTATATACTACACAAAAGTGGCCAATCATTCTTATGTAAATATATTTTTCTTTATAAGAATTATATATAAAATTTATAAAGTAAGATTTGTCTAAATAAAGAAAACTTGACCTAAAATAAGTAAAACATGAGGAGGAATAAAACTATGAGTAAAAAACAATTTAAAGCAGAATCAAAAAGATTAATGGATTTAATGATTAATTCAATTTATACTAATAAAGAGATATTCTTAAGAGAACTTATATCTAATGCAAGTGATGCAATCGATAAGTTACATTATCGTTCACTAACAGATAAGAATTTAAATGTTAATGTAGATGAATTACAAATACAAATTGAATTAGATAAAGAAGAAAGAACTTTAACTATCAAAGATAATGGCTGTGGAATGACTAAAGATGAATTAGAAGAAAATTTAGGAACTATTGCAAAAAGTGGTTCATTGAAATTTAAAGAAGAAAATGAGAAAAAAGAAGATATAGATATAATTGGACAATTTGGAGTGGGATTTTATTCTTGCTTTATGGTAAGTAGTAATGTAAAAGTAATAAGTAAATCTGTAGATTCAAAAGAAAGCTATATATGGGAATCTGAAGGAATAGATGGTTATTTAATAGAGCCTTGTGAAAAAGAAGAGGTAGGAACTACAATTATTTTGAAATTAAAAGAAGATACAGAAGACGAAAAATATAGTAGATTTTTAGAGGAATATCAAGTTCAGGAATTAATAAAAAAATATTCTGACTATATACGTTATCCAATAAAAATGGAAATGGAACATCAAAGAAAAAAAGAAGGAACAGAAAATGAATTTGAAAAAGTAAAAGAAATAGAAACTGTAAATAGCCAGATTCCATTATGGAAGAGACCAAAGAAAAATATAAAACCAGAAGAGTACAATTCTTTTTATATAGATAAATTCCACGATTATGAAAATCCTTTAAAAGTAATTCACACAAATGTTGAAGGACAATATTCATATAATGCACTTTTATATATTCCTTCACATGTTCCATTTGATTATTATACAAGTGATTATGAAAAAGGATTAGCATTATATTGTAATGGTGTATTAATAATGGAAAAATGTGAGGATTTATTACCAGATTATTTTGGTTTTGTAAAAGGACTAGTAGATAGTGAAGATTTATCTTTAAATATTTCAAGAGAGATTTTGCAACAAGATAGACAATTAAAAACTATAGCGAAAAATATAGAATCAAAAATAAAATCAGAATTACAATCAATGTTAGAAAAAAATCGTGAGGAATATGAAAAATTCTTTGATATATTTGGCGTTCAATTAAAGTTCGGAACATATAATAATTATGGAATGAATAAAGAACTACTTCAAGATTTACTATTATTCCATTCTTCGGAAGAAGGTAAATATATTACATTAAGAGAGTATGTAAAAGAATTAAAAGAAGGACAAGATTCTATTTATTATGCTTGTGGTGAAACAATAGACAAAATAGAAATGCTACCACAAGTAGAAAAAGTAAAAGATAAAGGATATAAGATATTATATTTAACAGATAATGTAGATGAGTTTGTTCTTCAAGTAGTAATGGAATATGAAGGTAAGAAATTTGTTAATGTTTGTGCTAATAATATAGATTTAGATACAGAAGAAGAGAAAGAAGCATTAAAAAAGGTAAACGAAGAAAATAAAGAAATGTTTAATTTAATGAAAGAAACTCTAAAAGATTCTGTACAAGATATAAGATTTACTCATAGACTAAAAAATCATCCAGTTTGTTTATCAAGTGAGGGAGCAATTTCTATAGAGATGGAAAAGGTAATGAAAGAGATGCCAACGGGACAAGGAATTAAAGCCCAAACTGTTTTAGAAATTAATGAAAAACATGAAATTGCAAATAAAATAAAGAATCTGTACCAAAATAACAAAGAAGAACTAGAAAAATATACTAAAATATTATATGCAGGTGCTAGACTAATAGAAGGATTAACAGTAGAGAATCCTACAGAAATTAGTAATTTAATTTGTGAGATTTTAGCAAAATAAAAGTGAAATTATGGTATAAATAGTAATATCTTAAACAACAACATTAATAAACGTTTTCTGGAAAAGTGAAAATAAAAGCATTGATTTTTACATGATTAAGTGCTATAATTAATAAATCATTTCTCAAGCAGTTATAGTAAGACGAATTCCGTATTATAATTTGCTACACTAGGTGAATTTAGAAGGGAAAAGGTGTAAAATGAAGAAAGCTCTTTTGGCAGTAGCTACTGTCGTCTTCATTTCTTTCGTTCAGGCTTTATTGATTTCGGCATCAGAAGTTGATGATGAGTGGGGAATGTAGAAGTGCACTTGCCACTGTAGAGGTATATCTACAGTGGCTTTTCTATTGTTTTAAAATAAATAATCGTAAAAGATATATTATAAATATAATAATGTTAAAAAAGTCAAAAGCTAACATTTGACTTATTTGACTTTTTATTACTGTTATAATAATATTACTGTAGTATTAAAATAATTTAAAAATAACATAATAAAATTAAATGTATTTTTTATATAATTCAGTAATAAGAAAATAATTAAGTATGATAATCTAGATAAGAATAGTTACATATATTTTAATAAAATTTAACTATTAGGAGAGTATATAGATATGAACGAAGGAAAACATTCTAAGATAAGAAATAAAAAAGTTATGATAATAAGGATAATATTATTTATAATTATAATTGTCTGTGTCATAAATATTATAAAATGGCTCTTGGAAAATAAGAAAAATAAGGATTTATTGAATGATATGAC
The DNA here is from genome assembly GCA_905215935.1 of uncultured bacterium. Taxonomy (GTDB): domain Bacteria; phylum Bacillota; class Clostridia; order TANB77; family CAG-508; genus CAG-492. The sequence continues at coordinate 162,051 of CAJMRY010000002.1, forward strand.
CACTTTAGTAAAAGTGGCGAATACTATAAATATAGAAGAGACAGAGGTAGAACAATATACAGTAGAGTTTGAAAAATTAAAAGATAAAAATCCAGATATATTTGCATGGATAAAAGTAAAAGGAACATCTATAGAATATCCAATCGTACAAGCTAAAGATAATCTTTATTATCTAACACATAGTCTAGATAAAAATTATAATTCAGCAGGTTGGATATTTGCTGACTATAGAAATAAAATAGATGGTACTGATAAAAATCTAGTTATATATGGGCATAATAGAAGAGATGGAAGTATGTTTGGTACACTAAAAGATGTATTAAAAAAGGAATGGTATGATACTTCAGAAAATCAATATATTACATTCGAAACGGAAGACAAACCCGAGATATATCAAGTGTTTTCAGTATACCAAATAAAGGCGGAAGATTATTATATAAAAACAGACTTCAATAATGATAAGGAGTTTGAGGATTTTATAAATACTATAAAATCTAGAAGTATTAAAGATTTCAAAAATGAAGTTACCAAAGCTGATAATATAATTACTTTATCTACTTGTGGAAATGATAATAGATATAGAGTAGTATTACATGCTAAAAAGATGGAAATATAAAAATTGGAAATAAGCTAGGTAAGGAGAGTGATAATGTTTTGGCACAAATACAAGTAAAAGATTTAACATTTGGATATGATGATAGTATAGAGAATATTTTTGAAAATGTATCATTTAATCTAGACACAGATTGGAAGTTAGGATTAATAGGAAGAAATGGAAAAGGAAAAACCACTTTTTTTAATTTATTATTAGGAAAATATAAATATCAAGGAAACATAACTGGAAATATAGAATTTGAGTATTTTCCATATGAAATAGATGATGAAAATGATATATCAATAAATATTTTATATAATTTATTACCAAATGTAGAAGATTGGAAAATATATAAGGAATTAAATTTACTTAATGGAGATTCAGAAATTTTATATAGAAGTTTTAATACATTAAGTGGTGGAGAAAAAATAAAAATTCTATTGATAGGATTATTTTTAAAAGAAAATAAATTTTTATTAATAGATGAACCAACAAATCATTTAGATAAAGAAACAAAGAATGATGTTGAAAAATATCTAAAGAGTAAGAAGGGATATATAATTGTTTCTCATGATAGGAATTTATTAGATTCTGTGGTAGATCATATAATTTCGATTAATAAAAATAATATTGATATACAAAAAGGAAATTATTCATCATGGAAGACAAATAAAGATAATCAAGATAAATTTGAAATATTGCAAAATCAGAATTTAGAAAAAAGTATAAATAAGCTAGAAAATGCAATAAGTAAAACTGAAAATTGGTCTAAAGCTATAGAAAAAACAAAATATGGTGATGGACATGTAGATAAAGGATATATTGGTCATCAATCTAGTAGGATGATGCAAAGATCCAAAGCAATATTAAAAAGGAAAGAAGCAGAATTTGATAAAAAATCTACACTACTAAAAAATTTAGAAAAGCAAGAAGATTTAAAAATAAAACCATTAAAGTATGAGAAAAGTAATCTTATTATTGCTAACAAATTGCAAATAACATATGATGGAAAAGCTATTTTTGAGCCAGTAAATTTTAATGTTCAAAATGGAGATAGAATTGCAATTATAGGAAAAAATGGAAGTGGTAAATCTAGCATACTTAAATTAATATTGCAAAATGAAATTAGTTATAATGGAGAAATTAGAGTTTCGAATGATTTAATAATTTCATATGTATCTCAAGAAACTAATAATTTAAAAGGAAGTTTAAAAAAATATATAGAAGAAAATAATATAAATGAACCAATATTTAAAGCAATGCTTTCAAAATTAGGTTTTTCAAATCTGGACTTTGATAAAGAAATTAATAGACTTAGTGAAGGTCAAAAAAAGAAGATTTTAATAGCAAAAAGTATCTCAGAATCAGCACATATTTATATATGGGATGAACCATTAAATTTTGTTGATATTATTTCAAGAGAGCAAATAGAAAAAGTGATATTAGAATATAATCCTACAATGATTTTTGTAGAACATGATGAAATGTTTATAGAAAAAATTGCAACTAAGAAATTGCAATTATTTTAATGATTTCAAGAAATATTATAAGGAGGAAAATAAGTATGACTGAAAAGGAGAAAGTAAAAGCTGGAAAGCTATATAATCCAAATTTTGATAAAGAGCTAACAAAGGAAAGATCAATAGCAAAAGACCTATGCTATGAATATAACAAAATCAAGCCTTCAGATATAGAAAATAGAAAAGAAATTATTAATAAAATAATAAAAACTGATAGTGATAATTTTTTAATAGAACAGCCTTTTATGTGTGATTATGGATATAATATAAAAATTGGTAATAATTTTTATTCTAATCATAATCTTATTATATTAGATGGAGCAGAAGTGGAATTTGGAGACAATGTATTTATTGCTCCTAATTGTGGGTTTTATACAGCAGGACATCCAATCAATATAAAAGAAAGAAATGAAGGTATAGAATATGCAAAACCAATTAAAGTTGGTAATAATGTATGGATAGGTGGAAATGTTATTGTTCTTCCAGGAGTAACAATTGGAGATAATGTAACAATAGGAGCTGGAAGTGTTGTTACAAAAGACATTCCATCAAATGTAATTGCATATGGAAATCCTGCGAGAGTAATGAAAAAAATCGAAGAATAAAAAGGTATTATGTAAAAATATATACTAGAAATTTGAATATAAATTGTAAATAATGAGAAAATAAGTATAAAAATGTAACATCTTTAAATAACTTTTTATATGATGTATTAATCCAAGACTTAAAAATGTAGCAGAATCAATTATTAATGAGCAAAGTAAAGGTGTTAGACAGCTTAAAGAAATACAAAAAGATTTATGCAAATTAAAAAAATGATATAAAATTTAATTTTTGTAAAACTTGCCAAAAAAACAAAAATATGTTATTATAAGCTTTGGTGGTGCACTATTCTAGTTGCATTGTCTATTACGAGGGTGGGGCTAAAAATCCACTAAAGGGCGTATCGTTGAAGTTTCTTGTTTGTGCGCGGAATGCCAGTTTTGTGTGTTTTCAGGAAGTAAGAAGGTAGGGCAATATGTAATGGCATACATAGAAAAACAGACCCTGCTTTCGCGGAGGCTTAAATAGTTAAATTTTAAGTATAACCTATATAAAGTGCCAAGACACAATATATAGTGTAGCCTGTCTTGAGTGGGAGTCTTGGGATTAATTTAAGTAACAATAAAATTTGGCCAAATTTTGTTGTTACGATAGTTATGAAATCACTACTGCAAAAGAGACTAGTAATAGGTTGCAATGTATTAAGGAAAACTTCTAGAGTGTTTGTTATGTAATTAACATGAAAATTTAAGGATTAAAGTACGGATTTAAGTGGTGATCTGGTGGCCTTGTTATCCTTAGGATATTTCTTTTAAATGGAAACGGCTAAACAGTAATGTTTAGTAAGAAATAGAGAAATTCTACTAGACCTAAACCGTAGAATTTACTTAAGTTTTACCACCTATAAATTTAAATAATAGGAGAGAAATTAAGTAAAAAATGAAAAAAGAAAAAGATGTAGAAAGTAAAAAAGATAATTCAGCAGTGAAGTGGTTTATAACAGTTTTTATTACTACATTCATATTATCTATATTATTTTCATATATATCTACTACAGCAATAAATGGCTTAGCAGTAATTCCAGCAGTAATTATACTAATTCTAGTTATCTTTGTAGGAATCGTTTTTGATATAATAGGTGTTGCAGTTACAGTAGGCGAAGAGGCACATTTCCATGCTAAAGCATCTAAAAGAATAGCAGGTGCTAAAACTTCTATAAAGTTAATTAGAAATTCTGCAAAAGTTGCTAATATTTGTGCAGACGTTATAGGAGATATAGCAGGAGTTTTAAGTGGTGCTATTAGTGCAATGGTGTCTATGAAAATTACAGAAAGTTTTAATTTGCAATTTATAATAAGTGCTCTTGTTGCATCTCTAACAGTTGGAGGTAAGGCGTTAGGAAAAAATGTAGCTCAAACAAATAGTACTAAAATTGTAAATTTTGTAGGAAATATAATAAATATATTTGATAGAAAAAAATAAAAAGATATAAAATAATTTAATAAAACATATTGACAACAATATAAAAAGTATGCTAATATTATTGTTGTCAAATAAATATGCGGATGTGGCGGAACTGGCAGACGCGCTGGTCTTAGGAACCAGTGTCAACGACGTGGGGGTTCAAGTCCCTTCATCCGCACCAGAGTAAGGAAAGAGAGTTTTTAAAACTCTCTATTTTCATATATAATAATGCAATAGTAATGCAGTAGCATTTTTTATTTTGTTTTTCTAATTCACTAAAAGCAAAAAAGGGTTTATATTTAAGTTTAATAATTTACATTAAAACATATAGTTGGTTAGAAAATTTAATATTACAATAATTATCAAATATCAAAATAATATAATTATCTGAATTTTGAAAAATGTAAAATACATAATAATTAAAAGTAATAATGATTTTGAATAAAAATATGATATATTTTATTTTAAATATATTAAAAATAAAGGAGAAAATTATGAATTATGAAGATAAAAAAATAGTAGGAATTATAGCTAGCAATGTTGAACCATCTATTGCACTTAATGTTATAGGACATCTTAGTGTTGCAATTGGAAAGTATTCAGACAACGAAATTATGGGTCAATCAATTATAATTGATAAATCAGGAATAAATCATTTAGGGATTAGTAAGTTTCCTTTTATAATAACTAAGGTAAAAGCAGGGAAACTAAAAACAGCTATTGATATAGCAAAAAGTAATCCAAAATTATTAGTTGCAGATTATCCTAAAGATATGTTAGAAACTAGAACAGATGAAGAATTAGTTACATCAATTAATAGAAAAGAAAATGATAAATTAGAATATTTAGGTGCAGTTATTTATGGTGATACTAAAGATGTAGATGAGATTACAGGTAAATTTCAGTTATGGAGAATTGATTAATTAATAAATATTAAATTGAAATACCCCGCCGAAAAACAGCGGGGTGAGACTACTTTAAAAGCTACTTGGAAGTGGATGTCTGTGCTTGGATATTTTGCGAGTAACAATTTGATGCTCAATATTAGAGAGCATCTCTTGAATATTGTTTCGCTTATTTACAAGCTCATCCAAATCCTTAGAGGGATAGCCACGATTGACTGAATAGCCAACCGCAATTTGATAGTTGAGCTCGGCTACTATTCCTCTAATTGTTTTCCGAGTAGTTTCCAACTCTTCTGTAGTCATGGTTGCGGTGTCGACTTTGACACCCAAAAAAGTTTGCATAAGGTTATACCTCCTAGTTGTGTAATAATATAATTGTAACATTTATTTATATAAAATGCAAATTTTACATAAAGTAACACACTCTATTAAAATATTTTGACTATAATTAAAGTAAGGAAAATATGTCAAAAAATAATGAGAATGTTTAAACCTTTATTATCTTTTGATAAAGTAATGAAAATAAAAAGAATATATTAAATGCACAATTAGATTACCAGCAGAAGAATATGATAAAAAATATATAGAATATATAAAAAATATTAAAAATAAAGTTTTGTCAGGAGGAATTATGAAATTAACAGTAATACGTCATGCAGAAAGCATTTATAATGAAAAAGGATTGTTTCAAGGACAAGTAGATTGTGAATTAAGTAAAAGAGGGATAGAAGAAACTAAACAGAAATCAAAAGAATTTCCAACTGATTTTGACATTTGTTTTTGTTCTCCTTTAAAAAGAACAAGACAAACTGCCGAAATCTTAGTTCCGTATTTAGATATTATTTATGATAAACGACTAATGGAAAGAAAAATGGGTGAGTGGGAAAATACGCCTGTAAGTGACGAAAAACGTTTCTTACTAAATAACAATGAAGTTCCATCAAGTATAGAAACTATTAAAGAATTAGATAAACGTGTTTTAGAGTTTTTAGATATGGTAAAGAAAAATTATAATAAACAAAATGTTCTTGTTATTACTCATGGCGGAATAATCCATTCAATACATAGAGTATTGGGACTAAAATCGAAAGATGCAAATAATTTGGAGATGATAGCAATTGAAATTTAATAAATATATACTAGTAAATGCAATTTAAATATGATATAAACTATAAAAAGAAAATATAAATTAAATTAAAAAGTATATATGGAGGTATATAATGAGTTTTAAAGATAAAGTAATATTAATAACAGGATCAACATCTGGGATTGGTCAAGGAATAGCTAAGAAATTACTTGAAGAAGGCGCAAAAGTTATTGTAAACTACGCTCATAATGAAGAAAATGCAGAGGCAACTAGAAAATTATTTCGGTAATTATAAAGAAAATACGTTATTTATAAAAGCTGATGTATCAAATGAAAAAGCAGTAATAGATATGTATAAAAATATAGAAGAAAAATTTGGAAGATTAGATGGATTAGTAAATAATGCTGTATATGATAACATTTTTTCAATAGAAGATTTAACACCAGAAGAATTTAGAAAAGAATTAGATGTAAATGTAGTTGCTAGATGGATGTGTATAAAATATGCTATTCCATTATTAAAGAAATCTACTATGCCAAGAGTAGTTAATATTGCATCAAGACTAGCTAGTAAGCCAATGTTAGATTCTGTTGCTTATTGTACAAGCGAAGCTGCTACAGTAATGTTAACTAAATGTTGTGCACTAGAGTTAACGAGCAAATATAATATAAAAGTAAATACTGTAAGTCCATCAATGACATTAACTCCATTTGCTAAAAAGAGTTATACAGAAGAAGAGATTAAACAAACAGCGAAAAAGAATCCTAGTAAAAGATTAGGAGAAGTTGAAGATACAGTAAATGCGGTATTATTTTTATTAAGTGAAAAAGCAGATTATATTAATGGTGAAAACTTAAATGTTAATGGAGGAATATTTTTAGTATAGGAGGTAGTTATAACAGAAAACGAAATAACTACTGATATATTTACTAAAAAGAATAATTTATAAAAAAATGAGTAGTTTGTAAAGGACTACTCATAATTTTCTTAAATAGAAGTGAATTAATTATATTTCTTAAATTTATCAGGTTGTATTATATAATATTGTAGAAATATACAAGGAATTATGATAAACTAGAATTAATCTTTTAAAAAGGAGAGATATATTATGAAGGAAAAATATTTTAAAGATTTAGGGTTAGATGATGACAATGGAAAAATGAAAAAATTAGAAACTGAGTATAATTTAGATGAACTATTTAATGATAATAAAGAGAGCGAAGAAAATAAAAAAGATGATTCTAAAGAAAATTAATATAAAGTAGTAGGTGATAAAATGAAAGTCCCAGTAGAAAAAAATAAAGAATACATAGTAGATATTATTGACCAAGGATATGAAGGAGAAGGAATTGCAAAAATAGATAATTTTACTATTTTTATAGAAGGAGCTATAAAAGGCGAAAAGTGTAAAATTTTAATTGTAAAGGTAACTACTTCACATGCATTTGGAAAATTAATAGAAATATTAGAAAATTCAAAATATAGAGTAGAGACAGACTGTGGTACATATAAAAGATGTGGTGGTTGCAATTTAAGACATATTGATTATGAAGAAACTTTAAATATAAAACAAAATACAGTCCAAAACTTAGTAAGCAAAACATTAAATAATAAAATAAATGTTAATATGACAATTGGAATGGGAAATCCATATAATTACAGAAATAAAGCACAATATCCAGTAGGATTAGATAAAAATAATGAACCTGTTATAGGAGTGTATGCAAAAAGAACTCATGAAATAATTCCTATGAGGAATTGTATGATACAAAATCCATTATCAGAGAAAATATCAAATTTTATTTTTCATTTCTTTATACAAAATAATATTCCTATATATAATGAGAAAAATGGAAAAGGTTTGCTTAGACATATAGTAATAAAAGTAGGAATTCGAACACATGAAGTTATGTGTATTTTAGTTCTTAATGGAAAAGAGTTAAAAAAGGAAAAAGAATTAGTAAAATTACTTATTAAAGAATTTCCAGAAGTAAAAACAGTTGTAAAAAATATTAATGTAAAAAATACAAATGTTATTTTAGGAAATGAAAATGAAGTGATATATGGAGATGGATATATTTATGATAAATTAGGTGATTATACATTTAAAATTTCTCCAATGTCTTTTTACCAAATTAATCCTGTTCAGACAGAAGTATTGTATAATACAGCTATTGAAATGGCAAATCTTTCTAAGACGGAGACTTTATTTGATTTATACTGTGGAATTGGTACAATTGGAATATTTGCTTCTCCATATGTTAAAAAAGTTTATGGTATAGAAATTGTTAAGCAAGCAATAGAAGATGCAAAAGAAAATGCAAGTATAAATGATATTAGAAATATAGAATTTTTTGCAGGAGATGTAGAAAAGATTTTTGAAGATGTTCTAAATAAAAATAATGATAAACCAGATGTTATTTTTGTAGATCCTCCAAGAAAAGGATTGGATAAACATACAATAGAGAATATTTTAAATGTAGAGCCTAAAAAAATTATTTATATTAGTTGTAATCCAGCAAGTTTAGTTAGAGATTTAAAATTGTTGGAGGAAAAGTATGATGTAAGAGAGATTCAGCCTGTTGATATGTTTCCGTTTACGAGCCATGTGGAGTGTTGCTCGGTGCTATATCTAAGAGATTCGATACAATAGTTGAGTTTACTGCATTTGAAGATTTTATTAGTTTTGAAAGAAAAGGCAAAAATAAGGTTAAAAGGGTAGAAAATAATAAAATTAAGGTAACGATAGAAGTTGATATGGTGTGCGGAGTAATATAATTTGATAATAAAAATATGAATGTTTGGAGATAAAACTTGATTGGAAGTGTTTGGAAAAGCACTTTCTTTTTTTGACTTTTTATGATAAAATGTTAGAAAAATAAGAAATGGGAGATTAAATATGGGAGTTCTAAAAATTGCAACTTGGAATATAAGTTGTGGCATACCAGCTGAATGGAGTATTTCTAATGGAATAAAAAAAGAAAAAGATTATAAAAAATTTGGATTATTAGATGAAGTTATTAAAAAAATAAATGATGAAGATATTGATATAATTGGAATACAAGAATCAGTTGCATTTACAAATGGAGAAAAATCATTTGCGCAGATAATATCAGAAAATACCAGTTTGAAATATTATAAAGAATTTGAGGTATCAGATTGTCATTTGTTAGAAAATGGCAATATTGAAGAGGTAATGTTATCTAAATATCCAATAAAAAATTCAAGAAATATTATGTTTGAAAATGTTAATTTATTAAATGTAGCTAAAGATGGTAAAACATATAGACTTTTTGATGATGGATTTATTATTGCTGATATTGAAATAAGTAATAATTTAGAGATAAAGTTTATAACAGGACATGCACCAGCTTTTCAAGTTTTTGGAAAGATTCCAGAAGACTATGATTATGTTTATAAAAGATTAGAAGAAAACATAGAACAATCTATGAAAGATAATAATAAAATTTTTATAGTTGGAGATTACAATACAGAAAAATTATTAGAATTATTGCCATTTATCAAGAGTAACTTTAAAAACTATATAGAAGGTGCAACATATTTTGAGGGAACGTCAATAGATTATATATTAGCTGAGAAAAGTATAAAGTACTTATCAAATAGAAAAATAGAAAATAAATCAGATCATTTATTATGTATTTCTAGTTTTGAAATATAAAAAAGGAGCAAAAGGATGAATAAATATAAAACTATGAACATATTAGGAGATAGCATTACTTGGGGTTATAATCCTAATACAGGAGAACAAATAGAGAAAAATTATTCAATTTTGTTAAAAGAAAGGTTAAATCTTAAAGAATTAAGAAATTATGGAATTAACAGTTCTACACTAGCAGATAATAAGATTTCTTATGAGCCAATGTGTAATAGATATAAAAATATGGATGATAATGCAGATATAGTAGCAATATTTGGTGGTACAAACGACTATGGTAGAGAAGATTTTGAAGTACAATTAGGTAAAATAAATGATTTAGGTACAGCTACAATATATGGAGCATTAAATAATATGTGTATTGGATTAAAACAGAAGTATCCAAATTCAGTAATATTTTTTATAACGCCAATACAAAGAGCTTATATAGATAGGGGTTGTAATTTTAAATATGCTACAAATATAAAAAATAGACTAAAATATTCATTGGAAGATGTAGCAAATGCAATAAAAGAAGTATGCAAAAAGAATAATATATTAGTTTTTGACTTATATAATAACTGTGATATAAATACTATTGAAGATTATATAAAATATATTCCTGATGGGTTACATCCAACAGAAGAATATCACAAAATATTGGCTAATAAAATATATGATTATATAATAAAATTATGAGGAAAAATTAAAAAATGAAAACTTTAAAATTTAGAAAAGAATTAAGTGAATTAATATTAAAAAAAGAGAAAACAACAACTTGGAGAATATTTGATGATAAAGATATAAAACAGGGAGATGTTATGCAATTTTTAGTTTGGGAAACAAAAGAAGTATTTGCTAATGCAAAAATTATAAATGTAATAGAAAAGAAATTTAAAGACCTAGATGAACAAGATTTAGAAGGACACGAAAAATTTGAATCTAAAGAGCAAATGTATAAAACATATAGCACTTATTATAATAAAACTGTAGATGAGAATACATTAGTAAAAATAATAAAATTTGAATTAATTTAGTAAAGGAGAAAGTAAAAAATTAATGAATGATAAAATATGTAAAAAAATAGTATTAACAGGAGGAGCATGTGGAGGTAAGTCAGAATCTTTACTATTTATAAAGGAGTATTTTAGCAAACTTGGATATGATGTTTATATAGTAAATGAAATGGCAACTATATTAATACTTGGAGGAATTACAGCACAAAAAGTAGGCGGAAAAAATTTTCAAGAGTTAGTAATAAGAATGCAACTTGAAATACAAAAAACTTATGAAAAAGCAATATCATTATCAGAAAATAATAAAAATCTAATTATATTTGATAGATGTCCAATTGATGCTATGATGTTTATAAATAGAGAAGAATTTGATGAAATTGCAAATAAATTTAATACTACTTATGAAGATATATTAAATAGTTATGATGGTATTATACATATGGAAGCAATTGCAAAAAGGTTTCCAGAGTTATATACATCTGATAATAATAAGGCAAGAAGAGATGAAGGACTTCATACAATAGAAACTGACAATAGACTATTAGAGGCATATAAAAATCATCATAAAAGAATAATAGTAAATAGTTACAAAAATTTTAATGAGAAAATAAATAATGTGATACAAAAAATAGAAGAAATCATATAAAATATATTTGTAATCCTCTTTTCATAAGATTCTAATGTGCTTTATAAAATCAAGTCAAGGTTAAATGCATGTGTTAATAAATAAACAAAAATTTTAAGCAAATATGATGTGAAAATTCACCGAGTGAACTGGCTCAACCCCGCTATTCTTCGTTAAAATTAAAAATAGTGAACTAAAAATTCAAAAAAGTTCACCCAAGTGTACTCAATTTTTATAAAAAAGTTCACCAAGTGTACTACTAGAAAAATATAATGAAATATGATATAAATATTTTTAGGAGGTTGATATATATGTATGAAGATAATAATGACATTATAAATTTATTAATGAATAGAAGAAGCCATAGAAAATATCTAAATAAAAATATATATCAAAAAAATAGGAGGGAATTATGAATATAGACTTTAGTTTAATTGAAATGATAAAAGAAAATGTATTGCAAATTTATAATGATTCTAAAAATATAAAAGAAATTGATATAAAAAATAAAGAAGGTAATGATATTGTTACAGCAATTGATTTATATATGGAAAAGAATATTATTAAAATGATAAAGAACTGGTTTCCAGAACATTCAATATATTCAGAAGAATGTGGAGAACAAAGTAAAACAAGTGAATATGAATGGTTAATAGATCCAATTGATGGAACGATTAACTTTGCATCTGGATTACCATTATTCTCAACTTCTATTGCTCTAAAGAAAAATAATGAAACAATATTAGGAATTGTTTTTGATTATAACCAAAATGATATTTATTATGCAATAAAAGGAAATGGAGCATTTTGTAATGGAGAAAAATTACAAGTTTCTAATAATGATAAATTAAATAATAGTATAATATCTTTCTGTTTAACTTCTCATTATAGTAATGAACATATAAAAGATGTTTTAAATGTAGAAGAAAAATTAGCTCCAAAAGTAAGAGGACTTAGATTAATTGTTTCTGGAGCAATAGAATTGTGTTGGTGTGCATCAGGAAAAATAGATGGAGTATTAAATGTAAAACCAAGTGTTGGATTAAGTTCAGCAGCTGGAAAATTATTTGTTGCAGAGGCTGGAGGGATTATTACTAATCTAAAGGGAAAAGAAAGAAATAATATAGATACCTTACTCGTAACAAATGGTAAAATTCATAATGAAATTGTTGAATTACTAAATTGGAATAAATAATTACTAAAAGACAGATTAAATCCTCTATACAATTTTAATGTGCTTTATAAAATCAAGTCAAGGTTAAAATGAATGTGTTGTTGCACAACCTTGACTTATTTTAAAAGCACATTGTTTTTCAATTAAGAGGATTTAAGGATAAGTATATTTAATCAAGTAGACATAAGCACTATTTTTGAGGATTTTATTAGTTTTGAAAGAAAAGGTAAAAATAATGTTAAAAGAATAGAAAATAATAAAATCAAGGTAACGATAGAAGTTGATATGGTGTGTGGAACAGTATAATTTTAATATTTAAAAATATGAATGTTTGAAGATAAAACTTAAAAGGTAAAGTATGTAATAATTTAATTTGTTATATGCTTTATTTTTTTGACTATGTATGGTATAGTAACCATACATAGTCAAAAAAATAATGAGGTAACGAAATGGAAATATTAATAAAACATAAAGAAATCGAGCCATTTAATGATAATATAATTTATGAAACAGAAAATTTTGTTGTTGCTGTTCCAAAAGTTCCACATATACCTAGAACAGATGGAGGTCATTTATGGATAAGAGCTAAGAAAGAATATTTTAGTAGTAGAACTGAACTTGAACCTAAATTAGCTATTGAAGTAATGAGATTAACAATGTTATTAGGCGAAGCAATGGAAAAAGGAATGAAAAATAAAGGAATAAATATTGAAAAAATTAATTATCAAGAAAACGGAAACTGGGCATACCAAAAAGGAATGAAGCCAGAATTTCATATTCATTTATATGGTAGAACAAAAGATTCAACAACTCAAACTTGGGGAGAAGCATTAGTTTTTCCTAATAAATCTACAGGTGTTTATGATGAATTTGAAAGATTTAATAATGAAGATATAGAAGAAATAAAAAGACAAATTAATTTACTAGAGAAAGAAGATAAATATAATCTTGTGAATTGGAGATTATAAAAGAAATTAAATCCTCTATAAAAATATGCTTTATCAAATCAAGTCAAGGTTAACAAGAATATAGCTATTTAGTGATTTTCATAGGAAATGTACAAGAGCAATTATAGACAATGAATAACAATTAAAAAGAAAGGAGAATATTAATGATAAAAAATATAATTTTCGATTTAGGCAATGTAATTATAAAAGGTACACATTCATCTATAATAACGGAGCTTGCAAAAAATGAAGAAGAAAGAAATTTTATAAAAGATAAATTTTTAAAATCACCAGAATGGAATTTAATGGATTTAGGTAGAATAACAAATGAGCAAGCTATAATTGAAATACAAAAAAGAAATGAACTAAAATTTAAAAATCTAATAGAAACATCTTTACACAAATGGTATAAAAATTTATATGTAAATGAAGATATTGTAGAGATTGCAAAAAAATTAAAAGCTCAAAGTTACAATATATATGTATTGTCAAATATGGCAAAAGCTACTTATGAATATTTAAAAAGTATAGAATTTTTTAAATTATGTAATGGAATAGTAATTTCAGCTTATGAAAATGTAAAAAAGCCAGATGAAAGAATTTTCAAAATATTGTTGGAAAGATATAATTTAAAAGCAGAAGAATGTTTATTTATAGATGATGATGATACTAATAGAAGTTATAGTATGGCAAATGAATTAGGAATATTAGGTAGAAGAGTAGAACCTAATAGTAAAAAAGATATTATAAAATTATTAAATGAATTCAATATAGAAGTATAATCTTTATAAATTGAAGGAGCAAAGAGATGAGTAAAATTGTAAAAGTAAGCAAACCTATTATATTAAAATTTGAAGATAGAGAAATTAAATTGCCTAAGGAACTTAAAGACAATATAGAGAGTTTTTGGACAGAAGCTGTAAAAGAAAATCCCAATTTATATAATGGGCAAGATTATGTTGTAGAAACAGTAAATGAAACCAAAGAGAATATTGAAATGATTGTTACTAAATCTAATTATGCTCATTATTTATATGATGAAAGAGTTGGAATTAAAGAAGATAACTATAGATGTTGTTCACCTTGGGGTGGAATTTTATTATTAACAAAAGACGATTATTTTGTAATAGGAGAAATGGATAAAACAACATCTATACCATATTGTTTACAAATATCAGGAGGAGGAATAGATATTAGAGATATTGAAAATGGAATAATCAATATAGATTCTAATATAAAGCGAGAGTTGAAAGAAGAATTAAATCTTAATTTGGATGATATAGATTATAAAATATCATTTATAGAATATCCTAGTAAAACAAGAAATGCATATGGATTTATTGCTATTGGTAAAATGAATTGCACTAAAGATGAGTTAAAACAATATTTTGAAGAATACAAAGAATATTTAATTACAAATAATTTAGAGGTAGAATTTAATAAATTGATTTTTCTAAAAAAAGAAAATGCATTAAAAGAATTAAATAACTTGTCTAATTGTAAAAGACCATATTTGGGAGAACTAATAAAAGAAGCAGTTAAATATTAATAATATAATAAAAAAATAGTATAGCAATTATCCTAAAGTATTGAATAGTTGGAAATTCGTATGAAATAAATAAAGTAATGAAAAGGAATGATAATTATGAAAGACAAATTATTAATATTAGCATATATGGGAACAGGCAAAACAGAACTAGAACATAGTTATAATAATGTGATTGATTTAGATTTTCAAGATTATAAGTATATTTATGATGAAACTATAAGACATTTACCATTAGAACAAAGAAAAGGTCAAACTTCATTACGTACTGAAAATCCTGACTATCCTAACAACTTTATCAATGCAATTTTAACAGAACTTGAAGCAAATAAAATTGTTGTATCACCATTTATAGAGCATGTTTTTAAAGCAATTGATAGTGATTATTTTAAAAGAAATTCAAAAGATACTAGAATTATTTTAGTTTTTCCTATGTCAAACAATTTCGAAGAATATGTAGATAGATTTAGGAAAAGAGGAAATGGAGAAGAATTTATATCAAGGAGAAGAAAAGAATTTAATTCATTAATAGAATTGTTTAATAATGCATCTAATGAAGATTATGAAAAAATTATTGTTAAGTCAAATCAATATTTATCTGAAGCACTTATTGAATATGGAATTAATATAGAAGAAAAGGAGATATAAGATGAATAAGTTTGTTTATGAAATTCCAACAAAAGTATATTTTGGAGAAAATCAATTACAAGGAAATTTAAGTAAAGAGATAAAAAATTATGGAAATAAAGTATTATTGGTTTATGGAGGAGGTTCTATAAAGAAAATAGGACTTTATCACGATATTGTAAGAGAACTTCAAAATTCCAATATAGAAATATTTGAATTTTCAGGAATTGAAGCTAATCCAAAACATACATCAATAAATGAAGCATCTAATATTTGCAAAAAAGAAGATATTGATGTTATTTTAGGTGTTGGTGGAGGAAGCGTAATAGATAGTTGCAAGCTTATTTCGGCAGGTAAATATTATGATGGAGATACATGGGATTTAGTGCTAAAAAAAGCTGAAATACAAAAAACAATTCCTATAATTACTATATTAACAATGTCAGCAGCAGGTTCTGAGATGAATAACAATGCTATTATTTCTAATAAAGAAATGAATGAAAAAAAGGGTATAAAAAGTCCATTGTTTTTACCTAAAGTTTCTTTTTTGGACCCAACTATTACATATACAGTAAATAAATACCAAACTGCTTGTGGAAGTTTTGATATTTTATCACATATAATGGAAACTTACTTTTCAAGAAATAATGGATTATATATGTTAGATACAGTAATGGAAGGATTAATGAAAACTGTAATAAAATATTCTAAAAAAGCTTATAATGAACCAAAAAACTATGAAGCTAGAGCTAATTTAATGTGGGCTTCATCTTGGGCAATAAATGGATTTACTAGAATGGATAAACAACCAAACATATGGGTTTGTCATTTGCTAGAACATCAATTGTCTGCTTTTTATGATATTACTCATGGATTAGGATTAGCCATTTTAACTCCACGATATTTAAAATATGTATTAAATGAAAATACTATAGATAGATTTTATAGTTTTGGAGTTAATGTATGGAATATTAATTCAAGTTTACCTAAGATGGAAGTTGCAAAAAAATCAATAGAATGTTTAGAAAACTTATGTTATAAAGATTTAGAATTAACCAATAATTTATCTGATTTAAATATAGATGATAAACATTTTGAAGAAATGGCAAATCGTATATGTAGCAATGGCACAGTAAAAGGATTTATAGATATGAATAAAGAAGATATTATTAATATTTTTAAAGAATGTTTGTAGAAATTGTACAATAGATTCAATAAAAGATTTAAAAAGAAAGTGTTTGGAAAAGCACTTTCCTTTTTTGACTCTTTATGATAATATATTGCAAAAAGTAATTATATGGAGGGAATAATGAAATTATTTACACAAGAAGTAAAAAATATGAAAGAATTAAAAGAGATTTTAAAAGATAAAGATGAGATATCAAAAGATTATGAAGTTGCAGTTATTGTATATGCTTTCGATGAAGATAACAAAATAATTTTTCAAAGAAGAGGATTAGGTTGTAGAGATGAAAGACTAAAACTAGAAACAATAGGTGGAAGAGTTAAAGAAAGTGATATTGATTTTAAAACTGCATTAAATAGAGAAATTGTAGAAGAAGTTGGAACAGAAGCAAATATAGAAATAGAGGAATTTATTACATCGACTTATGCCGTTACATTTGATAATAGATATAATAAAGAACAAACCTGGATATATATGGTGTATAAAGGCTTTTTAAAAAGTGGAGAATTAAAAATAGCAGAACCTAATAAATGCTTAGGATATGAAAGATATAAAATTGGTGAAATAGATGAAAAAGAACTAAGTAATGGTGCAAAAGAAATTTATAGAATAGTATGTGAAAAATATAGTTATCTAAAATAAAAATATGAGATAAGGTCATTATACGTTTTAAAGGAGACAAGACTATGATATATTTTAATACACAATATATAAAGTTATTAGATAAAAGGATAAAGGCGATTGTAAATGATGAATATATTATTGAATATATAAATTAATAGGAGGGTGTATAAATATGAATATATATTTTATAGCGGATAAAGAAATTTTTAAAAACGATTATGTAAATCAACTTTCTAAATTAGGAAATATTTTATATTCTAGTAATAATAATGAAGAAAATTATAAAAAATTAAAAGAAGATAATAATGAAAAAATAATAATTTATGATCCTGATTATGCTGGTTGGAGTTTTCCTAATAATATATTAATGGAAGTTCAAAATCTAAAAGCGATTTTTGTTGGAACGACAGATAAAAGCTATATAAACTTAGATATTTGTAAAGATAAAAATATAGATGTTATAAATATACCTAAATACGCTTCTGAAAGTGTTGCAGAATATTTAGTTATGTATATGTTTGTATTATCAAAGAAAATACCTCTTCAAATAAAAAACAATAATAAACAAGATTTTTCAGAGCCATTTTTACAAATGGAGCTAAAGAATAAAAAAGTAGGAATTGTTGGTCTGGGGAATATTGGTTATAGAATTGCACAAATATGTGATGGAATAGGAATGGATATTTATTATTGGAATAGAACCAAAAAAGATAATAATTATAAGTTTATAGAACTTGATAAACTATTTAAAGAATGTGACATTATATATATATGTCTAGCAATTAATAAAGAAACAAAGAAAATAATTACTAATGACCTGTTAGATAAGATGAAAAAAAACTGTATTTTAATTAGTGGTACAGGAAAACAGTTATTTGATTCAAAAGTAATAGAAAATAAAGTAAGAAATAATGAAATATTTGGATATGCATTTGAAGAGCCTAATACATTATTAGAAGAATATAGTGGAAATATAATGGTTACAAGTGAATATGGGTGGTATACTAATGAAGCTAGTGATTTGAGAATAAAAAGATGGGTTGAACTAATTATAGATTATATTAATTAATAAAGTACAAAAATAATGTATATACTTATAGATAAAGAATATTAAGGTTATATTCTTATATATACGGGATAGGATAATAAGTCTAATAGAATGAGGAAAATATGAGGAAAGAGTATAAAATAAGAAATTATTTACAAATGGATGAATTAGCAAAATATATTGGGTTGGAAGAAGCACCTCAATCATGGAATATTGCATTTGAAAACATTAAACGAAATATTCCAAATAAGATAAAATGGCTTGATAAAAAACATGCTATTAAAGTATTAGAATATTATAATATTAATGATGAAATTTTCAAGAATAAATATTTAGAAACGCTAGATATGATAAATGCAAATGTTTATTTAAAGGTTTTAAGTTATTTATGGCATTACATATTATATATTGATAGGACTGGTTTATATAAAGATATTTGGAATTGGAAGGAAACAGACAGATTATTTAAAAATATTGGAAATTATATGATTCCAGTAGTTGTACTGTTAAGTGGAAATGAAATACATTTAAAAAATATGAAAAAAAGAAAATTTGATAAAAAACAAATTGAAGAACAAATAAAAAACATTAATCAATGTTGTACAATAGACAAGCAAAGATTCAACATTGATGGTATAGGATTTAGTCAAATGGTATGGGGTTCATATTTTATGAATGGAAAGATAATTCAGGTAGGAAGATTACAATATGAATTTGATGAAGAAACTCCTATAATACATGGTTACTAAGTAATGAGCTTGATAATATTTTAGATGAAAATAGTAACATTCTCAAATTCAAAAATAAATTTGAGATAATAGAACAAACAGAAAATATAGAAGATTTTTTGAATTTCGTTTTTCAAGAAAAGGGTTGCAATATAAATTATGAAAATTTGAAAGAAGAAACTACACTACAAAATAAACTAAAAAAGTACATTTTAGAAGGTAGAAAACTACATATAGGGCTTGGAATATTGAAAAGTTAAAATAAGTAAATAACAGTTTGTATATTTTAAAATATTAAATTTCTATGCATAATATATGAATAAAGGGATGTGAGAAAGATGGTAATAATATATGATTTTGATGGTACATTAACACCATATTCATTACCACAATATGAAATATTAAAGAAATGTGGATATGATAATGAAACTTTAATGAGAAGAGTAAAAAAAGAAATAAATAATAAAAATGCTACAGGATTATATGAAGCTTATTATAAATGTTATAAAGATATTTTGTTTGAAAATAAAATTGCAATGACAAGAGATAATATTTGTTTAGGAGCAAATAAAGTACAGTTAAATAATGGAGTTGTTGATTACTTTAGAAGATTTCAAAGTTCAAAAACAGGAGTTAAACATTATATTGTTACTTCAGGACTAAAAGATTATGTTGATGAAACTCGGAATCAGAGAATTTGTAAATGGTGTTTATGGAGTAACATTTAAGCAAGAAAATGGAATATATGGAGATGTAGACATTTTATTAACAGATAAAAAGAAGGTTGAAATTATCAAAAAAGTTCAAAATGAAAATAATGGAACAAATGAAGTTATATATTTTGGAGATGGACTTACAGATAGTTTTGCATTTGAATATGTACATAGTATAAAAGGTAAAAATGTATTTATTGCATCAAATAAACAATCAATGATTAATTATCAACAATTAAATGCTAATGGGATTATTGATGAGTGTTTTGATGCTAATTTTGGAATTGATTCAAAAATAAGTGAGTATATTCAAAAACAAATATCATTACAGGAAGGGATATTTAATTAGTAAATTTTAAACAAAACATCAAAATTGATTTAAGTGTCAGTGGACTTTGTGCTGATGCTTATTTTTTTATATTGCGAAAAATTGAAAAATTCATAATATAACATTTACAAATAAAATTTAATTTCCAATAAAGACAATATTAAGAGTGAGATGAATTGCTCACTCTTGATATTGTTTTTATTGGAGATTTTGTGTCAATTAAGCATAAATAAGTTCTATAAATAATTACAAAATACTATGAAAAAATATTAATATATGATATAAATAAGAAAAATTATTAGGAGATGAGAAGATATGTTTAATAAAATTGTCATATTAGAACCAGTATTATTAACTGAAGAAGGTGTAGGAGAGTTAAAGAAATATTGTAAAGAACTTATATATTATGATACAGACACTATCAATGATGAAGATACTATTAACAGAATAGGAAATGCTGATTGTATATTGGTATCATATAAAACTGTAATAAATAGTAATATAATAAATAACTGTAAAAATTTAAAGTATATTGCAATGTGTTGTTCTTTTTATGGAAAACAATATTCAAAAGTAGATATAGATGCAGCAATGGAAAAAGGAATTTCTTTTTCATACTTAAAAGGACATGGAGATAATGGTGTTGTTGAATTTACAGTCAGTCAAATAATTAACTTAATTCATGGATTTGGAAATAATAGATGGAAAAATGAACAATTAGATTTAACAGACATAAAAGTAGGAATATTAGGTTTAGGAGATATAGGAAGTAGAATTGCAAAGACTTTGCAATTATTAGGATGTAATGTTTATTATTATAGTAGAACAAGAAAAGAGAATGAAGAAAAAAACGGAATTAAATATCTAGAATTAAAAGAATTATTGTCTACAGTAGATATTATTTCCATTAATCTAAATAGAAATGTATGTCTTATAGGAGATGACAATTTAGATATATATGGAAATGGAAAGATAATTGTAAATACTTCAATAGGTTATTGCTATGAGATAGCATCCTTAAAAAAATGGTTACAAAATAAAAATAATTATTATATATGCGATAAACCAACAGTTAATGAAGATATGAAAGAAATTTTGGATTATGAAAATGTAATATATACAGATATGATTACAGGAGATACGAAACAATGCTATAAGAGAGCTACAAAGCAAATAATTAGTAATATAGATAAGTATTTAAATAAGGAGATATAAGAATGTTAGAAAATAAGTATAAGATAGTTTTTATAGATATAGATGGAACTTTAGTAGATGATGAAAAAAGAATTTCAGAAGAAACAGTAAATACTATAAAAAGGTTAAAAGAGAACAATATATATACTGTATTAACTTCTGGAAAACCATATGAAAGTATCAAATTGTTTAGTGAGAAATGTTATGCAACTCCATATTTAATTGGATCTAATGGTGCAATTGTAAGAGATTTTAAAAGAAATATAGACATTTATAATAAGAGCTTTGAAAAAAATACAGCAATTAAAATTTTAAATATGATAAAAGAATGCAATCTATATACAATGGTTACTATATCTGGAAACTTAGTAGTAGATGAAGAAAAATATGGGGTAGTACCTAGAAATAGACCAGAAGTAATAATAGATTCATCTTTACAGAACTATTTTGAAGAAACAGATAAACCAATTATAAAGTTTTCTATTATTGATGGAGATAAAAATAAAATAAGTGAGATTAGAGAGAAAATAAAAAATGAATTTGATGTGAATATTACACAAATCGATTTTTTTGGAGTTCCACAAAGTTTTAAAGAAAAAGGCGAAGACTATCCCAATCCATATTGTATTGATGTTATGCCTAAAGATGTTACAAAAGCAGAGGCTATAAAAGAGTTAATAAAATATTTAGATATTAATTTGTCAGAAACGATTGCATTCGGAGATGGAATGAATGATATAGAAATGTTTCAAGCAGTAAATTATAAAGTTGCTATGAAAAATGCAGTACAAGAGTTAAAAGATATAGCAGATATGATTACAGAGTCAAATAATCAATCGGGTGTGGCCATAGCATTAAATAAGATATTTTTTGAGTAAAGCTATGTATAAAAAATAGTTAATTTTAAGTAAATCAAGATTAAAGAAAATTAGGAGATAATTATGTTAGAAGAAATTATTAAAAAGAATGAAAGTCGAATAGAAAAAGATATAAAACAAATAGAAGATATACAATTTATAGACTTCATAGACATATTCCCAGAGTCAGAAGACCATAGAAAGAAATTAGATGAGGAAGTTAGCAAAATAAGTAGATTAATTGATAGTACAAAAAAAGGAAACTTTTATTTATTGAATAATCCAATAGAAACTAAATGGGGCAAATTGAAATTTTTGAAAATAAGATTTTTTGATGAGAGTAGATTAAAGTATGAAGCGGCACCAGACTTTGCTGTAAAGGATTGGGATAAATTAAAACAACAAGTACAAATAGACAAAAGGTTTACTTTTATAAGTAGACCTAATTGGAATGCTGTTGAATTTAAAACGGAAAATAGTTTAATATATTTTTTAAATCCATTAGTTACTACAGTTTATGGAATTAAATAAAAAAGATTATTATAAAAGAGGAAAATAGAGATGAATAAAGATAAAACTGATATTACCATAGAAACATATAATAACATAGTTAACGAGTATATTTCATATTTTAAAACAAAAGATTTAAAAGGAAAGGTACAATTTCAAAAAGAAATGGATTTTATATGTTCTAAATTAAACAGTAATGCAAAGATTTTAGATGTAGGAACAGCCATTGGTGATTATCCAAAATATTTAACCGAAAATTGTGAAGGTGATTTTAATGTTGTAGGAATAGATGCTTCTAAAAATATGATAGAAGTAGCTAGAAAAAATGCACCAAAAGCACAATTTAAAGTAATGGATATTAGAAATCTAGAATTTTTAGAAAATTCATTTGATGCAATAATTTGTTTTGCTACATTAATTCATGTAAATGATACTGAATGTATAAAAATATTAGACAGATTTGATGAAATTTTGAAAAATGAAGGATTAATAGCTATTAATGTAATGGAATGGTTAGATGATAAAAAAGAGATATTTGAGGACGAACCATTTAATCCAAAATATAAAACATATTTTAATAGATATAAAAAGGAATTTTTTACAGATTATTTTCAAAGTAAAAATTATTCAATATTAGCTTTCTTTGACAATCCATTATTTAATTCTTCTGAAGTAAAAGGGAAAGTAGCTAATTCAAATCAATTTTCTATAATAGTAAAAAAATAGAGATTTTTATTAAATATAGTCAAATAAGAAAAATATTCATTTAAAACATCAAAATTAACAAATTGGATATAAAACAATAAACCATACACATATGATAAATTTTTAAAATAATAAGAAAGAAGGAAATAAATGGAGCAAAAAAATAGAAAATATATAGCCATAATATCTTTTTTAAGAAAATTTATAAAAGTATTCTTTTCTTTGTTTTTCAACATATATATACTAAAAATAGTAAATAATGATTTAAGCTTTATAATTAAATATAGTCTATTTGGTGTAATAGCTAATTTAATAATTGGTTATATAATACTAAAATTTATAAACTCGAAAAATGCTTCGATAATATATAAATCAAGTTTTCCATTATTAATATTAACAATAGCTTTATTATTAATTTTTAAAGAGAAAATAGTTAAATATATATTTATTATTAAATTTATAGAAAGTATTGCAGAAATGTGTTATTCAGTTCCATATGAATTAATTATAATTGGTTCTAATAATAATAAAACTATGAGCAGTTTTGTTGCAAATGTAAATATACTTTCAGGTATTGCAACTATATTAACACCTATTTTTTCAGGATTTATAATACAAGAATTTTCTTATTATATGTTATTTATTATCTTAATGATAGAAGCACTAATTATTATAGCAGTATCATTTAAAATAAAAGATTGTACTGTTAGTGATAAAAAACTAGAAATAAAAAAATTCTTTAATATAACAAAAGACAAAAAACATATACAAGATATATATAAATGTATGTTTTATAGAAGAATATCTTCACAAGGTGCTATGGTAGAATTATTGCCAATAATATTGTTTTTAAGACTAGGAACAGAAATGGATTTTGGTACATATAATTCGGTATTTGCAATAATTTCAATATTATCATTACAAGTATTAAAAATAATAAATAATAAAAACATTAAAAAAGGATTTTATTCATATCTAGCTATTTTAATATTTGTGTCATCTTTGTTTGTTGTATATAATGCAAGCTTTTTAACATTACTAATATATTATATCTTAATGAATTCTCTCGGAACAATAATAGAGTCAGAATCATGCAGTATAGTTTATGCAGCAATAAAAACAGATAATTTAGTAGACTATAAAAAAGAACATATACTTATATATAATATATATATGACAATAGGGCAAATAATTAGTTATAGTTTAGTGTATGTATTATATAATTATTTTTATGATGTAAATATATTATCAATTTCAGTATCAATATTAATGTTCTTTTTAATAATATCAACAGTATATTTGAAAAGAACACAAAAGTATTTAGAACAACAGATTATGACCTAAATAAAGAGTATGTAATTTATACTGTAATTGAGTTTTAAATGATTTTTATTTTAGTATATTTGCTAATTATTTATAAAAAATGAAATGTAAAGGAGAAAATTAATAAATGAGAGTAAATTTTATAGGAACAGGAACAATGGGGTGTACAACGAGATGTAATACAAGCATATTAGTAGATGATATATTATTTGATATTGGTATGGGAACAGTAAAGCAAATAGAGAGATTAAAAATTTATACAAAATCAATTAATTATTTAATAATATCACATTTTCATGCAGATCATTTTTTAGATATTCCAAATTTACTAATTCGGAAGAAAAATAAGAAAAGAAATGGAAAATAAACTTATTATAATTGGCCCCATAGGAATAAGAAAAAAGACAATAGAATTAATGAGTTTTACTCACAGTGACGGAAATAAACACAAATATGATAAGATAGAAGAAAAATATAATACCCAGTTTATAGAATTACTAAATGAAGAACAATATAAAACAGAAACATTTAGAATAACAGCATTATCATTAAAACATGGACAATGTGTACCAATAAATGGATACATACTAGAAAAAGACAATAAAGTATTATCATATGCATGTGATACAGGTTTTTGTGATAATTATTATAAAATGTGTGGCAAATCAGATTATATGTTTTCTGATGTAACAGGATTAAAAACAACAGATATGCATATGGGATTAGAAAACTTTAAAGAACTACACAAAGAATATCCAAATTGTAAATTTTATGCAATACATAGAGCAGATTATAATGTTGAAGGAATTAATAGCGTGAATTTTCCAAATGATGGAGATATATTAGAAATATAGAATGAAATGAACTTATCTATTTCAGATGGTAAGGAATATGTAAGAAAAAAATTAGAAAGAGATTATAATAAATTAAGCCAAAAAACTAGAGAAATATTAAAAGACAGATATGAAAATATAATTAATGTACTTTTTGTTAAATAATAATAAATTATATGAGAGGATATAAAAAATATGAAAATAGTAAAAAGTAATAATGCTAAGATAATAAAAAACAGTAATACAAGTCAACTATTAGAATATTCTATTGAATTAAATGATAAGGATATTGATTTTTGTATAAATACTATTAATGGAAGATATCCAGAAAGTGGATATTGTACTAATGAAAAATGTAAAGAGATTTGTTATATATTAGAAGGAAGCGGGGCAATTTGTAAGAAAGAAGAAACAGTATCTTTTAAGCAAGGAGATGTTATTTTAATAGACAAAGAAGAGATTTATTATTGGAACGGGAATTGTAAAATAATTATGATATGTACACCAGCATGGTATAAAGATCAATGTAAATTATTAAATATATAGATAATTGGAGGAGAATATATGGCTGAATATATTGGAATAGACATTGGAGGTACTAATATTAGAATTGGTGCTATTAATAAGGATGAAGAAGTTATATATGAATATAAAGAACCTACTTTTAAAGATGTTAGTACAGGGGAAGACTTTTATAAAAAGATAAAAAATTTTATAAAAAAAGTTCCTAATTATGAAAATGTTAAAGCAATAGGAATTGGCATTCCAGGTTCAGTTGATAAAAAATTAGGACAAATAATAACATCAGGAAATGTAAGTATTTTAAAAAATTTTCCATTAGTAGAAAACTTAAATAAAGATTTCAATAAGCCTGTATATATAGAAAATGATGCAAGAGTTGCAACTTTTGCAGAAGCGATAAAGGGAAAAGGAAAAGAAAAAGACATAGTTTGTTATATAACAATAAGTACAGGATTAGGTGGAGGAGTAGTAATTGACAAAAAAATATATAGTGGAAGTAATGATTTAGGTGCATATTTTGGAAGAATGATATTAGATGGAAGAAATATTAGTGATTCTTTAATAAGTGGTAAAGCTTTGCTTAAGCAAGCTAGAGAAAGAATTGATAAAGATATAAAAAATACTTTTGAGTTATTTGAATTAGAAAAGAATAATAATTTAATTGCAAAAGACATAATTAGAGAATTTAAAAGAAATTTAACAGTATTGTTACTAAATATTTCTTCGATTATTAATCCAGATATTATAATTTTAGGTGGTGGTGTTCTTAAATCTAAAGATAGATTTTTGCAAGAAGTAATTGATAATTTCAAAATAGAAGCGCATCCGCTTGCAAAAAATACTATAATAGATATGGCTAGTTTTAAAGAACCAGGAATAATAGGTGCAGCACTACTTGCTAAGAGAAATTTTTCTTAATAATAATTTATAGAAATATCTGAAACTCCACAAGTACTCTAGTGGAGTTTTAGAATTGTTAAACCATACTTATTCTATAATCCCATAATAATATTTACATGCCAATATTCTTCGAACAGCTATATTTATAACCTCTTCTGATATTATACCATTTTTAACAGCAGTCAAAACTTCATGCTTCTGCTCTACAAATGATGAAGATATAATAAGATCATTTCCAGCAAGTACTGCTAAAGCAGCAGATTCGCCATTTTCAACATATGTTTTAACTGCATCCATAGCCAGATCATCAGTTATTATAAGTCCAGAGAATCCAAAATCTTCTCTTAAAATTTTAAGGACATTTTTAGATAATGAAGCAGGTTTAGTGGAATCCATACAATTAACTATATTATGACTTACCAAAACTGTTGGAGAGCCGGGCTTCAATTCCACTCTTAAAAGGTAAAAAATCTGATGTTTCAAATATCGAATAATCTCTGTTATCTATAGCAATTCCTGTATGTGTGTCTACATTATCTCCATAACCTGGAAAATGTTTTATTGAAGAGATTATTTTATCTGAATTCATTGTTTTAATTAATTCAGATGTATATATAGATGTATCTTCAGGACTTTTACCATAAGTTCTATCATATATAAAAGATGAAGAATTTGTCGCAATATCAACTACAGGTGTTAGATTCATATTTAATCCTAAACTTTTTAATAATGTAGATTTTTCTCTAGAGTCATTTAATATAGCCTGCATGCCACCAATATTAAATAAATCTTGTGGAGATTTAAATTTGCTATCTCTAAAATTTAAATAAGAGCTAACTCGTGTTACCAAGCCACCTTCTTCATCAACACCAAATATCAAACCTATTTTGCTATGTGATTGATTACTCTCAAGTTCTGCTTTGATATCTTCTTTTGTTTTATTTGCAAAGTCTTTTCCAAACAAAATATAACCACCAGGATTCTCTGATTGTATTTCCCTAATTGCTTCGCTACTTCCAGGATATCTAGCAAGAAACATCTGTCCAACCTTTTCCTCTAATGTCATAGATTCTAGTAGAATTTCTGCTTTATCATAATACATACTAAAAATGTCTTGGTCTTTAGTCTCTTTAGAGACTAAAGATTCCTGCACAAAGCTTGTATCTGATATTTCTTTAGAATTATTAGATGAAGATTTTTTACTAAATAGTAAGTATCCACTAAACATTGCTATTAATAAAATAAGTAATATTAAAAAAACTCGTTTTTTCTTGTCTTTCATAAGTATTTACTCCGTTCATATTTATGGTAATAATATATAGTATATGCTTAAATTCAAGTAATTAACATCTTGATTACAATTTCTTAGAATTGATATTTATATGTTTAATTTTATTTTATAGTATGTTACAATAAGATAAATTTTAGAAAAATAAAAACTAGCAGATTCAATAAAAAATATAAAAGTTAAGGAGAGATTTTATGTTAGAAAAACTAAAAGGAAAATATGTATTTTTTGATGTAGATGGGACTTTATCAGAATATAGATTTAGAGATATATTATATGGAGGGAGATGTTCAGAGCTTGGGTGTCAATCTTTAAATGATTTATTATTTTCAGATTTATTTTACAAAGCAAGACCATTAAAAACAATGCAAGATATTATTAGTAAGTTAGATTCTGACAAGATATTTGTTTTAGGAACTATTGTAACAAATAATGAAATTAATTGGAAATATAAATGGCTAAAAGAGAATTATCCTAATATAAAGAGAGAAAATATAATTTTTATTAGTTCTACAATGTTAAAGCCAGATGTAATAATAGAGTATTCTAAAAAAATGAATGTTAGTCTAGAAAACATAGTATTTGTTGATGATAGACTAGATGTTTTGAGAAAAGCAGAGGACAATGGAATTACAGCATATCACCCTAGCTCGTTTACAGAATAAAATATCATATATGTATATAATAATGGGAGGAAAAATGGAGTTAAAAGAAATCATAGAATATAGAAGAAGTATTAGAAAATATAAAGATATGGATGTATCAAATAAGTTAATAGAAGATTTAGTAGATTGTGCAAGACTAGCACCATCTGCTAAGAATAGACAACCTTGGAAATTTCTTGTAATTAAGAATATAACAAAAAATCAGATTGCTGATATTATGTTAGAAAGAGAAAAAAGCTTAAAAACAAAAAATAGTGTTAAAGCAACAGCAAAAGTAATCAAAGAAGCTCCGATATTAATTTTGGTATTTAAGAAGTATGATGATAATTTTATTATAGGAGACAGTCTTTCAATAGGTGGAGCAATAGAGAATATTTGTTTAAGAGCAACAGATTTAGGCTTAGGTTCACTTTGGATAAGAGATATTGTTTATACCCAAAAAGAAATAGCTAAATTAGTTGGTTATGAAGATATGGAACTAATTTCGGCAATTTCTATTGGATATCCAGATGAAAATCCAAAGCAAAGACCTAGAAAAGAATTAAATGAAGTATTAGAATGGTATTAATAAGAAATATGTTTAAAATTTGATTTCAGGCAAATTGATAAAACTTTAAAATGATAGTACCAAAATCATGGATTTAAAAACAAAAAGAGAAGGAAAAGAAGGTATAATATATGAAAAGAGAAATATTAGATTTTTATAAAAAAACAAGTTCATATACAGACTTAGGATATTATAAAGAATTCGCAAAAAGTTTACCAGATGATATTGAAGAATTATGTGTATTACAAAGGATGCAGATAATTCATCCAGTAGTATTTAGGGATAAAAATATTAGAAACAATAAAGAATCTTTTTGGGGAGATATGACAAAAATTCCTATTACCAGATTAAGATATGAAGATGACATTTTTCCAACAGCACAAAGTGTATTAGCAGAGTTATTAAGAAAAGATGCTAAGTATAATATAGAAAGAAAAGCAGAGGATAAAGTTCATGTTACTTGTAGATGTCAAGCTATATTATTAGCAAGTATATTGAAAGCTAAAGGAATACCTGCAAGAGCAAGAAGTGGATTTGCAGAATACATACATTATGATGGAATATACTATGATCACTGGATTACAGAATATTTTGATGAAAAAGAGGATAAATGGAAATTAGTGGATGCCGATGAACATTGTCCAGACCATAAAATGGGATTTGACTTGAATGATATTCCTTATGATAAATTTCTATTTGGTGCAAATGCTTGGTTGGGAATACGAAGAAAGGAATATAAAGAAAATACGATTTTTTATGCATCAGATCCTGCTACTTTGGGACTAAAAGCAGCTATTAGAGGATTATTTTATGACTTTCATTCATTAATGAATAATGAGATTATATTCTTACATATGCCTAAATATATACAAGATAAAGACTTTGAATTATCTGAAGAAGAATATAAAGAGTTAGATTGTTTAGCTAAACTAATGTTAAATCCAAATGAAAATTTCGAAAAATTGCAAGATATTTGGGAAAATAATTCTAAATTTAGAATTATATCAGGAGCTTTAAATTAAAATATATTAATATCTTAGAAAAAATACTGAAATGGAGTGTTAATATGGATTATTGTTTTATATGTGAAGAATTTTTAAAAGAATATAAAGAAACAAAAGATATAGAAAAATCAATAAATAATTATTTTAATAATAATTACAGTCTTTTAGAGAAAATATATTTTTTACCTAAAAAAGTACAAACTAGTAAAATACTAAGTATAGTAAAAAATGAAGAATATAAAAATATTTTATTAGAAATGATTTCAAATTTAAAAGATATCAATTTAAACACACTTTTTATTGATATAGTACATGAATTAGAAAATAAATTAGATTATAAAAATATTAACAAAAAGGTGTATGTAATTTTAGGATTTAATGATACTACTATATATTCTACAAAATATCAAAATGAAGATGTAACTGTTATACTACTAGAATCAACATTAGGAATGATAGATAATATAAAGATGTTACTTGCTCATGAATATACACATTGGATTAGAGAAAAAGAAATTAAACATGATATATTTGAAAAGTGCATTGGAGAAAGATTTATTACTGAGGGAATAGCATGTAATTTTTCAGAACAAATAGTTCCAAGTAGAGAAGAGAGTTATTATACAATAGTTCCTAATACTACTGTTCAATGGGTTAAAAACAATATACAAGATATAGATAAGATTGTTAAAACAGAATTAGATAAAAATGATATGATGTATGACTTTTTCTATATGTTTGCAATAACTAAAAATAAAATGCCAGTAAGAACAGGCTATGTTTATGGATATTTAAAAGTAAAAGAATACATGGAACATAATAATGTAAAAATAAAAGATGTTGTAAAAATGGATTGGAAGGATATATTTAAAAGACTTATATAAAAGATATAATATTTATGCCTTGGTGGATTAGACTACTTGCATTGAATGAATTGAGCTATATGAATGAAAGGAGTATTACATATGAACAAAAAAACAATATTTGTATTTAAGGGGATTTTATTTAATAACGAAAATAAGGTTTTAATAGATAATAGAAAAGAAGAAGGTTTAGAAGGTGCAAATGGAAAATGGGAAGTACCTGGAGGAAAAATAGAGTTTGGAGAGAGTCCAGAAGATGCAGTAAAAAGAGAATTATTAGAAGAAACTGGTTACAATGTTAAAGTAAAAAGCATAATTCCATATTCAAATGTAAGTTTATGGGAATATCCAGATTATATGCAACATACTGTAATATTTTTCTATATTTGTGAACTGATCGATAACAATCATATAGATATTCAAGATAAAAGAATTAATACATATAAATGGGTAAGTAGTAATGAATTAGAAAAATATGATTTTTTACCAGGAAATAAAGAGGCAATAGAAGTAGCAATAAAAACAAAATTAGGAGGATAAAATGAAAATAGGAATAGACATAGATGGAGTTTTAATAGATTTTGAAGAAAGATTTAGATGTAAAGCAGAATTATTTCATTACATAGAAAGAAAAAATCCTAAACCAAAAGATAATGATTTTTATTGGGTTCAAGATAATTATGAGTGGAGCAAAGAAGACTGGAATATATTTCAGGAAAAGTATTTACTTAGGTTAACAGAAGAATCAAATATTTTGCCAGGAGTTAAAGAAGTATTAGAGTTATTAAAACAAGAAAATAATGAACTTATTATTATTTCAGCAAGAGGAACAGAGTTCGATGAAATGATAACTTTAGTAGAAAAGAAAATTAAAGATAACAATTTGAAATTTGATAAGTATTATTGGAAAACACAAGATAAATTAAAAATATGTAAAGATGAGCAAATTGATATTATGATTGATGATAATCCAAATACTTGCCAAAAATTATCGCAAAATAATATAAAAACATTGTATTTTAGAAGTATATATGGCAAAAAAATACAAGAAAATGAGAATCTAAAAGAAGTCCATAATTGGGGACAAGTTTATACAGCTATAAAAAATGGACTTGATTTTTAATGGACAAAAGTGGACAAAGGGACGGTTCTCTTGTCCAGTTTTGTCACGTAACTAAAATTAAACATATTTTTATATCAAAAGAACCGTCCCTTTGTCCATTAATGAAAAGCCTTAAAAGTAGATGGAGGAATGTAACAGATGGGAAAAATATTAATAAAATCTAATATAGAAGAACCAAAAATTATAGAAAAAGAAATACATGTTAACGATTATTTAACAAAATCTAATTTACCAGCTAGTGATTATGTAATAAATCCATATGTTGGGTGTCCACATGGCTGTAAATACTGTTATGCTAGTTTTATGAAAAGATTTACAGGGCATAAAGAAGATTGGGGAACATTTATCGATATTAAGAAATGTGATAAGGAAATAAATATAAAAAAATTAGAAAACAAAAATGTTTTTTTATCATCTGTAACTGATTGTTATAATAAATTTGAAGAAAAATATGAATTAACTAGAAAAATCTTAAAACAATTAGTAAATGCTAACTGTTATCTTAGTATATCAACAAAATCTAAATTAATTTTAAGAGATTTAGACTTGTTAAAACAAATGAAAAATATAACAGTATCAATGTCTATTAATACTTTAGACGAAGATTTTAGAAAAGATATGGATAATGCAAGCTCTATACAAGAAAGATTAAACACATTAAAAGAACTTCATAAAAATGGAATACATACAGTATTATTCATGTCTCCTATATTTCCATATATTACAAACTTTAAAGAAATTATAGAAGTAAGCAAGGAATATATTGATGAGTATTGGTTTGAAAATCTAAATTTAAGAGGAGATTATAAAACTAGAATATTATTTTATATTCAAGATAAGTATCCTGAATTTATAAATGAATATAATAATATTTATATTAAAGGAAACAAACAATATTGGAAAGATTTATCAAAGCAAATAAAAGAGTATTGTGAAGATAATAAAGTGAAATATATTAATTATTTTTATCATGAAGAATTGGTAAAGAATAAAAATAAATAAGAGTGTGATGTGATAATGAAAAGAAATAATATAATAGATGAAATACAGGAGAAAGATTTTATAGAATTACAAAAGATATTAAAAGATGCTTTAGGAAAGAATATAAGCTATGAAAAAATGCAGGAATCTTATAAAATATTAATAAATAATAAGGATACCTATATATTAGGGTATTATATAAATGATAGTTTAGTAGGAACAGTAACTTTAAATATTTTAACATTAACTTCAGGAAAAGAAGCAATGATATGGGATATGGCAGTAAAAGAAGAATATAGAAGATTAGGGATAGCAACTAAATTAATGAATAAAGCAGAAGAAATAGCAAAAAGCTATGAAGATGTAACTAGAATATGGTTATTTAGTGGATTTCAAAGAAAATGTGCACATAAGTTATACATAAAACTAGGATATGACGAGAACAGAGATAAAGCATTTGTAAAGCAAATAAAGTAAAGAAAATTGATTGACAAGCTGAGATTGATATGTTAAAATAGACGTTACGAATTTAGAGGGATACCTGTAACCATTCCGAACACAGTAGTCAAACTCTACTTTTCCAGTATTTATATGATTTATTTATCATTTTTAAGTATTGCAAAATTAGAACTGACCTATAATATAACATGTATAAAACAAGAAATCATATAGATACCAAGTATTAATAAAAATACTTGGTGTTTTTGCGTTTTAAAAAACATATTATTAAATTTTTTTGAGGGTTAGAAAAAAGCAATAAAGCTAATGGAGATTGGCAAATTATAAAAAGAGGAGGGATTATGTTTTAGAAAAATAAATATATAAGAGCAAAAAAGTTACTTAACGTATGTAAGCAAGCTATGTTACTTAAAAAAATATATTTTGGAAAGGAAAAGTAAACTATTATGGAAGAAGAAGTTTTTTTAGAAGAAAAAGAAAAATTAAAAGAGATTGTTCAAAAGATTACAGAAGAAGAATCAGAAATAGAAAATGCCTTAAGTGGTGCAAGCAAAAATTATGATTTAGAAAATATTGCAAATGCAAAAGTATTAGAGTCACAAATAAAAAAATTATCAGACATAAAAAATATAAAAGATAAACCATATTTTGCAAGAATGGATTTTAAAGAAAATGCAAAAAAACTAGAAAAGTTCTATATAGGTAAAATTTCAATATTAGATAACAAAACATCATATCCAATTATAGTAGATTGGAGAGCACCAATTGCCAATTTATATTATGAAGGAAAAATAGGAAAAGGAGAATATGAAGCCTTAGGTGAAAAAATAGAAGGAGAAATATTATTAAAAAGGCAATATATAATAGAAAACGGGGAATTAAAAAAATACGTAAATATTAATGTTACAGGTAATGACGAATTATTAGAAAATGCTTTAGAAGAAAAAGCAGATGACAGATTAAAAAATATTGTTGCAACAATTCAAGATGAGCAAAACAAAATAATAAGAGCAGACATAAGCTCGCCACTTATTGTTCAAGGAGTTGCAGGGAGCGGAAAAACAACAATAGCACTTCATAGAATAGCATATCTAATTTATAATTACGAAAAACAATTTAAACCAGAAGAATTTATGATAATAGCTCCAACAAAATTCTTCTTAAATTATATTTCAAACATTCTTCCAGATTTAGGAGTAAATGATGTTAAACAATGTACTTTTGAAGATTTTGCATATGATGTAATAGGAAAAAGATTAAAAATATCAGACAATAATGAAAAATTAGTTATAATAGTAAACAAAGCATTTGATGAAATAAACAAAGGTAAAATAGATATAATGATAAAAGAAGCGAAATACAAATCATCAATAAACTTTAAAAAAGTAATGGATGAATATTTATTAGAGGTAGAAAATAATTATCTTCCTAAAAATGATTTTTGTTTTAATGGATATACAATAATGAAGATAGAAGATATAAACTATTTATTTAAAGAAAATTATAAAATGTATAATTATAATACTAGAATAAATGAAATTGAAAAAAATTTAGTTTCTGAATTAAAAAAGAAAGCTCCAATAATAATAGATAATATAAAGAAAGAACGAAGCGGAAAAATTAAAGATTTAACTGGAGAAAACAGAATAAAGGTATTTGATGAATATGAGAAAATAATAAAACTATTAGAAAAAGATTATAAAAAAATAGTAAAAAAATACTTAAGTCAAATTTCAAAAAAAGACTGTATAAAATATTATAAAGAATTCATAGATGATTATTTAGAGGATTCAAATGAAGTAATGACATATTTAAAGAAAAATACAAGCAAAAATCTAGAAAATAATGAAATTTCTTTCGAGGATTTAGCTCCTATAATGTATATACAATTTAAAATATTTGGAATAAAAGAAAATGCAAAAGTAAAACATGTTGTAATAGATGAAGCACAAGATTATGGAGAGTTTCAATTTGATGTTTTAAAAACAATACTAAACAGTAATTCAATGACAATTCTTCGGAGATATAGCACAAGGAGTTCATTATTATAGAGGTATAGAGAACTGGAAAAAATTTATAGATATCGAATTTAAAGATGTTAAAACAACATACACGACTTTGAATAAAACATACAGGACTACTAAAGAAATAATGGATATTGCAAACTCTGTAATAAACAAATTACCAGATTTTGAAAAAGAATATATAGTTCTAGGTGACCCAGTAATCGATAGAAAAAACTCTGTAAATATTAAACAAAATAAAGATATAGATGAACTAATAAGTAATATAAATGAAAGAATAGATACCTATTTACAAAGTGGATATAAATCAATTGCAATAATAGGAAAGGATATGCAAGAATGTAAGCAAATTGAAAAGAAGATAAGTAAAATAAGAAAAGATGTAAAATTAATAAGGGGAAAAGATTCAGAATATAATTCTGGTATTTCTATTGTTCCATCATATCTTGCAAAAGGGCTTGAATTTGATTGTGTTATAATTAGCAATGCAAGTAAGATGCAATATACAAATAGTAGTTTAGATATAAAATTATTATATGTAACAATAACAAGAGCAATGAGTAAACTAGATATATTTTATATGGGAGAGATGACTGATTTGTTAAAATAGATTTTTGCCATCCATCAGGGAATTAAGAATTTGAGGCATGTACATTTGATACATAAAAAACGTGTAGAAATATAATATATAAATATTTATAGTATAGTAATTAATATTTTTATGAAATGTAAAGAAGAGTACCAATAATATATAGCAAAAGCCCCCAGGAAGTTCCTAGAGGCTTTTGTGAAAAAATTACGTTGTCGTCTTTCTAAAAGTGGGAATTTTCAATGTCATTGTATCTGAGGAGAAATGTTCCTCCCAGACATAAACAAAAATAATCAGAATTATAATCCACACTAATAATATAAAGGCGTAAGCCCATACCAGGTACATAGACCCAATTGAAATAAGATATGGCGGTTCGTTTTCTGCAAGTCTGGACTGGAGAGCGTTAAGCTCAACATTATAAACATCAGATTCAATGTCTACATCAAAAGCTTCAAGTTCATTTCTGAAGTCAATCAAGGTCTGGTAACAGTATCCAATCGAGTTATCCTCCTCAACAATTCCAGAGACCTTACCTTCCGTAAATCCATATTCTTCCATTGCTTTAATAGCAATAGAAAGTTCTTTTGCTGCCACTTCAGCGTTTGGTGCGTCTTCTGCACGGAAAATGTGAACAGTACAGTCGTTACGGAAGCTAATCGCTTTGTAAAAGCGAAGACTAACTGCCAAAACAGCAACGATTGAGATTGCGATAAATACCCACTTCCAAAAATTAATGATTCCTACTTCGATTTTTTTCATCTTTTTTTCCTCCCAGATGATAATAAATTTTATATATGTCAAGCCTTTCGGCATTATTTAATTTAGCATCAATGAACATGATATGTACATTGATGAGTGCCGGGGATAAAAAAATATATATTAAACAATGTAATCATTGTATATATATTATACTATAATTTTACATAAAATGCAAATCATTTTGTAATATAGGGATTGACAACTACAATATTCATATGCTAAAATAGTAAACATAATTTAAGAGTTTACCTAGAAGTAACATCTTCGAGCGGTAAAGGGCAATCATAAATACAAATGTTGCCTACACTTATAAAGTAAGATTATATAAAGTCTTGCAAAGGAGTCTTAAAATGATTTCTTTGTAAGGCTTTTTTGTTTTTTTATCTAAGAAAAATTTTAAAACTATGGCTTTCTATATAAAAAATGCAATTGCTATACAGAAAGTTATATTATAAAATTTCTATTATTAGTCAAAACATGTATAATATATATAAATAGGGGGATTGAAAATATGAGTATAATACAAGTTAAAAATTTAAACAAAGAATTTAAAATTAAAGAAAAAGAAAAGGGAATAAAAGGAAGTATAAAATCAATAATTAAACCCAAATATAGAATTGTTAAAGCAGTAAATGATATAAGCTTCGAAGTAGAAAAAGGAGAGATTCTAGCCTTTATTGGACCAAACGGAGCAGGAAAAAGTACAACAATAAAAATGTTAACAGGAATTTTGTATCCAAGTAGTGGAGAGATAAAAGTAATGGAATTAGAACCATCAAAAAAACGAAAAATGTTATCACACAAAATAGGAACTGTTTTTGGACAAAAAGAACAACTATGGACACATTTAACTCCATATGACAACTTTAAATTTTTTGGAGCAATATATGATATACCCAATAATGAAATAGAAAAAAGAATAGAAGATTTAAAAAATACATTTGAAATACGGAGATTTTATAAATACGCCAGTTAGAAATTTATCATTAGGACAAAGAATTAGATGTGAAATAGTAGCATCATTAATACATAAACCAGATATATTGTTTTTAGATGAACCAACTATAGGATTAGATCCAGTTGTAAAAGAAAATATAAGAAATCTAATAAAAAAGATGAACAAAGAATATAATACAACAATATTTTTAACAAGTCATGATGTAGGTGATATAGAAAAACTATGTAAAAGAGTTATTATAGTCAATCATGGAAAAATAATAATGGATGATACAATGAATAATTTAAAATATCATTATTTAAATAAAAAAATAATAGAAGTAAAAATGAAAGAAAATGTAAATTTAAAAAATGAAGAGGGTATAACAATATTAAAAGATAATGGCAATAGTTTTAAAATTGAATTAGACATTCAGAAAAAGAGTGTATCTGATATTATAAAAATGTTAGATGCAGATAAAATTATAGATATAAATATATCTAATATACCATTAGAAGACATAATTACAGAAATTTATAAAGGAGAAAAAATATAATTTAGAAATTGAATATTGGTAAAATAAATGATGTGTCAAAATTGCATATTTTGATAGTGTAAAGTAATCTATAAAAAATAGATTATAAAAGACCAAGAGAAAAGCACATAGAAGGAGGAAAAAATGAAAAAATATTTATACATTTACAAGGCAACATTAATAGAAAATTTAAGCTATATACCAAACATTGCTTTAGGATTTATAAATTTTTTTGTAATGATGTTTGTATTTTTAAATTTATGGCAATATATTTATTCAGATAGTAGTCAAATTATAAATGGATATACTAATTCGCAAATGATATGGTATGTGTTAATAACAGAAGTTTTATGGTTTGGTACAAGAAATAAAATTTTAACTAAAGATATAAGTCAAGATATAAAATCTGGAAATATAGCTTACAACATAAATAAACCATATAACTATGTATTTTATATTATAGCAAAACACTTAGGAGAAATTACAATCAAATTCATAATGTTTATGATAGTAGGAATAATTATAGGAATATGTTTTGTAGGACCTATTGAAAATTTTAATTTTATGAATATTGTATTTCTTTTAATAACTGTATTATTAGGTATATTAATAAATTCTATTTTAAGAATAATAATTAGTATATTTTCGTTTTGGATAGAAGATTCAACACCATTCCATTGGGTGTATGATAAATTAATATTAGTACTTGGAACACTTTTTCCAATTGAAATGTTTCCAAAAGTTTTACAACCAATAATGAAATTTACACCAATATATGTTGTAACATATGGACCAGCAAAATTAATTATAGACTTTAGTATGAAAAATTTTATACATATTTTAGTAGCACAGATAATTTATTTAGTAATTACAATATCATTAATAGTTATTCTATATGAAAAGGGGGTAAAGAAATTAAATGTTAATGGAGGCTAAAAATCAAATAAAAGTTATAATACTATCTGTTAAATATAATATAATGAGGCAAATGACTAATAAAGTAACATTTATGACAAATATATTATTTATGATACTAAATAATGCAAGTTTTATAGTTCAATGGATAATATTATTTAGTTTGAAAGATGAAATAGGAGGATATACAATAAAAGAAGTTTTACTATTATGGGGGTTAGCTGCAAGTACATATGGAATTGCTCATATAGTATTTCTTAAAGCATTTGAAATGCCAGAGTTAATAATAAATGGAAAGTTAGACTCATTTTTAGTGCAGCCTAAAAATGTATTTTTAAGTGTTATAACATCAGATACAAGAGTATCAGCAATAGGTGACCTTATTTATGGATATATTTGCTTGTGTTTATATGGAATTACAATAAAGAACTTTTTACTATTTACATTTTTTTCAATTACAGGAGCAATTATACTAACAGCTTTTGCAAGTATAGCCCGGAAGCCTATCATTTTGGCTTGTAAAAGCAGATGTACTTGCAGATTCGCTTAAT
Organism: uncultured bacterium; assembly: GCA_905215935.1. GTDB lineage: Bacteria > Bacillota > Clostridia > TANB77 > CAG-508 > CAG-492. The sequence goes on from CAJMRY010000002.1 coordinate 202,470, forward strand.
AATATAATGGTTAGTTTTGCAACATATCCAGGTACAATATTTAAAAAAGGAATAAAGTTAATCTTGTATACTGTAATACCAGTTGGAATTGCAAATTACATACCAGTAGATACAATTATAAACTTCAATTTAGGAAACTTTCTATTTGTAATGTTATTTACAATAGTATTATCTACTGTAGCATTTATAATATTTTACAAAGGATTAAAAAGATACTCATCATCAAACTTAATGAGTTCTAGAATTTAAAGTGAAAAGTGGACGAATTTGGACAAGGGGACGGTTCTCTTGTCCAAATTTTAGTAACTTTTATTGTATTACATTATGCATAACTAATGCATACATTAGATGCAAAAGATGTGCATACAACTTGACATGTTATGTAAATTATTGTATCATATATCACAATGTAACATTTATAATGTTAACATTTTTATATAGATGGCGTAAGGCCCACCACCCAATTATCTAATTAGATAGAATGTTATATGCATTTATTTGATTAGTGTATAGATCATAAGAATATCCGCAGCAAATCAAATATGGAGGAAGAAAATCATGAAAAGATTATTTTTGGCAGTAATTTCACTTGCAAGTGCAATGCTTTGCATTGTATTTGGTAGCAGTGTAGTAAGCGCAGCTGAAACTGATTCATTGGAATATGTAATTCAGAAAGGCTCAATATACTACGAGTCTGCATCTGCTTTTGGAACTGGGCGGAGAGGTGTTGTATGCGAAGACAATCCGTATACAGTAAATCCTTGTTATGCGGGGATTAATGGATATGCATACTTAGATGAAAAAGGAAGAGTTCTTGTTTCTGAGTATGATGAATCCACTACAGATATAGATATACCACCAGCACCAGAAGGTACTTTCAAGCTCTACAAACACTTCAGAACAGCCAACTACCGAAACGGTTGGGTTGATTCTAATTGTGTTATGAAGGTTCCAGAGAAAACAGAGGAAACATTGGAGTTTTCTGAGGATACTCCAGTAGAACCCGAGAAAGTAGTTGACAAGATAAGTCAGGATGTCAAAAAAGACATGAAAACTTGTATTGTCATTGACTATTCGGGAAGTATGGCCGACAATCAACGTGAAGTTGTTAATTTGCTTGGTAGCATACAATTTAATGACAATACGACGATAATTGTATTTGCTGATACATTCGAGATTGTAACCCATGAAGAGTTAACAAATGAGGACTTTTATGTGGGTAGTGCTACACATATGTATCAAGCAATTAACGGAGCTCTTGAACTTGGTACAGAACAACTCATCATTATAAGTGATTTACAAACATATGCTGATGAAAAGTTGATGGCACCAAGTGATACAATAAGGAAAGTAACCATATACGATCCAGATGAGGACGAATTCGATTCGTATGTCCTAGATGAATTGAAAGAGAAACTAGGGGATCTCACCAGAATAATAATCAAATAACAACAGCTCGCACATATGCTACTTGCATTTGTGCGAGCTGTTGTTTATATTTGAGACGGTGTACATTTGGGACATAAAAAATGTGCAGATTTATTTAAAGCTTAATCTATGTTCAGTCTATAATCAAACTTTGGAAGGAAATTTTAAAGATTATTTGTAACTATATAAAAAAGTATAAGAAATAGTTGAAAACAAAGAAAACTTTATGTTAAAATATGTAATAAAGTTTTCTTTTATGAGAATTATAAAAAGGGTTGGATTAAATATGAAAAAGATAATAAAGTATGTAACAATAGTTTTAATAGTTATGATAGTAATTGTTTTGGGAATAAATTTCTATGTTAAGTTATCTACTAAAAAACAAATTATTGGGAATAAAGATGATTCTAGATTAAAAGATGTAGATTGCATTATTGTACTAGGAGCAGGTGTATGGGGAGATAAACCTAGTCCAATGCTAGAAGATAGACTATTAGAGGCAATTTCTTTATATGAAAATAATACATCTTCAAAAATAATTATGAGCGGAGACCATGGAAGAGAAGAATATGATGAAGTTAATACAATGAAAAATTTTGCAATAGAGAAAGGTGTACCATCAGAGAATATTTTTATGGATCACGCAGGTTTTTCTTCTTATGAAAGTATATATAGAGCAAAAGAAATATTTGAAGCTAAAAAAGTAGTTATAGTAACTCAAGAATATCATCTGTACCGATCTTTATATGTTGCAAATAAGTTAGGATTAGAAGCGTATGGAGTAGGAGCTGATTCAAGAACTCATAGCGGACAAGCTTACAGGGAATTAAGGGAAATATTAGCAAGAGATAAGGATTTCGTAAAATGTATCTTTAAACCTAAGCCAACATATTTAGGAGATACAATTCCTGTTAATGGTAATGGTGATATAACAAATGATAAATAAAATAGTAACTAATAAAAAATGTATTTTTAGAAGGGGATAAAATAATGAAAGATTTATTAAAGACGAACTGTTTCGATATCCAAGAAACAATGATAATTGTAGGAAGCTGTTTATTACAAATGGTACCAGAAGCATATAAAGAATTAAATAAAATATCTTCTAATATTTATGAAGTATGTTTGGAAAAAGAACATTTAAATATGGTTGTAACTAAAGTAATAGGAATGCTTGCAAGAGGAAAAATAAAAAATCTAGTATTTGCTACAGTAGATAAATCACCTCATTGTATACAACTTCATTATGTAGTAAAAGAATTAGAAAATGCTATTAATTTAGATAATATTAAAATAACAAATTATGTGGCAGTAGATAATAAATTAGTAGAAATTCCAATAGAAGTAATAGGAATATCAAAGAATTTGGCTAAATTAAAAGAAAAAATGTCTGATATATAATTTCAAAAATATGTAATATATATAATAGGAGGAAATTTAAAATATGGACAATAAAGAATTAGAGAATGAAATATTAAAAATAAAAGAAAGAAATAAAAAAGTAGAGTTGGATAAAGCTTGGGAAACAAGCTTAATTAGAAAAATTTGTATTTGTGTATTAACATACATAGTTGTAATAATATATTCTTTATTAATAAATAAGATTAGTAATATATTCTTAAGTTCACTAGTACCAGTAATAGGTTTTACATTATCAACATTATCTTTAAAGTTAGTAAGAAATATATGGGAAAAGAATAGAAAATAATTCAATATAAAACTTATTAAAGATAACTAATCAAATTTTAATAATTTCAATGGAGAGTGTATATAAAAGCACTTTCTTTTTTCTTATCTTTATGATAATATAAGTAAAGATTAAGTATAAATAGATAGGGATGAACAAAAATGATAATTGAAAATGAATATTTTGATGATATACAAAAAATATGGAAAGAAAATAATAATGGATATATATCATATAAAAGTAATCAAATAACAATAAATGATAATAAAATGCTAAAATTAGTATGGCGAGAAAACAATGTAACAATGGCATATGTTAGTGTATACTTTGGAAAAGATTTTTGTGAGAAAGAGGAATATCCTAATAAAATAGAAGATATGCCAGACAAAGTAGCCTATATATGGGAAATTGTTACTGATAAAAAATATACGGGTAGAGGAATTGCAAGTAAACTTCTAAATTATGTGATAGAAAGATATGAAGACCATTCTATATATAGTTGTATTAATTTGAATAATAAAGCTTCTTTAAGATTACATGAAAAAAGTGGGTTTAAACTTTTATATGAATTTGAAAAAGAAGAAAATGAAAAGAAAACTAAAAACTATGTAATGATGATTAGAAAATAAATGTATAAAATAAGAATAAAAAATATTCAATATTTGAAAGGAGCATAAGATGAATAGAAGAATTATTGTAAGTACATTAATAAAATGCAAAGATAAATACTTATTTATAAAACAAAATAAAGAAGGAGGAGCTTATCAGGACTGTTTACATATAGTAGGTGGAGGACTAGAAGAAAATGAAACATTAGAAGAAGCAATAAAAAGAGAAGTAATGGAAGAAGTACATATAGAATTAAATGAAGTTATACCATTTGATTTTGATAGTGATATTTTAATGTATAAGGGAGAAATGACACAGCTTATCTTTTTAAGGTTCACATCAGAAATACAAGAATTTACAGGTTATCCAGATTCAGATGCCAAAGAGATAATATGGTTATCTAAAGAGGAAATATTAAATTATAAACATAATGAGCCATCAATGAGATTTTTTAAGAAATTAGGATTGATATAAATATAGAATAAGGTTTCTACTCTATAGAATAGTTTTCAGAAAATTTATGAAATAAAAAGAGCATATAGAAATAGTATACATATTAAAATTTACATAACTATGTGTTATAATGATATCATTCTGGAATAATCCGGAAAATAATTTTATACATGGAGGTCTCATTATGAATATGAGAACAGACATCTATCAATCACCACTTAATGGTCGGTATGCAAGCGAGGAAATGAAACATCTCTTTTCAGATGATGTGAAGTTTTCTACTTGGAGAGAACTTTGGGTGGCTTTGGCAGAAGCTGAAAAACAACTTGGGCTCGACATCAGCGATGAGCAAATTGCTGAGATGCAAAATCACATCTGTGACATCAACTATGATGTGGCAAATGCTCGGGAAAAGGAAGTTCGTCATGACGTTATGGCACATGTACATGCTTATGGTGTGCAGTGTCCAAAGGCAGCAGGAATTATTCACTTGGGTGCAACATCCTGTTTTGTTACTGATAACACTGATATTTTGAATATCAGTGAAGGTCTTCTGATTATCAAAAAACGACTGTTGGGAGTTATCAAGCTTTTGACAGATTTTGCTGAAGCAAACAAAGATATACCAACACTTGGCTACACTCATGGACAACCTGCATCTCCTGTTACAGTTGGCAAAAGAGCTACACTATGGCTCCAGAATTTCATGGAGAATCTTGATGAACTTAATTTCGTCATGAGTAATATGAAAATGCTTGGCTGTCGTGGTGCAACAGGAACGCAAGAGACGTTTATGAAGCTGTTTGATGGCGACGAGGAAAAAGTTAAGGCCATTGACAGAATTATTGCTGAAAAATTCGGATTTGACGAAGTTTATCCTGTGTCTGGTCAGACTTATCCGAGAAACTTTGACGTAAGGGTACTTAACTGTCTTGCTGCAATTACGGTGAGTGCTTACAAGATGGCGGAAGATATCCGTATTCTTCAGCATGATAAGGAAATTGAAGAACCCTTTGAAAAAAAACAAATTGGTTCTTCAGCAATGGCATACAAACGTAATCCTATGCGCTCAGAACGTATTTGTTCATTGGCACGATATGTTCAGAGTGAAGCAGCAAATGCTGTAAACACTGCAAGTGTACAATGGCTCGAAAGAACCTTGGATGATTCAGCAAACCGTCGTATGAGCATTCCTGAAAGTTTTCTTGCAACAGATGGGGTACTTATTACTTGTGCTAATGTAATAGATGGTCTTGTTGTTAATTACAAGATTATCGAAAAACATTTGGATGCTGAATTACCGTTTATGGCAACAGAGGATATCTTAATGAAAGCTGTTAAGGCCGGTGGAGACCGTCAGGCTTTACATGAAAGAATTCGTATTCATTCAAGGGATGCGGCACATCAAGTTAAAGTATTAGGATTTGAGAATGACTTAGTGAATCGTATTGCATCTGATCCATCGTTTGGAATGACTTTAGAAGATATTAAAGCTGTTCTTAACCCAAAAAATCTCATTGGTAGATGCTCAAATCAGGTTACAGACTATCTTGAGGGATATGTCAGACCTGTTCTTAAGGCAAATGAGAATTTTCTCACAGAAATTAATACAGACGTGAGAGTTTAAATCACGACGATGTCGTGAAATGAAGGCAAGAGGGCAATCTGTAATAACTTACAGATTGTCCTCTTGTTATCATTTTTACAATATTTGCTAGAATAAAAATAATAAAAAATATAACAAAATGATTATTTTATATGAAAACTAACCAATAAAGTGTGCAGTTACACTTTATTTTTTTGTTAAATTATGATAATCTGTTAATGAAAATAAAAATCTTTAATCTGAATATTTACAAACAAGGAGGCAAATACATGAATAGTTTTAATTTCTTTAATCCAACAAAAATAATATTTGGAGAAAATGCAATAAATAATTTAGCAAATGAGATAAAAAATTATAAAAACATATTATTTACTTATGGTGGAGGAAGCATAAAGAAAAACGGAATATATAACAAAGTAATCCAAATATTAAAGAATGAAAATAAAAATGTAATTGAGTTAGATGGAATAATGCCAAACCCAAGAAAAGAAAAAGTATATGAAGGAATAGAATTATGCAAAAATAATAATATTGACTTTATATTAGCAGTAGGAGGAGGTAGTGTTATAGATTGTTCAAAAGCAATTGCAATAGGGGCAAAAACGGATAAAGACTTTTGGCAAACATTTTATATTGATTGGGAAGAATGTACAGATGCAATTCCTTTAGGCACAATATTAACATTATCAGCAACAGGAACAGAAATGGATTCTGGAAGTGTAATAACAGATTGGGAAAATCATATAAAAACACATTATGATTCAGAGCATATGTTTCCAAAATTTTCAATATTAGACCCAAGCTATACATATACATTACCCAAAGAACAAACAATATATGGTTCAATAGATATATTAGCACATGTATTTGAACAATATTTTAGCATGCCAGATGAATCAAATTTAAGTGATAATCTAGCAGAAGCTATTATAAGAACAGTAATAGACAATTTAGAAATAGCAATAGAAAATCCAAATAATTATAATGCAAGAGCAAATTTGATGTGGTGTAGTACAATGGCTCTAAATGGAATAATTGGTTTAGGAAAAGAACAAGACTGGAACAGTCACCAAATTGAACATGCACTTTCAGGAATATACGATATAGCACATGGAGCAGGACTTGCTATTGTATTTCCAAATTGGATGAAATATGTATATAAAAATTCAATAAATAAATTTAAAAAGTATGCAGTTAATATTTGGAATGTAGATACTAAAAATAAAACTGAAGAAGAAATAGCTTTAGAAGGAATTAATAAAACAAAAGAATACTTTTCTAGAGTAGGAGCACCTGTAACTTTAAGTGAAGTAAATATACCAGAAAGTGACATAGATAAAATTGTAGAAACTGTTATTTTGACAGGTGAAGGTTCATATTTAAAAATAAATAAAGAAGATATAAAAAATATATTAATAAGTGCAATATAAATAGCTGAAAATTGAATTGATAAAAAATAGGGAGAATAATATGTTAATAGATACTGGATACTTATATGCAAAAGATAATAAAAGAGTATTTATAAACACATGCTTAGGATGTACAGGACAATGTAGCTATTGTTATTTAAACAAAATGGGATATGACAATACAAAAACATCTGAAGTAAAAAAAGCAGAAGACTTAATTAAACAGACAGAACAAATAGGAATTACAAAAGATACATTAATAACATTAGGATGTTTTTCAGAATGTTGGGATGATAATAATAAACCAGAAACAATAAAATTAATGAAGCATTTTTTGCAAAATGGAAATCAAATTCAGCTATCTACTAAGAAACAAATTACATGTGAAGAAGTAGAACAATTCAAAGAATTAATTCGGATATTTAGGACAACTAGTAGTATATGTTAGTTCTGCTACAATAAGCAGATGGTCTGAAATTGAAAAAGGAACTGATTCACCAGATAAGAGATTTAAAACTTTTGAGATATATAAAAAATTAGGGATACCAACAGCTTTATATATGAAACCAGTTTTACAAGGTATAACAATTGAAGACATAGATTTATATAAAAGTACAATTAAAAAATATGGAATTAAAGATGTGATTGTAGGTAGCATATTTGGAGGGAAAAATGGTGAAACAGTACATTTCTCAGATAAAGCGCAATTGTTCTACAATGCTGTTTCAGATGAATCTAAAATAAGAAGAAGTCTGATGTCATTAGGAAATGTAAGAGTTTTTACAAGAAGCTCACAAGTAGTAAATTATTATAAAAACCGAGAAAAGGAAATTTCAGAATAACAAATAAAAATAAGGAGAGATTTTTATGAGACAAGAATTAATCAGAATTAATTCAACAGATGGAATTGAACTTCCAGGAATTTTATATACGCCAGATGATAATACAAACAAAATAGTTATTCATATCCATGGATTAAGTGGAAACTTTTATGAAAATAGATTTATAGATATTTTAGCTAAGACATATACAAATAAAGGTTATGCTCTTATAACTTTTAATAATAGAGGAAAAGATTATATAACAGAAATGCTAAAAGGTGATGATGCTATTGTAGTAGGTAGTTGTTATGAATTATTTGAAGAATGCATATTAGATATTGAAGGTATTATAAATTGGGTAAAAGATAAAGGATTTAATGAAATAACTTTACAAGGGCATAGTTATGGATGTAATAAAGTAATATATTATTATGATAAAAAGAGAGAAGATTGCATAAAAAATATAGTATTATTAGCACCTTGCGATATTCCAAAAGAAATAGAAATATATACAGGAGATGAATATCAAAACTGTATAAAATCTGCAACAAATCTAGTAAAAAATAACAAAGAAGATGAATTGATTGACTTTAATGTATTTGCTAATGGAAAAATAAGTGCTAAAACTTTTTATACAGATTTTTTATATGAAAGCAGTTGCGATTTCTTTAGATATAGAGAAAAAAACACGAAAAGTAAAATACTAAATAAAATTCAAATTCCAGTATTAATAATATTTGGAAGTGAAGATAGTTGTGTATTAACAGAACCTAAAGAAACAGTTGAAAGCTATTTAAAGAATAATATTAAGGATTGTAAGATTAAAATAATTGCAAATACAGATCATTCCTATACAGGTAAATATGAGGAATTAGGAAAGATAGTAGGAGAAAATATATGATAGATGTGAAAGTAATGCATGCTAATAAATCTCATAGAGATTTTATAATATATGCAAATAAAATGATAAATAATGTAAATGATACTAAGCAAACAAATGGATTGGAATTAAATATAGAAAAAGACTATTTTTGTGATAGCCCAAAGTTCCAATGTTTAGTTGCAGAAATAGATAATAAACCAGTTGGCATGATTTTATATTCTTATTTTTATTGGGCAAGTGATGGAGAAGTGCTTTGGATTTCTCAAATGTTTATTGAAGAAAAATATAGAAAATATGGTATATTTTTTAAGTTGATACAAGAATTAAAGAAAGAGAACAAAGACATAAAGATTGTTTCATGTGCTACAGGAAATGAAAATAAGAAAATGCAGAAAATATTAGAGTTTTATGGTGCACATGAAATTAATTTAAAATTTTATTATAAAAAGATATGATGTACAAATTAAAAGATTATAGAAAAAGATTAAATAAAATAGCTATAAGCAATTTTATAATAAGGAGAAATATTAATGAATATTATAAAAATTTACGAAAAATATTACATACCAGAGAATTTACAAATGCATATGCTAAGAGTAGCAGCATGTAGCAATTTAATATTAGATAATTGGAATGGACCTAAAATAGACAAAAAAGCGATTATTAGAGTCTCACTATTACATGACATGGGAAATATTGTTAAAATACCAGAAGACTTCACAAATGATACAAACTTTATTAAAATTAGAAAAAAATACTTTGAAAAATATGGGACAAATGACCATGAAATTAATTTAGAAATAGGAAAGCAAGAAGGTTTAACAGAAAAAGAGATAACAATATTAGATGGAAAAAGGTCAAGGAAAAATGAAGAAACATTAATCTCTAATTCATACGAAAGAAAGATATGTGCATATTGTGACCAGAGAGTTGCTCCAGATGGAGTTGTAGGAATAAAAGAACGATTAGAAGATGCTAAAATAAGATATAAAGATAAACCATTATCAGTATGGTCAAATGAAGAAAAAGCAAATTACTTAATAGAATGTTCATTAGGAATAGAAAAACAAATTATGCAATATTGTAATATAAAACCAGAAGATATTAATGATGAGAGTATAAAGGATTATATAGAAAGATTAAAGCAGTATGATATAAAATAACTATAAAAAGAAAATATAAGATTTAATAAAATTATATTATAATTTTTCTCCTATGAGAGCAATATCAGAAAAAAAGAAACTCTGATATTGTTTTCATAGGAGATTTTTTATTTATTATTACAATATAAGAACAGGTTTATCTATAATTAATAGCAATTTGATTGATAAATGTAAATCGATTATGATAAAATGATTACAATATATAAATAGAAGGAGAGATTATATATGAATGAAAATAAAAAAATAAACAATCCTAAAAAATTAATAGAAGAAATTAATAAATTATTAAATGAATCTAAAAATTGTGACAATAAAGAAAGTATATTAAAAGAAGCTAATTCTCTTGCAGAACAATTAGTCTCTATAACTAAAGTTACTTATGATGAAATGTGTGATACTTATACAGATTTGCGAGGAGCTGAACCAAATGAATTAAATAAAGAAATGTGGAATGTTTTGTTAGAATATGTAAAGAAATATATTAGTACAAATATTTCAAATGTTAAATTATTAGATGTTGGGACAGGCTCTGGACGTGATATTATATATGCATCTAAAATTGGATATGATGTTATTGGAGTGGATAATTCAGATGGATTTATTGAACACTTAAATCATTTAGCAATAGAAGGAATTATTCCTAAAGATTCGTATAAAAAATCTGATATGAGAAAACTATTATTTGAAGACGAAACTTTTGATGTTGTAAGGCATAATGCATCTATTCTTCATATGCCTATAATTGGTAAGGGATATATGGCAGATTTAGCTATTAGTGAAGCTTATAGAGTTTTAAAGCCAGGAGGATTTATATATCTTTATGTTAAGAAAGGTGATTCTTTAGAATTTGTAGATACAAATGAGAGTTTAGGAGGAAGAGTTTTCCAATTTTATAACTATGAAATGATATCAGCTTTACTTGAAAGAAATGGTTTTAAAGTAATATTTAATACAGAGCAAGAAGAAGATAGAAATGGAAGCATAATTAAATGGATTGCAGTTATTGCAAAAAAATAAGATGATAAAATTACATAAAATCTATTCAGAGGAGAAAATAAAAAAATGGAAATTAAAGACCAAATAAATAATCTAAAAGGTATGATTAATAGTTATAAATTAACATATTTAATAATATCTGCAAATGATATGGGTGTATTTAATTGCTTAAGCAAACAAGCTAAAACTTTATTACAAATATCAAAAGAACTAGAGATAGAAGAAAACAGAATTGAACCAATATTGAATGCATTAGTATTTCACAAGATTATAAGTAAAGACGAAAGAGGCTTTTATTTAGATGAATATAATGATGTGTTAAATAAGAATTTAGAATATAATCAATTAGGATACATTAATTTTGCACAAACAATGATGAAAAAATATCAAAATTTAGAAAGAGCAGTAAGAGACAAGGGGGTTGCTACAAATAATTTTAAAGAATTAACAGAAAATAATACAGAAAGATTTATGAAAGGAATGGAAGCTAATGCTACTTTGCAAGCTAAATTTATCGCAGAAAATTTTAATTTTGAAAATCATAATATACTAGATGTTGGAGCAGGAGCAGGTACATATTTAATAACAGTAGCAAAAAAATATAATACTGTTACAGGTAAAATGATTGATTTACCAGAGATAGTAAAAATACAAAATAAAAAGATAGAAGAAGAACAATTAGAAAAAAGAATTATCTCAAAAGAATGTAATTATAATATTAATTTTCCTATGGAAGAATATGATGATGTATTTTTATTTGCAGTTGCTCATCAAGAGCAGTCAGAAAATTTAAATAAATTATTATCAAATATTTATAATGTACTAAAGCTAGGTGGAAGATTGTTTTTAACAAGTTTCTTTTTAAATGAAGATAAAATTAGCCCAGAGTTTTCGGTACAATTTGCAGTTGAAATGTTAATGAATTCAGATAATGGAAAAGTATATACACATACCGAAATTAAAAATTTAATTAGTAAAAATAAATTTAAAGAAATAGAAAGAATTGACAATATACCAAGTCCAGCAACTTTGTATATTGCTAGAAAATAGAAAGAATATATACCCAAAAGTAATATTTTAGATAGAATATGGAGGTAAATATGGGAAAGCAAATAGAACTAGAGCAAATAAGAAATTTTAGCAAAGTATATAATCAAGATAAAACAAATAAAATAATTGAAAATGCAATAACAAATAATGGTATAGAAAAAGTCTGTATAAATAGAAACGTTATAATAGAGAACCAACCAATTTTTAATATAGAATTACCAGAAAGTAAGAGATATGACCAACAAGAAAGTTGGAGATGTTGGATATATGGAGGATTAAACTTTATAAAACACAATATAGCTAAAAATTTAAATATTGATGTTAAAGATTTAGAACTGTCTAATAACTACATAGCATTTTTCGATAAATTAGAAAAATCAAATACATTATATGAAAATATTATCAATTTAGATAACACAGATTTCGAATTTATGCATAAAGAAAATGTTTTTCATTATGCTGTTTCTGAAGTTGGATATTGGGAATTTTTTGCAGGTCTTATAAATAAATATGGAATTTTACCATATTCATATATGCCAAATGCAGTTGAAAGTTCAAATTATCAAAAAATTGAATATATATATACTGAAAAAGTAAAAAAAGACGTATTAGAATTAATAAAATTAAGAGAAAATGGAGCAATTTCTGGAGTTTTAAGAGAATATAAAAATAAATTTTTACAAGAAAACTATAATTTACTTTCTAAAATACTTGGTGAACCACAAGAAAATTTCAAGTTTGAATATAAAGATAGAAATGGTGATTATAAAGTATTTAACAATTTAACACCAATAGAATTTAAAAATAAATTTCTAAGTATAAAGCTAGAGGACTTTGTAACAATTGGAAACTTTCCAATGTATTGTAGGGAATTTAATAAAGTATATAAGAAAAAGTATGTTGGAAGTGTATATGAAGACTCTACTGTAAAATATTTAAATTTACCAATAGATAATTTAAAAGAATTGACAATAAAACAACTAAAAGATGGACTACCTGTATATATGGGAGCACATATTAGAAAATTTAGAGATACAAAATCAGGAATTTTAGATATAAGATTATATAATTATGAAGAAACTATAAATTTTAAAAGATTATCAAAAGAAGAAGCATTGAATTTATATGATATAAGAGCACATCATGTTATGGTATTTACAGGGGTTAATTTAATAGATGAAAAGCCACAAAGATGGAAGGTAGAAGATAGTTATGGTGATAAAGAAAAAGTTAATGGTTATTATATAATGAATGACAATTTCTTTGATGAATTTGTTTTAAGTATTGTAATTGATAAAAAATATTTATCAGAAGAACAAAGAGAATTACTAAATGAAGAACCAATAGAATATGAGATTGCAGATCCATTTTAAATAACAAGAAAGGAGAAAAATAAATGAAATACCCTTTTAAAATTTTAGATAAAAAGAAATTCATCTTAAGTTATATAAATGCATTTATAGTAAATTTATGTATATATTTAATACCAGTAGTGTTAGCAATTTTTACAACACAACCATTTACATTACAAAAACTTAAATATTTAATAATATCTATTATAGGTTTGAAAATAACAGAGATAATATTAAATCATGTTTGGGTAGTATATATTTTAAGATTTGAAAATAAATATGCAAAAGATTTACAATTATCTTATTTTGATAGAGTAGCAAGAATGAAACCTTATAAATTAAACAAAGTACATAATGGATTTTTAAAAAAACAAATTGATATCATTTCAGAAGAAGCAAAAGAATTTATAGAGTATATTTTTGAAACAGTAAATGGATTTTTAATATCAATTGTAATATTTTTAATACAAGTAAAAAATCAAGATTTAAATATGTTTTTTGTTTGTTTAGGAATGGTAATTTGTATGGTACTTTATAATATATGGCTTGGAAAAAAGTATGTTACAAAACAAGAAAATTATAATAATTCATATTCAAAATATAACTCTACATATGTTGACTTTTTACAAAATATAAAAACTGTAAAAAGATTGAACGCAGTTAAATATGCCAATTTCAAAAATGAAAAAACATTTAAAGATGTAATACCAAAATTAGATAAGGTAAACTTTTTTTATTCTTTAAGGTCAAATGGAATAAGTTTTTTTGTATATTTTATGTATGTAATAATTCTTATGAATTTATATTTTAAAATGAAAAATGGACAAGATATCTTATCATACTTGTTATTTTATGCTACAATGTTTAGTGGATTAAGTAGTGAATTAAAAGATTTGTCTAGGTTATTTATGCATTATAATAAATTTCAAGCGGCTACTAATCAAGTTGAAGAAATAATAGGAAATGATGATGAAAGTGACACTATAAATAACTGGAAAACTATACAAATTAGTAACCTAGAATTTAAGTATAATGAAGAATCAAAAGTAGCAATAACAATACCGAATTTCAAAATAGATAAGGGAGAAAAGATTAGTATAGTTGGAAAATCAGGGCAAGGAAAAACAACATTTCTAAATATATTTTCAAGGGATATAGAGGTAAAGGATGAAAATTATAAAATAGATGGAGAGGTAATAAAGGGGAATTTAAATTTAGCCTATATTTCTCAAGAAATTGATTTATTTGATTTAACGGTTAGAGAAAATCTATGTTTAGGAAAAAATATAGAAGATGATAGACTAATGATGTATTTAAAAGAAGCAGGGCTTGAAGAATGGGTTATTAGATTAGAAAAAGGATTAGATACAGTAGTAGGAGAACGAGGTCTAAAATTATCTGTTGGACAAAAACAGAGATTGAATATAATAAGAGGAATTTTGTTAAATAAAGATATATATATTCTAGATGAACCAACTTCTAATTTAGATAAAGAAACAGAGAAATTGATTGTAAATTTAATTCAAAAATATTTGAAAAATAAAACTGTTATTATAGTTACTCATAGAGATGAAATAAAAAAGATTTGTAGTAGGCATTATGAATTTAAAGATAATATTATGCAAGAATACAAATTATAAAACTATATGAAATAGCAATTGCAATAAATTTTATTAAGTTATCAAATAGCAGTATTGTATATAAAAATAATTGGAGAACTAGAAATGATATTTAGTATTTTAGCTTTTATAGCATTAATTTTAAGTATTTGTATAAAAAACAGAAAGAAATCATTATGTGTACAAGCACTTAATTGCTTTTTTGAAGCAATATATGGTTTTTTCATAAATGCTTTTACAGGTGCATTTTTAAGTATAATTAACTTTATAAGAACTTTTATATTTATACAAAGTGAAAAAATAAGTAGAAAAATATATGTTTTAATTCTTATCATATTTGAAGGTATAATTATTATAAATTGTATATACACATGGAATGGATTAATATCATTATTACCAACATTAGGTTCAATAATTAGAACATATTGTTTATGGCAAACAGATATGAAGCTAGTAAGAATATCAGGAATTACTACTGGAATTTTATATGGTTTATATTACTTATATTATCAAAGTTGGTTTATTGTTATGGGTGATGTAATATTATTGATTATAGGAATCATAAGTGTTTATAAAAATGATATAAAAAATAGAAAAGAGGTGTGAAGATTAAAGAATAATCTTTATTTCTGCACTAAAAAGTATTGATTTTATAAATAAAATCAAGTATTATGAATATAATAAAAGTGATATAGAAATATATCCTTTTTCTAATAAAATGTGAATCGCAACCCTATTTGCGAATATAAATGGATAGGTGAGAAAATGTGAACCGCAACCCTGCTTGCGAGATATAAATGGGCAGGTGGAAAAATGTTAATTATAGTAAAATATGGGGTCTATAAAACTTAGATCCCATATTTTCATAAAGGAGAAACGAAATAAAAATGACAATAGAAGATGGAAAGTTTTATTTTATAAAAGATGTGTTCTTTGATATATTTAAAGATTATGGTCTAATGTATGGTTTGTTCCAATATCTACTAAATATTATAAGTACAAGAAAATATATGATAATAAAAAATTAAGGGTTGGAAAAAAGCCAGTATATAATTTTGTATTTGGAAAAGTACTAGGTAAAGATGCAACATTTTTGCTACAAAATATATTTACAACAATAGAAAAATACATAGAGAAAAAATATACAAATTCAAATAAAGATGTAGAAATCCCGATAGTAGTAAAAGAAGAAATTATAACTACAGCATTAAGAGTTATAAGACTTGCTGAAAGTGGAGTAAATATTCCTTTTTACAATATAATTGAAATGAAAGAAGTTTTATTAGAAGATTTAAAATAGTAAAAACAGTTCATTTAGTGTACTATAATTGCACTAAGTGAACTGTTTTATAGTTGATGACCTTAAATTTCATACTAATGTATTTTTGCGCAGTTGTTTATTAATCGCTAGACTTTTTTTCTTTTGTGTGATATAGTTTTGACATAAAAATGATAATAAAAATTATAAACAATTTAAAGATGTGCTAAAAAATAAGGAGGATAAAAATGGAACAAGGAAATTATTTTATAATACATGGATCTTTTAGTAATCCATATTCAAATTGGTTTAGTTGGTTACATGAATTTCTAGAAGATGAAGGTAAACAAACTTATACACCAGATTTTCCTGTAGGAGTAGGATATCAAAATTATGAAAATTGGAGTAAATTACTTAAATATTATTTAGACTTAGGATTAATAAATGAAAATACAACAATAATAGCACATAGTATAGCACCAGTATTTGTATCAAAGTTTTTAACACAAAATAAAGTAAAGGTTAAAAAATTAATTTTTGTATGTGGATTTAATAATTATTTAGGAATAAATGAAGAGTATGATGCTGTTAATGAATCAATGTATTTTGAAAATTTAGAAGATGTAAAGAATTGTAGTAAAGAAATTATATGTTTTTATTCAGACAATGATCCATATGTAAAATATGAAGTAGAAAAGGAATTTGCAGATATTATTGCAACAGAACAGATTTTAATGCCAAATGCAGGACATATAAATGCAGAAGCTGGATATGATACATTCGAAGAGATTGTAAGTTATCTTTAAAAAATGTAAAAGAAAGGTTTGATAATTATGAAAATAACAAAATTTCCACAATCATGTTTATTAATTGAAACAAAAGGAAAGAAAATATTAATAGATCCAGGTACATTAAAATATAAAGAAGAATATTTTGATATTTGGAATAAAGTAGACATTATTTTAATAACACATAAGCACCCAGATCATTGTAATACAGAAGTATTAGAAAAAATAAATGATAAAATTAAAATTTACTCAAGTAAAGAAGTACAAGATGCAAATAAAAATTTAAATATAAGTGTTGTAAAAGAAAATGATATTATAGAATTAGATGATATAAAAATAGAAGTAGTACATGCTATACATGGATATCAACCATTATTAAAAGGAGATAAAGAAATAAATGAAAATATAGGATATATTATTGATGATGGAGAAAATAGATTATATACAACAAGTGATACAATTTGTTTCAAAAATGACTATAAAGCAGATATCTTATGTATTCCTGTAACAGGACATGGATTAACCATGTCAGCGTTTGAAGCATCTTTATATTCAAAAGAAGTAGGAGCAACATTAACAATACCAATTCATATGGATAACCCAAGTTTTCCTCCTGATTTTGAATATATTAAAGAAATGTTTAATAAATATGAAGTCGAATATGAAATTTTAGAAAATGAAGAAACTATTGAGATAGATTAAATAGTTAAAATATTATATATGTGCTTTATAAAATTTAATTATGGTTAGATATATTACTAAATTAAATTTTTAAAGCACATTATTTTTTTATAATATGTTAATAATACTAGTTTTTGATATTATAAATGTTTGTAAATTTAATTTACTTTTGCATTAAAAAATGATATAAAATGAAAGTAGATGAAGAAATTAAAGTATTTATAAACTAAATGTCCAAATTGTATTAAAACTAATATAATAAGTTTTAGTACAAATGAAATTGTAAAGATAAACTATTAGGAGGTTTAATAATGGAAAGTTTAATTAATAACTTAAAACAAAATGTTAGGGTAATTATAAAGGGAGAAGATTATACAGTAAAAACTAAAACATGGTATTCAATAGAAGAAGATAATAAAACTTCATATGTAAAATGTGAACTAAGTGGTGGCAAAGTTTTAGTTATAATTCCAGATGACAATCTTATATATATAGGTGGTGTGATTGAAAATATGGATTACAAAAAAATATCTGATGATAAAATTAAGTATAATGATGTACTATTTAATAAAACAGGAGAAGGACATCAATTTATTACTAATATAGAATTTGGAAATAAAGATGAAGTCGAAGGAAAATGCATATTTGAAGATTATGAATATGAAGATAATATAATTAGTCTAGGGATATTAACAGATAAAGGTGTAAGAGCGGATGTATATGCTGATGTTTTAGGAATAGAAGACATTGTAATTAAATAAGCAAAAGTAAGTTATAATTCCCAAATATAATAGAAAGGCACTAAAGAGTATGTTAAAAAACAAAAAAGCAATCATATTTGATATGGATGGAACATTAATTAATTCAATTGGAATATGGAATGACATAGATGAGGAATTAATTAAAACAATAGGAAATGGAGAAATTGACAATATAGATATAGCAAAACAGAGAGATGAAAAACTAAAAGAATACAGTAAATCTGAAGATGCATACTTAGAATATTGTGATTTTCTAAAAAATAAATATAATGCTAATATAAGTAAAGAAGAAATTAAAAAATTAAGATATGAAATTGCAGAAAATTATTTAAGAGAAAAAGTTGAATATAATCCAAATGCAGAAAAGGTATTAAAGTATTTAAAAGAAAAAGGATTTATATTAGCAATAGCAACTACAACAAATGAACATACAATAGAAATTTATAAAAAGTATAATAAAAATATAATAGATAAAGCGAATCTAGAAGACATATTTTCTATTATATATTCAAAAAATGCAGTTAAAAACTTAAAACCAAACCCAGAAGTACATTATAAAATATTAAAAGAGTTAACTTTAAAACCAGAGGAATGCTTAATTATAGAAGATTCCATTATAGGAGTAGAAGCAGCAAATAATGCAAATATAGATGTTGTAGCAATATATGATAAATATTCAGACTGTGATAGAGAAAGAATCAATAAGTTATCACAATATCAATTTAAAGACTTTAATGAAATGTTAGAATATATAAAAGCTGAGTTAGAAGCTTAAAATAAAGCACAACATAAAAAATAAATAGTATGGAGGCAGAATGATGAAAATAATAGATAAGATAGCATTTATATATTTAAAAGATGGAAAGATATTAAGTACATTATCAAAAGGTAAAGATACATACTATATTCCAGGAGGTAAAAGAGAAGGAAAAGAAACAGATGAAGAAACTTTAACAAGAGAATGTAAAGAAGAATTAACTATTGATATAATAAAAGATACCATAAAATATTATGGTACATTTGAGGCTCAAGCACATGGAAAAGCAAAAGGAGTATTAGTAAGAATGACATGTTATATGGCGGGTTTTGAAGGAACAGTTCAACCAAGTTCAGAGATTCAAGAGAATAAATGGCTAAACTATAATGATTTAGATAAAATATCTCCTGTAGATAAATTAATATTTAAAGATTTATATGAAAAAGGATTAATTACAAAATAAAAAATAAAATAGTAAAGGAAAATAAAAAATGAAAATATTTAAAAGAATAATTATAATATTTATTATAATTTTTATAATAATAGCAATATCAATATTTGGATTTTTCGTATATCAAAAAAATAAAACTGTATACACTGCAAAAGACTTTGGAGTAAAAACAATTATTAGTAAAACAGATTATGATAATGATGGAGTAGATGATTATACAGATATATTACAAGGTGCAAAAATTGAAGCAAATAATAAACCAATATATAAAAGCGAATATTATGCAGGAGGATATCCTCCTGATGAAGAGGGTGTATGTACAGATGTTATATGGAGAGCATTAAAAAACGCAGGATATTCATTAAAAGATATGGTAGATGAAGACATAAAAAACAATACATCAAAATATCCAAGGGTAAATGGCACTCCTGATCCTAATATTGATTTTAGAAGAGTACCAAATTTAAAAGTATATTTTGAAAGAAATCAGTTAAGTTTAATAACAGATTTAAGCAAGATAGAAGAATGGCAACCAGGAGATATTGTAATATTTGGAACTAGCCATATTGGAATTATATCAGATAAAAGAAATAAAAATGGAATACCATATTTAATACATAATGCAGGACAACCGTTAAGAGAAGAAGATGCTTTAGAATTAAATAATATCTATGAACCAATAACAGGTCATTATAGAATGAAAGAAATATATTAAAAAAAATATTGACTAGAATAATATGATGAAATGAAACTTTTAGAAGCAACAAAAGGAAAGCTTCAAACAGATAGATATTACTTGATGGAAGAATAGTATTATTTAATATATCATATAAATAAAAGACTATAAAGGAGTGGATTAGAGTGGGAAAGGTATTAAGAATAAGAGAAGTTGGAGATCCAATTTTATCAATTAAATGTGAAGAGGTAAATATAAAAAATATAAATCAAGAAATATTAGAAGAAATTGAGGATTTAAAAGAAACATTAAATTTTACAGAAGGGTTTGGAATTGCAGCTCCACAAGCAGGGATAAATAAGCGAATTGTTATTATACAGATAAATAAAGAGAAATGTACATATAAGAATTGTAAAGAAGTACCAACTACAGTAATGATAAATCCAACATGGAGAAAAATGTCAGAAGAAACATATATAGAATATGAAGGATGTTTAAGTGTTCCTACAATAAGAGGAAAAGTAAAAAGATATAATCATATAGAAGTAACATATTATAATGAGAAAGGAGAAAAAATAGTAAAGCAAGTAAAAGGTTTTACAGCAAGAGATATACAACATGAGTGTGATCATTTAGATGGAATTGTATTTTTAGAAAAAGTAGTAGCTCCAAATGGATTTGCAACAAAAGAAATGATGAATAAATTTAAACTAAAAGAAGAAGTATAAAACTGTATATTGTTATATAATAGTAAAAATAAGTTGATTGGGAGGACACAAGATGGAAAAGCCAATAAGAAATGCAGTAAGATGTTATGTAATAAAAGACAATAAAGTTGTTGTTATAAAATATAAAAAGGGAAGTAAAAAAGAAGGATATTATGATATACCAGGAGGAAAAATTGAAGAAGGAGAAAATCCAAAACAAACAGCTATTAGAGAAATGAAAGAAGAAACTGGAATGAGTATTAAAGATCTAAGACATAAGGGAAATATGATAATTGAGTATCCTGACAGAAAATATGTATTTGATGTTCTTATTACAAATGAATTCGAAGGAGAACCACAAGAATTCAAAGATAACACAGCACAATGGATTGAGATAGACAAGCTATTAAAAGAAGATAAGCTATTATCTTGTATAATGATTTTAAACCGTTTTTTTATAAAGGGATTGTTAGACGATAATAAAGAGTTTGATATGTATAGTGCTGTAGATGAACAAGAAAATGTTTTAGATATAAATTATACTATAAAAAGTAGGGAGAAAAATTATGATTAATAAGGTATTGCAAGAAAAGATAATGAGAGTAGTAATAGAAGAAGTAGAAATTGCAATAAAAGAAGGAAATTCTCCATTTGCAGCAATATTAATTAATAAAAACGGAGAAATAATTGGAAAAGCTCATAATACAGCTAAAACTGAAAATAATCCAATATTGCATGCAGAAATGAATCTTATAACAAATGTATGTAAAAAATTAAATACTAGAGATTTATCAGAATATTGTTTAATATCAAATGCTTGGAGTTGTAGTATGTGTATGTCTGCTAGTATAAAAGCAAAAATAAGTAACTTTATTTTTGGAGCCCCAAGTGAAAATGACATGAATCCAAATATTACAGTTTTTGATATAAAGGAAAAAACAAATGGAGATATTAATATTGTTACAGGAGTTTTGGAAGAAGAATGTAGAAAACAAATTGAGAGAGCAAGAAAATCATAAAATAGATACATTTAAGCTAAGTAGATATTATTAAATTGAAGAATATAAAAATGAGAAAAACAGTACTAATGCATATATATAAGGAGAAGTTTATGGAAGAAAATACAAATTATGAGATGTTAATTAGAGATATGTATAAAATTTATCTATATTGTATAGATTCAAATAATGTAAAAAAATTTCAAACAATAAATAACAAATATACTACAACAGACAAAGCAATGCTTTCTATTTATATATTTTTACAATTAATAGAAAAAGAAAATATAAATAAAGAAGAAGCCAAAAAGTATATTGGAAATGTATTAATAAAAAATTTAGTAAATTGTAGTACTGGTAATTTCGAAGTAGATATAAGAGATAATTCACATATAAAAATATATAATGAAGTAAAAAATGTAGTAAGTGAAGAGAAAATACAATATTTAAACAGAACATTAGAAAAATTAAAAATAAATATGGAAGAAATAATAAATGAACAAATAGAAGAGATATTTTCAGTTTGTGAAAAACTAGCAGAAATTTTTATATTACTTCAAATATACCTAACAGGGAATGAATTTGCTTATAATTTTATTATTAGAAAATTAAATGAGTTAAAATTAAACAAAAATAATTATGAAGATATTATTATATTGTTTGATGAAGTAGTAAAAGTATTAGATAATAAAAGGAAAGTAATTGAAATTTTAAAAGTAAATGATATCTATAAATTAGTAAGTGTCGTATTCAATTTAAGAGATGTTAATAGATTTTCTCAAGTGCATTTAATAATTCCAGAAAATGTACTATTTCATACATATATAAATGCTGTTATGTTATATGTAATGTCAGATTATCTAAATGAAAATGGAGAAAAAGTAGATAAATATGAATTGATTATAAAAGCTTTATTTCATGATTTTAGTGAATATTCAGGAAATGAAATTATATCATATATGAAAGTATATTCTAAAGAAACACATGATTTATTTGAACAAATAGAGAAAGCAGACGAGGCTAGTTTAAAAGAATTAATTGGGGAAAATGACTTTGAAATAGTAAAGCAATATAAAGAAGGTTTTTTAGGATATATTGCTGATATTATTGATAAGATAAATGGAATATCAAAAGTATTAATTGAATTAGAATACTATAATAATTTGAGTATGCTAAAATTATTTGTTGCAACTGAATGTAAAAGATTTGAAAAGTTCTATAATTATGATCGAATCGAAAGTTCAAAAAATAAATACTTTTATACCAATTTATTAAAACTACATTATATTTATATAATAGAAAGATTTATGAACAATAAAGAAATTATGAATATGTATTTTAATTCACAAGAAATAGAGGACATAAGAAAAAGTATAGAGGAAGAAAAGAAAAACTTAATATTATAATACAGGAGCTAAAAAATGTTAAATATAGAATATCTAGATATTTTGGATGAAAAAGGAAATAAAACTGGAGAAAAAAGACCAAGAAAAGAAGTGCATAGTAAAGGTTATTGGCATAAAGGTGTTCATATATGGATTATAAATTCAAAAAAAGAATTGTTAGTGCAAAGAAGAAGCGCAAATAAAGATGTATATCCAAATAAATTGTATATATCTGTAGCAGGACATCCAGTAAGTGGTGAAGAGGAAATAGAAAGTATAAAAAGAGAATTTATAGAAGAAATTGGAATAGAACTTGATACATCTAAATTAGACTACTTATTTACCTTTTCACAAGAAGTAGTAGAAAATGAAGGCAAGTTTTTAGATAATCAATTTTATGATGTATATTTAATTGAAATGGATTTAGATATTAATAAACTAAACTTACAAAAGGAAGAGGTAAGCGAAGTAAAAAATATATATTATAAAGAATTTGAGCAAATGATAAAAAGTGAAAATAAGGATATTGTAAACCATCCTGAAGAATGGAATAAATTATTTGAAATATTACATAAAAGATATGATTAAAACTATATCATAATTAATTAAGCTTAAATTTACAGATAAAATTTTTATGAAAGGAATGAAAAAATGGATAATAAATTAGAAAAATTATTACATTTTTTTTATGAAATATCAAAGATTCCAAGACAATCTGGAAAAGAAGAAAAAATAGCAAATTATTTAGAAAACTTTGCTAAAGAAAGAAATTTAGAATGTTATAGGGATTTAAACAATAATGTATTAATAAAGAAAAAAAGCAACATAAATAGTAACAATATATTAATAATGCAAGCTCATATGGATATGGTATGTGTAAAAACAAAAGAAAGTAACCATGATTTTGATGTAGATTCTATTCAAATAGTTCAGGATGGAGATGTTATTAGAGCCAAAGATACTTCACTTGGTGGTGATGATGGAATTGGTGTTGCAATTATGCTATTTATACTAGATAGTAAAGAAATAAAACATGCCAATTTAGAATGTTTATTTACAACAGAAGAAGAAACAACATTTGGAGGAGCTGTTAATTTTGATTACACAAAGTTAAATGGAACATCTTTAGTTAATTTTGATGGATGTGAAGATGATACAATTGTTATAGGTTGTGATGGAGATATATGTAATGATTATTTTACAAAAGTAAAATTAATAGATAATACTTTACCATCATACAAAGTTAAAATTTCTAATCTTAAAGGTGGTAATTCAGGAGAGAATCTTAATAAAAATAGAACAAATGCTATTGTTTTAATGGGAAAAATATTAGAATTTTTAAGTAAAAATGATAATTTATATATAACAAGTATAAATGGAGGAACTTCTGAGATTGATATTGCAACTGATTGTGAATGTATCATAAACACAAATATAAAAGAAATAGACAAAAAAATAAATATATTTTTAGATAAATTTAAATTTAGTGATGAAGAGCCAATTGTAGAAGTAGAAAGAATAAGAAATAGTAAAACATTTACATTAGAGATATCAAAAAATATAATAAACGAAGTTATAAATTTAAAACAAGATATAATAACTAAAGATAAAAGTGATATTATAACATCTGGAAATGTAGGTGTAATTATAACAAATGCAGATGAAGTAAGAATAACATGGATTTTAAAAAGTATCAATATAGAAGAATTAAATTATTATAATGAAGAAAGTAAAAAGATATCAAAATTGAACAAATTTAATATAGATAAAGTATATGATGATAGTAGTTGGAATCCGAAAAGCGAATCAGCAATAAGAGATAAATATATAGATTCATATTACAAAGTTAATTTAAAGAAACCAAACTTAAAAATATCACATGGAGGAATCGAATGTAGTGTTTTTAATAAATGCATAAAAAATATGGATATGATATCGATAGGAGCAATTATTGAAAATATTCATACAGTAGATGAAAGAATTTATATTAGTTCGTGTAAAAAAGTGTTAGAAACACTAATTCATTTTTTAGCTAATTTTTAAAATAAGTGAGGAAAATATAGACATGAATACAGATAAAATAAAAAAGTTACTTCAATTTTATTTATTAGCAACAGAGTTAAAGGACAAGATAAGAAGCGGATGGGAAGTTTGGAATATTGATAGAGAAAGAGTAGAAAGTATAGCTGAACATATATATACTGAAGAAGTATTTGAGCAAATAGCCAATTTTGTAAAGAAAAGTAGTTTGTTAGAATTAAAAGATTAATCAATAATATCTAAATTATTAATTTAAATATTTTATAAAAAATAAATAAGATTCCAGAAGAATAAATTAAGGAGAAAATCTATATGTTAGATAAAATAACAAAAAGTTGCAGATATGTAGCCAATAATTCCAAATATGTTAAAATAAATGAAGACAAGCTAACAGAATTTATAAGTACAATGAAAGACCTAAAAACAGTTCATTGGTTAAATTATGTTCCATATAATATATTAGATTTACCAGTAGAAACAATAATAAATTTTTTGTTAATATATGATTCAATTAATTTTTCTTTTTGGGGAAATCCAAGATGGACAATTGATACAGAAAAAGGAAAAGAAGATGGTTCAATTGCACTTTTATATGCCATGCTTAAATATGTAAAGGAAAATAATAGTACAGATTTTTCGAAAATGACAAAAAAAGAATTTGCTAAAATTTTAAAAGGAAATGTAGAAATTCCATTATTAGAAGAAAGATATAAAATAGTAAAAAATATTAGTGAAACTGTAAATAGGAAAATGAATGGGAATTTTTATGAATATATAAAAGATATTACTAATGATGTAGAATTATTTAATATAATAATTAAAAAATTTCCAAGTTTAAAAGATGAAAGAAAATATAAAGAGGAAACAATATATCTTTATAAATTGGGGCAATTATTAGTATCTGATATTTTACACATAAGAGAAACAAAAGAAAATATAAAGCCTGATTATTCACATTTGGTGCGGATGTAGTGATTATAAAATACCACAGGTAATGAGAACACTTGGAATATTAGAATATAATGATGAATTGTCAAATATTGTAGATAATAAGCAAGAAATACAAGAAAATCTAGAATACGAAGTAGAAATAAGAGCTAATATGATTGTAGTAATTGATAAAATCAATCAAAAATTAGATAATAAAATCTCTAAAATTACAATTAATGATTATATATATTCACAAGCAAAAAATAAAAATATACAATTAAAACCATATCATTTAACAAGAACTACAAATTATTAATTGTTCAAAATGAAACAAGATAAATTTTATGCATATTTGAATATAAAAATAGAAAAAAGGAGGCATCTTAAATAAAATGGAATATAAAACAAATGTTATGCGTATTTTAGATAAATTAAAAATAAATTATAACACATATAATTATTTAAATACAAATGCAGTATCTGGAGTAGAAGTAGCAAAGGCATTAAATCAAGATGAAAAACGTGTATTTAAAACTTTGGTTACAGCCTCTAAAAGTCACAAATATTATGTATTTATGATACCAGTTGCTGAAGAATTAGATCTAAAAAAATGTGCTGCTTCAGTTAACGAAAAAAGCATAGAGATGATTCCAAGTAAAGAGCTACTTCCACTAACTGGATATATACATGGAGGGTGTTCACCTATAGGAATGAAAAAACAATTTACAACAATTATTCATGAAACAGCAACTTTATATCCGACAATTATTTTTAGTGCAGGAAAGATAGGTTATCAAGTGGAAATGAATATTGATGATTTAAATAAAGCAATAAAGATAAGTTTAGCAAATATTATTGTAAGTGAAGAATAGATAATAAGTGAACAAAAGTGGACAAGAGAACCGTCCCTTTGTTCACTTTTGTTAGAAAAATTAAGAAAATGATATTAAATCCATAATCATTTTTATAACTAAATCAACCATGACATTATAATCCATACTATCATGTTTATGATAAACTATTTCATGACACAAATTGTCAATTAAACCAATAGCGATATGAACCTTTTCAGCTAAATTTGTAATCTTAAATCCATTTGTAACTAATAAATCTACAATTGTATTTGTCATTTCTATTTCGTGTTCATGAAAAAAATTTGCAATTTCTTTATCTGAATGGGTCATAGCAGTTATTTCCTCATGAGCAGATTGAGATAATTTATGATTTTCAATAAAAGTATCAATCATTTGACGTAAAGTTTTATCTAGATTATTTTTATCAAATTTTCTTTGTGATATATTTAGCATAGGATAAAATATATCATTTGCATATATTTTTATTCCTTCAATTAGTATATCATGTTTATCTTTAAAATAATTATAAACAATACCAGTAGATACTCCTGCAGCTTTTGCAATTTCAGCAGTATTTGTATTATAATATCCTTTTTTACATATAAGTTCAAAACCAGCTTGTATAATTTTTTGTTTTTTTTCGATAGAACGTTTTTGAATAGGTTCTCTTATATCATTTTCGCTCATATATATGTAAATCCTCCTTACAGAAATGTGAATATTATCTATTATTATAACGAGTTTTGAAAACAAAGTCAATAAAACATGAAAAAAGTTTCATGTTTTATTGACTTTTTTATATTATATGAATATAATATTGTAAGATAAAATATGAAACAAATTTCAGATAAGGAGGATTTATGGAAAAAATAGTAGAGTTAAAGAATGTAAGTAAAATTTATAAAACAGGAGAAAAGGAATTTAAAGCACTAGAGAATATTGATTTATCAATAAATAAAGGAGAATTAGTCGTAATTCTTGGCCCATCTGGTGCAGGAAAATCAACTTTGTTAAATTTAATAGGGGGAATGGACAGTCCAACTAATGGAAAATTAATAATTGATGGAGAAGATATTTCAAAATATTCAGAAGAGAAATTAAGTGAATATAGAGCAGAAAACATAGGGTTTATATTTCAATTTTATAATATATTACCAACACTTACAGTACTAGAAAATGTAGATATTGTAAAAGATATTGTAAAAAATCAGTTAGATAGTAAAGAGGCAATAAGAGACGTTCGGATTAATTGAACATATTAACAAATTTCCAAATCAGCTTTCTGGAGGAGAACAACAAAGAGTGTCAATTGCAAGAGCTATAGCTAAAAATCCAAAATTATTATTATGTGATGAACCTACTCGGAGCATTAGATTCGAAAACTGGTACCCAAATATTAAAGTTGTTAAAAAAACAATGTGATAGAAATAATGGAGCAAACACAGTAATTATTGTTACACATAACGCTTTATTTGCAGATATAGCAGATACAGTAATAAGAGTAAAAAATGGAAAAATAGAGAGTGTAATTTCTAATGATAATCCTAAAAAGATTGATGAAGTAAAATGGTAAAGTTTAACAATATAATATACATTAAAAATGTATAAGAAAGGGATAATATAATGAGCAAATTAAATAAAAAATTATTTAGAGATATAAGATTTAACAAATCACAATTTATAACAATTTTTCTAATGGTGTTTTTAGGTGTGTTTGTTTTTGCAGGAATTCATAGTTATATGGATGGAATGAAAAAAAGTAGTGATATTTATTATGAAGATTACAATTTACAAGACATATGGCTTGTTGGAAATAATTTTACAAATGAGGATTTAGAAAATGTAAAGAAATTAGATAATATTAAAGATGCAGAAAGAATTTTAACAGTAACTACAAGTCTTGATAATTTTGATGATGTAACATTAGAAACAAACTTTATTGAACAAAATAATATTTCTAAAATGTATGTAATAGATGGTGAAAAGTTTGATAGCAATAAAAGTGGCGTTTGGTTAGACAGTTTTTTAGCTAAAAATTTAAATTTAAAAGTAGGAGATGAAATTACATTTACATATCAAAAATATAAAATTACTCAAAAAATATTAGGTTTAATAAATACTCCAGACCATGTATATTCTATTAAAGATGAAACAGAAATTTTTCCAAATCATAATAATTATGGATATGTATATTTATCAATAAACGAGTTTCCAAAAGACTATATTTATGATGAAATAAAAGGTCAAACTGGAATTACAGATAATGCATTAATTATGCAAACAATAAAAGATTTTGACATTAAAGATTATTATGTATTTAATTCTATGATAGTAGATATAGATGATACCTCAAAATTAGATGAGACAAAAAGCAATATAGAAAATAATATAAAATCAGCATTAGCAGTAACAGATAGAAATTCAAGTAGCTCTTATGAAGCATATAATTCAGAAATAGAAGAAGGAAATACATATTCTAGTGTATTTACATTACTATTTTTATTTATAGCAATATTATCAGTTATAACAACAATGAATAGATTTGTAAAAAAACAAAGAACACAAATAGGAACACTAAAAGCACTTGGATTTAAAAATAGCAAAATAATAAAACACTATGTTAGTTATGGTTTTTATATAAGTTTAATTGCAAGTGTATTAGGAATCGTGATTGGAACGTTAACATTAGGAAATTTCTTCTTAAATATGGAGATGGAATATTTTGAAATGCCAGAGTATAGTACAGTAATTCATCAGGTTGTATATATATTAGCAGTAATAGTTGTTTTATTAGTAACATTTGTTACATATCTATCTTGTAGAAAAGTACTAAAAGAACCTGCTGCAGAGGCACTTCGTTTAGAAATTCCAAAAGTAAAAAAATCTAAATTTAATTTAACAACAAAAGGAGTATTTAAAAAGGCATCTTTATCTACAAGATGGAATTTAAGAGACATAGCAAGAAACAAAGGTAGATCAAGCATGGCAATTGTAGGAATTATAGGGTGTACAATGCTTATGGTGTGTGCTTTTGGCATGTTAGACACAATGAATTCTTATTTAGATTGGCAGTTTGAAAAGATTAGTGATTTTAAATATAAGCTTTCATTAGAAGAAAACTATACAGATGAAGAATTAGATAATTTAACTAAAGAATATGGAAATGCAACAAGCATGAGCTTAGGTATAGAAATAAAAAATAAAGATGTAAAAGAAACAAATATTATAACAGTTAATGATGCTAAAGACTATTTAAGATATACAGACCATAATAGAGAATATATGAATTTAAATGATGATGGAGTATATATTACAGAAAAGTTATCAGATACTTTAAATCTTAATGTAGGAGATGAGATTACTTGGCATATATTTGGAGATGATACTTGGCATACAAATAAAATAGTGGGATTAAATAGAGACCCTCGGGAGTCAGCAACTAAATATGACAAGAACATTTTATGAAAGTTTGGGATTAGAATATAAACCAGATTCAATTTATACAAATTTAAGTTTAAGTAATATAAAAGAATTAGATGGTGTAAAGGCAATACAGAGTATAGATGATTTAAAACAAGGTATGCAAAGTATGTTAGAGACTATGAAAACAATGGTAGTTTTATTAATTGTAGTATCAGCGATATTAGGTTTTGTAATTATATACAATTTGGGGATATTATCATTCTCAGAAAAACAATATCAATTTGCCACTCTAAAGGTCTTAGGCTTCAAAAGTAAACAAATTAAGAAAATATTTATTAAACAAAATATATGGTTAACAGTAGCTTCTATTATAATAGGACTTCCATTAGGATTCATTATGACAGATTATATTTTTAAATCAGCACTAGGAGATGCATATGATTTTAATGCACAAATAAAATTTATATCATATGTATATGCAATAGTTGGAACATATATAGTTTCAATATTTGTTAATAAAATATTAGCAAAAAAAGTAAAAACAATAGATATGGTAACGAGTTTAAAAGGAAATGAATGATACATCAGGTATCTTATAAATGACAAAGAATTTAACTGATTAAGGATTTTAGAATATGGGTCACTTTAATATATCAATCTTAGAAATTTATACTATTACAATATAAAATATGTGAAAAGGAATTACTATAAAATATGGGAAACATTGTATTATTAGATGAATTAACAATTAACAAAATAGCAGCAGGAGAAGTAATAGAAAGACCGGCAAATGTAGTAAAAGAATTAGTAGAAAATTCAATAGATGCTGGTGCAACAAATATAATAGTAGAAATAAAGAATGGTGGAAAAACATTTATAAAAGTAACAGATAACGGAAAAGGAATTTTATTAGAAGACATGCCTATCGCACTAGAGAGGCATGCCACTAGTAAAATTAAAAAAATAGAAGATTTAGAAACAACATATTCAATGGGTTTTAGAGGAGAGGCTCTAGCAAGTATTGTAGCAATATCTAAATTAACTATGATATCTAAAACAAAAGATAAAAGTGTAGGAACCAAAATAGTTGCAAGAGCTAGTGATATAATAGAAAAAGAAGAAATAGCAGTCCAAACAGGAACTAGTATAATAATAGAGGAGCTATTTTTTAATACACCTGTTAGATATAAATTTTTAAAGCAAGATGCTACAGAATTCAGATATATAAAGGAATTGATTCAAAAAATTGCAATAGCTAATTTAAATATATCTTTTAAATTAATAAATGATGGAAAAACTGTATTTAATTCTAATGGAAGCGGAAATATAAAAGATATTGTGTACTTATTATATGGAAAAGACTGTAAAGATAATTTAAACTATGTAAACTATAAAGAATACAATATAAAAATAACTGGAGTTATAGGAAACACTTTAATGGCAAAGGAAAATAGAAAAAGCCAAATGATATTTTTAAATAAAAGAAATATAAAAAATGCTATGATAACTAGTAGTGTGGATCAAGCTTTTAAGGGTTGTATAGGAATTGGAAAATTTGGATTTTTTATTTTAAATTTAGAAATGCCAGCAGATTATTATGATATAAATGTCCATCCAACTAAAATGGAAGTAAGATTTAAAGAAGAAGAAAAAATTTATAGAATAATATATCATGCTATAAAGAATTCTATGCTAAATAAAGAATTTTTAGGAAATAATGAAATAGAAGAGAAAAAACAAAATTATATAGAAAATGAATTTAAATTTCTAACAAATCATTTTAATAAAAACGAAAAAGAAAAATTAGCATTAGACAATAATTTAAAACAAGAGCTTATAAATAGAGAAAGTAAGAGAAATATAGACTATAAATATATTGGAATTTTATTTAGAACATATATAATAGTAGAGATAGAAAACAATTTATTTTTAATAGATCAACATGCTGCACATGAAAGGGTACTATATGAAAAAATAAAAGAAAACTACAAAAATAATCTAAAAAACAATAGTCAAATGATGCTAATTCCAGAGGTAGTTAATCTATCACATAAAGAAATACAATTTATACAAGAAAATATAGAAATTTTAAAAAATATAGGATTTGATATTGACCTATTTGGAGAAAATAGTATAAAAATAAATGGAATACCAGATATAGAATACAAAGTAAATAATAGAAATATATTTTTAGACATATTAGATGAAATGTTAACAAATGAAAGAAGTTCTATAAAAGATATAGAAGAAAGATTTATTGCAACTGTTGCATGCAAAGCTGCAGTAAAAGCAAATATGGATTTAAGAAAAGAAGAGGTAGATAATTTAATGGAAAGTTTACTATCTTTAAAAAATCCATATACATGTCCACATGGCAGGCCTACTACTATAAAATTAATGAATAATAAGGAGATGATTATTTAGATTATTTTAGGGCTACACAAATGCGATATTTAAGACAAATTGTTCATTAGATGTTCTTAAGATGGCTTCTCAAAAGAACAATTTAAATATATATATTTTACATCAAAAATGTGCAAATTTTATAAAAAAGTTACCACCCAAAAAGGAGATGATTAATTAATGACATTAATTACAGGATTATTAATACCATTTATAGGAACTACTATCCGGTTCAGGAATGGTATTTCTAATGAAAAACAAAATGAACAAAAAAATAGAAAAGTTACTACTTGGATTTGCGGCAGGAGTAATGATAGCAGCATCAGTATGGTCATTATTAATACCATCTATTGATATGGCTACAGAACAAGGAAAAATAGCATGGATTCCTGCCTCAATAGGTTTTTGGTTTGGAGTGGTGTTTTTACTTGTTTTAGATAGTATAATTCCACACATGCATTTAGAAAGTAATAAACCAGAGGGAGTAAAATCAAAGCTAAAGAAAACAACAATGCTAATCCTAGCAGTTACACTTCATAATATTCCAGAAGGAATGGCTGTAGGTGTTACATTTGCAGGTGCAATTCTTGGAAATACTGGAATAACAATGGCAGGAGCATTTGCTTTAGCTATACGGAATTGCAATTCAAAATTTTCCAGAAGGAGCAATTATTTCAATGCCTCTAAGAGCAGAGGGCGTTTCAAAATCAAAAGCATTTTTATATGGAACTTTATCTGGAATAGTAGAACCAATAGGAGCAATAATTACTATATTACTTACAAATACAGTTGTACCAATATTACCATATTTATTATCATTTGCAGCAGGTGCAATGATTTATGTAGTAGTAGAGGAATTAATTCCAGAATCTCAGGTAGGTGAACACTCAAACATTGGAACAATAGGAGCGAGTATAGGATTTGTTGTTATGATGATATTAGATGTAGCATTAGGATAGGTTATTAATTTATGTAAAATCTAGTTTTTATAACAATTACTCATATGTAAAAATACTATAAAGCAGACAATAAAGAAATTTTTTATTGTTCCAATCCACTATAAAAAATATAAATCCTCCTTAATTTAATTAAGGGGGATTTATGTGAATAATAAATAATAGATGTATAATTTTGTAAGATAATAAATTTACTTTTATATAATAGGAAAGTTCTAGTATAGAGTAAAATTCAACTAATAAAGCTTTTCTATTATATAAAATAATTGAACACAATTTTTTTCAGAAATTGGCACATGAACAATTTTGGCGTGGGCTGTAAGAGTATTAATTAAGTATAAGATATAAATTCAGCCCACTATTGTTCTTTAAGGTAATTTTATATGTATTTTTTTCGAATTTATATCTTCTAAAATTTTATTAATCTCTAAAGCTAATTTAGAAGTATAATTTGGATGATTTTCTAATCTTATTATATAATTTTTCAATTTTTCTAAATATTCTTTAGAGTTTTTATTACTGTTAATGTAGAGCTCATAATAAATGTATATTAATTCTTCTAAAGCTTCAATTAATTCGCAAGATACATCATCTAATAATTCAATTGCTTTATTTATATTTGCATTAATTCCAATTTCTAAATTTCCATTTTTATAGAAAAATTTTGCTAAATTATACTTAGACCATGGGCAGAGAGTGAATTTTGGACTTTCACTAGATATAGTATAATATTCAAATGCTTTTTTTAAATCTCTATTAACATATTTACCTGTTTTATAAAATTCTCCAATTTTATTTGCAGCCCAACTATCTTCTAGGTTTGCAGAAAAAATATAGTAATTATATGCAGTTTTAAAATCTTTTTCAGATTCGAAGATTTTTCCTAAATTATTATAAGCATATACATTTCCCATTGATGCAGATTTTTCAAACATTTCAATAGCTTTAGTTTTATTTTTTTTGATATGAGGAATATTTCCAT
Organism: uncultured bacterium; assembly: GCA_905215935.1. Classification (GTDB taxonomy): domain Bacteria; phylum Bacillota; class Clostridia; order TANB77; family CAG-508; genus CAG-492. The sequence goes on from CAJMRY010000002.1 coordinate 237,596, forward strand.
TTAATATTATTAATCCTAAACTGTTAAAAGCATTAGAACAGTTTAGTTTTCTTGCTTTATTAAAATATTTAAAAGCAAAAAATAAATCTCTTCTAGATCTATTTCCAATATGTCCTTTATAATATAAATATCCAATAGCCCAATTTGCAACAGGATGATTATGCATAGCAGCTACCTTGTAATATTCATACGCTTTTTCGTATCTTGCAGTTCCATTAATAATTCCATAATACTCCATAGAAGCCATTTCAAAACATGCAAATGGATTATTTTTCTTAGCTAATTCTTTAATTCCACGTATAGACCATATTCCAGAATTTAATTGTATTTTTATAAAGTCTTGTATATCATTAACAGATATATTGGTATCATATATACTTTTTTCAATCATATCATTTAGAGAATTATCTACATAAATTGGCTGATTTTTTTCTAATATGATATAAAATAGAACTTGGGCTATAAAATTATATAAGTCATTTTCATCTAAATATTTATATAATAAATTTGATAATTGTATGCTTACATCAGAATCATTTTTACTTATTGTATACAACCTATTACATATATGTTTTAATTTTACACTTTCATTTATCTGTATTGTTGTACTATAATAACAAGCCTTATCATGAACTAGTTCTAATATTTTTCCAATAGTTGGAACTAGAACTTTATTATCTATTTCAAAATTATTTTTAATTTCTTTAAAATAACTTTTATATTTAGGATTTATTGCACGAAGACCTGTACAGTAGTTGTTTACTGTACTATCTGCAATATTATCTGTATTAAAGATTATTGAAAATAAATCGGATTGCCAAAATGCATTTGGATTATTTGAATTCTCTTTTATAATTCTAAAAAAATTACCTAAAGAAAGATACTGATCGTTTATATTCAATCTTATAAAACTTTTTTTTGACATTATTAAAATCCTCCATTAATAAATCAATCTTATTTAAATAATTTAAAGGTATTATAATGAGATAATTATATTCTAAAATTCAGTTATAGTCAATTTTAATCGTGAATTTTTCGTGAAATGGATTTTGAATATGTGAAATATGATGAGTTGAAATGTTGATTAATAAAATATAAAATAAACGAAAATTTTAATGTATATAGTTTACGTTTATGGCTTTTTATTGAGATATAATGTTACCGCCAATCTAAAGGTTATGTATTTATAAATTTAAACCAATCTTGAAGCGTGGCGGGTGACTGATGGGAATTACTTTTATGCCACGCAGTTTATGTAGAAGAATATTATATTTTAGTACCATCTGCGATTGGTTTAAATTTATAAATACATAACCTTTAGATTGGCTAGTAGTGCACTTTTAGATAAGCTGTGAATGAAGAATAAAATAAAGGATGTGATTATAATAGAAACGATTATAGATAACTTAAGAATAAATTATATAAAAAAAGGTGAAGGAAAATCGGTATTAATTATACCAGGGTGGGGAACTACGATTAATACATATAATACATTAATAGATTCTATTTCATCATATGCTAATATATATTGTTTAGATATGCCAGGATATGGAGAATCTGAAGAACCAAAAGAAGTGTGGGATTTAAATAAATATGTAGATTTTATTTTAGAGTTTATAGAATCTCAAGGAATTAAAGAAATAGATTTAATAGGTCATTCAAATGGTGGAAGAATTATTATAAGAATGATGAATAGAAAAGCCTTGAAATTTAATGTAGATAAAATTATACTAATAGGAAGTGCAGGAATAGTACATGAAAAAAGTACAAAACAAAAGTTAAAAACGAAAATATTAAAAATAGGCAAAAGAATATTTGAGCTAAAGCCTTTAAAAAAAATATTTCCAAATCTAATTACTAAATTTCAAAATAAATTTGGTTCAGCAGATTATAGAAATGCAAGTCCTATTATGAAACAATCAATGGTTAAATTAATTAATGAAGATTTAAGAGAAGAATTGCCTAATATAAAAGTTCCTACTTTATTATTATGGGGAGAGAAAGATACAGCAACGCCTATAGAAGATGCAATACTTATGGAAAAATTAATTCCTAATGCAGGACTTGTAAAGTTCGAAAATTGTTCACACTATGTATTCTTAGAAAGAGTAGAACAAGTAAACAAAATAATAAATACATTTTTGAATGGAGGAAAATAAAATGAAAATAGTTATTATAGTAGAATATGTAATAAATTTAACGTTATTGCTTATTTTTAGTATGCATATGTTTCAATTAAATTCATACTTTTTTAAAAAGCATATGCATTGGATGAAGAAAAATATAAAAAAGGTAGTACTTCAAGTTTTATTAGTACTAATTCCAAGTGGATTACTTTTAATTAATAATATAGTAACAGATATAGTTGCAATTGTAATTTTAGGAATTTCAATTTTTTATAATATACCTAAAGGAAAATCTAAAATATCTTTAAAACTTACAAGTAGAGTAAAAAGAATGTTTGTTACAGAATTAATATTAATAGTAATAGGAATATTGATTTTGGGAATAGATAAATTTATTTGGCAAAAGCTTGCAATACTAAATATTTTATCACCAATAATTTGTAATATTGTAAATTTAATAAATTCACCAATTGAATACAGGGTAAGAAAGTGGTATATAAATGATGCAAAAAAAATACTAAAGAGTATGCCAAATCTAACTATAATTGGTGTAACAGGAAGCTATGGAAAAACAAGTGTAAAAAATTTCTTAGATAAAACATTATCTTCAAAATATGAAGTGTTAATTACTCCAAAAAATTATAATACAACAATGGGAGTTGTAAAAACAATAAGAGAAAATTTAAAGCCAACACATCAAATTTTTGTATGTGAAATGGGAGCAACAAAACTTGGAGACATTAAAGAAATTTGTGATTTAGTAAATCCTAAAATTGGAGTTATAACATCTATAGGACCACAACATTTAGAAAGTTTTAAATCTATTGAAAATGTTATAAAAACAAAGTTCGAATTAGCAGATAGTGTTAAAGCAAATAATGGAGTAGTATTTTTAAATTACAATAATGAATATATAGCTAAACAAAATCCAGATATGAAAGTAATAAAATATGGAGTTGAAAATAAAGATTTAGATTACAATGCATATAATCTAATGTCATCTTCAAATGGTCTAACATTTAAACTTTTAGATAAAGATAATAATAATAAGGAAATAGAATTTAAGACAAAGCTAATTGGAAAACACAATATTATAAATATTACTGCTGCTATTGCAGTTGCAAACTATTTAGGAATTAATATAGAAAAAACAGTTCCTAAAATAAGAGAAATTCGGAGGAGTTGAACATAGATTACAACTAATTTCACATGGCAATTTAAATATAATTGATGACTCATATAATTCAAATCCAGTAAGTTCAAAATCAGCTATAGATACATTATCTGAATTTGAAGGAACAAAAATAATTGTAACACCAGGACTAATAGAACTTGGTGAATTGGAAGAAAAATATAATTTTGAGCTTGGAGAATATGCTGCAAATGTTTGTGATTACATATTCTTAGTAGGAGAAAAACATTCAAAACCAATTTTAGAAGGAATTAAATCTAAAGGCTATGATGAAAACAAAGTATTTACAGTTAATTCACCTGAAGAAGCTATGCAAAAAATTGGAAGTTTACAAGTACAAAATAAAATAACAGTTTTATTAGAAAATGATTTACCAGATAATTATAATTTATAAAAGAAAGGTTGGAGTTAATAATGAAAATTAAATTAGGTGTATTTTTTGGAGGAAAAAGTGTAGAACATGAAGTGTCTATTATTACTGCTATTCAAGCAATAGAAAATATAAATAAAGAAAAATATGATATTATTCCTGTTTATATAGCAAAGAACAATAAAATGTATTGCGGAGAATTCATTGGAGACATAAGACAATATAAAGATATTAACAGTTTATTAAATAACAGTAGAGAAGTTACTTTAGCCCAAAAAGGTGATAAAGTTGTTTTACTAAAATGCAATAAAAGATTTTTTGAAAAAAGCATATATGATTACATAGATATCGCATTTCCAATTGTTCATGGTACAAATGTAGAAGATGGTACTATTCAGGGCTATTTAAAAATGTTTAATTTACCATATGTAGGTTGTGATGTTATTTCATCAGCTGTAGGAATGGATAAATATGTTTGTAAATGTTTATTAAAAGAAAATAATATTCCAGTACTAGATTGCAAATGTTTTACATTAAAAGATTTTAATGATAGTGTAGAAAACATTATGGAAGAAGTAGAAAAAGATATTCCATATCCAGTAATAGTAAAACCAGTAAACTTAGGTTCTAGTGTTGGTATAGAAATTGCAAAAAATAAAGAAGAATTACAAAAATCAATAGAAAATGCATTTTCATATTCTAAGAAGATATTAGTAGAAAAAGTAATTGTAAAATTAAAAGAAGTTAATTGTTCTGTAGTAGGTGATTATGAAGAGGCAATGGCATCTGAATGTGAAGAACCAGTAAAAACAGATGAAATATTAAGCTTTACAGACAAATATATATCTGGTGGAAAGAAAATAGGTGGAAAAATGGCAGGAAGTAAAACTTCAATGAATGCAGGAGTTTTAAAATTACCAGCAGAAATTACTAAAGAACAAAAACAAACAATACAAGATTTGGCAATAAAAACATTTAAAATATTAGGATGTAGTGGAGTAATTCGTATAGACTTTATGATAGATGAAGATACAAATCAAATATATGTAAATGAAGTTAATACAATTCCAGGTTCTTTATCTTTCCATTTATGGAGAGCTACAAATCTAAATTATACAGATTTATTAGACAAGCTTATAGATTTAAGTTTAAAAAGAAACAGAGAAGACAAACAGATGACTTATTCATTTGATAGTAATATTTTATCAGGATATACAAGTGGTGGATTAAAAGGAATTAAAGGAACAAAAGGTGTGAAAAATAACTAATATTTACAAAGACTAGGTTTTGTTAGAATACAAAAATAAAAAAAGTGGACAAAGGGACGGTTCTATTGTCCACTTTTTTAAACAAAAATAAATGGACAAGAGAACCGTCCTTTGTCCAAAATTATAAATATTTTTTTAATGTTTCAACACTATCTTCTTGCATTGTAACAAAATCATGTAAAATATTTTTAACATCAGGAGAAATATTATTATTCTGATTAATTAAGCGTCTACCTTCTATAATTCCCATGTTAGTACCTTGCATTAATAATTCTGATAATTTAGAAGTAGTATCATCCATCATTGTTTTCATTTGTACTCCATACCATGTCATCATTTTGTTCATAGTATTTGTTTCATGAGGCTCTTTGCTACTGTAATTAGAATATAAATCATTTACTCTGTCAGATATATTTTGATATTTGTTATATTCTGTATCTAAAACCTGTTTAAAATCATTATCCTTAACTTTTTCAGATACATAAGAAATAGCATCCATTCCCATTGTAGCACCTTTGTTTACTTCATCCAAGATATTTAAATTTTGATTTTCCATAAAAGACCTCCAAACTTTTTTTATTAATTAATAAAATTAACTAAATATATTATGTACAAAAATAGAAAAAATATAATAGTAATGAATTTATTTGATGTAAAATAAGAAGAATTGATAAGTTTATATTTAGATTAATTTAAATATTAAAATGATAAACTATATAAAAATAATGATGAAAAATGTCATACAGTTTTAATTGAAATACTACTTAATTTATGTTAGTATTTTAATATAATTTTTTCTAAATAGTTTAATTCTTATTTATGTGTAAACTCATACACAAAAATTTCAAAAAACAATTGAAAAATATAATATTACTTGATATAATTGGAGGTGAATTAATGCCTATAGTTTCACAGTTTTATGGTGTCATTGTAAGAATGTATTATGATGATATGAAACATCATAATATGCCACATCTACATATTCAATATAATGATTATAAAGCTATATATGATTTAAATGGAAAATGCATGAAAGGAAATATACCAAATAAACAATCTAAACTAGTAGAAGCATGGATTGCAATACATATAGAAGAAATAAATGCATTGTGGAAATTAATGCAAGAAGATAATGAATTTTTTACTATAGAACCTTTAAAATAAAAAAATGTAAAAATATAGGTAAAATGAAAGGAATGGTGCGTTATGGAAAACTATATAGAACCAAATCCAATATTAGTAAAGCCATTAGATAACTTTTGTCTATATATAAAATTCGCAGATGGAAAAGAAAAAGTATACAATATGAGTAAATTAATTCAAGAAAATTCAGCATATAAAAAATTACAAAATTATGAATATTTCAAATTAGTAAAGTTAGCAGGGGAGACAGTAGAATGGCCTAATGGAGAAGATGTTTGTCCTGAAAATTTGTATTATGATAGTATAGAATATTTAAAATGAGAAAAATTCAAAAAAGATTAGAAGAGATTCTAATCTTTTTCCTTTTGTACAACAAAAAAGTTTACAATTTATATAAAAAATGTTAAAATATGATTATAACTTTTAGTTATGATGAGGTGATGTTATGATAAATCTAGAATTATATAAAATATTTGTAGTAGTAGCAAGTAATTTAAATATAACAAAAGCAAGTCAAAAGCTTAATATATCTCAGCCAGCAGTAACAAAACATATAAAAAATTTAGAAAATATTTTACAAGTAACATTATTTAAAAGAAATAATAAAGGATTAACATTGACAGAAATGCGGAGAAAAACTATATGAAAAACTAAAAAGCCCAATTAATGAAATAATAAAAATTGATAATGAATTAAGTAAAGATAAAAATATTAGCATTGGTTCTCATAATCATTTATTAAATATTGTTTTTGGAGAGTGTATAAATAAATTTTGTATACAGCATCCAGAAGTAGACTTGAATTTAAAATGTTTAGAAACAGATGAGATGTTAGAAATGTTAAAAAATAAAGAATTGGATATAGTATTTTCTAAAAAGGTAAATAAATTTAAAGATGAAAATGTAAAATATTTACCTCTTGGATTCTTAAATGATATTTTTATTGCAAGTAAAGATTCAAGGTTAGCAAATAAAATTTTAACTAAGAAAGAATTAGAAAATGAGACTATTTATGTACCAAGAACATATGCTCAAACTGTTACAAGACTCATAAATCTTACAAATAATAAAAATTTAAATCTTAAGAATTCAAGTTATAATACAATTTTAGAACTTTCAAGTAAAACAGATTCTATTGGATTAATAACAAAAGAATATATAGAAAGTGATAAGTTAGAAAAATATAATTTAGTAGAATTAAAAACTAAATTTGAATTAAAACCAATTGAGTTTGGAATATATTTTAATACAGATAGAAAAAAAGAAGTAAATTATTTAATAAAAATAATAAAAGATAAATTTAAATGTTAAAATGAACAAAAGGTGTCAAATAGACACCTTTTTTGTTATGATATGCAGTTTTAAAAAAGCATTTACTAATATTCCAAATCTTAAATAAAATTATATATTTGTTACTCATAACAAACAAGATAAGTCTAATATAACTTCTAGTTATAGCTAGAATACAAATATGTATTTTAGAAATTTATATTAAACTGTTATACTTATATTAAGCTATTATGCAAACTAAATTACAAAAAGCAGAAGAATTTCTTATAAAGGACTTCTGCAAAACAAGAAAGGATGGTTTAAGCATGAAAAAACGGATAAACTATTTGGCAATTGCACTAACAACAAGGTGTAATTTCCAATGTTTTTACTGTAAGCCTACAGGTGAGAGTATATTTCCTAATATACAAGGAACCTTAGATTTTCAAGATCTGAAGAAAATAATTAAGGTGGCATACAAATTAGGAATTAACACTTTTCGCATTACTGGAGGAGAGCCAACAATGGTTGATTATTTACCAAATTTAATCAGCTATATAATGAATATTGGTGATGATACAAAAATTCGCTTAAACACAAATGGTTATAAACTCCATACTATCTTAGATAGTATAGAAGCTTTTAAAGACAGAATGGATATTGTAATTAGTGTAGATTCTATAAATGAGTATATACATGGAATTCATTATCCAAAATATTTATCACAAAAAGTACAAGATTTAGCAAGAGAGTTAGTAGCAAGGAACATTAATACAAGGTTTAACATTGTAGTAACAAAATACAATATGAATGAAGTTAAAGCATTAATCCAAAGATCACTTAAATTAGGAGTGAATATAAAAATATTGGATTTAATCATTCAAAATGAGTATTTTGGTAACAATGAAAAACTTGACGGTAAAAAAGCCATACAATTTGGAGAATCATTATATGCACAGTTAGATAGTATAAATGCATATTTGGAAGAAATTTCAGAAAATAGCAAAGAAAACTATCATATGTGGAATTCGTATGGAATTTCTATGGGTGGTTGCTTTATTGGAAACCAATGGATTCAAGTAAAAGACTCATCAAAAGGTGCACAGTATTCCAAATTATGTATCGAAGAATGTCCGTATTATAAATCTTGTAATGAGGGATTATTTAGTCCGTTTATATCAGTAGGAGAAATTTTACATCTTTCTGGATGCAAAAATAAAGATTTGTATTATAATCTAAAAAATATGTCTGAAGTTGAAATTGAAGAGGCATTAGAAAGAATACTAACTTTATTTGAAGAAACGGAATTAAAAAAGCATTAACCATCAAACAGAGCAGGTAGATAAAATTCACCTGCTCTTGTTACAATTAAAATGAAATCTATAATAAAATTAAAAACAATAAACATGATATATTGATTGTTTAACTGCTAGATGTTATAATAAAAAAGGTTATTACTCAAGCAGTTATAGTATAATGAATTCCGTATTATAATTTGCTACGCTAAGTGAATTTGGAAAAGGAAACTACAATGAAATTTCTTACAACTTTAATTGAAATTCAAAAGAATGTGGAAACTTACTACAGAAAGGATGGTGAATCATTAACATCTCAATTATATTATGAAATTCGTGAGAGAGCTTTAAATTATCCTGAAGCCTATAAAGGACAGGAAGACAGCAATCGAATTATCTATCAAATTGTATACAGTAATGTAAGACCAACAGATAGACAAATAAACATACTCTTAAGATCAAGATTATGGATTTCATTGCTTATATTGGCGCTTAATCAGTGTATATCAGAAGATGTTATTAGAGATATTTATCGTCAGAAGATACCAAAACAGAGTTTATGTGATTTAATAACACAGGAAATACATATAACAATCGAAAAGAATCGTAAAACACCCGATGACGTGCTCGAGGAGTTAGCACACTGCAATGGTATTGTATAGTTTCTAAAATATTAGAAAGAAGTTAAAGAAATAAAAAATAGGTCGAAAATCAGTAATATTGAATTCGACCTATTATTTTTTTATGTAACAAATCACTTATTAATATTTTAAAGTGGTAGAAATTTAATAAAACATATGATATAAATAAGAAAAAATATAAAATTAGGAGGTAATATCAATATGGAAGAAGAATATTTACAGTTTGCAAAAGATGTTGCATATAAAGCAGGAGAAATAATGCTAAAGTATTTTAAAGAAGATAATAGAGCAAGTTATAAAGGAGATAAAACAATTGTTACATTAGCAGACAAAGAAATAAATACATATCTAATCAACCAAGTAAAACAAAAGTTTCCTACACATTCTGTAGATGGAGAAGAAGAACAATTTGGAAAAAGTAATCATGTATGGGTTTGTGACCCAGTTGATGGTACAGCAATGTATGCAAGACATATTCCAGTAGCAGTTTTTTCATTAGCACTAGTTATAGATGGTATTTCAACAGTAGGAGTTGTTTATGATCCATTTACAGATAATTTATATTCTGCAATAAAAGGAAAAGGGACATATAAAAATGGAAAGAAAATTATTGTAAATGATTATCAATTGGACGACATGAGAAGTGTATCAAATTTTGATATGTGGCCAAGAGCAGATTATAATATTTACGATGTTATAAAGAAGTTAGGAGAAAAAACGTATTTTGTAAGTATAGGTAGTGTTATTAGAGGTGGCATGTGTGTTGCTGATGGTGAATTTAATATGGCAATTTTTCCAGGAACTAAAAGAAAAAATTGTGATATTGCAGCAGTAAAAGTAATTGTAGAAGAAGCAGGGGGAAAAGTAACAGATATATTTGGAAACGAGCAAAGATATGATCAAGATATAAATGGTGCAATTATTAGTAATGGATTAGTACATGATGAAGTAGTTAAAATAATAAATGAATTTTTAAATAAAAAGCATTAATTAATGTCATGAAAAAAGAATATATTAATAATATATTTATAACTTAAGTTAAAGCTTTGAGGAGATAAAAATGAGAAATCTTAATTTTTTAAAAGAAACTATAATAGCACATAGAGGAGTACATAGTAAAGAAAAAAATATTATAGAAAATAGTATAGAATCATTTCAGAAAGCGATAGAGAAAAATTATATAATTGAACTAGATGTTCATTATCTAAAAGATGGTGAAGTTGTTGTTTTTCATGATGATAATATAGAAAGAATAACAGGCATTAATAAGAACATAAAAGATTGTACATATGAAGAAATAAGAAATATAAAATTATATAACCAGAATACATATATACCTAAATTTTCTGATGTTTTAAAACTAGTTGATGGAAAAGTTCCAATACTAATTGAGCTAAAAAATGATAATAAAACAGGTTTACTAGAAGAAAAATTGATGGAGAATTTAAGAAATTATAATGGAAAGTTTGCAATACAAAGTTTTAATCCATTTAGTGTAAAATGGTTCAAAGATAATTATCCAGATATAATAAGAGGTCAGTTGGTATGCAAATTTAAAAATGGAAAAATGAATAAGATAAAAAAGTTGTTATTAAAAAATATGTTTTTTAACTTTATTACAAAACCAGATTTTATTTCCTACAATACAGAAGATTTAAGTTATGAAGAAGCAATAAAAATAAAGAGAGGAAAATTTCTTTTAGGTTGGACTGTAAGAAGTAAGGAAAAATATGATGAATTAATAAAATATTATGATAATTTAATTTGTGAAGAGTTTATATAATTTTATAAAAGCTTAAGTTATTTATGAGAACTTTAGAAATGTAAAATTAATAAATAAAATTGGTAAGAAAGAGGAATGTTATGAGAATTGCTACATGGAATATTGGAGAAGACGAACGAAATGAAGATGGACAAGTGAATATTCAATCTTATAAAGAGATAGTAAATCAAATTGAAAAAGAGAAAATTGATGTAATATGTTTTCAAGAAGCAATAACAAGTCCAAAAGAAAAAGGTATTATAAAATATATAAAGAATAATACAAAATTAAAACATATATTTAAATATGAATTATCAGAATCTCATATAAATAAGAATTGTAAGATGGGAATTGCAATATGTTCTAAATATGAAATAAATGACATTGAAAAATTTTTGTTAGATAACCCCAATATAGTGTACAAGCCTAATAATACTACAACATATTATTCTCATGATAAAGGATTTTTATTATGTAAAATTCGGAAGGTATACGATAATAACAGGACATTGTTTACCATTTCATGTATTTAAGAAGAATACTTTAGATTATTTAAATATATTTGAAAAATTAGATAATAAAATGTTAGATACATATAAACAAAGTAAAAACATTATTCTATGTGGAGACATGAATTATGAGGATATTAATAAAATGTTTCCAAGATTTTTAGAAATTTCTAAAGATTATATAGATGAACCAACAAGACATGAGAAGATATTTGACCACATGATCGCTACAAATGAAGTGATCATAAATGAGATAAAAGTAATTGATGGTTATTTTGATCATAGATTATGTATAATCGATGTAAAAGAAGTTTAAGATTTAAATATTATGAGCAGATGAAAAATAATACATAAATAAAATATAAATGTTGAAATATAGAAATGCAGGAATGTAATAGAAAATTTAATAAAAAGTGATAGATTAAGTTTTAGGAGGCTGTTAAACATGGATATTTATGGCATAAAAAATATAATGGAAGAAGATTTAAAGTTTGAGTTTGATAAATATTATAAACAAACAGCAATTAAATTAAAATCTACTAAAGAAGAGGAAGAAAGAAATAAAACAAGAAAAGAATCACAAGAAAATTTAAGTTCATCTAATAATATAGAAATTGATTTGAAAAAATTAAAAGAAGATTTTATTAAGCTTATATTAGATGAGAATTCTTCAAAATATTTGTGGATTTTATATAGTAAATATAATGGTGAAGAGAATTATATTGATAAAATAAGTGAAATATTAAAAAAAGAAAATAAAATCATTCGAGGAGGGACAAATACATATAAAATGAATGGCTGGATGGCACATACTTTATATGTTTATCAAATTGTAAATGATAATATTGCAAATAACAAAGAAATTTTAAACTTCAATGGTAAGGAAGAAAATAAAAATCAAGTAAAAGAATTAAACAAATTATATAACGAATTAGACAAAGAATCGAAGTTTATACTTAAGATTTTTGCTTTGATTCATGATATAGGTGTTATAGAAGATATAAAATATCACCCTGAATTGGGAAGTAAATATGTAGAAAAGGTTCTAGAGGAAATTGGGTTAACTTCACAAGAACTTGAAAAAAATAATATTAAAATTAATTTACAAGATTTAATTCGGGATATTAAAAGTAATTGTAAAATATCATATATTAATAACAAGTCTATCAACAGAAGGTAGCGATAAGTATGTAGAACTTGCATATAGAGATTTAATTAGTAATATACCAGATATTAAAGAGATAAAAAATAACATACCTAAAATATTGCTTATATTTGCTTATGGAGATATTATTGCAGTAGATGAAAGTTTAATGGATTTAGGAAAATATAATAGAATAAAAGAAGGATATTATTTTTTTGAAGCAGTAACACAAAATAAAATCCCAACAAGAGACAAAGAAAAAGTTGCAATAGAGAGAATTTGTGATATGGCAGGAAAAATTACATATGAAGAATTAAAAGAATCGTTAGACAATATTCTAAAAAAATATGAAATAGATAAAAATACTTTTATTCAAGATATGTATAATATTAAAATAATGAGATATACAGGACCTTTAATGAAAACATTAAATAATATTGAATTAACAATCAAAATATATTATGAGATCTTCGAATTAATAGGTAAAAAAGAAGGAAAAGATTCTCTTGAAGATTATACAATTATTTTTGTACCAGATAAACATGAAAATGATTTTGTAGAACAATTTAAAAATGGAAACTTTTTTAAATGTGTAGAAAAAATGAAAGAAACCAAAGAAGATGAAACAATATATGAAAATATAAAAATAGAAAGTGGAGTAGATTCTGAAGGAAAATATCTACATATAAGAGTAATATAAAAATGGGAGGATTTATTATGGAAAAAATAATTATAGAAGTAGGTTCAACAAATACTAAAATAGACAAATATGATGGTAAAAACATAGAAAATATAGGAACAGAAACAATAGAATTTAAGAAAAATTATAAAAAAGAAAATAAACTAGATGAGAAAGATGTAGAAAAATTAATTAATATAGTAAACAAACAAAAAACAATTACTAATAATATATATGTATGTGGTACAAGCATATTTAGAAACTTAAGCGACAAACAAAAAGAAGAATTTTTAAATAAATTTAAACAAAATACAGGAGCAGAATTTGAAATAATATCATCAGAAGAAGAAAATAAATTAACAGTAGCAGGTGCTACCAAAAAAGTAAATGGAAAAGTAGCAGTATTTGTTGGAGGAGGAGGTTCAACAGAAATTGCTATATATGATAATGGAATAAAAGAAATGGTAAATACACCAATTGGCGTTATGGATGCAATGGCAAAATTTCCAGATTTAGCAGAAAATTTAGCAACAACAGATTTAGAAGAAGTAAAGAGCTTTGTAAAGGAAAAATTAAATCTTCCAAAAGAAAAAGCAGATATATTAATACTAGCAGGCGGAGGACATAAACATTTTGCAATTGATTCTGGAGTTCGTTATGAAAAAAATAATTTATATGAAGATGAATTACAACCAATACAAATGGATATAGAAACTAGAATAAAAGAAAGTAAAAGATATTATAAAGAAATATCTCTTGATGAAATTAGAAATAGAGTAAATGATCCAGATTGGTGGTATGCAACAAGAGCGATGTGTGCATTTGTATTAGTAGTAGCAGAAGAAATAGGTGCAAAATATATTGTACCAACAGATATTTCTATGGTATATGGATTATTAGACAAATGAGATAAAAATAATCAATTATAGGGAGAGATAAAAATGATAGATAAAAGAGATTTAAATAGAATAAGAATATTTGAACACAAAGATAAAAATAAAGATTATAATATGAATATTTTTACATATATTCCTAAAGGAAATATGAATGAAATGAAAATATTATTTATTATGAGTGGTTGTCTAAGAGATGCCTTAAATTATTTAAAAATTTGGATAGAAACTGCTAATAAAAATAAATATATTATAATTGCACCAGAATTTGATAAAGACCATTATTCCATTGCAGATCATGAATATGGAAATCTAATAGATATAAAATATGATTATTCAACTCAAGATATATATACACCAAGTATGATTTATGATATAAAAATAAAAAATGAGGAAGATTGGATTTATTCAAACATTGATGAAATATATGTTGAATTTCTAAAAGAATATAATCTAGAGAATAAGGGATATATTATCTTTGGTCATTCATCTGGGTCTCAATTCACACACAGATTTTTAATGTTAGGTAATAGTAAATATTGCAAAAAATATTTATGTGCAAATGCAGGATTATATACTTTTTTTGATGAAACAAAAGATTATCCATATGGTATAAAAAATCTAAATGCTTTTAAAGAAAGAATAAAAAAATCTTTAGAAAAAGAAGTATATATATTAGCAGGTGAACAAGATATAGATACTAAATTTATAAACTCACTTCCAATGGATATAGAGGAAGGGAAAAACAGATATGAAAGAGCTACTAATTATTTTTATTCAGCTATCAATTATGCAAAAGTAAACAATATAAAAACTAATTGGAAATTTGTTTCTATGCCTGGTGTACATCATAAATCAAAGGAAGTAGTGCCTTTTACTATAGAATTTATAAATAATTAAATAAAAAAATTATCTAGCATTATTAAAAATTAAGAAGGGATAAAATATGATAATAGGAATAGATATAGATGATACTTTAACAAATATAGGAACAGATATAAATATTGCAGCATACAATTATGCTAAAAAACTTGGGAAAGACATTAATGATTCAGAAAATCTGCTAGAAGCAATAAATAATAATGCAGAATTTTATAAACGAAAATTTAAATTCAATTATGATGAATTAAAATATTTCTTAAAAAATATACAAGAAGAAATTACTAGTAAAGCCAAACCAAGAGATGGAGTGGTCAAAATTATAAAAAAATTAAGAAGTGAAGGACATAAAATATATATTGTAACTGCTAGATGTACCGAGTTTCATGACAATCCATACGAATTAAGTAAAAATTGGCTAGATAAAAATAAAATAGAATATGATAAATTAATTGTAAATGCTAGAGAAAAAGCTACAGTATGCACAAAAGAAAATATAGAATTGTTTATTGATGACCAATTAAATAATTGTATAGAAATTTCTAATGTTGGAATAAAAACAATAAGGATTTCTAATGATAAAACTCAATATGATAAGATAATTACAATTAATAATTGGAATGAGATATACAATTTTATAAAAGAAATGGAGTAACAAATGAAAAAAATAAAAATACAAAATCAAATATTAATTATGCTAGCGTTTTTTAGTATTTCAGTTGGTTTATGGGGGAATTTTAGACAACTATGGTTGCAAAGCAATAAATTTTCTGTAACTCAAATAAGTCACATTATAAGTGTAGGAACTTTTATAAGTATAGTAGCAATAATTTTAACAGGAAAATATGTAAAATTAAACAAGTTAAAAAAATATATAACATATTCTATAGGATTTAAAGTTCTTAATTTATTCCTTTTATATTTTATGAATGGAAAAGAGTTTGATAAATTTATTGTAATATCAATTATTATAGATATTGTATTAGAATATATTATAATAACAAGCATTTATCCGTTAATCACTAACATTATAAAAAATGATAAAGAATATAGTAAAAGACAATTAACA
The DNA here is from genome assembly GCA_905215935.1 of uncultured bacterium. Classification (GTDB taxonomy): domain Bacteria; phylum Bacillota; class Clostridia; order TANB77; family CAG-508; genus CAG-492. The sequence goes on from CAJMRY010000002.1 coordinate 253,834, forward strand.
GAATATTTGTTTAGAGATGTAGGAATATTAATAGGTGGATTTTTTATTGGAAGAAATATTTTAGGAAAATTAATAGATTATAATGTTTGTTTAATTATAGCAAATGCATTTTTATTTATTTCATTATTTGTAATAGCAGAAATTGATAATAATATAGAATATTCAGTTAAGAAAAAAGAATCAATTCTTAAATATATATTAAAAAACAAAATGTTAATTTTATACTTAATATATATTCTACTTGCAAGTATTGCAATGTCAACTTCATTAGGATTAAAAATGTTAACATTAACAAATTATTTTAAATTTACAGATAGTGTAGCAACTAATTATTTGTTAATAGTAGGATTATTGGCAGATGGATTAGGTATTATAGCATTAAAATACTTAACACCGAAAAATGATTATCTAACTTTAACAATAAAATTTGGCATTCGATTTTTGGGTTATATTATAGCATTTTTATCTAATAATATATTAATTATTTTTATTGCAATGACTTGGTCAATTTTAATATCTACAGCTTACGAAAATATTTGTGATGGGCCATATGTAAATTCAGTAGAAAATGAGTATCAGCTAGAATTTACTAATTTAAGATACATAATTAGATTTTTAGGTGAATCAATAGGCGTGTTTTTATGTGGCTTAATGTATGAAATAGGATTAAAATATATGTTTGGATTATCAGCAATATTTATAATGTTTCAATTAGGACTGTCATATTATATGATTTATTTAAGAAATAAAAAATGTTAAAATATATAATTTGAAGATTATAAACATTAAAAAATGAAAATTTAAAAGTAGATATACAGAGATATTTATATATAAATGATAAAAAAGAAAAGATAGGAATAATAAAATGAAAAATAATTTTTTAATTAAAACTTTAAAAGGAACAAAAATATATATAATAATTACATTGTTATTAAGTGCAATATATTCTAGACTAGTAGTTTTAGTACCAATGTTTATTCGGATATGCTTTAGATGGAATTATAATGGGAAATGAAGAAGTAATACCATCATTTATTACAAATTTATTTTATTTATCAAATAGTAAAATCGGAAAGATAATAATTCTTTCAATAGTTCTAATATTAGTAAATATAATAATTTTTATTGTTAGTTACATAAAAAATAAAATAAACACAAAGTTTAATTTAAAAATAAATAGAAATGTAAAACAGATTGTGTTAGAACATATTCCAAAATTAGAATATATGGAATTTTCCAATATAAACAAATCAGATGTCATTCAAAGAGTTAATAATGATGCTACAACATATTCTGAATTTTTCAATTCACAAATAAATCTATTTTTTGATACTATATTTATTATTATTTTTGCTGTAGCACAAACTTTAGAGTTAAATGTTACAGTAGGTATATTTATTGGTATTATATGTCTTTTTATTGTAATTTTATCAATATGGTTTTTCAAAAATTCTAAACCATTAGTTGAAGATATTGTTGAAAGGAATAAAGAAGTAATAGAAAAAACAACAATTAATGTAGAAAACTCTAAAATGGTAAAAATATATAACAGAGAAGAAAAAGAAATACAAGATTTTAAAAAGATAAATGATGAGTATAGAAAAAAAGATGTAAAATTAGCTAAACTAAAAGTATGGTATAGAATAACAACACATTCATTAAGAAATTTTAAAGAGCCATTTATTTTATTATGGGGAGGAATTTTAGTTGTAAGAGGAGAGCTTACAATTGCAAGCCTTTCTATATTACTTGCATATGCTACCAAAATTATGTACTATGTATATGATACAGTTGCAAAATTGGAAAATATTAATGAATTTATTGTTGCATATAAAAAACTTTCTAAACTAATGAAATATAAAGAAGATGTAGAAAAAAATCCAGACATTAAATTATCAGGAGATATTATATTTAAAAATGTGAGTATAAAAATACAAGAAAATAAAGTGTTAGAAAATCTTAATTTTATAATTAAGCAAGGAGAAAATATTGCTATTATTGGAGATAATGGTTCAGGAAAAACAATTATAGCAAAAACATTAATTGGATTTTATGAATATACAGGTGATATTTATATTGGAGAATGGGATATTAAAAAAGTAAGCAAAAAGAGTTTAAGAAATTATATAGGAGTTGTTTTACAAGATACATATTTATTTACAGATACAGTTAAAAATAATATAAATATAAATCAAAATAAAATAAGTGACAAGCAAATTATAAATGTATGTAAAATGGCAGAATTATACGATGATATAAAAAAATTTGATAATAATATTAATTACTTAATAGGAAAAGGTGGAAACAATGTATCTGGAGGACAAAAACAAAGAATTGCAATTGCAAGAACGATTCTTTTAGATAATAAATTTATTATATTTGATGATTCACTTTCTAAGTTAGACAGTAAAACAAAAGTAAAAATATTAAATAATATTATCAAAATGCAAAAGGGAACTATAATTATTTCACATGATATAGAAGTTGTACAAAAATGTGACAAAGTTTTATTTATAAATAATAAAAGTGTAAAAGTTAGTACACATGAAGATTTATTAGAAAACGATGAACAATACAGACAAATTATAGAAATAAATCAAAACAAAATATTTGAAGATGAGGATTAGTCAAATGTTAGAAGAAATAAAAAATCAATATAAAAAAGAAACTATAAAAATAGCAATAGGCTGGATAATAACTAGTATAATGGTTGTATTATTTATAGCTTTTACTATTGTAATGATAGAATATGCAATTCCAAGTAAAGATATAAACTTAATCATAAAATTAGGAGTTATATATTTTGGAGTAAATATATTAAGAGCAATTGCTACTTTTTTTGAAGATTTAAATCATGAAGCTTTTGATGTAAAAGTGCAGGCTGATTATAGAGAAAAAATATTTATAAAATTACAAAAAATGAATCAAAGTGAAATTGACAAAATAAGAGTTGGTGAAATCTTAGAAAATATGCTTAATGACACAAAAGAGTTTTCTAGGTTTTATGGTACTGGAATATGCAGGTCATATTATGGAGGAATTATTAGACTACTTGGAACATTAATGGTTTTAGCATATTTAAATATTCCAATTGTTACAATTACATTTATTATTTATCTGTTTGGATTTTTCATAACATATATATTTAATAAAAAATCAATCAAATATACAAAAGCAAAAAGAATGATAAATGCAAAAATATTAAACTGGTCAAATGAACAAGTGCAAGGTTATCAAACAATAAAATCTCTAGAAATAGAAAAAGAGAGAATGAAAGAAATAAAATCTTTATTAACAATATATGAAGAGTCAGTAAATAAATTAGAAAAAAATATTAGGTTTTATACATGTATATATGATTTTATCGTATCATTTGTAGGAGTTACTAATATTTTATTAGGAAGTATTAGTGTAGAAAACGGAATTATATCATATGGGGCATTAGTTATACTTTCAAGATATATTTCGTCCCCAGAAACATATGCTAGATGGTTTATAGATGGATTTCAAATTAGGAACATTGGAAAAATTGCATATGGCAAAATAACAAATATTTTGCAAAAAACAGAAGAAGAGACTAATTATGGAGTAGAGTTGACAAAAGTAGATAAAATAGAATTTATAAATGTTAAATTTGGTTATAATGAAAATGAAAACACCTTAAATGATATAAGTTTTATTGCAAATAAAGACGAAAAAATTGCTTTGGTTGGAAGAACAGGAAGCGGAAAAACAAGTCTTGTAAATGTAATTTGTAAATTTTATGACATACAAAGTGGACAAATAAAGATAAATGATAAAGATTATAATGAATATAATATAAAAAGCTTGAGAAATAAAATCGGATACATCATGCAAAAAGTAGTTATATTTAATGGAACCATATTTGATAATATTAATTATGCAAATAAAGATATATCAAAAGAAGAGATGATTGATATATGTAAAAAATTAAACTTGCATGATAAAATTATGTCTTTAAAAGATGAATATGAAACCAAAATTGATGAAGATACAGATTTATTCTCTGCAGGAGAAAAGCAATTAATAAATTTTGCAAGAGTAATGGTAGAAAATCCAGAAATTATTATATTAGATGAAGCTACTGCCAGCTTAAGCTATAAATCAGAAATGCTAGTGAGACAAGCAATAGAAGAAATTACAAAAGGAAAAATTAGTTTCATAATAGCACATAGATTATCAACTATCAAAAATTGTGACAAAATATTTTTAATGGATAATGGAGAAATCATAGAGCAAGGAAATCATAACGAATTAATAGAAAAACAAGGTAAGTATTTTGAATTAGTGTTCAGTGGAGATGAGGAAAAATGAACACTTACAAATAATAATAGATTTTATACTTAGGAGAAAAGAATGGGAATTATAGAAGTAAAAAAATTAGTTAAAGAATATAAAGTAATACAAAAAGAAAAGGGTCTGTTAGGCTATTTTAAAAACTTAATTCATCCAAAATACAAAAAATTTACAGCGGTAAATAATATAAATATTCATATTGAAGAAGGAGAACTTGTAGGTTATATAGGCGAAAATGGAGCAGGAAAAAGTACAACAATTAAAATGTTAACAGGGTTATTAACTCCAACATCAGGTGAGGTAATAGTAAATGGTTTGGTTCCAAGTGAAAAAAGAATAGAAAATAATAAAAACATAGGGGCAGTTTTCGGACAAAAAACTCAACTTTGGTGGGACCTACCAGTTATAGAATCTTTTAGGTTAATTAAAAAAATGTATAAAATTCCAGAAAATGAATACAGAAAAAACTTAAAGAGATTTACAGAAATATTGAAACTAGAAGATTTATTAGAAAAACAAGTTAAAAACTTAAGTTTAGGACAAAAAATGAGATGCGAGATAGCAGCAACATTTATGCACAATCCTAAAATAGTTTACTTAGATGAGCCAACAATAGGTTTAGATGTTTTAGTAAAAGAAAATATTAGAAAATTTATAAAAGATGTAAATAAAGAAAAAAATACTACAGTTATTCTTACAACACATGATTTAAAAGATATAGAAGATGTGTGTAATAGAATTATTCTTTTAGATAAAGGTCAAATTATTTATGATGGTGGAAAACAAGAATTTAAAGATATTTATGGAAATTATGTAATAGCTGAATTTATTATAAAAGAAAAGAAACAAAGTATTAAAGAAAGTATGAATTTAGATATAATACACATATTAGAAGAAACAGAAAAAAACTTAAAGATAAAATTTAAACATGATGAAACAACAATAATGAAAGTAATGGATGAAATATCTAAATATTGTATAATTGAAGATATACATATGAAAGAACCAGAATTAGAAGATATATTAAAAGACATATATAAAGGAGTACATACAAATGATAAAAAGTATGATAGCACTAGCGAAAATGCAATTTAGTCAGTACAATATATATAAATCAAATTTTTATTTATTTACTCTAAATAGAATTGTTGAAGTAATAGTATATATATTTGTATGGCAAGCAATATATAATCAAACAGGAGAGTTAGCAGGTGGATTTTCCATAAATCAAATGATTACTTATTATATTTTATCAGTAACTATTAGTCCACTTGTACATTGGGGAATAAACGAAGATATAGCATATTCTATAAGAAATGGACAAATTAATAAAGAATTGTTAAATCCAATTAGTTATTTTAAATATTATTTTGGTATAAATTTAGGAGAGATGGGATTTGCATTAGTAGTTGGATTTGCAACTTTTATAATATGTAGCATATTCTGGAGTGTAGTATTTCCATCAAGTTTAGGAAAATTTATGATGTTTATAGTAGTAATATTACTTGGAATACCAATAACATTTTTCTTACAAATGATAGTTGGAATAACAGGTTTTTATACTAATTCAATTTGGGGAATGCAAATACTAAGAAAAGCAGTTATTTCTATATTTGCAGGTATGATAGCTCCAATTACATTATTTCCTAATTGGTTTCAGAAATTAGCTAATATATTACCATTTAAAGAATTAATATATACACCAATAAATATATGGTTAGGACGAGTGCCAATAAATGATATATATTTTATAATAATTAAGCAAGTAATATGGGCAATTATTTTATATAGTATAGCAAAGATATTTTTTAATCATGCTGTTAAAAAGGTAACAATAAACGGAGGATAAAATGACAAGAGTATTATATAATATAAAATTATATTTTTCATTTCTATTAGCATCATTAAAAGAAATACTGATTTATAGAGTAGATTGTATAGTTGGAGTAGTATCACAAATTATTAGCCAATTAGTTGAAATTATATTTATATGGATAGCGTTTCAAAATACAGAGAATCTAGCTGGATGGAATTTTAAACAAGTTTTTTTATTATATGGAATTACATTAATTGCAATAGGAATCGCAGATTTTTGTTTTGATGAATTATATGATTTAGGACCTAAATATATAAAACAAGGTGAATTCGATAAAATCATGTTAAGACCAGTACATCCATTATTATCAATAATAGGGAGTTCTAGAGCTTTTACAGCAATAGGATATTTAGGATTGGGATTTACAATTACTATTAGTATGTTTATAAAACTTAGTATACCAGTAACAATACTTTTAATACTAAAGATATTATTCTTTAGCATAATAGGAGCTTTAATAATAGGAGCAATTAATACAATTTGCAGTATTACATCCTTTTGGACATATAGATCAAATGAATTTATATGGTCATTTTTCAAGATGTATACATTTGCTCAATATCCAATAGACATATATAACAAATTTATTAAAATATTAATTACAGTAATTTTGCCATTTGCATTTGTGTCATATTATCCTACTATGGATTATTTAGGAATAAATACATATATGACATATTTATCTCCAATTATAGCGATTATTTTATGGATCGTTGCAGTTAAACTATGGAATTTTGCTTTGAAGAAGTATAGAAGTACAGGGAATTAAGATTATAAATAAAGATATTTTATAATGGCAAGAATAATTATTTTGTTATGCAGTATTTTAAAAATATAAATATCATTTATTATTAATAGAACTTACTAAATAATGTAATATAAAGAGAAAAAAACTGATCATATTGTAACATTGAAATTGTAGAAAAGGGCGTTAACATAATATATAATAAAAATATCAGAGGATTCTGAAATAATTAAATGAGGTAAAAGAAAATGACAAAGGAACAAATGATCCAAGAGATGGAGGAGTTGGAAACACGCCTTCGGAAACTGAGAAAAGAGGTTACCATGATGCCAACAGACGAAAAGCCAATTAGCATTGCAAGTAGGGTGGAGGATGTTAAAACTATGTCTTTAGGAATTGACAGAGTTGTAATTTACAATCTTCACGAATTGGGTATACCATCTAACTTGAGTGGTTATAAATACCTAAAGACAGCCCTAAAGCTATTGGTTGAGGGTAAAGTTTCGAGTGACTTTTCGGTTACTAAGGAATTGTACCCAGAAGTGGCAAAATTGCATGGTAAAACTTCACAACAAGTTGAACGTGCAATTAGACATGCTATCGAGGTTGCATATGACAGAGGTGATTTGAAGTTCTGGGAAGCTCTTTTTGGATATTCAGCATCGTACAAGAAGGGTAAGCCAACAAATTCAGAGTTCATCGCAACTATTGTGGAGCACATAAACAATTTTACCTAAGTATTAGGCGTTACCGATTAATTGGTAACGCCTAATACTACTTTTAACTCTTCAAACACACTATCTAAAAAGTATAATCATTAAGGTTAATAGTAAAGTGTGCAAGATTATTGCTAACCGGTTTAATGCCAAGCATTCTAGCAAGTGTGCGCATAAAACCGTTATGTGTTACAACGAGAATTCTTTCTTCACCTGTATATTTTTCAGCCATAGAGGTTAAAAAACTCAAAGCTCGTTTTTCGACACTTTCGTTACTTTCTGCTTTTTCTGGAGCATAGATACCTTTTTTGAATTTTGCCCTTAAGTCCTGATCTACAGAAGTTTTAGGAACACCTTCCCAAACACCAAGGCATATTTCAATAATTCTGTAATCGACTTTAAAGTATACATTTGGAAAGATTGCATGTAGTGTCTGATGAGTTTTTTTTAGTGGTGAACAATAGTAGTCGTCAAATTCAGGAAATTCATTCCTTAAATTTTTAGCAAGTTCTGAGCCTTTTTCTGAAATGTTACAATCAGAAAGTCCACAAAAAAGCCCATTTCTGTTAAACTCAGTTTCTGCATGACGTAAAAATGTAAGTGTTGCCATAAAATTTCATCCTTTCATATAGCTTGTTATAGCTTCTTAGAATACTTCAAATCCTCTTGCTGAAATAGAAGCAAGTTGCTTGAGCTCTGCCACTATCTTAGCGGGATTCTGTGCGAGTGTTTTTTTTACACATGTTTCAAGAGGTGTCTTTTCAGCTCTATTAAAAGCATCTGCTCCAATTGAAAGACTGACATTAGAATAAAGAACCTTTTGGCCAATACATATTCCTCTGTCAGATGTGTAGTGAATGTCTCCATCATAGATTTCGACACCAAAGCCATGAGGAAAATACTTTGTAGTCTCAAGGGGCTTTACTAGATAAATGTTTTTACCAGGAGCCGTAAGTAGAGGGACAATTCCATCTGTTTCCCACTGTACTCCAATGCAAACTGTGTTTCTATCAGGCATCCCATAATGTTGAACATTAAGAATTTCCTTATCAGATATGCCTTCAAGAACAGATTCACAAAAATCAGAATTTCTCTTCTGATTAAATGGTAGTAAGTTTTCAGCGATTGCATAAAACTTTTCAGCACAAGAACCTGTAATGTAGTGTAAGCTTCTTTTTGAGTCGGTTGGAAGTACAACTTTTTTTATTTTGTCTTCATACCAAACCCCTTTATAAGGATAAAGCTCGCTTCGATATTCATTAGCGCTTGCATGTACAACAAGATACTGACCTTCTTCTAAATAGCCATCACCATTAGAGTACATTAATGAGACAAAATGATTGCCTCTATTAAAGTTATTCCATGTATAAGGCTTAGGACTTTTCTCCATTGCAGAGAAAACTCTTGTCTTAAAATCTTGTACTGAAATTTTGCATCGGAGTTTAAAAATTACAACTCCACACACATTTACAGTTGTGCCAACAGGTACAAATGGTTCTTTTGTGTCAGTTACTTTAGTTACTGTACCAGTAAAATGACCATCAAGCATTCTTGTAACATTGTGAGCAGGACAAGCATCTGTCATAACTGTAATTTCTACATTATCAGAGCCTGATGCAATCCGAAGTAGCTCTTCAGTTCCTTTCAAAGCTTCAAGTATCATGACTTGAGTTTTGTCATTCAAAGAAAGGTTTGTAATCATTAGTAGATATCTCCTTTTAATAAAATAAGATTTTTATAGTGAACTATACAAAATATTTCACTATAGATTGTAAAAAATGAATTTACATAATTAAATTATAAAAAGGATGAAGACTAATATCAAAACCCAAAAAATATCAAATTGATAATTTTTTTATCAATTTGGAAAAATAATAAATTGATTTAAAATATAAAGAATAGTATAATTTAATATAAGAAAGTCAATATATTATATTTAGCAGAAAATAGAGGTTTTGTATAATGTAATAAAAACTATTGTCTGGAGGTATTATGAATAGTGATGAATTATTAAAACAAAAAAGATCAAATATATTATCCGAATTAGTAAATAAAATAAAGGAAGCAATTAATAAAAATAAAATTAAAGGTGAAAAATCTAGTAAGATATTTATTTATTCTAGACTTGCAGATTATACTTTTTATTCAGAAGTAAGTATAAGAAAATTTTTAACTGGTATATTACCAAAAGATATATCTAGTTTTATAGAAGGTATAATTGCATATTCTAAATATGTAGGAATAGAAGAGGAATATCTGCAAGAGTTTGCAAAAGCATATGTTAGTGCTGCAAATGCAATTATCATAAGTCAAGATAGTAAAATAAAAACAAGAAATAATTTAATTCCACAAGATTTAACTTCCATCATAAGACCAAAAAAGTTAACAGAATTTTTAGACAACTTTTTAAAAGATGATGTAAATATTTCATATATATATGGATATAGTTTAACTGGAAAAACAAAATCTGTAATGGCATATATAAGTGATGTAATAAATAGAAATGTTTATGAAAATATTATGTGGCAAGAACTAAAAGAAGAAAATCAAAAAGAATATATATATAATCTTATTCTTAATTTTACAACTAGCAATAAAGAGAATGTAGATAGAGAAATTAAGGAAGAGGTTTGTATAAACTTTCTTAAAAATTCAAAATCTATTATTGTATTAGATTTTGACCAATGTGAAATAAAAAAAGATGTATTAAGTTTATTAAAAGAAATTGCTAAATATACTAAGATAATAATAATATCATCAAATCCTTTTAATAAATATGAAAAAGAACTAGAGTTTTATACAAGGTCTTTTTCTACAAACAACTTTATAGAGAAACAGGAATTTGAAAAGATGCTAAGACTAAATAATCTTGGAAATATAGTTTTAGATAATAAACCAGAATTAATTGAAAAATTATATATTTTAAGTGGAGGATTTCCTTTTGTAGCAACATATATATTAAAACAGATTATTGAAGAAAATCAAATGGGAGTTCCATTAAATGAAGCAATTGAAAAACATTCAAATTATGAAACAAATGAGTATGGGAAGTTGGCTTCTAAGATAATAGAAAAGAGCTGGAGTAGGTTAAGTAATTTAGCAAAACAAATTATTATTACTTGTTCAAAATTTAAGTATTCTGTATCTAGTAAATTAGTTGCATACATTTGTAATATAGAAGTAACAAATCCAAAATGGAGAGAAGCTTTAAAAGAATTATATGATAAAGATTTAATTACTTCGATAATATTAAATAATCCAAGATTTGATGTTAATAATATGATTAAAGTTTTAATATTAACATATAGTAAAGAAGAATATGATGAAAAGAATTTTGTAAGTAAAATATCAGAGTATTATGTAGAATTATCTAAGAACATTGGAGAATGTTATAATGATTTAGATAAACTAAAGATATTAGATGACATAGATGAATGGAATATAGTATTACAAGTATTAGATTACTTAGAAAGTTCTAAAAAGTATAAAGAATATATAAGTATAGTAAGAGAGTTAAAATATTATATTTATGTACGTGGTATGTGGAAATTAGGTGATGAATCGTTACATTTAAAAAGAAGCTTATTAGCAAAAGAAATAAATAATAAAACAGAGGAACTAGAAGGATTATGTGATTATATAAACATATGTTCAAAATCTAAAAATAAGCAAGAAGCAGAAAAATATCTAGAAGTAGCTAAAAAAATTGTAGATGAAAATTATGATAATATAGATAAAAGAGTTATTTGCTTATATTTTCATGTACAAGCATTATATCTAAATAATTGTTTAGGGGATTATAAAAAGGCCTATGATATATGGGTAAATAACAGAGAAAAATATTTTGACTATGTAAATGAATATAGGAAGTTAGTTAATAGACTATGGGAAGATAGATGTTACTTAAAAATTGAAAAGAATATAGATAAGGTATGTGATAGATTAATAGAAAGCCTAAATAATGTCAAAGAGAAAAATTTTACTAGATGTATTGTTGATTATGAATTATTAATAGCGAGTAAAAAGGTTGAAAAATTTGAAAAAACAAAGGATATAAATTACTTGAATGATGCTAAAATATGGCTAGAAGAGGCAAAAGAAATTTTAGAATCTAATAGTAAGGATATTAGAAATGAAGCTTTTTATTATAAATTACAAGCAATAATAAGCAAATATGAAGATAACCAAGAAGAAAAGAATAAATTTGTAGAAAAGGCGATAGAATTGTATAAGTTAATGAATTGTAAACAAGATATTATATTTTTAGAATATATATAGAATGTTAATATAAAAAAACAAAAGAGATGCCATTTGAAGTGAACCCCATTTAGTTCACAAAAATAAAAGAGACATGATAAAATAACACTTATCGAAAGGTAGGTGTTATTTTTTATGAGTAAACATTATTCAGAAGAATTAAAAAATGAAATTGTCAAAAACTTGAAGAAAAAAATTATAAAATTACTATTGTTATCAAGTTATATATCACTCACTCATTTCAAAATGTAGCGATTCTCTTTTTTGAATTTCTTTTATTGTTTGAATTACTTCTTCTCGAGATAGTTGTATGATACTTCCATCTTTTCCTAATAAAGTAGATGTTATTTCAGAACCCAACCAATCAGGTTTTCTAAAACGACAATAATCTTCATAGTCCTTACATTCTATATCTGTAATACATAATCCTTCATATTGTCCTTTATATATTTTTAATTTAATGTTATCAGATAATAAATAATTTTCTCTTTTTATAAGTTTGTCACAATCTTTTGTTAATTCCTGAAATGCGTCTTTTGTTATCAATATCTTTTTTTTATAAGTACCAAAAACGCTTTCAATTTCAAATTTTTCACCTCTTCTTTGAACTCTAACTTGACCTTGTTTACCGATGTATGTAAAATATCGTTCATAAATAATAGGTTGTAAGCTTTTTATATCTGGAATCTTATTTACTAAAAACTTTTTTTCGTATTTTTTCATTTTTTCACATCTTTCCTTTTTATTTTTATATAATATATAATATATACTTATATTAAGTCTATATTAAAAACAAAAAAAGATATCAAATAGACATTTTTTTGTAAAATTAAGAAACAGTTAGGAGTTAATTAAAAAGTAATAAATAAAGAGTTCTATTTAACATTATTTAGGAAAAAAACTTGATTTTTATATGAGTAATAATTATAGATATATATTCTTGCAAATGATAAAGGTTAGTATTATAATTATAAAAATAATAAGATAGTTATATAAAAGATAGGAGAAAGTAAGATGGGAGGAATTAGTGTATTATTAATGATGCTAATAATGTTGGTTTTGGTGATAGCATTTATAATGGTAGGTATTATGGCTGTAGTTATGTTTGTAGCAGCTACTATATTAACGATAGTGTGTGTAGTAAAAAAAGAAGAAAGAAAAGCAAGTGGCAAACAATTAGGGGCAAAAGTAGCAATACCAGTAACTTTATATTTAGTTAGTATACCAATATTAATTTTTATGGTAAGTATTATATTTTCATGTATTTTAACAAATAATAAAAGTGATAATACAAAGTATTATGATAGATATAATCAGAATAACAGTATATATCATGATTATGATGATGTAGATTACATTTTTGATACAATTTGTCCATAAACAATAATATTTTCGTGAATTTCATGTGAATTGTAATAATACCATCTTGAAAATTTATATATAAGATGGTATTATTTGTTTTGATTTTATAAAATTAAATAAAAAAGGAGAAACGAAATGTTAAAACTTAAAAATATAACAAAAGAGTATCAATCAGGAGATACTAAAGTTATGGCATTAAAAGGAATAGATATTGAATTTAGAGATAGTGAATTTGTATCTATTTTAGGTCAAAGTGGATGTGGTAAAACCACTCTTTTAAACATTATAGGAGGACTAGATAGATACACAAGTGGAGATTTAATTATAAATCGGAAAATCTACAAAACAATTTAAAGATAAGGATTGGGATGCATATCGTAATTATTCTGTTGGTTTTGTATTTCAAAATTATAATTTAATACCACATCAAACAGTACTTTCTAATGTAGAACTTGCACTTACTCTATCTGGTGTTTCAAAAGAAGAAAGAAGAAAAAGAGCGATAAAAGCATTAGAAGATGTAGGACTAAAAGAGCAAATACATAAAAAACCAAACCAAATGTCTGGAGGACAAATGCAAAGAGTTGCAATAGCAAGAGCTTTAGTAAATGATCCAGATATTATTTTAGCAGATGAACCTACTCGGTGCCTTAGATACAGCCACAAGTGTACAAATAATGGAAATATTGAAAAATATTTCAAAAGATAAATTAATAATAATGGTAACACATAATCCAGAACTTGCAGAAAAATATTCATCTAGAGTAATTAGAGTATTAGATGGAAAAGTAACTTCTGATTCAAATTCATATAAAAGAGATGAAGAAAAAGAGCCAAAGAAAAAAGTTAAAACAGGTAAAACATCTATGAACTTTTTTACTGCATTATCTCTTAGTTTAAATAATTTAATGACTAAAAAAGGAAGAACTATTTTAACATCATTTGCAGGAAGTATAGGAATTATAGGTATAGCCCTTATTTTATCATTATCAAATGGAGTTCAAAACTATATTAATAAAGTACAAGAAGATACACTTTCATCATATCCAATTACAATAGAAGAATCTACAATAGATATGGCAAGTATGTTAGAAGTAATGATGGATGAAGGTACAGATAATAAAAATCATGAAGATGGAAAAATATATTCTAAAGATGTAATGAATGAGATGATAAGTACTTTATCTAACAAGATACAAACAAATAATTTAGAAGAATTTAAAAAGTATATAGAAGAAGAGGAAAATGAAATCAAGAAAAACTCAAGTGCAATTCAATATACCTATAATCTAAATATCAATTTATATAAAGAAGATACTACAAATGGAATAGTTAAAGTAAATCCAAGTACTGTAATGAATAGTATGGGAATGGGAAATATGATAGAAGAGCAAAATTCATCACCAATGGCAAGTTCTTCTATGATGGTATCTCAAACTGATGTATGGGAAGAAATGTTAGATAATGAAGAGTTATTAAAATCACAATATGATATTGTAGCAGGAAATTGGCCAAAATCATATAATGAAGTTGCTTTAGTAGTAGATAAAGATAATCAAATAAGTGATTATACATTATATTCTTTAGGACTAAAAGACCAAAAAGAACTTGAAAAAAAATGGAATGCAGTAAAAAGAGGAGATAAAGTAGAAGCAGACGAGCAAACTGTTTACACATATGAAGACCTATTAAATCTTTCGTTTAAACTAATATTAAACACAGATTATTATGAAAAAACAAATAATATGTGGGTAGATAAAAGTGAAGATGAAGAATATATGAAAAAGAAAATTGCAGACGCAGAAAACATAAAAATATCTTGTATAATAAAACCAAACGAAGAAAGTGTTGCTACATCTGTAAGTGGTGCTATAGGATATACAAAAGATTTAAAGGAGTATGTAATTAATAAAATTAATGAACAAGAAATTGTAAAAGAGCAAAAACAAAAACCAGAAGTAAATATATTTACAGGAATAAATTTCCCTAAAGAAGATGAAACCTCAAAATTCGACTATTCAAATTTAACACAAGAACAAAAAGCATATATGAGCAGTCTATCAAGTGAAGAGATGGCAAAATTAATGGAGTCCTTTACTAAAAATCAAAAGGCTACATATGAAGACAACTTAGAAACTTTAGGTGTAGTTAATTTAGATAAACCATCAGGTATTAATATTTATGGAATAGATTTTGATGCAAAAGAAATAATTGCAGATGAAATAGAAAAATATAACCAAAAACAAAGAGATGAAGGAAAAGAATCTAATGTAATTAATTATACAGATATGGTTGGTATGATGATGAAATCTGTAAGTGTAATTGTTAATATGATTAGTTATGTATTAATTGCGTTTGTTGCAATATCACTAATTGTATCATCAATTATGATTGGTATTATTACATACATTTCTGTTCTAGAAAGAACTAAAGAAATTGGTATATTAAGAGCAATTGGAGCTTCTAAAAAAGATATATCTAGAGTATTTAATGCAGAAACATTTATAATAGGTCTAGCTTCAGGACTTTTAGGAATTGGAATTACAGTTCTTTTAACAATCCCAGTAAATGCCATCATAAAGCTAGTGGCAAATGTATCTGGAATAGCAAGTCTTCCAGTAGGTGGTGCAGTTATATTAGTAATAATTAGTATGGTTCTTACAATTATTGCAGGTTTAATACCATCAAAAATGGCAAGTAAAAAAGATCCTGTAGAAGCATTGAGAACAGAGTAGTATTAAAGAAATTACAAATTTATTATAGTATTTAATATAGCTAAGTAAACGAAAATAAAAGTAGTAAAGTATTTTAAGTAAAATACTTTACTACTTTTATTATATATGAAAAAAAATTATAAAAATTAATGTACTATATAGTTTGTTGAATATAATAAAAGCAGGAGGATTGATAGTTTCCTCCCGCTCGTGTGTTTTATTCTTCAGAATCATTCTCTTCAGATTGCTTTTCATCAGAGAGATATTCTTCAGATTTTTCCGTATCCAAAGGATGTGCTTTGTCAGTTTCATAATCATATATTTCAACCGACAATCTCTTTTTTCGGATCTCTTCTTGTTCGTAGAACATCGTGGAGCTTTTTTTGATAGCGTCTAACTCATGTTCTTGAGTTAAAACTTTTTTCTCTAAAAACTCGTTGTGTTCTTCGAGGCTTTTGTCATAATTATACATGTATAAATATATCAAAAGGCCAAGTAAACCAATTGAAATCATTAATGCATGTATCATTTCATAGTCTTCATTTGTTTTTATAAGACTATCAATGTCAGACATGATTTTGTAATCTGTACAGCGTATACCATTTATGGAATAGCGACCGTTTTCACGCCACACTATTGCGTCTGAGGTTACACTGTAACCAGCTGATACAAGAATATCAGCTTTTCCTTTTTGAAATGCAGTCTTTTTTGCATATATACTTTGGATAAATACCAATACATACACTACCAAAAAGATTGCGAACAGCAGAGTTATCCGTCGGGATTTTTTCATATAAAGCACCTCCTATGAATTTTGTTTATTTGTCCCACACAGATACATTGTACCTAGTATCATAATAACATAAATTTGACATAAAATCAATATATAGGTATTTTTTGAGCAACTATTAGTAAGTTCATATAATAATAGAAATAAAAGGGACATTCTAAATAAGTGTGAATAAAATTTTTGAATAGTAAAAAATGAACATTTAGTATCAGATTGTATTTTATAAACATAAAATATATAAACACTTAAAATATTAAATACCAGAGGTGAATCTGATGATAAAGACTATAAAAGAATTATATGAAGATGCAAAAAATATTAAAGAAAAAGACCCAGCAGCAAGAAATATATTAGAAATAATTATTCTATATCCTGGATTTCATGTTCTAGTATTTTATAGAATTGCACATTTTTTCTATAAACATAAACGTTTCTTTATAGCAAGACTTATATCTCAATTTGCAAGATTCTTTACAGGGATAGAAATACATCCAGGAGCTATAATAGGAAGAAGACTTTTTATAGATCATGGAATGGGAATTGTAATTGGAGAAACTGCAACTATAGGAAATGATTGTACAATCTATCATCAGGTGACACTTGGAGGAACTGGAAAAGATAGATACAAAAGACATCCTGATGTTGGAAATAATGTAATGATTGGTGCAGGTTCTAAAATACTTCGGACCAATAAAGATAGGAAATAATGTAAAAGTAGGAGCAGGCTCAGTTGTTTTAAAATCTACAGAGAATAATGTAACAATTGTAGGTGTTCCTAAAAGCAGAGTAATTAGAAAACAAACTAAATAATGTAAAGTGGCATTATTTAGTTTGTTTTTTATAGCAATTAATATATAAACTATTAAAGGTTTGACTATAGGAAACATCAATTAGATATTGAATATACATTTAGACCACTATTGTTTTGTTATAGAATATAGAAAAGTTACTATTCAAAAATATCATGAGAATTATTAAAATTCTTTTTAGGATATATACTCAAATTGTTTTTACTATCACAAGTTGCTAAAAATATATCATCTACACTATTAAAACCTTGTGAAACTAATTCTTTTTGAAGCCATAATTCATCATTACCAGTATATCCTAAATTTTCTTTTAAGATTTGACCATCTAGAACAATATTGGTAACAAGTTTTGACTGTTCTGGGGTTATATTTAAATCTGAAGGCGTAGCAGGTCTTGTTTCACATTTTGGAAGAAAACTTATTTTACCGATTAGATTCTAAAATTGCAGTTTGGATATCACTTAAATTGAAATATCCGATTAATTCTACATTGCATTAAAAATTCGTTTAAATCTAGTTTTGCCTTTTTCAAATTATCACGATAAATTTCTCCGTTATCCAATAAAATTAAAGAGTCTCCAGAAGATATCCTACGAAATTTAAGAGATTTATAAGATAATACAGATATAACAATAGAAACAACTGCATATACAGCCATAGCTACAAGTGGTTGCATAAAATCACTTTCTAGAGCTGTAGCCATTTCTGCTGCTATAGAACCAATTGTAATTCCAATAATATAGTCAAACATGCTAAGTTGCGACATTTCTTTATTTCCCATTAACTTAGTTAATATAAAAAGAAAGATTACAGAGCCAAGAGATAAAGCTACTATTTTAAGTAAATCCATAATACACCTCCAATATTAATAGTGTGTACATATAATAAAATTTTAAACAGCATTATCAAAAAATTGTCTATATATTGAACCTAAAGAGAATATATGATAATATTTAGCAAAAGGAGGTAATAATAATTTATGGAAGAAAATTTATTTAAAGTAGGAGATTTATGCAAGCATTTTAAAGGAAAAAGTTTATTAGAAAAGAATATATATAAAATTATTGCAACTAATGTTACATATTCAGGAGATAAATTAGAAGAACCATTAAATAATCTAGTTGTATATGAGAACATATTCCAAAATGGAAAAACTTTTACTAGAGAATATAAAGATTTAGTAGAAGAATTAAGTGAAGAAAAGAAAAATACATATAATCAAATATATAGAGTAGAAAAATTAAAAGAAGAAGAAATAAAATTAGTAAACAGTGAAGAATTTAAAAAAGAGAAAATGAAATTAAAATAGAATAATATAATTATTAGAAGTATATTATTATGTATGGTATTTCTAAATAAATTAATAAGATAGAAATTAATAATTTTTGTTACAATTCAATCTTAATTTATAAAGCATGGTTTTGGGTCAGCTTTAAATATCCGAATATCACTAGTTATCATAAAAAAGAATGAACAGTAACAAATAATGTATAAAATTATGTATTTACATAAAAATGTATTGACATAATAACGAAAAAGTATTATCATATAAAACAATATATGTTATCTAGAGTGGACGAGAGAATCGGCTTTATGACTCCACAGCAACCTATTTAGGAAATAAGGTGCTAATACCGACAAAGCATAATTTAGCTTTGGCTGATGATAAGAACATAAAGTTATTTTTATTATTAACCTTTGCTATAAAAAACTGCAAAGGTTTTGTTGTTTTTTATCAAAATAAAACGAAAGGTTTGCCAAAATACTAAAAGTTTTACTTGGCAATTAGTTAGCAAATAAAATAGATAACAGATAAAAAAAAGGAGGAATATATATGAAAAGATTATTTACATCAGAAAGTGTAACAGAAGGACATCCAGATAAATTATGTGATACAATATCAGATAAAATATTAGATGCATATTTAAAAGAGGATTCTTTAGCTAGAGTAGCATGTGAAACTGTTGCAGGAAAGGGACAAGTAGTAGTAACTGGAGAAATTACATCAAAGAAAGAAGTTAATATTGAAGAAATAGTAAGACAAACAATAAAAGAAATTGGATATGATAATGCAAATACGGATATTGATTATAAAACTTGCAAAGTATTATTAAACATCTCTAAACAATCGCCAGATATTGCAATTGGAGTAGATAAGTCGTTAGAAGAAAAAGAAAATAAGGGAGTAGAATCAGAAGGTGCAGGAGACCAAGGAATGATGTTTGGCTTTGCAACTGATGAAACTAAGGATTTCATGCCAATGCCAATATATTTAGCACATAAACTTGCTAAAAGATTAACTGAAGTAAGAAAGTTAGAAGTAATAAAAGGATTAAGACCAGATGGAAAAGTTCAAGTAACGGTTGAATATGAAGATGAAGTTCCTAAAAGAATAGATACAATAGTTATCTCAACTCAACATGAAGAAAATGTTCTTTTAGAAGATTTAAAAAAAGAAATTAAAGAAAAAATAATTAATGTAATTGTACCAAATGAACTATTAGATGATAATACAAAATATTTTATTAATCCAACAGGTAGATTCGTAATTGGAGGACCTTTAGGTGATACTGGTTTAACAGGTAGAAAGATTATAGTAGATACATATGGTGGATTCGCAAGACATGGTGGAGGAGCTTTTTCAGGAAAAGATCCTACTAAAGTAGACAGAAGTGGTGCATATATGGCAAGATATATTGCTAAAAATATTGTAGCAAATGGATATTCAAAAAAATGTGAAATTCAAATTGCATATAGTATTGGTGTTGCAAAACCTGTTTCTATTTATGTAGATACTTTTGGTACAAATACAATTCCTGAAAGCGAAATAATAAAAAAGATTGAAGATAATTTTGACTTAACACCAGCTGGAATTATAAAAACATTAAATTTAAGAACTCCAATTTATAGTAAAACAACAAACTATGGACATTTTGGAAAAGAAGATATGGCTTGGGAGAAAATTATAAAAATATAATAAAGATTTTAATTACTCTATATTAAAATATGGAGTAATTTGTTATTAGTGATAGCTTTTGATTTTAGAAAGATAATGTTACCGCATAGCAATTGGGCATATATGTATAATTGCTATGCTAGTATATGCTTTTAAATAAGCTGTGAATGCTAATAATTATTATTTGATTTGTAAAACTAAAATAAATTTTATTGTATATACTTTCTTTATATGATAAAATTATTTCAAAATGAAATGGAGGTAAATGATATGAAAAAGTCAAGTATTATTTTAATAAGCATAATTGCAATAGTAGTAATTATAGCTATATTTTTAGTAGGAAGCTATAATGGATTAGTTTCAAAATCAGAAGCGGTAGACACAAGTTTCTCTGACCTAGATGTAATGATACAAAGAAGAGCAGACTTAATTCCTAATTTAGTAAGTACTGTAAAAGGATACACTACACATGAAACAGAAATAATAAATAGCATAACAGATGCAAGAACTAAATTAATGAATGCAAGTAGTGTAGAAGAAAAATCAAATGCAAACAATGAACTTTCATCATCTTTAAATGCATTAATGGTAGTAGTAGAAAATTATCCAGATTTAAAATCTTCTCAAAATTTTATACAATTATCTGATGAATTATCAGGAACAGAAAATAGAATAGCAGTAGCAAGAAAAGACTATAATGATGCTGTAAAAAACTATAATTTAAAAGTAAAAACATTCCCAGGAAATATTTTAGCTGGAATGTTTGGATTTGAACAAAAACAATACTTTGAAGCAAAAGAATCAAGCAGGGAGGTTCCAAGTGTTAACTTTGAATAAAAAAGTATTGAAAAAGATAATCTTTTTAATAATATGTTTTACCATTCTTTGTGGAAGCTATGTAAAAGCAGTAGTTAAACCTACAAGCGACTTCTATGTTAATGATTATGCAGGATTACTAAATGAAGAAACAAAAAGTTATATTATAAATGCAAATCAAAGTTTAAATAATAAAACTCGGTGCTCAAATTGTTGTAGTTACTGTTCCATCTTTGGAAGGGCAGTCTCTAGAAGAATATGCTACTCAAGTTTTTAGAGAGTTTGGAATTGGAGAGAAAAACAAAAATAATGGATTGCTTTTACTTTTAGCCTTAGAAGAAAGAAAGTTTAGAGTAGAAGTAGGATATGGTTTAGAAGGAGCTCTGCCAGATGCTAAAACTGGTAGAATTCAAGACGAATATATAATACCATATTTGAAGAATAATAATTGGAATGAAGGAATAAAAAATGGATTTAGTGCCTTCTTAAACATAATTGCAGATGAATATGATGTAGATATTGAGCAAGAACAAGCTATAAAAGTAGGAAATGAATCAAGTGATATAAATTTTAACTTTTCTGTATTATCAGTTAGTATTATGTTCGGTTATGTTATTTCTACAATAAACAAACACAAAGCTAAAAAAATTAGAGTACCAATTTTAATTATAATATATGCATTTGTACTAGGTATAATAACATATATAATTACTAAATCGATTGCACTAATAATTATTAATTTGTTAATGGGAGTAATTGGTAATGTTACAGGATTTATTTTATCCTCAAATCGGATGGATTTTCTTTCGGAGGCGGAGGTTTCCATGGTGGCTCAGGAGGATTCTCTGGGCGGCTCTGGTGGCGGAGGATTTTCCGGTGGAGGAGGTTCGTCAGGAGGTGGCGGAAGCTCTAGAGGATTTTAAATAATAATTAAGAAAAAAATTATAGAATCAAAAATATTGAAAAATCGAATTAGTTTCAAAATGCAAATAGTTTCAAAATGTAAAAATATTAATGCCGTTTTGATTTATAAATCATATAAAATTTATAAATCAAAACGGTAAAATTTAATATTAAAATAAAAAACTATAGCGTATATATTTTTATATAATCTACATTCTAAATCATAACTGCCTACAGAAGTAAGCCTTCTTAAGCCATCTAATTTTATAGACTTCCTATTAATTAAATGACACTATATTTTTATGCAAAAATCAATATTTTATAAAAACAAAATTTTTATTTGATATGCATTTATAATTTTAAAAGATTGAAACTTGCTAGATTTTATGGTAGTATCTTAGCAGATACGATAATAAAATAAAAAATAGAAGATATAGATTGAAAAACTAAATAAGAAAGTGGTGATAAAAGCATATATGGATTTACCAATAGAATTAAGAAATGAACTAGAAGATAGAATAAGTAGTAGTCAAATAAAAGAATTAATTCAAAATACAAAAAGTCTTTCAGAAAAGTATAGAAATGAAAGTGGAAATAGTAAGAGACTTTTAACAACAAGTAAAGAGGCTATGGCATATAGCTTATTCAGAATGCCAGCAACATATGGTGCCGTATATAAAGCTTTAGAACATACTTTTAATTTGATAGAAGATAAAATACATACTTTATTAGACGTAGGTGCAGGAACTGGAGCAGCGTCTTGGGCGGCAAGTGAATTATTAGATATTAACAATATAATTTGTTTAGAAAGAGAAAAAGCTATGATTGAACTTGGAGCAGATTTAGTTAAATGTTCTAGTTTAGAAGGGTTAAAAAAATCAAAATGGTTACAAAGAGATTTAGTAAAAGATAATATAGAAGAAAAAGCAGAACTTGTAATTGCATCATATGTATTAAACGAAATGAAAAAAGAAGAAAGAATGAAAGTATTAAAAAAGCTATGGAATTCTACAGAAAAAATTTTAGTTATAATAGAACCAGGAACACCTATGCGGATACAGAGGCCTAATGGAAATAAGAAGAGAATTAATAAAAATAGATGCTAAAGTAATCGCACCATGTACTCATGAAGAAGAATGTAAGCTTCCAAAAGATGATTGGTGTCACTCAAGTTGTAGAATAGCTAGAACAAAAATACACAAACAATTAAAAGATGGAGTAGTTCCATATGAAGACGAAAAGTTTTCATATATGGCATTTTCAAAAACACCATATAAAAAAGCAGAAATAAGAGTATTAAGACATCCAACAATAGAACCAGGAAAAATAACTTTAAATATTTGTACAAAAGATGACATTAAGAAAATTATTGTTACAAAAAAAGATAAACAATCATTTAAGCTTGCAAGAAAAATAAAATGTGGAGATAAATGTTTATATAATGAAATAGATACAGGTTCATACAATCATATACCAGGTTAGTCCAATACTGGCTTTCGTTATCATACGTATTGGAATCATTTGGTAAGTAAAGATAAATAGTATAAACTATAAAACAAAAAATATATAATATTTAAGACTTTTTAACTGGATTACATTGCTAGCCTATAAATAAAAATACAAACCAATAGTTTGCAGTCTATAATAACATACCCATACATAAAGGTTTATAGGCAAAACCTCTAAAAACCTAAATATATTTATAAAAAGTGTTCATCTATAACTATCCAAAATGAACACTTAGCAAAGGAGAAATTTATGGATAACAAATATAATTGGGACTTAACACAAATTTTCAAAAACGAAGAAGATTTTAATAAAAGTAAGGACGAATTATATAAAATTTTAGATAAGATAAAAGGATTTCAAGGAAAACTATGCGATTCAGCAGAAAATCTATATAATTGTTATTATCTATACGAAAAAGCAGAAGAATTATTTGAAAAAATATACCCATATGGAATGTTAAAATACCATCTAGATATGGCAAATCAAGACTCAATAAAATTTTTTAAATTAGTAGAAAAAATAGAAGCAGATTTTAGTATAGCAGTTTCATATATTACTCCAGAAATAATAGAGCAAGATGAAGCTAAAATTCAGGGATTTTTTAAAGATAAGAAGGAATTAAACAAATACAAGCGAGATATTGAAGAAATACTAGAAAAGAAAAAATATATATTAAGCAAAGAAGAAGAAAATTTAATATCAAAATATTCTGAAATTTTTGCAAATTCTGAAAACACCTATGATATATTTACAAATGCAGAATTAAAATATGGGAAAATAAAAAATGAAGATGGAGAAGAAGTAGAACTTACAGATGCTACATATATAAATTTTCTAAAAAGCAAAAATAGAAATGTAAGAAAAGATGCTTTTAATTTAATGTATAATAGCTATCAAAAATATATAAATACAATTGCAGAATTATATATATCAAGAGTAAAATATTCTACTATAACAAGTAATATAAGAAATTATAAATCATCACTAGAAAAAGCAGTAATACATGATGATGCAAGTATTAAAGTATATGACACCTTAGTTAATACTGTAAATAAAATGATAAATATAAATCATGAATTCATAGACTTAAAAAGAAAATTATTAAAATTAGATTCGTTTAATATGTATGATATATATTGTAATCCATTAGAATTAGACTTTGATAAAATAACATTTGCGCAAGCAAAAGAAGAAGTATTAAATGCTTTATCTATACTTGGAAAAGATTATATTAAATTGCTAAACGAAGCTTTTGATAATAGATGGATAGATGTATATGAAAAAGAAAACAAAAGGGCTCGGAGCATATAGTATGGGAATATATGGTCTGCATCCATTTGTTTTAACTAATTTTATAGGAGACAAAAGAGATACAAGCACCATTGCCCACGAACTTGGTCATGCAATGCATTCATATTATTCAGATAATAACCAAAATGTATTAGATGCAAGTTATACAATAATGGTTGCAGAAGTTGCATCAACTGTTAATGAAATTTTATTAAGCAGTTACCAAATAAAAAATGAAGCGGATAGGGTAAAAAAAGCAAGTTTAATATATGAAATGCTAGAAATGATAAGAGCAACACTATTTAGACAAACTATGTTTGCGGAATTCGAGAAAATAGTGCACGCAAAAATAGAAGAAGGACAAATGCTATCAGCAGAAGATTTAAATAATATTCATTATGATTTAAATAAAAAATATTTTGGAAGTTCTATAGAAGTAGATGAAAATATTAAATATGAATGGGCAAGAATACCACATTTCTACAGTTGTTTTTATGTATATAAATATGCAACTGGAATATCAGCTGCGATTGCCATAGTAAGTAAAATATTAAATGGAGAGCCAGGATATGTAGAAAGATATAAAGAGATGTTAAAACAAGGAAAAACAAAAAAATCAATAGATTTATTAAAAATGGTAGATGTAGATTTGGAAAGTAGCAAACCATATGAAGATGCAATAAATTTTTACAAGAAAAATATAGAAGAATTAAAAAGACTAATTAAATAATCGACAGTTATGTTATGTAAATAAATTTTTCAGAATATATTAAAAAGGACAATTTCGAATGAATAAATGTTTTGTGAGGTTTATATATTTGAAATTGTTCTTTTTAAATATATAAAATATTTCAGACTATATTTTGACAACTTTTAATAATATAAAAATAAAATGTAGAAAGGAGTGTATGGTGTATTTAAGTTATTAAATATATCATACAAGAAATTAAATAAATGAGAGAAATAGTATTTCCATTATTAAATTTAAAATTAAATATAAATTCCATCATGTTTAATATGTTTGGAATTAACATTTATTGGTATGCTTTTCTAATAGTATTTTCCATTATATTGGGGATAATAATTTGCAAAAAAAATGAGGGAAAGTTTGGAATAAAATTTGATAATATATTAGATTTATTAATATATGTTTTGCCAATATCTATAATATGTGCAAGAATATATTATGTGATCTTTAGCCTGAATTCATATATGCAAAATCCATTTGAAATATTTAATATTAGAGATGGTGGGCTTGCAATATATGGAGGAATAATAGGTGCAGTAATTACAATTTTAATATATTGCAAAAGAAAGAAAATATCTGCTTTAGATGTATTGGATTATGTAGCACCTTGTCTTGCTTTAGGTCAATGTATAGGAAGATGGGGCAACTTTTTTAATGTAGAAGCACATGGAGAAATTACTAAATCGATATTTAGAATGGGAATAATAGAAAATGGAAATTATATAGAAGTTCATCCTACATTTCTTTATGAATCAATAGGAACATTAATAATATTTATAATATTAACGATATTACAAAGAAAAAGAAAATTTAAAGGGCAGATTACATATATATATTTGGTGATGTACTCATTTATTAGATTCTTAATAGAAAATCTTAGAACAGATAGTTTAATGTTTATGAATTTCAGAGTGTCTCGGAGTACTTTCTGTATGTATATTTATAATATTTAGTGGTTTATTAATATATAATTATAAAAAAGAAAGTGAGAATAATAAAATATGATATTTTCAAAGCCAGGAACATATAAAGAATGTGGATTATTTAGTTTTGGTCATTTATCATTAATAATATCAACTATAATAGGAATTTGCATAGCAGTTAAATGTACAAAAATAAAAGAAAAAAGTGATATAAAAGTTATAATAATAAAAACAACTATATTAGTTTGGGCGCTAGAAATAATAAAGATAATCTTTAATTTAAAAATAGGAAATGGAAATAATATTAATACTTATGTACCATTATATTATTGTAGTATTTTGTTATATGCTGGAATATTTAGCTCTGTAAAAAATAAAGTTATAAAAAGAATTGGAGACGTATTTTTAGCAACTGGTGGAATAGTTGCTGGAATTGTTTTTATTGTTTTTCCAACAACATCGTTATTAACATATCCAATATTTCATTATATAAGTATACAAAGTTTTGTGTATCATGGGGCAATGATTTATTTAGGAATAATTATAAATAAATATAAATATATACAAATAGAGAAAAAAGATATTTTATATTATGCAGGACTAATTTTATTAATTTGTATAATAGCATACATTATAAATAGCATATTTGACAGTAATTTAATGTTTATTTCAAAAGATTTTCCAGCAAATCCAATTACTATTTTATATAAGATTACAGGAAGAGCCTTTCCAATAGTTATGACTATCTGTCAGATGACTTTGCCATTTTATGTTGTATATGGTATAAATAAAATTTTATCTAAAAACGTATATTGATTTATTTTGGGTAGAGACATTGTATTTTTTCACAATGTCTCTTTTGTCTTATCTATTTCATTTTTTTCATTTATATGATATAAAATATTTAGTATAAAAGGGGGAGATAAGTATGTTAGATAATATTGAAGTTTTATTTCACAGTTCTATTAAATTCAATTTTAGTAATAAAAAAATATATATTGATCCATATGGATTACAAGAATCTACAAAAGATGCAGATATAATATTTATAACACATGACCATTATGATCATTTTTCGATTAATGATATAGAAAAGATTAAAAAGAAAGATACAGTATTTATATTACCAAAAAGTATGAATGAAAAAGCAATTAAAAGTGGAATTGAAACTGATAAAATTATAGAAGTAGAACCAAATAAAGAATATAAATATCAAGAATTAAAATTTAAAACAATACCATCATATAATATAAATAAAAAATTCCATACAAAAGATAATAATTGGGTAGGTTATATAATTGAAGTTAATAATATAAGATATTATATTGCTGGAGATACAGACATTACACCAGAAAGTAAAAATGTGATATGTGATATAGCATTTGTTCCAATTGGTGGAACATATACTATGAATTTTAAAGAAGCAGCAAAGCTTGTGAATGAAATAAAACCTAAAATTGTAGTACCAATTCATTATGGAGAGGTTGTTGGGACAAAGCAGGATGCAGAGAAATTTAAAAGTATTCTAAATAAAAAAATAGAATGTGTAATTATGATATAAAATAGTATTAGTGTAAGAAAAAATATAATTAAAATTAATAGAATAAACAAAGACCCACAAATAAGTGGATCTCTGTTTATTTTTATGAATTGATGGCAAATTACACATCAGCATATTCACAAAGCACTTCATAAGCTTTCTCAGCCATATTTGGAGAGAGCGTTGATTCGAAAACTTTTCTGTATCCTGCAATAATGCTGGAATATCCATATCCGGGCTGAAGTAATATTTCGCGAGCGAAATGATACTTTTTGATACAGCTTGTTATAAGCGTTGCTGTAAATAACGCATATTCACCATAGGTATGGCAATACTGGGATTTATCGAACTTTTCGCCAGAAGCAAAATGATCGAAAACAAACTTGGATACATTAGTCTGGTCGATATCAGGATTATCATGGCGATAACCTCTTGCATCAGTTTCAGCCTCACGAATAAGGTATGAAATTTTTGCGGCAGCATTTTCAAGATCGTCTGCAGCTGTAACAAGTGCTACATAAAGATAACTAACCTGCGAAATGCAAAGTTGCAAGCGACCATGATACAACATAACGTCACGGAAAACCCGAATGCTTTCGTCGAAAGGTTTTTCAAAGTCTTCCTTGAGAAGATACTTGTCAAACCTTTCAAGACCAAGAACGTTGTGTGAAATCTTAGCATCACAGAACTTTCCAAAAAGTTTGTACTGATCAACACGACCGTCATCATGATGTTCTGCACAAAGAAGGAGTAACTCCTTACTGATAGATACACCACTTTTTTCATAGAGTTTTTCAGCAAAACGTATTACGTTTTCTATGTGTAAACGTTTTGCATCAAGGATATTAGAACCTTTAAAAATGTCGAAATAACGGTTGCCGAGGTGGTACTGGTTGATTAAACTGTTTGTAAACATAAAAATCCTTCTTTCTCCCAAGCTAAGCTTAGGTGTTGTTGAAAATAGTAAATGCAAAAGCTGAAAAAGAAGCCGTAAACGTGAAATTCTCACGCAACAATTTTCCAAATCAACTAATGAATAAATAAATTATATCATATTCACATAAAATTGTAAACAAATAGTAATATTGTAACAATAATGTAAACTTCTATTATTTACTTTTTTTAACAATTTATATTGAAAAATAAAAATTTATGTTATAATAAAAGCAAATTTACGAAAGAATAATAACAAGGAGGAAAAACAAAATGGATAAAAAATATGTATACCTTTTTCAAGAAGGAAATGCAAATATGAGAGAACTGTTAGGAGGAAAAGGAGCAAACTTAGCAGAGATGACTAATCTTGGAATGCCAATTCCTCGGAGGTTTTACAATAACAACTGAAAGCTGTAACGAATATTATGCAAATGATGAGAAAATTTCAGAAAAAATAATAAATCAAATATATGATGCTCTTGGTAAATTAGAAAAAGAGACAGGAAAAGTTTTAGGAAGCAAAGAAAATCCTTTGCTTGTTTCAGTAAGATCTGGAGCTAGAGCTTCTATGCCAGGAATGATGGATACTATATTAAACTTAGGAATTAATGATGAAGTAGTTAAAGCACTAGCAGAAAAAAATAGAAGATTTGCTTATGATAGTTATAGAAGATTTATTCAAATGTATAGTGATGTTGTAAAAGAAATACCAAAAAGTTTATTTGAAAAAGCAATAGATACTAAAAAAATGCAAAGAGGACTTACTTTAGATACAGATATGGATGCAAACGATTTAGAAGATTTAGTAAAAGTATTTAAAGGAATATATAAAGAACAAATTGGAGAAGATTTTCCACAAGATTCTAAAGCACAATTAATAGATTCTGTAAAAGCAGTATTTCGTTCATGGAATAACCCAAGAGCAATAACATATAGAAAATTAAACGATATACCACATTCTTGGGGAACTGCTGTTAATATTCAAGAAATGGTTTTTGGAAATATGGGTGATGATTGTGGAACAGGTGTTGCATTTTCACGTAACCCAGCTAACCGGTGAAAACAAAATATTTGGAGAATTTTTAATGAATGCACAAGGAGAAGATGTTGTTGCAGGAATTAGAACACCTAATCCAATGGAAACTTTAAAAGAAGTAAATGAAAAAGCATATAATGATTTTGTAAGATATGCACATAGATTAGAGAATCATTATAGAGATATGCAAGATATGGAATTTACCATAGAACATGGAAAGCTATATATATTGCAAACAAGAAATGGTAAACGTACAGCGAATGCAGCATTAAAGATTGCAGTAGATTTAGTTAAAGAAGGAAAAATTAGTGAGAAAGAAGCAGTTTTAAGAATAGAACCAAAGCAATTAGAACAATTACTACATCCAAATTTTAATGTAGAAAGTTTAAAATCTGCTAAAGTTATTGCAAAAGGCTTAGCTGCATCACCAGGTGCCGCAACAGGAAAAGTAGTATTTTCAGCAGAAAAAGCAGAAGAGCTTCATCAGAATGGAGAAAGAGACTTAATATTAGTAAGACTTGAAACATCACCAGAAGATATAGAAGGAATGGTAGTATGTAATGGAGTTTTAACTATAAGAGGTGGAATGACATCACATGCAGCTGTTGTTGCTCGTGGTATGGGAACTTGTTGCGTAGCAGGTTGCTCAGATATTACAATAAACGAAGATGAAAAGGTATTTTTCACACCAGATGGAAAATGCTATCATGAAGGTGACTATATATCACTTGATGGTTCTACAGGAAAAGTATATGGCGAAAAAGTAGAAACAGAAGAAGCCTCATTATCTGGAGATTTTAGCGTATTAATGAATTGGGCAGATTCTTATAGAAAACTAGGAATTCGTACAAATGCAGATACCAAAAAAGATGCAAAACAAGCATACAAATTTGGAGCAGAAGGAATAGGACTTTGCAGGACAGAGCATATGTTCTTTGATCAAGATAGAATTGCAGCAATTAGAGAAATGATAGTATCTAAAACTGCTACGCAAAGAGAGCAAGCTTTATCAAAATTACTTCCTATGCAAAGGGGAGATTTTGAAGGTTTATATAGAGCAATGGAAGGTCATCCAGTAACAATAAGATTATTAGATCCACCATTACATGAATTTTTACCACATGAAGATTCAGAAATAGACCAGCTTGCAAAAGATATGGGAATGACTTTTGATGAATTAAAAGCTATAGTTGTAGACTTACATGAATTTAATCCAATGATGGGGCATAGAGGATGTAGATTAGACGTAACTTATCCAGAAATAGCTAGTATGCAAACAAGAGCTATTATTGAAGCCGCAATAAATGTTAATAAAGAAGGAATGAATATTGTTCCAGAAATCATGATTCCATTAATTGGTGATTCAAAAGAGTTAAAATATGTTAAAAATATAATTACACAAACAGCTGATGAAATAATTATTAGTTCTGGCATGAGTTTAAAATATCATGTTGGAACAATGATAGAAATACCAAGAGCATGTTTAATCGCAGATGAAATTGCAGAAGATGCTGAATTTTTCTCATTTGGTACAAATGATTTGACACAACTATGTTTTGGATTTAGTCGTGATGATGCAGGAAAATTCTTAAATTCATATTATGATAAAGGAATATATGAATTTGATCCATTTGCTAAAATAGATACGGATGGAGTTGGAAAATTAGTTAAAATGGCAGTAGAACTTGGAAAGAAAACTAGACCAGATATTAAACTTGGTATTTGTCGGAGAACATGGAGGAAATCCACCTACAATAGAATTTTGTCATAAAGTTGGATTAAGTTATGTATCATGCTCTCCATATAGAGTTCCGATTGCAAGACTTGCAGCAGCACAAGCAGCAATTAAAGATGCAATGTAATTATAAATCGAAATAAAAGTAAGAAGGTGAAGGATAAATAATGGGATTAAGAGACTTTTTTAATAATATAATAAGCAAAATAACAGGTAAAGAGATTAAAAGATTACCACCACCTAAAAAAGTAATTCAAGAAGATTTTGTACCAGAAGTAGAAAAAAATGCATATGTAGAAGCATATACTAAAAGAATAAATAGCGAAAAAAGTGAATTTAAAATAAATGAAGATGGAACAAGAATTAAATTCACAGATCAAAAAACAAATAAACCAGTAGAAGTTCAAAGGATGACTAAAATAAAGAGTGGATTTGAATATAATGAAAGAAATATAGATTTATATAAGGCAATCTATGCATTTGGAAACAAAGAAGATAGAAAAATAAAGAAGATATATTTTGCACTTCCATCAGAAAAAGGAGTATTAGATTTATATAAAGGTTCTACTAAAAGAGCATCACTAAAAAAGAAATTAAGAATGATGTTTTCTCCAAGAATATTAGAAAGTAAAAAGGTTTTTTTAGGAATAATAATTGAAGATGAAATATATAATGATTATAGTATAGTACAATCTGGTAAATTAGAGGAATATGTCGTAGAATTAGAAAAGAAAAGACAGATGATAAAAATGAACAAACAAAAAAGTAAGAATCAAGTAAAACAAACAATTGATAAAAAAGATAAAATAAAGATGTTAGAAAATGAAACTAAAAGAGATAAATTAAATATAAAACAATCTAAAGTAACAAAAAGTAAAGTACAAAATGAAAGTGGAACTAGAAAAACAAAGGATATAATAAAAAGTTTAAATAAGTCAAGAGCTTTAAATGAGCAAAATTAGTTGAAAAATATTTTAGAAAAAACAATTAGATGTAAATAAGGAGAGAAAATCATGAAAGAATGTGAAATAAAAAATTTATACAATTTAGATGAAACAATAGCAAAAGATATATTTGAAGGATGCTTATATCCATGGGAAGTATTATCTAAGATTAAAGATTTTATCATAAATCTTGGAGAAAATTTAAACAATGAAGAATATGATAAAGTAGGTGAAAATGTATGGATTGCAAAATCTGCAAAAGTAGCAAAATCTGCATATATTAATGGACCAGCAATAATTGGAAAAAATGCTGAAGTTAGACATTGCGCCTTTATTAGAGGAAATGCAATTGTAGGCGAAAATGCAGTTGTAGGAAATTCTACAGAGCTTAAAAATGTTATATTATTTAATAATGTTCAAGTTCCGCATTATAATTATGTAGGAGATTCTATACTAGGATATAAATCACATATGGGAGCAGGATCTATAACTTCTAATGTAAAATCTGATAAAAAACTAGTTATAGTAAAAAGCGAAGATGAAAAGATAGAAACAGGTTTAAAGAAATTTGGTGCAATGCTTGGAGATAATGTAGAAGTTGGTTGTGGAAGTGTGTTGAATCCTGGAACTGTAATAGGAAAGAATACAAATATTTACCCACTTTCTTCTGTAAGAGGTGTTGTTAAAGAAAATAGTATTTATAAAAAACATGGGGAAGTTATAGATAAATATTAATAAAAAGATTGCAAAATCAAAACAAAGATGATAAAATATTTAAAGTTAAATATAAAAAATGTTGATTAGGACATGATTAAATAATCCCTTATTTAAAGTGAGATAAGAATAGTGAGAACTTATCAATAACATTATTTAATTCCTACCTATGAATGAAATAGCAAACTATTTCCGGTTAAATATCGTTAAAATGAAAGAAGTTAAAATTAGAGGATGGTACCGTGCAAAAAAAAAAGCACGCCTTATGGTACTATCCTTTTTTGTATTCATATATACAAAAATTTGTAATTGGACTAAAGAACCGTCACTTTGTCCAAAGGAAAAGGAGAATGATAATATGAGAGTATCAAAAATGGGAATGAAAAATGTAAAATTAAGTAATTTAGATGAAATGTATCCAGCACAAGATATATTAATCCAAACAAATCAAGTAAAACAATATGGGAGTCGGAGTATATGCATATGATAATATTCCATTAAAGGTGCAAGATAATATTGAAGAAATTATAAAGAAACATTTTAATAAAGCTGATTGCATAGAAGTACAAATGCCATTATTACAACAAGAAGAAATTTGGAAGAGATCTGGTAGATATGATGGATATGTTGAAGATGGTGTTATGATGACATCCAAAACAGATAAAGGAAATTATTGTTTAGCGCCAACTGCAGAAGAAGCAATTACAACTTTTGCTGAAAATAGAGTTACATCACATAAGCAATTACCAGTAGTATTTTATCAAATAGGACCTAAATTTAGAAATGAAATTAGAAATAGAGGTTATTTATTAAGAGGAAAAGAATTCTTAATGTTTGATTTATATAGTTTTGATAAAGATGAAGAATCTATGATGAAAACTTATAAAAAGATAAAAGAAACGTACTTTAAAGCATTTGAGGAATTACAATTAGATATAGTAGCAGTTGCAGCAGATAATGGTTCTATGGGAGGAAAAAATTCAGAAGAGATAATGGCACTATCTAGAATTGGTGAAGATACAATACTTTTTGATGAAGAAACAAAACAAGGTTTAAATATTGAAGTATTAGAAAAAGAAAATGCTGAAGATTATTTAAAAGAAGTATATAATATAAATAATATTAAAAAACTAAAAGAACAAAAAGCAGTTGAATTAGGTCATATTTTTGCACTTGGAACAAAATATTCAGAATCTATGGGAATAAATTATATAGATAATGAAAACAATAACAAACCATTTTATATGGGATGCTATGGAATTGGTGTTAGTAGAGTACTTGGATTAATGTATGAAAACAATGTAATAAAAGAGAATGATAAAGTAGTGGGATTTTCTTTGCCAATTTCTGTCACACCATACTATGTATATCTAATTAGTAACGATAAGAAAAAAGAACAATTAGAAGATTTATATGAAAAATTTAATGACAAAGATATAAATGTTATTATAGATGATGTAAAAGGTTCAATAGGGGAAAAAATAAGAAATGCCAAAATACTTGGAATTCCATATGTTGCAATCATGGGAAATAATACAGAAGAAGGATTTATAGAGTTAGAAAGAACAAAAGATGGAGAAAAGAAAACGTTTGCAATAGAAGATTTAGTAAAAGAAATAGAAAATATGAAATGGAACAAAAAAGATATTACATTTTAATAAAAAAGTAAAAATCCTTTATAAAGTATGGTATTTTTAAAATATAAAATAAAGTGCTAAAGATAGGAGAGATGTAATAATATGTTTTGTAATTCAATTGTAAAAGATTATAAAGACAGTAAGAAAGATATTGTCATATTTTTATTTGAAGAGTCAATTTGTCCAAGAGAAATAGAAGATACATTAAACTATTCGATTAATGATTTAATTGATAAAAAAGAAGGAGAAGTTACTGTAATTCATACACTTGGTAGATATGCATTTGAAAAATTTATTTTTGTAGGTTTAGGAAATATAAATAATTTTTCAATACAGAAATTTAAGACACTAATAAAGAAGAATATTTGCTATTTTAAACAAAATTGTTTAGTAGATATTACTACTATAAGAAACAAGAATATAAAAGAAAATGATTTAGTTAATATATTTATAGAAACATATTTGTTAACTAATTATCATTTTCATGGTATAGAAGAAAAAGAAAATCTTATTCCAGAAATTGATTTAATTGTAAATGAAACTGATGAATCATTTATTTTAGATAAGGTTCAAGAAGCCTGTTTTATTAATATGGCTAGAAATCTTATTAATATACCATCAAATTATTTGAAACAAGAAGATTTTACAGAGTATGTAAAACAAATTGCAAAAAAAATAAATATACAATGTGAAATACTAGGAAATAAACAATTAGAGTCAATTGGAGCAGGAGGAATTTTAGCTGTTAATAAAGGAAGTAACCAAGAAGCAAAGCTAATAATTCTTCGTTACAAAGGTATAGAAAATGAGCCTTTCAAAGCTATAATTGGAAAAGGTGTTATTTATGATAGTGGAGGATATTGTTTAAAACCATCAACTAGTCAAATAACAGAAAAAGCAGATATGTCAGGAGCAGCAAGCGTTCTAGCCACAATAGCTATATTAGCCAAGAAAAAAGCTAAATGTAATATTATGGCTATTATGCCAATAGTTGAAAATCTTATAGGTAAAGATGCATATAAATGTGATGATGTAATTACAATGTTATCAGGAAAAACAGTTGAAATTACAAATACAGATGCAGAAGGTAGATTAATTTTAGCAGATAGTATCACATATGCTTGTAATCAAAAAGAAGTTGAATCAATTATTGATATTGCAACACTAACAGGAGCATGTGCAAAAGCTCTTGGAAATGTTTATACAGGAATTTTCTCTAATTCTGATGAATTTTATGAGAAATTTAAAAAAGCATCTGAAGAAAGTTATGAAAATATATGGAGACTTCCAATAAATAAAGAATACACAAAGGAATTAAAAGATACAATAGTAGCAGATATTAAAAATTCTGGAGGCAATTCTTCAGTATCAAGTGCTGGAGCAAGTGTGGCAGCAGGATTTTTATCTGAATTTTTATCAAAAGATATGCCATGGATACATTTAGATATTGCAGGAACAGCATTGGAAAATAAAAGTGCTACAGGAGTTATGATTAAAACAATGGCAAAATTTTTAGAAAAAAAATAAATATTCTAAGATATAATAAAGAGAAGATAATTATAGATTAAGTGAACATATTTGGTTCTATTAAATATAAAAAGTCTTCTCTTTTTATATTAGGAAAGGTTTTTACTTATAGAATAGAGTATGTTTTAAAATTTATTAAATAAAGATTTAAAAGGATTTGTGTAAACAATATATACAAAATGTTTTAAGCTATTTGTGTAACTTTTATAAGCCTTACACAGGTAATATTTTTATTTACTAAAATGGCAAAACAAGAACAAGAAATGGACACAAATTATAGATAAAATAACTAGAGTCTAGATAGGAGGGAGGAGACTAAAAAATATAAAATATAATAACTAAGAATGTGTAATAATAAATATTAATATATAGGAAGGTAAGTTTATGGAGTTAGAAAATAGTCTGTTAAAACAAGATACATTACATTTAGAAGGCAAGGATGTAGAAATAAAAAGCGAAACTTTTGAAAAATTAATGTTTTTGTATTCAGCAGCTTTAAGAGAGGTGGAAACTAAAATAAATATTTTAAAAGATGAATTTAAATATTTATATAATTACACTTTAATTGATCATATAACAACCAGAATAAAGAAACCAGAAAGTATTTTAAATAAAATGAAAAAGAAACAATGTAATATAAACTATCAAAGCTTAATTGAGGAAATTAGTGATATTGCAGGAATAAGAATTATATGTCCATTAAAAGATGATATATTTTCTGTAATAAATTTAATAAAAAGCTATCCAGAATTTAAGGTTTTAAAAGAAAAAGATTATATAACAAAACCAAAGAAAAGTGGATATTCTAGTTATCATTTAATAATAGATGTTCCTGTTAATGTGGCAGGAAAGATGATACATGTAAAAGTAGAGATTCAAGTAAGAACTATGGCAATGGACTTTTGGGCAAGCTTAGAGCATGATATAAAATATAAAACGGATAAAAAAGTTAGTAAAAAGATGTCTAAAGAATTAATAGAGTGTGCTAAATTGATTAATAAAATGGATGTACAGATGTCTAATATGGTTTAGCGTAATTGCTGTAAAAATAAAATTAATTGATTCAAACCAAAAATGTAAACATAATATATTGATTTTGGAATAAATAATTGTTATAATAAAAATATGATTAAACTAAAGCGGTTATAGTATATGAATTCCGTATTATAATTTGCTACGCTAAGTGAATTTGGAAAGGAATGTACTGTATGATAAAGGGTATATTAATATGGCTCGTACTATCATTTGGTGCATCTTTATTCTTGGGAAGATTGTTTTCTGTTTGTAAGGGACCTGAGAATGAAGAAGAGTAGTTACAATAAAACCACTGTGAATTTTTTGCAGTGGTTTTAGTCTTTTTTAGGAGTATATAGCAGAAGATTACGTAATAGAAGTAAGTTATAAGTATATCTCTACTATAAATTTTTATATCGATACAATTCTTGACAAATTTCAATAAATATTATAAAATAATAATCTGGTAAAAAACAATAATATAATTTTTGGTAATATTGGAAACGCACATTATTATATTAAATATAATAATGAATAACGAACAACACTAAAAAAATAGTGTTGTTTTTTAAAGTTTATAATAAATATTAATACAAATTTGCTAAAATAACATATTAATAAATTTAATTTATAGCAAATAAAAATTTGTAAGTATAAATATTACTAAAAAAGAAACAATTAGAGGAGGAGAAAAATGGAAAAATTAAATTTAGGAAAAGAAAAAATAAGTAAATTATTATTGTCATTCTCAATACCATGTATTATTTCTTTGGTTGTAAATGCTTTGTACAACATTGTAGATCAGATATTTATTGGTTGGGGTGTAGGATATTTAGGTAATGGAGCAACAAATATAGTTTTTCCAATAACTATTATTTGTTTGGCTTTTGCATTAATGTTTGGTGATGGCGCATCATCATATTTAAGTTTAAAATTAGGAGAGAATAAAAAAGAAGAAGCAGAAAAGGGTGTGTGCAATAGCATATTATCTTCAATAGTTGTTTCATGTATTTTGTGTGCAATTATTTTAGTATTTTTGCCACAACTATTAAATTTATTTGGATGTACAGATGCTTTAAGAGAATATGCCTTAAGCTATGGTTTTGTAATAGCTATAGGACTTCCTTTTATGATGATAGGAACAACATTAAACTCTATTATTAGAGCAGATGGTTCACCAAAATTTGCTATGGCATCAATGGTTACAGGTGCAATTATTAATATTATATTAGATCCAATTGCAATTTTTGTACTTAAGCTTGGTGTTACAGGTGCAGCTATAGCAACAGTTATTAGTCAATTTGTTACATTTTTTATAAATATACTTTATATTAAAAGATTCAAATCTATAAAAGTAACTAAAAAGAGTTTTAAATTTGAATTTTCTAGAACAGTAAAAGTTGCAATGCTTGGAATTTCATCAGTCATTACACAACTTGCAGTTGTTATTGTAATTGCGGTTTTAAATACATTATTAAAGAATTTTGGTCAAAATAGTAAATTTGGTTCAGAAATACCAATTACAGTACTTGGAATTGTAATGAAGATTAATCAAATACTATCTAGTATTATTATTGGTATTGCAGCAGGTAGTCAACCAATTGTAGGATTTAATTATGGTGCTAAAAAATATAATCGTGTAAAAGAAACATTAAAAATAGTACTTATTTCAAGTGTTTGCGTTTCAATTATAGCATTTATTTTATTCCAAACAATACCAGAACAATTAATTAGTATTTTTGGTTCAGGGGATGAGCTATATAATGAATTTGCTTGCTTAGCATTTAGAATATTTTTAATGTTAACTATATTTAATGGAATTCAAATTTCATCAGGTATTTTCTTCCAAGCAATTGGAAAACCTGCTAAATCAGCATTTTTAACATTATCAAGACAAATATTATTTTTTACGCCTTCAGCAATTATATTATCAAAAATGTTTGGCTTAATGGGTGTTTTATATGCAGGACCAGTAGCTGATGGATTAGCATTTTTAGTATCTGCTACATTACTTTTATTAGAAAGAAAAAGCTTAAATAAAAAGAGTAAAGAAGTTTCAAATGATATAAAAGAAGAATCTATAAATGATGATATTAAAAATGAGGAGATTAATTTAAATTCAGATACAAATAAAAATATTATTATAACAATAGCAAGAGAATATGGTTCTGGTGGTAGATATGTCGGAAAACTACTTGCAGAACAATTAGGAATCAAGTTATACGATAAAAATCTAATTACAATGGTTTCTAATGAAAGTGGTTTATCTGCATCATATATAGAAGAAAATGAACAAACAATAGGAGACAAATTACTTGCTAATTTTAATTCACAATATTATAACAACATGACAAATGATGACAATTTGTTTATTGCAGAAAGTAATGCAATAAACGAAATTGCTACAAAAGGTTCTTGTATTATTATTGGTAGATGTGCAGATTACATATTAAAGAATAATGAAAACGTATTTAGCATTTTCTTATACAATAGTGATGAAGAAAAAGTAAAAAGAGCAGTAAAATATTATGGATTAGAAGAAAAGTCTGCTTTAAAGGAAATTAATAAAATTAATAAAGCAAGAGAAAATCATTATAAATATTATACAAATAAAAACTGGAAAGATTTTAGCAATTATGATTTAGCTATTAATGTAGATAAATTTGGTGTAGAAGAAACTGCTAAGATGATTAAAGAAATAGTAGAGAATAGTAAATTAGAAAAAGTAATGTAAATTCAAGAATCTTATTATGTAAGTAATAGAAAAATAAAATATATTTCAATAAAGTATAATGCTGGAGACCTTATCCTTGAAGATGAATTGACAGTTATAACTCTTATGTTTGAAGAAACAGCAGAAACACCTTTTAAAGAAGATGTTGTAATAACATTCACAGTAGAAGGGGAAACATATGTTATTTGGATTAAAAATGGAGAATTTAAGGTTTCCTATAGTTAAAATGTAAATAAGTCAAAAGTTCGCATCGACGCTACAGGAGTTCTTCCTGTGGTGCTTTTTTATAAAGTGAGTTAGAAGTTATAATATTTACAGAAAAGTTAGTACTACTAATTACTATACATTTTAATCTTGACAAACAAACAAGGGAGGATATATAATTATAACTAATTAAATTTGATTATGATTTTAAAAAGAATAAAGTAGTAGATTTATTGTTACAACAAAAAGAGAGGTAGTGTTATTTGGTGAAAACTATCAGTAAATAGATTTGCGAATTACAATTCTTATAGTAATTACGATAGCAACGAATAGCTATGAATAAGGCAATATAAAAAAGTGTATTGTGAATAAAGGTGGTACCACGAGTTAAATCGTCCTTTTATATAAGGATAATTTAACTCATTTTTCTTTTACAAATAAAAATAAAAGGAGGAAATAATATGACATTATTTGAAGAATTAAAATGGAGAGGAATAATAAAAGATATTTCTAGTCCAGAATTAGAAAAAAAGCTAAATGAAGGAGGAATGACTTTTTATATAGGAACAGATCCAACAGCGGACAGCTTACATGTTGGGCATTTATCTAGTTTTCTAATATCAAAAAGATTAAAAGATGCTCGGACATCATCCAATTTTATTAGTTGGTGGGGGAACAGGAATGATTGGAGACCCAAGACCAACAACTGAAAGAGCCATGATATCAAAAGAAGAAGTAAACAAAAATTTTGAAAGTTTAAAAAAACAAGTAGAAGATATCTTTGGATTTGAAGTTGTAAATAATAATGATTGGTATAAGGATATTAATGTAATTGATTTTTTAAGAGACTATGGTAAATATTTTAATGTAAATTATATGTTAGATAAAGATATTATTAGAAGAAGATTAGAAACAGGAATTACATATACAGAGTTTTCTTATATGATACTGCAAGCTTTAGATTTTAAATATCTACATGAAAATAAAGGCGTAGATATGCAGTGTGCAGGTTCAGATCAGTGGGGGAATATAACAGCAGGTATAGATTTAATTAGAAAATCTACAGGAGATGAGGTATTTGGCTTTACTATGCCTTTAGTTACAGATTCACAAGGCAAAAAATTTGGCAAGAGTGAAGGAAATGCTTTATGGCTTGATAAAAATAAAACTTCTAGTTATAAATTGTATCAATTCTTTGTAAATGTAGAAGATTGCATGGTAATTGATTATTTAAAAATATATACATTCTTATCAAAAGATGAAATAGAAGAATATGAAAAGAAAAATAATGAACACCCAGAATTAAGAGAGGCACATAAGTGTTTAGCAAGAGAAATAATTACATTTTTACATGGTAAAGAAGAATATGAAAAAGCAGTAAAATTAGCAGAAAGTCTATTTAATAATAAGTTTAAAGATTTATCAAAAGAAGATGTAGTAGAATTATTTGGAGATCAAGATATAAAACAAGTAGAGGAAAATATTAATATTGTCGATTTTATTACAAATATGGGAGTAGTTAAAAGTAAAAGAGAAGCAAGAGAATTTATTCAAAATGGAGCAATATCTATTAATGGGGATAAGATTGATAATATAGAAACTACTGTAACAGATGATATGTTTATAGATAATACATACATTGTAGTAAAAAGAGGAAAGAAAAATTATTATATAGGAAAGAAATAGTAAAAAACCGTACAATATAAGCTTGTACGGTTTTTGTTATAAAATATAATGAGAATTTTAAAGAATATACTTAATTTCCAGATACATATTTTTGTTTTACAGTATCTATTTTTGTCTGCTCAACAGTTTCAGTCTTATACCAACCTTTTTCAGCCATTAAATTATAAATTTTATTTTGTATATCTAAACTTGTATTTAAAGCATCTTTAAAAGCTGCATGAACTTCAGCTGTTGATGATTCAATTGTTCCATGTAAATATAAATCACAAACACCTTTGATGATTAATAATTCTTTTTCCATTAAATCTTTATCTTCCATAACTCCTCCTATAATAAATTTAAAAATTTGTTAAATAATTCTGAATGTTTTGTTTCTAATTCTTTAATATAATTAGAAAGATTTACATCTGTTAATTGTGAAGAAGTTTTGTTTGAACATGTCTTCATAAAATTTTCATGTCCTAAAGCATCTTCAACATATAAAAGTTCTTTATTAGTCA
This sequence comes from uncultured bacterium, assembly GCA_905215935.1. Classification (GTDB taxonomy): domain Bacteria; phylum Bacillota; class Clostridia; order TANB77; family CAG-508; genus CAG-492. The sequence goes on from CAJMRY010000002.1 coordinate 296,772, forward strand.
TAATATCACCACCTAAAAATAATATTTCCAAAAATTGAAAAATATATACATAAGAATAGGTGAGTTAAAATACCCCAAAAGTAATCATAATAAGTTGACGCGCATGGGGTTATTTTTTGCTTATGTTAAATTTGTGCCAATGTCATAAGGTTTATTAATGTTAAGTAGTAACAATAAAGCTATTAAATACTAATAAAATTTTTAGTGCAAAAAACAAGGGTAAGTAAACTAACATTACGTAAAATCACCCTTGTTTTTAGTATTATAAAAATATATCTATTCTTCAGTTTTTTCTTCAATTTCTCTATTTTCAGTTATATTGCAACATTCATTAGGATTCTGAAAACTTAAATACCAATTCATTCCATTTCTATTTTGACTAATTTGCTCATTTCTTTCTTGTAATTCACAAAATGTTTTAGGAATAGGAGATATTATTGGATTGCAAGGAACCCAGTTTGCAGGAGTGGATGCGTTATTTATATCTGCAACTTGAAGAGCTTGAACAGTTCTTAAAATTTCTGGAATACATCTTCCAACATTCATTGGATATACTAAAATTGCTCGAACTAATCCCTTATCATCAATAATAAATACATTTCTTACAGTTTCTGTATTACTTATATCATTTGAAATCATTCCATATTTTCTGGCAATCTGTCCATTTCTATCAGCTATAATAGGGAAGGGAACGCATATTCCTGTTTTGCAATATATATCATATAGCCATGCTAAGTGAGATGCGTTACTATCAACACTAAGTCCTATTAAACAAGTATTTAATTTTTCGAAATATGTATTTGACTTTGCAAAAGCAATTATTTCAGTAGTACAAACAGGAGTAAAGTCGCCTGGATGTGAGAAAAGAACAATCCATTTACCTCTATAATCATTAAGATTAATATTACCCATAGTGGTCTGAGCTTCGAAGTCTGGAGCATACATACCAATTTTTATATTTCCGTTCATCATTATTTCATAATCCATAAAAATAACCTCCAATCATTTTTTATATAATATGTGATTTATTATAATTTGTTTCCAAAAGGTAGGGGATATTTGAAAATAAAATAATAAAAAACAAACAAGTAACCATAAAGAGTTGACACGCATAGAAATTATTTTTCGTTTATGTTAAGTTAGTGCCAATGTCCAAAGATGATTTAATTAAGCCTATAAGCCAGTTTTCAAAATTAAATATATAAAATTAGAAAATGGAAAAATATTTTAATCGAAACAAAAAAATATAAACGGAAAATTATGTAATTATTATAAAAAATGGCTTTATTACATTATTTTTAGTAGGACATATAAAAAGTGAAATTTCATTTATAATAAAAATTGAAGGAAGTCTTTAATCCACATAAAAAAGTAATATATGGACATACTAAACAAATGAAAGAAGGTGATAAAATGGATACAAATCAAAAAATTAATTGTACAGTGGAAAGCTGTAAATTTAACAATCAAGAGAAACAAAAATGTGAATTAAAACAAATTATAGTAACACCAACAAATAATTGTAATACTAAGAATTGTGATGAATCTATGTGTGGTAGTTATGAAAATGATAATTTATATTAATGTAGGTATGTTATATTAATGATAGATAGGTAAGTTGTTATGTAATGCTTACTATACAATAAATATTATTATGATAATCTTTATTGTAGTACAGTAATATATATTCAGAAAGAGAGTATGAAAATTTAAAATATATTATTAATAAAGGTAGGATAATAAATTCCTATCTTTTATTAATAATCACATTTTAAATTAGATATAAATCTAGTTACTATTAAGATTAAAGTTTTAAGTTATTATACAAATAATATATTGACTTTATTAATAAATAGCAATAAAATATGCTTAGTTTAATAAAACTAACTATTCAAGGTAAAAGTTAAAGGAGGAAATTTTATGCCATTAGTAACAACTAAGGAAATGTTTGAAAAATCAATGAAAGAGAAATTTGCTATAGGAGCATTTAATGTAAATAATATGGAAATAATACAAGGAATTGTAGATGCAGCAGCAGAAGAAAAATCACCTGTAATACTTCAAGCATCACATGGAGCAATAAAATATGCTAGAGTTCCATACTTAAGAAAGATGATAGAAGCAGCATTAGAGGAACATGATATTCCGATTGCACTTCATTTAGATCATGGACCAGATTTTGAGACATGTAAAATGTGTATAGATAATGGTTTTACATCTGTTATGATAGATGGTTCTAAATATGATTTTGAAGAAAATGTAGCTTTAACTAAAAAAGTAGTAGATTATGCACATAGTAAGGGTGTTGTTGTAGAAGCAGAACTTGGAAAATTAGCAGGAATAGAAGATGATGTTAATGTATCTGAAGCAGATGCTATGTATACAGATCCTGAGCAAGCAAAAGAATTTGTAGAAAGAACAGGATGTGATTCTTTAGCAATTGCTATAGGAACAAGTCATGGTGCGTATAAATTTAAAGGCGAAGCAAAACTAAGATTTGATATATTAGCCAAAATAAAAGAATTAATTCCAAACACTCCAATAGTATTACATGGTGCATCTACTGTTATACCAGAGTTAGTAGAGACATGTAATAAATATGGTGGAGATATCCCAGGAGCCAAAGGTGTTCCAGATGAAATGTTACATGAAGCAAGTTTATCAGGTGTATCTAAAATAAATGTGGATACAGATTTAAGACTTGCTATGACTTCAGAAATTAGAAAAGTATTTGCTGAAGAGCCAGGTGTATTTGATCCTAGAAAATATTTAACACCAGCAAGAGAATCTATAAAAAACACTGTTAAACATAAAATAAAAGATGTATTTGGTTCAAATAATAAAATTTAAGTATGAATTAATAGTTTAAAAACAAAAAACGGACTTTAAATAGAAAGATTTTAATTAAAGTCCGTTTTTTATTAAAATATTAAATTATGATAATTAGAATGGAAGATGATTAATGCTATTAAGTAAAGAAGAATATATAACAAAATTAGCTATAATATGGGGAGCAAGTTTAGATAATATTGATCTTATTAAATCAATTCATAGAGAGAGTTTTGAAAACATGTATCAAGAATATTTAAAAATAAATGGAGATACACAAAAAATTACAGGAGTTGTAAATTTAGATGAGATTAAATATCTTGAATCAAATCAAAGTTTTGATTCAAAAGATGCATCTTTTGCAAGTAGTTGGCTAATATTACCAGATTTAAAAAGAATACTAATTAAAAATATATTAACAGATAAATATTCTAGTAAATCAAAATTTTATTGTTTATGTAATCATTTGGTTATTCCTAGAATATGTAAGAGTTTACACTTAGAAAGTGCTAATTATTTTTTAGCACAAAAAGATGATAAGCAAGGTATATATATTGTAACACCTGATTTTTTAGAAGAAGGAGAAGAATTAAAAACAGGGCAAGACATAAGTAGACAGATGCATATATTAGGCTTGTCAAATACTACTGAAGATAATATTGATATTTCTGAAAGATTTGTGAATTTTAATAATGGTAGAGAAGAAGAATGTGAAGCAATAAAGCAAGAACTTATAAAACAAACTGTGTTTTGGTATATAATAAAAAATCTAGATCAAAGTAAACGTAATTGGGCAATTAGAAATGGAAAGAAAGGTATAAGATTTGCACCAAATTATGATTATGATTTTTGTCTGGATGCAGTTGAGAATGGGGCAGAGTATACAAGAGTTAATGATGAAAATATAGAAAAAATTGTGAATAAATATAAAGAATTGCCATGGTTTAGAAAATGGCTTGAAGAAACTGTACTTAAACTAGATGTACAAGCTTGCTTTTCAGGTGGAAAGAAATTACTTCCTAGTAAATATGCATCAATGTATGATGAATATCTAGAAAATTCAACTAATATTATGAGGAATAGGATTAATAGAATACAAGAAATATATGTGGAAGTACCAATCGAACCAGATATATGAAATTATAAAAAAGACCCAAAATTGTTTTGGGTCTTAAAAGTTTTTAATTATCTAAATAAAGATTGTTTCATAGCACTTCTAATCTTCATTTCAGCATCTTTTTTTGCAATGTCTTCACGTTTATCATATAATTTTTTTCCTTTTCCAATACCTAGTTCTAATTTAACTAAACTTCCTTTAAAATATAAACAAATAGGAACTAAGGTATAGCCTTTTTGATTAATAAGACCGAATTAGTTTGTTTATTTCTCTTCTATTTAAAAGTAATTTTCTTTCTCTTAAAGGGTCTTTATTAAAGATATTTCCATGTTCATATGGACTTATATGCATAGAATATACTAAAACTTCACCATCTTTAGTAATAGATGCATAACTATCTTTTAAATTTACTTTCCCAGCTCTAATAGATTTTATTTCAGTTCCTGTAAGTACAATACCCGCTTCTAATGTATCTATTATATTGTAATTATGTTTGGCAGTAGGATTTTTTGCAATTAATTTATTCATAATATTAAACCTCTTAAAAAAAATAATTGTTAATATTATATCATGGAAAGATAAATAATGAAATAGTAATATTATTTTTTTATAAACATTCTTCTATCACTAGTTATATTTTAATAAGTCTGAACAATAAAATATTGTAATTAAAAGTATGTATTAAAATCCAATATATAATATTTTTAATTTTATTTAACTTACAATTTATATTTAGAAATTATTAAAAAATATAAATTGTAGTTTTTACATTATTAGCTAAACAAATTAAAGATAGTATATATTGAATTTTTTAGATTTTCTATATTATGCTCAACATAATGAATAATTTAACTATTCATCATCATGATTATTATAACTACTTTGTCTTGTAGAATAATACCAGATTAAAGCAATTATAGCTAAAACAACTATACCTACAACTATCCAAGTCCAAGCATTATTTCCCATGTTACCTAAAAAAACACCGAGTGGCAGCATCCGCAGATGTTCTAGTAGCTGTGTAACTATCATTTGTTCTAGTATTCATATTTCCAGCATTTTTATCTCTATTCATATCTTTATTCATATCATTTAAAGTATTTTCTGTAGCATTTCCTACAGTGTTAATACCTGTTCTAACTGCACCAGTAGCATCTTTTGCAGCATCTTCCACAACATTTTCAGCACCACCAACAACATTTCTTACATCATTTGCTGCATTGTTCATTTGATTTGCAAATACAAAAGAAAATGAAAATAGAAAACAAATTGATAATATTAAAGTTAATGATATTATTAGTTTTTTCATAATAACCTCCTTATAAATTTACAACTTAAAAAAATCAAGTTCAATATTAGTATTAATTTTAAAATGCAAAATATACATAAAAAAAAACTCTATTTTGTCAAAAAATAGAGTTTTTAGAAATATATAGAAAATTATCTTAAACGTATTAAAATTGCAATAGCTAGAAAAATAATAACAACACCAACTGTAATTAATAAAATATTTAAAATATTTGTAAGTCCAAGACCAGATTCTGGAATGCTATCTAAAGTAGTTACTGTTGTAGTTGATTGTGAACTAGAAGTTGTACTACTAGTAGTTGTATTTGATGAAGTATTAGTAGCCAAAACGCTATTTATACAAAAAACTAATAATATAAAAATTATTAAAATTACTTTAAAAAATTTTGACATTTTTTTGCCCTCCTAAATCCATAAACTAATGAATAGTCTTTTATCTATAGTATGTTAATATAATATCATAAAAAAATATGAAAAGTCTAGTAATTTATGAAAAAACATGAAAAAATGTAAAATAAATGTTATTATACTCTTATGAATAACATTTAAATAGATTAGAATATACATAAATAGAAAAATATGTTAAGATAATCATATCACAAAGTGATAATAAACTATAATATTTTAATAACAATTCTATAATTAATACAAAATATTAATAAAAAATTAATATACCAGAATTACCAAAAATATTTATAAGTCATAAAAGAAATTATAATGATGGCAATGATTGTAAATATAAGATATTTGGACATTCACATAAACAATATTTATTTTCACGTGACAATATAAAGTATATAAATCCTGATTCAATAGGATTAGCAACAGGAGGACAAGTAGGAGCAGAATTTACTATTTTAGATATAAATAAAAATCAAATTAAGATTGAAAATTGTTTAATAAAATATAATATTAATGAAGTAATAGAACTAATAAAGCAAAGTAAATTAAATTCTATAGCAGTAAAATGGGGGAATGCACTAATAAAATTAATTCAAACAGGAATGGATTATCCAGATATGTACATAAAAGAAGTTTTAAAAATTGCAAAAGAACATGGTATAAATGAAGATTTAGATACGATTCCAATAGAGATATGGAATGATGCAAGAAAGAGTCTCAATATATAATATTTTATGAAGGTTATATTTTAGAACAATAAAAAATATAAGGTATTTTTAGTAGATATAAGAAAGTTATAGGAGGGAAATACAATGAGAATATATGTAGCACATTCAAAAAAGATGGATTATATCAATAAAATATATAGGCCATTAAGAAAAGATGAAGAATTAAATAAACATACATTATTATTACCACATGAAAATAGTAGCAAAAGCAATAATGATAGAGAATTTTACAAAACAATAGATATATTCATTGCAGAAGTTACTTTTGCAGGAACAGGTTTGGGAATAGAATTAGGTTGGGTTTATGATGATAATATTCCAATTTATTGTTTATATAAGAGTGGTAGCAAAATTAGTTCATCTGTAAAATCAATCACTAATAATATTTTTGAATATAGTAATGAAGAGGAATTTGTAAAATTAGTTAAATCTATTGTAGGGAAATATGATTTAGATAATAGAAATTATAGATAAAAGGAGAGTAATTATGAATCATAATAAAACATTAATAATAAATGGTTCACCACATAAAAATGGAGATACCTCATATATTGTAAATCAAATAAAAAGAAAACTGAATGGCGAAATAGAGGAAATTTTTCCATATTTTGATAACATAAAGCCTTGTATAGATTGTAGATATTGTTGGAAAGAAGAAGGTTGTGCTATAAAAGATGATATGGAAAAAATATATAAAGATGATTATGATACTATTATTGTAGCATCACCAATATATATGTTTAATGTTACACCTCCATTATTCTCTATTATTACAAGATTAAATGCAATATGGAGTAATGAATATTTTTTAAATAAAAAATATTTATTTAAAGAAAAACAAGGAATTTTAGTATTAACAGGTGGAGGAAGTGGATCCCCTAAACATGCTTTGGAAATGGCAAAATTAATGTTTAAATTCTTAAATGCAAAATTCGATATAGAAAAAAATTACATATACTCATTAAATACTAATAATATACCAGCTTGTGAAGATGAGGAAGTAAAGAAAATGATTAGAGAAAAAATCAGAGAGATCAAATAATCATTACTTAAGAAGGAGGCTACAAATGTTAGCAAATAAATTAAATTATGGGGATACAATTGGAGTAGTAGGTGTATCTAATAGCTTAGAAATTGGAGCAACATATGAACATTTTTACAAAGCAGAAAAATTCTTGCAAAGTAAAGGCTTTAAAATAAAAAGAGGAAAATATGTACTAAAAAATTATTATGGTTCAGCAGGAACTAAAGAGCAAAAAGCTGAGGATATGATGAATATGTTTTTAGACAAAGAAGTAAAAGCTATTATTTGTCTTAAAGGAGGAGAAACTTGTAATACTTTTATAGATTTACTGGATTATGAAATAATAAAACAAAATCCAAAAATAATTACAGGTTATAGTGACATAACAGTAATATTAGAAACCATATATCAAAAAACTGGACTTGTAACTTTTCATGGGTCTGATTTTGTAGATTTTGGAAAAGAACAAGCAGAAGAAAGATTCTTAGAATTTGAAAACACTTTTATAAATAAAAAAATTGGAAAGTTTCAATCAGGAGAAAAAAGAATTATAAGAAGTGGAAATGCACAAGGTAAATTACTTGGAACTAATTTAGGAACTATGATGTATCTATTGGGAACAGAATATTTACCAGATATGCAAGATAAAATATTAGCCATAGAGAGTTATATAACATCACCAAATGAATGCCAAAGGAGGTTTGCTACATTAAAGCAACTAGGTGTATTCGATAAGATAAAAGGTATAATTGTAGGATATAATTATGCTTTGCAAAAAAATGGTAATACATTTCCACAAATGGAAGATATACTATTAGAATATACAAAAGAATATAATTTTCCTATTGTAAAATGTAATGATTTTGGACATGAAATGGTAAATGCAGTTATACCAATAGGAGTAGATGTTAAAATAGATTCTAACAATAATAAAGTAGAAATAGTTGATGATTTTCTATTAGATTAATATAATATATATGTAAAGGAAGTGTAAATATGAGAAATATTTTAATTATGGGAATAGGCAGAGCAGGGAAAACTACATTAAGTAATATGATAAAAGAAAAGTATAATAACTACAATCTAATACATTCAGATAGTATTAAGTGGTCAATGATAAGAGCAATGGGAAAAGAAAAATATTATAGAACAAATATAGAAGAGCAAAAAGAATTTGAATATAGTGAGTATTTCCAAAAAGTATTATTAGAATTTTTTAATTCTTGTATTAGAAATGATAAAAATAAATATGGATATATATTAGAAAGTGGGCAATTAACCCCTAAATATGTAAAAGAAATGATTAATTATGAAGAAACATTAGTAATATGTTTAGGACATGGTAATTTAAAAGAAAAAGATATTATAGGGCTATGTAGGGAACATGATACAAATCAAGATTGGACTTATGATATATGTAATAAAGACCTTCAAGAGCATGCTAGAAAATGGAGTGAAAGGAACGAGTTATTTAAATTAGAATGTCCTAGGTATGGAATAAAATATATAGATACTTCAGAGAATAGAGAACAAATATTACATAGTATTTTAGAAAGTATATAATAACATGGAGTAAAAGCATGCAAAATAAAACTGAATTTAGAACAGAAAATAACTTAATAATAGAAATTTATATAAGTTAATAGGGAAAAAGAGACTTTGTTGAATAATTATAAATAAATGGAAGCGGAATTTGATGAATTATAAAAAATATAGTAGATATTAATTGACAAATAGAATATAAGATGATAAACTACGAACAATAGTTCGCAAACGCAACTAAATGTAGTAGTATCAAAACTAAAAGATTAAATAAGAACTAAATATAATAAAAAAGGAAGTGTTCTTATGAGAGATATGAAAAATGAGATTATTCTATTTGAAGATGGTGATGTTAAATTAGAAGTGAGTATGCAAGATGAGACAGTATGGTTAACATCAGACCAGATGTCCGAACTGTTTAATACAACCAAAAGAAATATTGAAATGCATATAAAAAACATATATACAGAAGGAGAATTAGAAGAAAATTCAACTTGGAAGGATTTCTTCCAAGTTCAAAAAGAAGGAACAAGAGAAGTAACAAGAAATAAAAAAATATATAATTTGGATATAATAATATCAGTAGGGTATAGAGTAAAATCAAAAGAAGGAACAAAATTTAGAATATGGGCAAATAAAATTTTAAAAGAATATATTTTAAAAGGATATGCTATTAACCAAAAAAGACTAGATTATTTAGAAAAAACAATAAAATTAATCGACACAGCTAATCGTATTGATGAAAATTTAGAAAATAATGACGCAAAAGAAATACTAAGAGTAATTGGAGAATATTCTAAGGCATTAGACTTATTAGACAATTACGATCACAAAACATTAAAGAAAATAAATGGGAATATAGATGATAGAAAAATTAATTATAATGAATGTATAAATATAATTAATAAACTAAAGTTTAACGAAAGAAGTTCATTATTTGCTGTTGAAAGAGATAGGGGACTTGAATCAATTATAGGTAATATTTATCAAAGTTTTGGAGGACAAGACATTTATAAAAGTATTGAAGAGAAATCTGCAAACTTTTTATATTTGATAGTTAAAAATCATGTTTTTGCAGATGGTAATAAAAGAATTGCAGCAACACTATTTATATACTTTTTAAATTTCTATGATATCTTATATAAAGACAATAAACAAGTAATAGATAACAACACATTAACAGCTTTAACTCTACTAATTGCAGAGTCTAATCCAAAAGAAAAAGAAGTTATTATAGATTTAGTAATGAATTTTTTGAACGATTAAAAATTTTATTATTAATTTACTTTTATTATATTAGTGTTATAATAATTTTAGAAAGGTGATGATATAAATGAAAGAAAATATTAAAAATGTATTATTAATGGGGCTAGGAGCTATATCTCTTACAGGAGAAAAAGCAAATGAACTAAAAAAAGAATTATTAGAAAAAGGAGAAGCTTTATATAAAGAGGGTTCTATAAAAAATGAAGAGCTAAAAAGAGATTTTAAAGATAAAATAAAAGAAAATACAAATATTAAGATTACTACTGCAAGCAAAGAGGATATTGTAGAAATAATTAACGGTTTGAGTGATGAAGAAAAAGAAGAAATCTCAAAATTACTAAAAAATGATTCAGAAGCAGACAAAAGAGATGAAGAAGAAAAAAATGAAAATGATTAAAATCTAAAGAAAAGAGAATTATAGAAAAGGTAGATAGTATGAATGAGAAAATAAGGTTTAAAGAAATTGTTTCAATATTAAAAGACAGTGATTTGATTAGCGGAATTACTCCAGAAAAATTATGTAATACAATTTCTAAATTAGGTCCTATGTATATAAAATTGGGGCAAATAATGTCTAGTAGATATGATTTATTACCGAAAGAATATTGTGATGCTTTATCAAATTTAAGAGCAAAGGTAACTCCAATGAGTTTTGAAGAAGTTATGCAAATATTAAACGAAGAATATGGTGATACAAGCAACATTTTTCAAAGTATATCTAAAACTTGTATAGGTTCCGCTTCTATTGCACAAGTACATAAAGCCAAATTAAAATCTGGAGAAGATGTAGTAATTAAAGTTCAAAGAAAAAATGTTTATGAAACTATGTCTATGGATGTAAAATTATTAAAAAAAGCTATAAGATTATTACATTTAAACTTAATAATAAAAACAATTAATTTAGCTAATATAATAGATGAAATATATTATACAGCAAAAGAAGAGATGAATTTTCAAATAGAAGCAAATCATCTTGAAGAATTTAAAGATAATAATATTGATATAGCATATGTTGATGTACCAAAAGTATATAATAATTTAGTCACTAAAAAAGTTTTAGTTATGGAAAATATTGAAGGAATAAATTTAGATGATAAAGAAAAATTAATGAGCCAAGGATATGATATTGAAGAAATAGGATTAAAACTTGCTAATAATTATATTAAACAAGCTTTAGACGATGGCTTTTTCCATGCAGATCCACATCCAGATAATATTTTTATACGTAATGGAAAGATAGTATTTTTAGATTTAGGAATGATGGGAAGAATTAGTTCTAGAAATAAAATGTTATTAAAAAATGCAATGAAAGCTATAGTACAGAATAATGTAAGTGAACTTGAACATATATTACTTAGTATATCTACTACAAAAGAGTCTGTAAATCATATTAAGTTAAGAACAGGGATTCAGAAAATATTAGATAGAAATGCAAATGAGGATATAAAAAATATCAATATAATAGAGTTTATAAATAGTGTAAATAGTCTTTTAAAAGAAAATAATATATTATTAGATAAAAATATTACTTTGCTAGTTAGAGGAATTTGTGTAATTGAAGGAACTCTAGAAGGTATTAGTCCAAATATTAATTTATTAATGGTGTTTAATAACAAAATAAAAGAAGACAGTTTTAATGAAGTGTTTTCTAAAGAAATGTTAATGAATACAGGTAAAAATTTCGTGACTGGAGTTAATAGTTTAAGCATGCTTCCAAATGAATTGCTAAATTTTATAAAAGATATAAATCGTGGCGAAACTAAAATTGATATAGAAATGGCAAATTCACAAAAGCAAGTAGATAAGTTAGAAAAAATGTTACATCAGTTAGTAATTGGTCTTTTAGATGCTGCTATTTTATTAGGAGCAAGTATGGTGAATAATCAAATTTTAAGATATGTTTACCTAGTATTTGCTGTTATATTTACAATATGGCTATTTGTACAAATGGCAAAAGACCATTTTCATAAAGGATATTAAAACAGACAAAATCTGACAAGGTGGACAAGAGAACCGTCCATTTGTCCATATAGAAGTGAGGTTATAAAAATGGATTTTATTGAATTAGTAAAGAAAAGATATTCATGTAGGAGTTTTTCAGAAAAACAAGTAGAAAAAGAAAAGATAGATTTGATTCTAGAGGCTGGAAGATTAGCGCCAACAGCAGGAAATTTTCAACCACAAAGAATATTAGTTATTACAGACAAAGAAAAGATTAATGAATTAAAAGAATGTACTGCTTTTACATTTGATGCTCCAATTGTATTAGCTATTTGTTATGATAAAGACGTTTCATGGAAAAGAAAGTATGATGGAAAAGATGAGGGGATTATTGATGTAGGAATTGTAGCTACACACATGATGCTACAAATTGCAGAATTAGGACTAGGCTCAACAATAGTTGGATGTTTTGAACCCAATAAAGCTGCAAAGATACTAAATATTCCTAGCAATTATGAACTCGAAAATTTGCTTCCATTTGGATATCCATCAGAAGAAGGAAGTAAACCAAGCTCAAAACACTATGAAAGAGAAAATATAGAAAAATTAGTGTATTGGAATGATTTTAAATAATTACTAAAGGCATTATATAAACAAAAACAGCACCACTAACAAGAAACGTTAGTGGTGTTGTTTTTTGTTCGGTATTGAAACTTTTAAATGAAATTTACAACACAAAAAACATGAATTAAATTAAACCAAATCATTCATATTGTAAAAACCAGATGCATAGTTAAACAAGTATCTTGCTGCCCTGACAGAACCTTCTGCAAAAACCATTCGAGAATATGCAGTATGGCTGATAGAAAAAGTCTCATTCTCGCTAAAAAAGGATACCGTGTGTTCGCCAACGATATTACCGCCACGAAGTGAAGCAAGTCCGATTTCGTCTTTTTCTCTTTTTCCAGTACGTCCATAAATCATTTTCTTTTCGTTGTTAAAAGCGCTATTTACAGCACTAAACAACATTTTTGCAGTACCACTAGGGTTATCTGCTTTTCTGTTGTGGTGTTTTTCTAAAATTTCGATATCGGCATTTTTGCCAAGAATCGTCGAATACTCTTTCAAGAGTTTTGTAAACACAACAACTTCCAAGGACATGTTTGCAGATTGGAATACAGGGATTTTGTCTGAGTACTCATGCAATTTGTGAATTTGTTCCTCAGACAGTCCTGTAGTTGCAACTACAATAGGAATGTCGTTTTCGTAGGCGTACTTTGAGATTATCTCGGTTGCAGTGGGGCTAGAAAAGTCGATAATGATATCAGGCTTTGCGTTAATTTGAGCAACCTCATGAAAAACAGGAAAATTGAACATTCCAGTCAAATCAATAGATTTGTCAAATCCACAAAGGACTACCATATCAGAAGAAGCATTAACTGCCTCTACGACAAGTTGTCCCATGTGACCCAAACAACCACAGACCAAAACTTTCTTCTTCATAAAAAATACCTCCTAGGGTTAAAATTTTGTATAGGAATTATACAATACTATATGTAAAATTTCAACACAATTTGTCACAAATTATTATTATACAATCAAATCATTCTTTTTGCATTTAAGTATTATGGTTGAAAAAAGAATGAATGTATAGTAATATTATAAAAGTAAAATGGAATGAGAGTATATTTTTCTTCTCTAGTTAAAAAAGGTGTGATAGTAAAATATGATGAATAAAAATAAAGAGATTATAACTTCTAATAATAAAATTAAGGTATGTAATAATATACAAGAAGTTAAAGATTTTATAAAGATGAATAAAGAAATAAATATTTGTTTATATTTGGCATATAAAGAACCTATAGAATGGGAGATATCAACAAGTAGAGTATATATGAATAAAATCCACAAAAATTTAGTGTATTTACCAATTAATATAAAAAAGAACGATTTTGAATCACTTAAAGAGATATATGATTTAAGTGAACAAAATAATCAAATTGTTGCAATTAATCAAACTCAACCACATAAAAGTAATTCAGTATTAAAGGAATGGTTTAGAAATAAAACAATACCTGATAATGTAGATTCACTAATAAAAGATCAAAACAATAAATTAACATGTTATGATTTAAATGGGCCATCTTTTACAGATTGGTTTACAGAAGATGTGTCAACGCTAAAAAATAGATTAGTAATACTTTTTGGTGTAGGTGGTGTGGGTGAACCTATTGCTAGGAGAATTGCCAAGGAAGGGATTAATTCACTATATCTAATAGATATAAATTCAAAAGATAATCTAGCAAAAGAGTTATCTAATAATACTAAAGTAACATATCTAGAAAAATTAAATGAAATATGTTTAGAAAATGATAGTTTTATATTTATTAATTGTACTGGAAAAGAAGGCGGAAACGATAATAGTGCGGTTGAATTTCTACAAAAATATAAAAATATGAATAATATATTTGTAGATTTGAGACCACAAATAAATATAGAAATAGTAGACTTAGCTAAAAAACTGGGTTGGGACGCTTATACAGGGTTTGGAATGAATGCAAGAAATGATTATACGCTACTAAAAAAAATAAGTGAATTAATAAATATAAAAATACCATCTTTTGAGGAATTTAAAAAATTAGTGGAGGAGGCATCATAAAAAAGAGAAAAATTTAATAGTAAAAAATATAATTAAATAATAGTATAGGGGGTATTAATATTATGATAGATAAAATCGAGATTGGTAATTTAATAGATGAGCAAGAATATTTAGAAGAAGTGTCAGAGTGGATATGGAAAGAATGGTCAAAAGGACATGGAGCAGAATTGGAAGATATAATTTATAGATCAAAACATTCTATAAATAGAGATATCATTCCACAAATGTATATTGCTAAATATAAAAATAAAGTTGTAGGAGTAGTATCTATATGGTTAAATGATTTAACTACTAGACAGGATTTATTTCCATGGATGGCAACTTTATATGTAAAAGAAGAATTTAGAAATATGGGAATAGGAAAGATGCTACAACAAAAATGTATAGAAGAAGCTAGAAAGATGAATTACAAAAACTTATATTTAATTACAGAACATGAGAATTATTATGAAAGAACAGGATGGGTATTTTTAGAGAATGCACCAATAGGAGATGGACGACATGAGAGAATTTATAAATATGAAATAAATAATAAACAATAATTAAATAATTTAAGATGAAAATATATCAGCAGGTTTAACAATTATTAAAATATAGAGAGGAAATAATAGATTATGAAATTAAAAGTTTTAGAGGATAATAATACATTTATTGATAAATATTATTTAGGAGAACCAGCTGTAAGTTATTATATAGAAGATGAAGATGCTAAAATATTATTCGATACAGGGTATTCGGATGCTTTCATAAGAAATGCAAAAAGTATGGATATTAACTTAAAAGAGATAAATAAAATAGTTATATCTCATGGTCACAATGATCATACAGGAGGATTAAAATACTTGTTTGAAAATGTTAGTAATAAAAATATCGAAGTAATTGCACATACAGAATGCTTCAACAAAAAAGTATGTGGTAATGAGTATATTGGAACATCTATGATAAAAGAAGAATTAGAACAAGTTTGTAATTTAAAGCTTACCAAGAATCCTTTAAAAATAAGTGAGAATATTACATTTTTAGGAGAAATACCAGAAATTAATAATTTTGAAAAAAGAGAAATTATAGGTAAGTGTAATATGTCAGGAAAAATGATAGATGATATAGTCAGGGATGATACAGCAATAGTATATAAAAGTAAAAAAGGATTATTTATAATAACAGGATGTTCTCATAGTGGAATATGTAATATAATAGAATATGCTAAAAAAGTATGCAATGAAGATAAAGTATATGGAGTAATTGGGGGATTTCATTTATTTGATGTAAATGAAAAATTAAACAAAACAATTCAATATTTTAAAGGAATAAATCCACAATTATTATATCCTTGTCACTGTATTTCTTTAAAAGCTAAAATAGAAATAGGAAAAGAATTAAAGATAAATGAAGTAGGAGTTGGCCTAGAAATTAATATTGATTAAAACAAATAACAATCTTGATATAATACAAAAAGAAAAGAAGGTGAGTTTAATTGAATAGCAAATTTCAAGAAGATGAAATAACAGAATTAAAAAAATCTACAAGTGAATTAAAAGAAGCAATAGTATCAATTGTTTCTATATTAAATAAACATAGACATGGAAAACTATATTTTGGAATAAAAGATGATGGAACAGTAGTTGGGCAAGAAGTTAGTGGAAAAACACTAAGATATATTTCAGAAGTTATTTCAAATAAAATAGAGCCAAAAATCTATCCAAAGATAAGCAATGTAAAAATAGAAGATAAAGATTGCATTCTAGTAGAATTTGAGGGAGAAGATGTTCCATACTTTGCTGATGGTAGAGCATATATAAGAGTAAGCGATAGAGACCAAAAACTTTCCATTTCTGAAATGAGAAAAATATTTTTAAAAACAGAAAATGAAAGTGGAAGTTGGGATTCAAGAATTTCAGACAAAACAATAGACGATGTTAATGAAGAAATATTGAAGGATTATATAGAAAGAGCCAATAAAGCTAAGAGGATACCATTTCAATATACAAATAAAGAAGATGTTTTAAACAAGTTAGGATTATTAAAAGAGAATAAGTTATTAAATGCAGGAAAGGTTTTATTTTGCGATAATAATAATGTAGAACTTCAAATGGCGATTTTTGCAACAGATACCAAAACAACATTTATAGATATAGATAAAGTAGCAGGAAACATTTTCGATTTAATAAAAATAGGACAAGAATATATTAGAAAAAATATTATATGGAATGTAAAAATAACAGACAAAAGAGAAGAATATCCAGAAATTCCACTAGATTCTATAAGAGAGGCTATTATAAATAGTTATGCACATAGGCTATATCAAGACCCTAAAGGCACTGAGATTTCAATATTTAAAAATAAAGTAGAAATATATAATCCTGGAACATTTCCAGAACAATATACACCAGAAGATTATATACAAAATAGGGCACATTCAGTGTTTAGAAATCCGATAATTGCTAATATTTTATACAAATCAAATGATACAGAAACATACTCTTCTGGAATAAGAAGAATATATGAGGAATGTACAGCAAATCAAGTAAAAGTGGAATTTAGAAAAGAAAAAATAGGTTTTACTATAATTTTTTATAGAAAAAATTACGAAAAAGAAAATGAGATTACTAAAAATGTCGGTGTAAACGTCGGTGTAAACGTCGGTGTAAATGTTGGCTTAAATTCAACACAAAGAAAAATTTTGGAGTTGATAAAAGAAAATCAAAATATAACTCAAAAAGAAATAGCATCTAAGCTAAAAACTACTGTAAGAACAATAGAAAGAAATATTAGCGTTTTAAAAGAAAAAGGTATTCTAAAAAGAGAAGGAACAGATAAAGTTGGAAATTGGAGGATACTGTAAAAAGCCATAAACTTGTTATAACACTTGAAAATGGAAGTTAAGATGGAGGATTTGGCGAAAAAATAACAAGATTTTATGGAGATTCTAATATGAAAGTACTTAATTTTGGAGCTAAAAAAGAATTTACAGATAGGGAAAATTTAGAAAAATTATTCAAAAGATATCACTTAACAGAAGAATTAATTGTCGAAGATATTATGAATGTAATAAAAAAAGGAGGAAAAATATAATGAATTATATAAAAAACATTCCCATAACACCATCATTTAGTCAAGATGGAATGAACGGATATAGTTTTATATTAAATAACAAAGATATTAGCATAGATATGATAGAAAGCTATAAGGGACATGAAAGATATTGTACCAATAAGGCAAGTAGCCATATATATTATATCTTAGAAGGTAATGGTAGATTTAAAATAAATGGTGAGATATATGATGTAGAAAGCGGAGATTTAGTAGAAATACCAAAGAATACAGAATTCGTATATATAGGCAAAATGAAATTATTATTAATAATGAATCCAGCGTTTGATGAGAAAAATCACATAGATGGTATAGTTAATGATCTATATAGTTAATATACTAGGGAGGGAATATGTTTAAATTACACTCAGAATATAAGCCAACAGGCGACCAACCACAGGCAATAGAATATTTAAGTAAAGGAATACAAGAGGGCAAGAAATTCCAAACACTTCTAGGTGTTACAGGTTCACGGAAAAACTTTCACGATGGCAAATATTATTCAAAAAGTACAAAAACCAACACTGGTTTTAGCACACAACAAAACACTAGCTGGACAACTATATAGCGAATTCAAAGAGTTCTTTCCAGAAAATAACGTTGAATACTTCGTTAGTTATTACGATTATTATCAACCAGAAAGCTATTTACCCGCTTCTGACACATATATAGAAAAAGATGCATCTATAAACGACGAAATAGACAAACTACGTCATTCAGCAACAGCTTCACTTTTTGAAACAAAAGATGTAATTATAGTAGCCTCTGTATCATGTATATATGGACTTCGGAGATCCTATTGATTATGAACATATGATTGTTTCATTAAGACCGGGAATGAAAAAAGAAAGAAATGAAGTATTAAAAAAGCTAATTACTATGCAATATACAAGAAATGAATTAGATTTTAAACGTGGTACATTTAGAGCAAAAGGAGATATAGTAGAAATATATCCATCAGACCAAAATGAATCTGCAATTAGGATAGAGTTCTGGGATGATGAAATAGAAAAAATATCAGAAATAAATCCATTAACAGGAAAAGTTATAGCTACAAGAACTCATGTTATGATATTTCCAAATTCACACTATGTAACAACAAGTGATAAAATGGAAAGAGCAATAAAAACAATAGAAGCGGAATTAGAGGAAAGAATAAAGTATTTTAAAGATAATAATAAACTAATAGAAGCACAAAGAATAGAAGAAAGAACAAATTTTGATATAGAAATGATGAAAGAGACAGACTTTTGTCAAGGAATAGAAAATTATTCAAGACATATTAGTGGTAGAGAAAAGGGGAGTCCACCATTTACATTATTCGATTATTTTCCAGATGATTTCCTATTGTTAATAGATGAATCACACGCAACAATACCACAAGTAAGAGCTATGTATAATGGTGATAAAGCAAGAAAAGAATCATTAGTAAATTACGGATTTAGACTTCCATCTGCATTTGATAATAGACCTCTTAAATTCGATGAATTTGAACAAAGAATAAACCAAGTCATTTTTGTTAGTGCAACACCAGCAGATTATGAAAAAGATCACTCTAAGAGTAATGTAATAGAACAAATTATAAGACCAACTGGACTTTTAGATCCAAAGATAGAAGTAAAACCAGTTACAAATCAAGTAGATGATTTAATAGAACAAATAAGAGAAAGAGTAGAAAAAAAGGAAAGAGTATTAGTAACAACACTTACTAAAAAAATGGCAGAAGATTTAACTTCTTATCTTGCAAGTCTTGATATAAAAGTAAGATATATGCATTCTGAAATAAAGGCATTAGAAAGAATGGAGATTATAAGGGATTTAAGATTAGGTGAGTTTGATGTATTAGTAGGAATAAACCTTTTAAGAGAAGGTTTAGATATTCCAGAAGTGTCTTTAGTTGCAATACTAGATGCAGATAAAGAAGGATTCTTACGTTCAGAAAGAAGTTTAATACAAACAATTGGTCGTGCTGCTAGAAATACAGAAGGTAAAGTTATAATGTATGCAGATGAATTAACAGATAGTATGGAAAAAGCAATAAGTGAAACAAATCGTAGACGTAAAATACAAATGGAATATAATAAAGAACATGGAATTACACCACAAACTATTAAAAAATCTGTAAGAGAAGTAATAAAAGCAAGTATGATAGAAGATATGAAAACAGAATATAATATTGAAAAAGACATAGATATTAAAGAATTGATTTCTAAATTAACAGATGAAATGTTAGCACATGCCGCTTCTATGGAATTTGAAAAAGCTGCAGAATTAAGGGACAAGATAAAAGAATTAGAGAAGACTTTGTAAAAGATTGATATAAGAAAACTATAATTGGCGAAGACCATTTTAAATTTGACTATATTTATATTTTGTGTTATCATATTGAAATATTCTAAAAATTTAGGAGGATTTATGGCTATGGACAACACAACAACACAGCAAAGGGCAGAGCAGTATCAAGCTAAGCGGGACGCTATCTTGAAACAGTGTGAAATCTGCCGAAGGCAGAATCATTATTTTCCGCCGACAGCGGAAAGATGTGATTCTTGCACTTTCGGAAAACGTATGAGGTATCTCGAAAACGAGTATTCCGATATAAACGGATGGTCCCACAAAGACTGGCAGAAGCCGTAAAAGCCAAACGGAGTTTTTCTCTAACTATGAGTGCATATGTGATTTGCGTTGCAAAACATTAATGCACTCTTTTTCTATATAATAAATATTTGATAAAAAGTGGCAAAGAGTTATTTTCTTGTTAAACAGAAAAATAAATCTTTATAAATGTAGATTAGTTCAAGCACGGTATAGATGTTTGCTATATTTTATAAAATACAATAAATATTATATATATTAAAGCTATATAATAGAATATATAAAGTTAAAAGCTTGTTTTTATATTAATATTATGTTAATATATGATATGTAGTACGCCAATCCGCAAATGAGTATAAAAGGAGATTTAATATGAAAAAACCTTTAGAGAGTTTACCTGTCACCGTGATAATTCCTGTTTACAAGGTTTCTATGTTTGATTTTTGGCAATGTCTGAATAGCATTACCAAACAAACTCGGAAACCACGATTTGTCATAATCATAGATGATGGTAATGAAGATACTATTATGATTCAGCGTGTTATTCGGATGTTTATAGAAGATATAGGAGATAGAATGATGACATTAAAATTTATTCAAAATCCAAATAATCTTGGCATTTCGTGTGCACGTAATATTGGGCTTACTCAAGTTACTACTCCATGGGTAAGTTTCTTAGATGCAGATGACTGTATAAAAGAAACTTATTTTCAGAGACTTTATGAAGAAGTTGAAAAAAATGATAATGTAGATATTGTTGCATGTTCATGTGATGCATATGATGAACATGAATATCGGCAGAATCATTTCTTTAAACAAAATAGAGTTTTTGAGGGAGCAACATTAAAAGAGCTTGAAAAGAGCTTTATCAATCAATCATATCTTCGTGAAGGTACTTCAATTGATACAGCAATAGGAGTGCCTTGGGGAAAGCTCTATAGATTTTCATGTATTCGTGGTATTTACTTTAATCCTGAACTTAAAAGGATGGAAGATAATATTTGGAACCATGAAATACTATTGGCTAATCCTAACATTGTTGTTAAGTATATAGATGAGCCACTGTATATCTATAGAACAACCCATATTACCAAGTATAATGCAGAATTTGAGTCCGACGTTTCTACATGGTTTAAAATAATTGATCTAAGGAAAGAACTCATTAAAGAACATCTTGGAACAGGTGACCAAATTGAAAAGTTTTTCTATGAAGAGGTTGTTAGACTTTTAGTATTAACTCTTCAAAAGAAATACTTTCATAAAGAAAACCAAAACAGAGCAATAGACTTTTTAGAGTTGAAAGTGTACCTTAATAATGAGACAATAAGAGAAGCTCTTAGAAGAACATGTACAAATACACCGTTTTATCGTAATGTTATGAACAAGTTGCTTCTCAAAAGAAAGGTGGAGTTGGCATATTTAATAAATAGGTTACGGGGTAGGTAGGCTAAAAGCACGAAAGAATCTTTCGTGCTTTTATCAACATTTTATAAATATTGATTTAATAAATAATATGTAATTATATATAATATATATTTACATATTAAATATATTATTATTACTATGATTACTATTCAGCCCAAATAAACTTCTTATCTATAAAATTAATTTTAAGAGATTTTTAAAGATTTTTAGATAATTGCTTTGTGATTAAAGATATTTTAATATTGCTGATTAGTAACTTGCTATGAAGTGATAATAAAAAAAGAAATAAAACAAACTCTTGTTTTGCTATAAAAAATATAGTATAATAAAAAAGCAAAAAGCAAATTAGGGGGCATATATATGAATAATAAAATTATAATAAAAGGAGCAAAAGAGCATAATTTAAAAAATATAGATATAGAAATACCAAAGAATAAACTAGTTGTTGTTACAGGTCTTTCTGGTTCTGGTAAATCATCACTTGCATTTGATACATTATATGCAGAAGGTCAAAGAAGATATGTGGAAAGCCTTTCTTCATATGCACGTCAATTTTTAGGATTAATGGAAAAACCAAATGTAGAATCTATAGATGGGCTATCACCAGCAATTTCAATAGATCAAAAAACAACTTCAAAAAATCCACGTTCTACAGTAGGAACAGTAACAGAAATATATGATTATATTCGTTTATTATATGCACGAATAGGTGTTCCGTATTGTCCTACTTGTGGTAAAAAAATAGAAAAACAATCAATAGACCAAATACTAGATAGCATAATGAGTTTAGAAGCGGGAAGCAAAATACAAATATTAGCACCTGTTATAAGAGGAAGAAAAGGAGAATACACAAAACTATTAGAAAAATATCAAAAAGAAGGTTTTGTACGTGCAATAATAGATGGAGACTTAGTAGAACTTTCTGATGATTTAGAAATAGATAGAAAGAAAAAGCATAACATAGACATAGTAGTAGATAGACTAGTTATAAAAGCAGGCATTAGAAGTAGGCTTGCAGAATCTGTAGAAGTAGCATTAAAAAATGCAGATGGATTAGTAAAAATAGATGTTGTAGGAAAAGAAGAACTTTTGTTTAGTGAAAATTATGCATGTCCAGATTGCGGTTTTAGTTTTCCAGAATTAACACCCAGCATGTTCTCTTTTAATAATCCATTTGGAGCATGTCCTAGCTGTACAGGTATAGGTTTTTTAATGAAGATAGATGAAGATTTAATAATTCCAGATAAAAATAAAACTTTGTATGATGGTGTTAAAGCTTTTGGCGCAAGTACTATGAAAAAAGGCGACACTATGGCAAAAATGTATTTTGAAAGTATAGCTAAACATTATAATGTAGATATCTCAAAACCTATAAATAAGCTTCCTCGTGAGTTTTTAGATAAAATATTATATGGTACAGGTGATGAGAAGATAGATTTTGAATATGCATCTCCAGCAGGTATAAGAAAATATACAGCTCCATTTGAGGGAGTTATTCCGACACTTACTAGACGTCATAATGAAACAAAATCTCAAGGTATGCGTGACTTTTATGAAATGTATATGAGTAATTCTGATTGTGACCATTGTCATGGGGCAAGACTAAAAGAAGAAGTATTAGCTGTTAAAGTAGGAGATAAAAACATTAATGAATTAACAAATATGCCTATCAACAAAATAAAAGATTATATTAACAGCTTAAAATTAACTAAAACAGAAAGTATGATATCAGAACAAATACTAAAAGAAATGAATAAAAGACTTCAATTCTTAATGGATGTGGGCTTAGAGTATTTAACATTATCTAGAAGTGCTGGAACATTATCTGGAGGAGAAGCGCAACGTATTCGTTTAGCTACTCAAATTGGTTCTGGATTATCTGGTGTACTTTATATATTAGATGAACCAAGTATAGGATTACATCAAAGAGATAATGATAAGTTACTATCAACCTTAAAAAAATTAAGAGATTTAGGCAATACTCTTTTAGTAGTAGAACATGATGAAGATACAATGTATGCTGCAGACCAAATTATAGATATAGGACCAGGTGCAGGTGTACATGGAGGAAATGTAATGGCACAAGGAACTGCTGAAGAAATTAAATTAATTAAAGATTCTATTACAGGTGAATATTTAAGTGGTAGAAAACAAATAGAAGTTCCAAAGAAGAGAAGAAAACCTATAAAAGGAAAATCTATAGAGGTAATAGGCGCAAAAGAAAATAATTTAAAAAATATTAATGTTAAATTTCCACTAGGCTTATTTACATGTGTTACAGGAGTATCTGGTTCAGGTAAGAGTACACTTGTAAATGAAATATTATATAAAACAATTGCAAAAGAAATAAATAAGTCAAACGAGAAACCAGGTAAGTGTAAATCTATAAAAGGTATAGAAAATATAGATAAAATTATTAATATAGATCAATCACCTATTGGCAGAACACCACGTTCTAATCCAGCTACTTATACAGGAGTATTCGATATTATTCGTGATATTTTTGCAGGAACCAATGAAGCTAAAATGAGAGGATATCAAAAAGGAAGATTTAGCTTTAATGTACCAGGAGGAAGATGTGAAAGTTGTTCTGGTGATGGACTTTTAAAAATAGAAATGCACTTTTTACCAGATATTTATGTACCATGTGAAGTATGTAATGGCAAAAGATATAATCATGAAACTTTAGAGGTAAAATATAAAGGTAAAACTATAGCAGATGTATTAGATATGACAGTAGAAGAAGCTTTAGTATTTTTTGAAAATATTCCTAAGATAAAACAAAAGATTCAAACTTTATATGATGTAGGTCTTGGGTATATAAAACTAGGACAGCCATCTACAACATTATCTGGAGGAGAAGCACAACGTGTAAAACTTGCCACAGAACTTTCTAAAAGGGCAACCGGTAAAACATTATATATATTAGACGAACCAACAACAGGTCTTCATATTGCAGATGTTCACAAATTAGTAAACATATTACAAAGACTTGTAGATACTGGTAATAGCATCATTGTAATAGAACACAATTTAGATTTAATAAAAACTTGTGACCATATTATAGACCTAGGACCAGAAGGAGGAGATGGGGGAGGAGAAGTAATAGGTATTGGAACCCCAGAACAAATTGTTAAAAATGAGAAGAGTTATACAGGTAAGTTTTTGAAGAAGTATTTAGAAAGATAGAAGCGGAAATTTGGACAAGGGGACGGTTCTCTTAAAACCATTCCCTTGTCCAAATTTCAATAATATTTCATTCAAAATTAATCACAGTTTTTATTATTTTTTTGGTTGTTATTTTTGTTATTATTCTTATTGTTATTTCTGTTTTGGTTGTTTTGATTATTTTTTTCTGACATAATCTTACACCTCCATTCGTGATATTAATATTCTTAACAAATTTCAAAAAAATATTCAAAAAAATTTACAGTTGTTAAAATTAATATTTTGATATATAATACCTAGAAATGTTTAACCAATAAAAAACAAGAGCATATTATACTAAAAGAAAAAATTGGGAGGGAATAAAATTGGAAGAGATTAATACTAAATTAGAGGAATTTAATAAATATATTGTAAACAGAAAAGTGGCAATAATAGGTATTGGTGTTAGCAACATACCACTTTTGGAATATTTTAACAAAAAGGGTGCTAAAGTTACAGTCTTTGATAGAAGAAATATAGATAATATAGACAAAAACATATTAGATACAATTTCAAATTATTGTATGGAAATGTCTTTTGGAGTAGATTATCTTTCAAAATTACATGGATTTGATATTATATTTCGTTCACCAAGTTGTAGACCAGATACTAAAGAAATAGTAGAGGAAGTAAATCGCGGTGCAATATTAACAACTGAAATTGAAATGTTAATGAAAATTTGTCCAGGAACAATAATTGGAATTACAGGAAGTGATGGCAAAACAACAACAACAAGTTTAATTTATGAAATAATAAAACAAAAAGGATACAATTGTTATTTAGGTGGAAATATAGGAATTCCATTGTTTACAAAAGTTGATGAAATGAAAAAAGATGATATTGTAATACTGGAATTAAGTAGTTTTCAGTTAATGGATATGGAAATAAGTCCTAATATTTCTATTATAACTAATATAACACCAAATCATTTAGATATACATAAATCTTATGAAGAATATATAGAAAGTAAGAAAAATATTTTTAAATATCAAAATAAAGATGGAATATTAATTTTAAATTATGATAATGATATAACTAGAGAATTTGAAAAAGAAGCAAATGGAAAAGTAATATTTTTTAGTAGTAAGACAAAATTAGAAAATGGAATTATATATGATGATGAAAAAATAAAATCTTGTGAAAATGGAATAAGAAGACATATTTTAAATACAAAAAACATTTATATAAAAGGTATTCACAATTTTGAAAACATATGTGCAGCAATTGCTGCAACAGCACCATTAGTAGATATAGATACTCAAAATAAGGCAATATCTGAATTTAAAGGAGTACATCATAGATTAGAATTTGTAAGAGATATAAATGGCGTAAAATGGTATAATGATTCTGCAAGTTCTTCTCCCACAAGAACTATAGCCGGAATAAATGCATTTAGTGAAGAGCTTATATTAATAACTGGAGGATATGACAAAAATTTAGATTATACACCAATGGCAAAACCCATTGTAGAAAAAGTAAAAACATTACTTCTAATAGGTCAGACTTCAGAAAAAATTTATAATACAGTAAAACAAGAAATGCAAAATCAAAATAAAATTGTAGAAATATATAAATGTGATAGCTTAGAAGAATGTATAGAAATAGCAAAGGAACTGGCAAGGCCACAAGAAGTTGTATTATTTTCACCAGGTAGTGCTAGTTTCGACATGTTTAAAAATGCGTATCAAAGAGGAGACATATTTAAAGAGTTGGTAAATAAAGTAGAATAATAAAAAATAAATTTTTATTATTTTTAATAAAATATATAAATACTAAAACTGTAGATATAATTTTATAAGCTTAAGTATAAAGTAAATCTAATTTTAGATGGAGTAAGCTAATAATTTATATACTACAGTTTTAAATTTTGCTATATTTTAGTAACAAACTAGTTATAAACTGCATAATATAAAGCATAATAAAAAACTAGGAGGTAATAATATGTATTATAATGAGTACGAAGA
Organism: uncultured bacterium; assembly: GCA_905215935.1. Lineage (GTDB taxonomy): Bacteria > Bacillota > Clostridia > TANB77 > CAG-508 > CAG-492. The sequence continues at coordinate 323,869 of CAJMRY010000002.1, forward strand.
TTATATGAGAAGTGTCCTTGGATATAACAACAGAAATAATTTAAATTCATATAACGAAAATTATGAAGAAAATTTTTATTCAAATCCTACATATAATAGAAATTATCCAATGATGCAAGACAATATAGAAGATTTATTCCCTGATATTTACAAAATTATTAATCCAATGGTATGTAAAATTTGTGCAAATAATACAAGACCAATAACTAATGATTTAATAGAACAAATGACAATGGAAATATATAATAATATAGAAGCAGATGAAATAAATATAGTAAATGTGAACATAGAAACAAGAGAAGCAAATAATTCTAAGACAGTAAACAAAAAACAAATAGAAGATAGGGATGTAAAGGAATTAAAAAATCAAGATAAAAATGAAAATAGAGATTTTAAAGAAACAAGACAGCCAAGACCCAATAATCCCTTATTGAGAGATTTAATTAGAATACTAATTTTGAATCAGTTATTGGGGGGAGGATTTTTTCCAGGAAGACCACCTATAAGACCACCATTTCCAGGACCTGGGACACCAGGAAGACCACCTAGACCACCAATGAGGCCGCCATTTCCAAATCCAAGACCAGGTATGCGTGATTTCGACTATGATGATTATTTAAATTTTTAAAAAATTTTTACAAGATATGCAAAATATAACGTGCATATCTTTTTTTTATTTGCAAAAAATAATAATATGATTTTTGAAGTTTTAAATTATTTTATACTTCAAAAGTCTAAAATGAGCTTTATAGTCAAATGTAATTTTATAATATATTGTATAATTTTATATTTATATCTTTGGTTATAAAGAAATTTTAAGAAGGTAGGTATATTATGAAAGTAAAAGATTGTATGTGTAATGATGTAAAATTTGTTACCCCTAATACTACAGTATGCGATTGTGCAAAATTAATGTGTAATAGTCATATTGGATGTGTTCCTGTATGTGATGATGCTAAAAATGTTGTTGGACTTGTTACAGACAGGGATGTTATTATGCGTGCTATAGCGTGTGATAAAGATTATAAAACAACTCCAGTTAGTGACATTATGACTTGCAAAGTATGTTGTTGTGATGCAAACAGTGACATTAAAGAAGCAGAAAAATTAATGTCACAAAATGCAGTTAGAAGATTACCTGTGATAGAAAACAATAAAATTATAGGAATTTTAACAATAGGCGATTTAGCTCAAAATCAAAATGTAAATACAGAAAGCGTTTGTGAGACATTAGAAAATATTTGCGACTGTAAAACTAAAAACGCAGAGTAAATCGAATATTGCTCGAGCATTTGAGACAACATTGGGGATAGGGTTAAACGTTCGCCCAATGTTTGCTCGATGTTTTAGGAATAAAAATAATAAAATGACATAAAATATATAGCAAGAGGTATTACATATGGTTTTAGATATGAATTATTGGACTAAAGTTCTAAGAAAATTATTTGTTTTAATATTAATGGTTGTACGGTGTATATTTAGGTTTTAAATTAGCCATATTTTATATGCCTTTTTTAATTGCTTTTATACTTTCTATGTTAATAGAACCAGTAATACGTTTTTTTATGAGGAAAATTAAATTAAAAAGAAGGACAAGCGCCATAATTGTTTTTGTAATAGTAATTGGTATAATAATAGGACTTATAGCATGGGGGATAATTACATTAATTCAAGAAGCATCTAATATGTTAACAGGGATTAATGAATATTTTGAAAAGACATATATACAAATTCAAGATATAATTTCAAAATTCGAATTTAGCAAATTACAAATACCACAAGAAATACAAACAATAGTACAAAATAGTGCAGGAGATTTTCTGGATACATTATCTACATGGTTAAAAACAGGATTAACTAAAGTTTTAAATACATTAACATCACTTCCAACTATAGGATTTTATATAGTAATTTGCATACTTTCATTATATTTTATTTGTACAGACAAAATATATATGTTAGATCAATTAGACCATCATTTACCAGAAACATGGGTAAAAAGACTCATAAAGCATATAAAGGAAATTGCTAAAGCATTAGGATGTTATTTAAAAGCTCAATCAATTTTGATATTAATTTCATTTGTAATATCATTAATAGGTTTATATATTTTTAATTTTATAGGATTAAATATACAATTTCCATTGATGGCAGCATTAGGAATAGGATTTGTTGATGCACTTCCTATATTTGGTTCTGGAACAGTAATGGTACCTTGGGCAATAATATCTGCCTGCAATGGTGATTTCACACTTGGGCTTGCATTACTTGGACTATGGGCTGTAATGAGTATTATAAGACAACTAATAGAACCTAAAATAGTTAGTAAGCAAATAGGAATTCATCCAATATTTACGTTAATTGCTATGTATACAGGATTTAAATTTATAGGGATTTTAGGAATGCTTATAGGACCAATTATTTTAATTGTGTTAAAAAATATTTTTTCTACTATATTAGATAAGGGAATAATGAAATCGATATTCGAAAGGGAATAACTGTATTGGAATTCACTGTTGTTTTATTTTTGCGACAATGTTACCGCTTGTCTAATTGTTATATATTTTTTAAAAATCAATCTTGAAGTGTGGCGGATGAGTGCTAATAATTACTTTTATATCACGTAGTTTAGATAGAAAAATAAGATATGATGTGCCATTGACGATTGGTTTTAAAAAATATATAACAATTAGACAAGCTAGTATGTACTTTTAAACAATTATTATTTGTAATTCTAGGTTCTAGATTAACACTTTTTTATTTTTTTCACTTAAATTAAAATATATTGGAAGTTGGAATATATGAATCATCAGGAGGATAAACAAATTCGTCATTTGGTTTGTCTACTTGTTTTATTTTTGTAACTTCAATAATTGGTATCTCTCCATGATAATTTCCTTTTGTAATTTTACCTTCGATTTCTATCCAAGTATTATCAGCAAAGTTTTTAGCTGAGTTACTATGACACAAAAAACCAACAACTACAGTTTGAAAATCTGAACTAATAACCATATTTCTTCCTAAAACAAATTGATCTTCTGAAAAATCATAAACTCTATAAACAAATCCAGTAAATTTAATACGGTTACCTTCATATAAACTTAAATTGTTATGAACTTCATTTAATATATTTGTATAATTTCTACTGTTTAATTCATTGCTTTTTTCGTAATTTAGCTCATCATTAACTTTAGAAGTATTAATGTTCGAACCGAAGATTTTATAAGCAATAATTCCACATATAACTAGTATTATAACAAGCAAAACAATAAAAAAGTTTTTAATTAATTTATTTCCGTTTATTTTTAAATTGTATATAAACATAGAACAACCTTCTTTCATAGCTATTATTTTTTATAAGTTTTAATAAATATTATTCTGAAAAGAGAAATATATACCATGTATTCAAAAATTGTTGTAGGATAACACATGAGTCTAAAAACATATACTTTCAATACAAAAAACAATATAAATGTGAAAAAGAATTATGAAAATTGATAGAAAAAAGTTTCACATAAGATTTAACTTGAATATATAGAACAAGAAAACATTTTCAATTGAAAAGTTGCGAAAGTTTTTTATTTGTGTGGCTGGCATGTCGTTTTATCAAGTAACCTAAAATTTATAACAATTTCTACTTGCTAAAAATAATAAAGAGTGGTATATTACTATGGAAGTATTAAAACATATATACATAAGATAGAAAGGGAGAAAATAAATGGGTATATTAAGCAATGTATTTAAATCTTATAGTGAAAAAGAAGTTAAGAGAGTTATGCCAATAGTAGCAAGCATCAATGAATTAGAAGAATCTATAAGTAAATTATCTGATGATGAATTAAAAAATAAAACAGGAGAATTTAAAGCAAAACTTGCAGAAGGAAAAACTTTAGATGATATATTGCCAGAAGCTTTTGCTGTTGTAAGAGAAGCATCTAAAAGAGTTTTAGGATTAAGACATTTTGATGTTCAATTAATAGGTGGTATTATCTTACATCAAGGTAGAATTGCAGAAATGAAAACAGGTGAAGGAAAAACATTGGTTGCAACACTTCCAGCATATTTAAATGCATTAACAGGTGAAGGTGTTCATGTAATTACAGTAAATGATTACCTAGCTAAAAGAGATAGCGAATGGATGGGGAAATTATATAAATTTTTAGGACTAACAGTTGGTCTTATTATAAATGGAATGAATCCAAAAGAAAAACAAGATGCATATAATTGTGATATCACATATGGAACAAATAATGAATTTGGATTTGATTATCTAAGAGACAACATGGTTATTTATAAAAATCAATTAGTACAAAGAAAATTAGCATATGCTATAGTAGATGAGATTGATAGTATTTTAGTTGACGAGGCTCGTACACCACTTATTATTTCTGGTAGAGCAAGTGCATCTTCTAATTTATATAAAAAGGCAGATAGCTTTGTTAGAAAATTAACTCCAAAAATTATTGTAGAAGAAGATGTTAAAGATTACGAACAAGCTGAAGATAATGAAAAATTTGATTATATAGTAGATTTAAAAGCAAAATCTGCAACACTTACACAAAAAGGTATAGAAAAAGCTGAAAAAGAATTTGGAATATCCAATTTCAATGATTTAGATAACTCTGAATTAGTTCATAATGTAAACCAAGCATTAAGAGCATATGGGATAATGAAAAAAGATGTTGACTATATCGTAAAAGATGGAGAAGTTTTAATTGTAGATGAATTCACAGGAAGAATTATGTATGGAAGAAGATACAATAATGGATTACATCAAGCAATCGAAGCAAAAGAAAAAGTAAAAATTGCAGACGAATCTAAAACTTTAGCAACAATTACATTCCAAAACTACTTTAGAATGTATGGTAAGTTATCTGGTATGACAGGTACTGCTATGACAGAAGAAAACGAATTCCAAGAAATATATAAATTAGATGTTATAGAAATTCCAACAAATAAACCAATGATTAGAAAAGATAATTCAGACATTGTTTACAAAAATGAAGATGCTAAATTTAGAGCTGTAATAAAAGATATAAAGAAAAGTCATGAAAAAGGACAACCAGTTCTAGTAGGTACTGTATCTATTAGTAAATCAGAAAAATTAAGTAACTTATTAAACAAAGAGGGAATACCTCATGTTGTTTTAAATGCAAAATATCATGAAAAAGAAGCAGAAATAGTAGCACAAGCTGGTAAGCTAGGAGCAGTAACAATTGCTACAAACATGGCAGGTCGTGGTACAGATATTATGCTTGGAGGAAATAGTGAATATTTAGCAAAACAAGAAATGAGAAAATTAAATTATTCTGCAGAACAAATAGAACAAGCTACAGCATTTAACGAAACAGACGATAAAGAAATCTTAGATGCAAGAGCAAAATTCAGAGAATTAGAAAAGAAATATGATGAACAAATAAAAGAAGAAAAACAAAAAGTAATTGAAGCTGGTGGTTTAAAAATTATTGGTACAGAAAGACATGAGTCAAGAAGAATCGATAATCAGCTTCGTGGACGTAGTGGTCGTCAGGGAGATCCAGGAGAATCTAGATTCTATATTGGATTAGATGATGATTTAATGAAAATATTTGGTGGAAATGCAATATCAAAAGTATATAACACTTTAGGTGCAGATGAAGATATGCCAATCGAATCAAAACTTATATCAAAATCTGTAGAATCTGCTCAAAAGAAAGTAGAAGATAGAAACTTTAGTATAAGAAAACATGTACTTCAATATGATGATGTTATGAATACACAAAGAGAAATTATATACAAACAAAGAAGAGATGTTTTAGATGGAGAAAATTTAAAAGAAAGCATTTTAAAAATGATGGATTCTTCTATAGAAAACTTAGTAGCAGTGTATACAGCTGATGTAGAAAATGTAAATAAAGAAGCATTTATGCAAGATATTAAAATGTCATTTGATATTGATGAATTAGATAGTTTAAAACAAGAAAAAATAAATCCAGAAGATATAATAAACGAATTAAAAGAAAAAGTTAATAATATATATGAAGCAAAAGAAAAAGAATTTGGAGAAGAAGATTTAAGAGAACTTGAAAGAGTTGTAATGTTAAAAGTAGTAGATCAAAAATGGATGGATCATATAGATAATATGGACGAATTAAAAAACGGTATAGGCCTTCGTGCATATGGACAAAAAGATCCTGTTGTACAATACAGAATAGAAGGATTTGATATGTTTGATGAGATGGTTGAAGATATTAAAAATGAAGTATCAAAAATCTTACTACACATTCAAAAGAAAGAAGGAGTAACAAGAAAAGAAACATCTCAAATTACAAATGCAAGTTTAGAAGACACAGCTATTAATTTAGTAGATGGAAACCTTTCAGAAAAAGAGGGCGGAATGAATAAAACAGTTGTAAATCAAGGACCAAAAGTTGGAAGAAATGATTTATGTCCTTGTGGAAGTGGTAAGAAATACAAAAATTGTTGTGGAAAATAGCCTATTACAAGGTTTTGCAAGTAGGACTGAAAACGCAAATGTCATCATTTTGTCATCTTAAATTATAAATTGTTGACAGTTTTTAAGGTAAATCCTACCAATAAGTTGGAGCTGTAAAATTTATGGTAAAGATTTAGGTCTTTACCATTTTTATATGTAAGAGAAATTTATGGAATAGTAAATATGTAATATTATAAATTTTGAAAAAGCACTATAAAAAGATTGAATATTTAATACATATATGATGAAGAAGAGTTCAATTTGAAGGAAATAGAAGCATTGAGAGAAATGTGAAATTTTATAATTTTAATATGATAATTTCATTGGGATATAGAATAAAATCCAAAGTGGCAACTAATTTTAGAAAATGGGCAACAGAAAGGTTAAAAGAAAATATGATAAAAGAATATTTAAAGGCACTAAAATAAATAAATAGCAAGATTAAAAAGGAGGAAAAATATGAGTAAGGAAAATAAAAAAACAGTTGAAGTATATAAAAAGAATGCTAATATATATTTAGTAACCAGTATGAAACATGATAATCTTGACCTAAATAAAGCTAAATGTAAACGTGAGAAATTAGAAAAATTTATAAAAACAAATATTGAATCATTACCAAAGGGAGTAAAAGTTTTTGAAATTGGTTCTGGTGATGGCTCAAATGCTAAATATATTGAAAAATTAGGATATGAAATAACAGCAAGTGATATAGCAGATGATTTTATTGATGCAATAAGTTCTAAAAATCTGAAAACAATTAAATTTAATGTATTAGAAGATGAGTTCACAGAAAAATACTTTGCTGTTTTTTCTTGGAGAGTATTTGTTCATTTTACTAAAGAAGATGCAATAGAAGTTTTACAAAAAGTCTATAATACGCTTGAAGATGACGGATTATTTATATTTAATGCCATGAATTGTGAAATAAAAGATGTTAGTGAAGAATGGGTTGACTTTTCTAATGAATATCATATGGGAGCTGAGCGTTATTATAAATATTTTAGTGAAGAAGAGTTGAATGAAATTATTACTACAATTGGATATCAAATTTCAAATTTTCACAAAGAGGGTGGAGAAAATAACAATAAGTGGCTTGTGTATGTTCTAAAAAAATAATAAATTTTTTAGAAATATTATTAAATTGTATTTGCTAAAACAAATATAATAAAAAAAGAAATAAACATGTTATATAGAAAACAAGTGGCTAACTATTTATAGTTGGTCACTAATTTTCTATATTAATAAAAATTTATTTATAAAATTAAAAAACTTTGTAACAAAATCTAAAAAAAGCACCCTTATTATATAGAAAAGGAGGAAAAGTTATGCAGAATATTGAAGAAATATATAAAGAATACTCGATAACTGTTTATAAATACTTGTTCTGCTTAACGCAAAATAGGGATATTTCAGAAGATTTAATGCAAGAAACTTTTGCTATAGCTGTTAAAGATATAAAAAAGTTTAGAGGAGACTGTAAGTTATCTGTTTGGCTATGTCAAATAGCAAAACATCTATGGTATAAAGAATTAAAGAAAAAGAACAAAAATGCTAATATATCTTTTGAAGAAATTAATGAAAATGTTCTATATGATGAAACACCAGAACAAATTATTTGTGGCAAAGAAGAAAAAATAAAATTGTTTAAAGATATTCAAAAATTAGATAGCAAATCTAAAGAAGTAATGTATTTAAGATTGATAGGAAATTTAAGTTATGAAGAAATTGGTGAAATCTTAGGCAAAACATCTAATTGGTCAAGGGTTACATTTTATAGAGCTAAACAAAAAATAAGGGAGGAAAATAAAAATGAAAAATAAAAAAGAATGTGAAATTATACAAGATTTATTAATTAATTATGTTGATGGAGTATTAAATCTAGAGTCAAAAAAATTAGTGCAAGAACATTTAAGTGAATGTGAAGATTGTCAAACAGAATTAAATACTATAAAAAAAGATATAAATGATACCAGCAATAAAGATAAAATAGAGCTAGATTATTTAAAAAAAGTCAGAATAAAAACAAAAATAAAATCGATATTAATAGCAGTTATAATACTACTATTAATTGCATTTATTATATTTTTAAATAATTTTATTAAAATAAATAGCATTATGAGTAGAGCTGAAAAATCATTACAATCAAATAACTTTTATAGAGAAACTAGTCAAATATTATCTGGTAATCACACTTCAATTACAAAAGAGTATTATAAAGACGGAAAATATAAAAATGTATGGGAAGTCTATTCTGATAATGGTATAGAAACAAGTATAATTGAATATACAAATGTTGACTCAGATGAAAGAATTTATATATATGAAAAAGAAAATAAAGCAATAATTGAAAAAGGAGATATTTCTAAAATATTAAATAGTGCTAATAATATCAAAAATGTACCATTTGTTACTACTAGAAAAAGCTTGTTAGATAGGATAGGCACAACTTTTGTATATTCAATACACACAGATACATATGATTATGGAAAAGAATATTATGTATTAAATAATAAATCAGAAAAGAATAATGCATGGGAAATTTGGATAGATAAAGAGACTGGATTACCAATAAAACAAATTAATAGGGGAGGAGAAAAATCATTTTTTCCAGGTACAAATGTTGTAAAGGAAATTAGAGATAATATACAAGAATATAAATATGATTTTGATAAAATTACAGATGAAGATGTTAAAGTTCCAGATTTATCTAGTTATACATTAGAAAATAAAGTAATGAATATGGAAGATTTGATAAAATAAATGGCCTACAATTAAAAGGACTATGGAGACATAGTCTTTTTTAAATACAAATTTCTATTTTTATTTGACATAACAAAAATACAGTATATAATAATGTTATTAAACAAAAAAGAAGGAATTAAAATGTCAAAAATATTAATAGTAGAAGATGAAAAAAATATATCTGATTTAATTAAAGACACTATAAGCCTAGCTCATTATGAATATGATTGTAGTTATGATGGTGAAGATGCATTAAATAAAATAAAAGAAAATAAATATGATTTAATATTATTAGACATTATGCTGCCTAAAATAGATGGATTTGAGATAATCGAAAAAATAAAAACTATAGATACACCAATTATATTTTTATCAGCAAAAAATGATGTTAATTCAATAGTAAAAGGACTTAAAGGTGGGGGAATAGACTATATTACAAAGCCTTTTGAACCTTTAGAACTACTTGCACGAATTGAACTAAGAATTAGTAAAACCAAAGAAAATATTTATAAATTTAAAAATATTACTGTTAATCTTAATACAAGAGAAGTAAGCAAAGATAAAGAAAAAATATATTTAGCACCTAAAGAGTATGATTTATTAATTTTAATATTAAACAACAAAAATAAAGTATTATCGAGAGACGAAATACTAGATAAAGTATGGAATATCGAAACAGATGTAGAAACTAGAACTGTTGATTATCATATACAACAATTAAGAAAAAAATTAGATTTAAAAGAAAATTTAATTACAATTCATGGTGTAGGATATATATTAAAATAATATAGGAGATAAATTATGAAATTTAGTCAAAAGATATTTCTAATATCATTTATATTGATTATCATAGTAATTAATATAATAGGTATTGTAATGATAAATTATACATATAAACTAAATATTGAAAAAGAAATAGAAAAAAGTATATCTCAAACTAATAATATAATGCATGAATTAACTGTATATTCTTCATATGATTTATCAACTGTTGCAAATAATTACTTGAAAAATGGAATAAATGTAGATGTTTATATAAATGGTCAAAGATCATATACAAATTTTAAAAGTGAAGATTCACAGATTGCTGAAGGATTACTTACATCTGAAGATAAGAGTAAAGATGAAGGATTAACTACTGAAATAGATAATATTGAAAATGGGATATTATATACTGATGAAGACAAGATTAAGGCAGAAAAAAATTCTGCTAATATAGTTGAAAATAGTTCTTACATTGAATATATGGATTCTTATATCATAAATGATAAATTATTTATGAAACTAAAAAGAGATAATTATATTGTTATAACCCTATCTAGCATTTCAGAAGCAAATAATATGAAACAAGAACAAACAAATTTCTTTATCGAATTAAGTGTAATTAGTTCTTTTATAATTGCGTTATTTCTTTCAATAACAGTGAATTTTTTAACAAGAAAAATTAAAAAATTAGATAAGGCAGTAAACAAAGTAAAACAGGGAAATTATAATATAAAACTAAAAAGATTAGGAAATGACGAAATAGGTAACTTTGGAAACAGCTTTAATGAGATGACTATTGCAATCCAAGATAATATAAACAAAATTCAAGAAGTTTCTGAAAATAGAAGACAATTTATAGGAGATTTAACACATGAAATAAGAACACCTCTTACTTCTATAATTGGATATTCTAGTCTAATTAATAATGATAAGGTTACAGATAATAATACAATAAAACAATATTCTGCTAGAATATATGAAGAAGGTAAATATATTCAGCAAATGTCTGAAAGATTGACAGAAATGCTTTTAATAGAAAATGGCTCAATAAAAAAAGAACTAATAAATATTTCAGAGGAAATAAAAATAATTATAGAAGAATTAGAAAATTTGTATTATAATGCAATATTTAATATTCAAATCGAAGAAAATGTATATAAAGAAGTAGATAAAATTTTATTAAAATCACTTATCTATAATTTAGTAAAAAACGCAATTGGAGCTTATGATACAACACCTAGAATAGATATATATCTTAGTAAATATGAAATCACAATAATAGACTATGGAAGGGGCATTCCAGAAGACAAAATAGAAAAAATAAAAGAACCTTTTTACACTTTAACCAAAGATAGAAACAGAAAAATATCTGGAATGGGGTTAGGTCTTACATTATGCTTTAAAATTGTTAACATACATAATTGGAAATTAAATATTAAAAGCGAAATAGAAAAAGGAACAAAGGTTACAATTTTAATATAGAAAGGAAAAAAATGAAGAATAAAGGATTTATAAAATTTATAATATTATTTGGAATTATTATATTAATATTTATTGCTATTGTAATAAATTTCGATAAATTTACACTATCATACAACGGAAAAAAAGAAAAGCATCAAAATTCATATTATATTATAAATGACAGAATAGATATTATACAACAAATAAAATATTTTGACTCAAACTCTAATATTATAACAGATAGAAGTACTATAGAAGATATAAAAAATAGTATTAATAATAACGAAACTATAAAAAAAGTGATAATAGAAATTACTGGAATAGACAAAGATGGTTTATCAAAATATATAGATGAACTATATAAAGTTAAAGAAATAAAAAAGATTACTAATTTAAATACAATTTATGGAGACATTATATATATAAATAGCATGGACTTTGATTTAGCATTTACTTTAGACTTTAAAAATATAGCATATAAGATAGAAAGAGTATATTCAGAAAATTATAATTGGCAATATAAAGAAATTGAATTAGACACAAAAGAAAAAATTTATAGTAAAGTAAAAAATGATTTAAATAATATAAAAATAACAAACTTTGAGCCAGATAGTATGTATATAAAATTTTTTAATGGGATTTATGCACAATGGAATGGAGAAATTTTTGTAGTAAAAGATAATACTAATCAAATAATAGTTGAGTATGAAGATGACTTGCAAAACAATGAAGTACTTAATGAAAACTATAGTATTAATGGTACTAGTGCTAGTGTAGGAAATTCAGAAGAATATACAGAAACCAGAATAATTAGATTACAGATTGGTTTTGAAAAATAAATGTTGTCCTTACAAAAAACTTACATTTATCTTACTAAATATAGGTTAAATTAATATTAAAAAGATATATCCTCTTAACTAGAAATGGTTAGGAGGTCTTTTATGATTAAAACAAATGAAAATAAAAAACTAAAAAATGAACTTGTATTAAATTTAAATACAATTAAAGACATATTAATACAAAACGACTTATTAATAGCTTATAATATAGTAGATACAAATATAAATTATATTTCATGCGATTCAAGAGAAATAGAAAACAATACTCTGTTTTTTTGTAAAGGCTTTTATTTTAAAGAGGAATATTTAAAAATGGCTATAAATAAAGGTGCTATAGCTTATATATCAGAGAAAAAATATGAAACTAAAAATACTTCATATTTTATAGTAACCAATATATTAAAAGCTATAGGAATAATATCGCGTGAATTTTATAAATATCCAGACAAAAAAATAGAAAAAATTGGAGTTACAGGAACAAAAGGAAAAACTACAGTTACATATTTTTTAAACAATATTTTGCAAGAATACCTAAATTCGAAAACAGGATTAATTTGTTCTTTATGGAAATATACAGGCGTTAGAGATGAACAGTCACGAATAACTACTCCAGAAGCAATAGAAATACAAAAATATTTTTATGAAATGGTAAATTCCAAAATTAAAAATGCAATACTCGAAATATCTTCTCAAAGTTATAAAAGACTAAGGCTTGAAGGCGTAGAATTTGAATATGGGATATTTTTAAATATAGACAAAGATCACATCAGTGAATTGGAGCACCAAAATTTCGAAGATTATTTCAATTGTAAATTAGAATTCTTAAAGCACTGTAAAACTATCCTAATAAATAAAAATACAGAGCATTTAGATGAAATTATTAATAAACTAAAAGGGAAAAAAATATTTTTTTTTGGAAGCGACAATAAAGCAGATTACTATGTGGATAAAATAGTAAAAAAAGAAAATAAGTTCGTGTTTTTAGTAAAAAATGATAAATTAAAATATCAAAAAACATTTAATATAGAAATGCAAGGACGTTTTAATATAGAAAATGCATTAGCAGCAATTGCTATGAGCAAAATGCTAAATATTGATGATGAAACTATACAAAAAGGATTACTCAAAACTAAAGTACCAGGTAGAATGAATATATATGAAAAATATGGAATAACAGTTATTGTTGACTATGCACATAATAGACTTAGTTTTATGAAATTATATGAGTCTTTAAAAATAGATTATCCAAACAGAAGAATTATATCTGTAGGGGGGACAGTAGGAGGAAAAGCATATAATAGAAGGGAAGAGTTTGGAAAAATTGTTGGACAAGCTTCAGATTACATTTATTTAACTGCTGATGACCCTCAGTTTGAGAAAGCAGAAGATATATGTAAAGATATTGGAAATTATATTGAAGATAAATCTAAATTTGAGATTATAGTAGATAGGAAAACAGCTATTAATAAAGCTTTAGAAAACTCAAAAAAGGGAGATGTTATTGTTCTTTTATCAAAGGGAATAGATAAACATCAAAGAGTAGAAAATAAAGAAGTACCTTATGAATCTGATGTAACAATAGTAGAGAAGAAATTTAAAATTTTTAAAGATTGAATATTAATTGCTATTTTAAGATTTTCTTAGTGTTCAAAAATGTTTTACATTAAATTAAATAAATTTTGTTATAAAAAATGTACTAAAATCGTTTAGTTTCTTAGTAGTAAATATAACATAATTATTTCACTTTAAAAATATAATTTTATTTTCCAAATGATTGAAAAAAATTAAGCCTTGTGTTACACTTACTTTGTAAGAAAGGGGAGAGAAGAGTGATTGAATTAGAAGAAAATAAAAGATATCTACAATCTTTAAAATCTAAATTAGAAAGTATAGGTGAATCTCTTTGACATCTCTAGAATAAAGCAAGAACTAAAATCCTTAGAAGCACGGCACAATGAATCCAGAGTTTTGGAATGATAGTAAAAATTCAAAATTAGTCTTGCAGAAAATCAAAAGCTTAAAAAATAAAAAAGATGCATTTGAAAAGATAAGAAAAGAGCTAATAAACTTAGAAGAAATGAATGAATTATTATTGGTAGAAAATGATGAAGCTTTATCAAATGATTTATTAAATAGTAGTAAAAAAATAGATAAAGAAATAGAAAAATTAGAACTTGCAACACTTTTATCTGGCAAATATGATTCAAATAATGCAATTATAACATTACATCCAGGCGCACGGAGGAACAGAATCTCAAGATTGGGCTGAAATGCTTTATAGAATGTATACAAGATGGGCAAATAGTAATGGATATACTGTAAAAGAACTTGATTATTTAGAAGGTGATGAGGCAGGGATTAAAAGTGTAACAGTTTTAATTGAAGGTGAATATGCATATGGATATTTAAAAGCAGAAAAAGGTGTCCATAGATTAGTTAGAATCTCACCATTTGACGCAGGAGGAAGAAGGCATACATCATTTGCATCATTAGAAGTTTTACCAGAAATAACAGATGATATTGAAATCGAAATAAATCCAGATGATTTAAGAGTAGATACATATAGAGCATCTGGAGCAGGTGGTCAACATGTAAACAAGACATCTTCAGCAGTAAGAATAACACATATTCCTACAAATACAGTAGTAGCATGTCAATCTGAGCGTTCTCAAATACAAAATAGAGAAACTGCAATGAAAATGCTTAAATCAAAGCTATTAGATTTAAAAGAAAGAGAACATAAAGAAAAAATAGAGGACCTTAAAGGCGAACAAAGAGAGATAGCATGGGGAAGTCAAATAAGATCATATGTATTTTGCCCATATACATTAGTAAAAGATCACAGAACAGGTTATGAAGTAGGAAATGTACAAGATGTTATGGATGGAAATATAGATGGTTTTATAGAAGAATATCTAAAGAAAAATAATAAATAGTGAGGTTTATAATATGAAAACTAAAGATATATATAAAGAAAATAAAAATAGAAAATATTGTCCAATAATTGATATAAAAAAAGAAGATATAGGAATAGAATCTAGTCCAATTAAAATAATAAAAAAAAATTGGGTTAAATTTTTAATAATATCATTAATCATAGTAGCAATTTTATCCATAACATTTTATAAAGATTTAGTAGTATTAGCATCTGTATTAGTATTTTTAGCATTTATAGTGGTAGGATGCATATTTTCTGGTACCTACAGTATGAAATGTAAAGAAGAAACACTATCTATGAAATTAAATCTTCAAAAATTTGAAGTATCATATAGTAGAATTGCCAACATATACATATCTAAAGAATTTACTATTAGTGATTTTATTCCAATGTTTACATACAGCTTAGTAATTAGATATGTAGACAATATGAACTTTTTAAAAGAATTATCTTTTCCAACATTATTTTTAAAACCAGAAGACTTAGAGAAGTTTTTAGATAATTTCATAATACAAAAAGAACAGTCAAAAGAATGTATTAAGTACGAAAAATACAAAATGAGTAAAAAAGTATTCAAAGCAATTGCATTCATATTGTTCATTATTGCAATAATATTAGTTGCGTATTTTGGATTAAGATAATTCACATATTGGCATAAAACTCAATATAATAAAATATAGTTAGAATTATAATTAATTTTAATTATAAATTTATAAAAAAAAGAAGGTGCCAAAGATTTTATGGACACAATAGTATTAAAATTTGGAGGAAGCTCAGTAGCAGATAATATAAAGTTAAATATAGTAGCAGATAAAATAATTGATTTATATAACAAAGATAATAATATAGTAGTTGTAGTTTCGGCACAAGGAAAAACAACAGATAACTTATTAAAAGAAGCTTATGAACTTTCTCATATACCAGATGATAGAGAATTAGATGTTCTTCTTAGTACAGGGGAACAAATATCAATCTCAAAACTTAGCATACTGCTAAATAGATTAGGATATGAAGCTATCTCGCTTACAGGATGGCAAGCAGGTATTTATACAAACAACACAAATCAAAATGCTATTATCGAAAATATAGATACCACGAGAATCCTACGGTGAATTAGAAAAAAGAAGAATTGTTATTATTGCTGGTTTTCAGGGAATAAATGAAAACTTAGATATTACTACTTTTGGTAGAGGTGGATCTGATACAACAGCAGTAGCAGTAGCTGCAGCATTAAATGCAAAACATTGCTATATCTTTTCAGATGTTGATGGTGTATATACAACAGATCCAAATAAAGTAACAATTGCTAAAAAGTTAGAAACCTTATCTTATGTAGAAATGTTAGATATTGCAAATGAAGGAGCAAAAGTCCTACATAATAGATGTGTAGAAGTAGGACAGAAATTTAAAATACCAATAATTACAAAATCTACATTTAATAATAAACCTGGAACTATAATTCAGGAAAAAATTGAAGATACAAAAGTTAAAAGTATTGTAAAAAATGATGATATAATATTAGTAAATCTAAAATATGAAAGTTATTCTGTGAAATTATTTGGTCAAGTTTATACTTGTTTATTAGATAATGGAATAATTCCAATAGGTTTTAGCAACCGTAGTATTCACAACTTAGATATAAGTTTTACAATGAAATCTGTATATTTAAATAAATTTCAAAGTTTACTAGAGACAGAGTTTAAAATGTTTAATTCTACATTTTCTAATATAACAAGAATGGCAATAGTGGGACATGGAATAATGAATGATGACAAGATATTAAGAGAAACAATGAAAATATTAAAATTAAATGAATTAGAACCTATAAACATAGAAACAAATGAATCTAAAATATTACTAACATTTAAAGAAAAAATAAGTAATTCTATTTTAGAACAATTGCATATACAATTAATAAAATAAATGCCAATGTCAATAGGTGTCAATAGGGACGGGGTATTTTGACAAATTTAAAAAATTGTCAAAATACCCCGTCCCTATTGACAAATTTTATTAATTTTAGTTCTAAAATAGACAAACTATGAATATATATATTTTAGGCTAGAAAATAAAGTAAGGAGTGATTAAGATGGCTATTGATGAAAGAAAATCATTATCCTCAAATATAATGCAAAATATAGTTCTTGAAAACAGAGAAAAATTAAGCATATCTGGTGTGTTAGACGTACTTAGCTTTGATGATCAAATAGTGATATTAGAAACAGATTTAGGATTGCTAACAGTAAAAGGGGAAAATCTAAAAATAAACAAACTTAGTATAGACACAGAAGAAGTAATAGTTGAAGGAGAAATATATAATTTAGGCTATAGTGAAAAAGATGTAGAAAAAAAGGGAACAGGATTTTTAAATAAGATTTTTAAATAAAAAGTGGGTGTTTTAAAATGGAGAATTCTATAAATCAGTTATATATATTATTTGTATTTATAATAAGTGGAAGTATAATCGGAATTCTATTTGATTTATTTAGAATTTTAAGAAAGTCATTTAAAACTCCTGATATTATAACATATATAGAAGATACATTATTTTGGATAATAACAGGATTATTTTTATTATATATAATCTTTAAATATAGTTTTGGAGAAATACGTATTTATATGTTTGTTAGTTTAATAATCGGTGTTGTTACATATTTCCTTACAATTAGCAAATATTTTATAGGTTTAAATGTAAAAATAATAAATGTATTAAAAATTAGTATATCAAAAATATTATATATATTATTTTATCCTATAAAAATAATAATAAATATATTACAAAAAACTATTTTAAAACCATTTTCGTTTATTACTATTAATATTCGTATTTTCAGCTCTAAAATCTTGAAAAATTTGACAAAATCGCTAAAAGATGTTAATATATCAAAGAAAAATAGAAAAAATTTAAAACAAAAGAAGGATTTTCCTACATAATGTAGAAAAATATTAGTAAGATATTATTAATATTTAAATGGAGAGAAGTTTTACATATGAAGAAATTTAAAAAACCATATAAAAAAGTGTTTATATTATGTATAAGCATATATGTTATATATACACTTATATCTCAACAAAAAACATTAAATGCATATAAAAAAGAAGAAGAAACTTATGCAAAACAAATACAGCAAGAACAAAAAAGTAATGAAGAACTTAATCAAATCAAAGAAAATGTTAATTCAACCGAATATATTGAAGATGTAGCAAGAGAAAAATTAGGAATGTATTTACCAAACGAAAGAATTTTTTATGATATTGGTAATTAAATAAAATGTAAGAGGCTATATTAAAGCCTCTTGATTTTAAAATTTTTTCTATTCATTTATTTCTTAAAATTTTCCAAAATATTATAATAAAAATTAAATAAATATAAGGGGGTCTATTTATGGATTTTGAAAAATGTACATTGGTAGAATTGCGCCAGTTAGCTAAAGAGAAAGGAATTAAGAATGTATCAAAATTAAAAAAGGAAGAATTAATAGAAATACTTTCTAATTTATCAGAAGAAAGAATAAAAGTTAGTTCCAAACAAAAGGTAAATACTAATAAAACAGATGAGCAATCTAGTGGTTATAAAATAACAAACGAAGATGATGAAATAGTAGAAGGAATCTTAGAAGTATTACCAGATGGATATGGTTTTTTAAGAGGAGAAAACTATCTATCAAGTCCTAAAGATGTTTACATCTCACCTATACAAATAAAACGTTTTAGATTAGATAAAGGTGATAAAATAAAAGGAATTGCAAGAATGCCAAAAGAAGGTGAAAAATTTCCTGCTTTAATATTTGTAGGTGAAGTAAATGGACAAGCACCAGAAATGGCTTATAGAAGAATTAAGTTCGATAATTTAATTCCTATCTATCCAAATGAAAGATTAAGATTAGAAACAAAGAAAACAGAATATGCAACAAGAATAATAGATTTAATGTGCCCTATCGGAAAAGGTCAAAGAGGAATGATTGTAGCACCTCCAAAAGTAGGTAAAACAACACTTTTAAAGAAAATAGCAAACAGTATTACAGCCAACAATCCAGAGGTAGAATTAATAGTATTATTAATTGACGAACGTCCAGAAGAAGTAACAGACATGAAGCGTTCTATTAAAGGTGATGTAATATATTCTACTTTTGATGAATTACCAGAACATCATGTAAAAGTTGCAGAAATGGTATTAGAAAGAGCAAAAAGATTAACAGAGCAAAATAAAGATGTTGTAATATTATTAGATAGTATTACAAGACTTGCCAGAGCATACAATTTAGTTATCCCTTCATCTGGAAGAACTCTATCTGGAGGTTTTGATCCAGCAGCATTACATAAACCCAAAAAATTCTTTGGTGCAGCTAGAAATATTGAAAATGGAGGAAGTTTAACAATTTTAGCTACAGCATTAGTTGAAACAGGTAGTAGAATGGATGAAGTTATATTTGAAGAATTTAAAGGTACTGGAAATATGGAAGTAGTTCTAGATAGAAAACTATCAGAAAAGAGAATATTCCCTGCTATAGATATAAATAAATCTGGAACAAGAAGAGAAGATTTATTACAAACACCAAAAGAATTAGAAACAGTGTATGCTTTAAGAAAAGCTATGAATAGTATTCCTGTAGCTGATGTAACAGAACAATTAATAAGCCAAATGGTTGCAACTGAAAACAATAATGAATTTATTGATAAAATGGATTTGTATTTAAAAAGATTTAAATAAAAACATAAAAGAGGAACAAAATATCGAGAAAAAGCTACTAGTGAAGCTAAGAATACTGCAATAGCCAGAAGAAACATGATTCAATGGCTCAATCACAAATGCCCAAAAGCTTGCTAAAGAGCAGACTGAACGTTACATAGCAGCAAAAATTAAATAAAAAAATATAAGCAATCTGAATTAGGGAATAGGATTGCTTTTTTATTAGCTAACAATAATTATTTATATTATTTAATTATTGTTTAAAACATGAAGTTATTACACGTGAAAATCAATTTTAAGCAGTTATTATATATTGAATAATATAATTTTCATGCCTAAAAAGAAAATGATAGGGAAGTAAGCTATATTTTTTTATATTATTAAAAGTAAAATATAAATTAGAAATTTAAAAAATATAGTTCTTGAAAAAAATTTTAAAAATTTAGAAAATGTGTATATTTTATAAAAATAAAATTATTAATAAAATATAGAAGATGTATAATAATAAACGTAAAAAGCTAAAAATTCTGAAAAACAATAAGAAATATAAAATTCAGAATTTAATCTTAAACGTTTACAAATTAGGTATATAGTTATTGAATAGAACAATTAATATTTCAATCATTTTTTTGATATAGGAGAGGAACAAAAGAGGCTTATTTTTAAATATGTAACATTGCACAAAATGAAAGTTTTGTGCAAATAGGAGTAGGAATAAAAATATAAGACTGCCACTTTTGGTGTCCCCTTTCATATTTTGGCTATTTTTATGGTATAGCCATATTTAGCTAATATTTCTCTAATAATAACTTATATTACTTTATTATAAAAACATCTTATAATTTATTCTTATGTGTTGTTATTTTATAATTATCTATCTATTTATATTTTACTTAATATAATTTAAATATCTTATATAATTTTTTATCTTTCTTTATAATATTTCATATTCTTATATTTAATTTACTATTATAGATATATAACTTGTAATCTCAAATATAAAAATGCCTTAAAATTGATTTTAATGCTTCACTTCAAAATAGCCATATTTTTTAAACAACAAACTATAAGTCTAAAAAATAAAAACGCCTTAAAATCGATTTTCGTGCGTCGATATTTTGAGACCTTTTCGGCTGTAATACTGTTATTGCAATAATTACAAAGATTTAGTTTATAGCTTAAATATTTTAGTATTATTTAGTATTATAATAAAATAACATATGACTTTATATAAAATTTAAAATGCTTAAACTACAATAATTAAAATCTATAATTAGGATTCATAAATTAGTATTTAATATAAAAATATTTATAAATTATAATTAAATATTTAATTAAATAATATTAATAAATATAACTAAACAAAACGATTTATAGTTTTAAACAACAACTTATATATTTTAATAAGTAAAATTGCTTAAAATCTATTTTGAAGCTTTTAAATATATAATTAAATAACAATTATACTATAAAAATAGCTTCAGTAAATCTATAAATTTTAGTTCAAATAACAAATGTTCTATTTATGAAAATTTTATAAATTTACAATATTATTATCAAAATTTTAATTATTCATTTAAATTATTAATTTTCATAAATTTTTTATTTTTGTTTCTATTTAGTAAGATATTTTTATTTTTAGTTTATAAATTTTTATCAGAAATTTTTTTATTAAAATAATTTTTGTAAAATATATTTTTAATCTTATCTTTTATATTTATTTAGCGCTATCTCCCCTACTCCACTAATTTTTTACTGTAATAAAAAATTAGTTATCTTATATTGCTTTGATTTTTCCTTCTTTAGGTATAATATCAATAAATATTACCATCTTTAAGTAAATTTCTACCTAGGTTTGGCAAATTATCTGTAGTATTGTTTTTACTATTTAATTCATTATAAAAATTCTTTTATAATATTTATACCGCTATATGTTGTAACTTTTATATTGGTATAATCTCCTTCTATAATTTTTACTTTATAGCCACCTTTTTCTAATAACATACAATCATCTGTTATTATATCATTTTTATATTTTTCATGTAAGTTTAGTAGTATCTTTCTATCAAAATTACTATAACTATTAAAATAATAGTTATAATATTAATTATTTTCTTTATTCCATTCTTTCAATTTTTCTTCTAGTAATTTAAAATTAACAGTATTGTTAATATATCCTATATCCATATTTTTTACTTTCTGATTATAAACAATCTTTGCATATTTTACAATTTTAGAACTGTTATTATTTATGTATCTTAATTCTCCAAGAATAACTTCTTTATATTTTAAATCATCTTCATCTGAAGTAATATATGGTTCTAATTCTGTTTTCATGTATTCTTATTATTGTTTTAGTATCATTTCTTATAATCTTCTTATCAAAATCTAAATAATCCGATTTTTTAGGTGATGACATAGGAATATAGTAATTAAACTCATTTACAGTTAATACAACTCCTAAATATTTTCTTTCATGATTTCTAATTTCTTCTTTATTATCATAAATTTTATCATCAAATTGTCTTAGATATTTTATATATTTATCACTTATACTATATAAATTTAATTTCATTGTTTGTCTCCTTTACAAAAATAAGAGAAGTATATCACAAAGGATACCTTCTCTTGATTTTAACTCTCTCAATTATAAGGCTGTGAAACACCCGATTTATAACATTCTCACTTATAAGGTTGTGAAACACCCGATTTATAACTTTCTCATTTCATAATGGCTGTGAAACACCACGATTTTGTTATATTTATTATACTATTTTTTTGTAATAACTGTCAAGTAATCACATATAATAAATATACTATATTTTATGCAAATTTTATTTATTTATGAAATTCATATTCATCCTTATTAATAATTTTTTATATTTCTAACCTCTATACTAGGTATTGTAATTTCATGTGGTAAATCAAATACAAATTTTACTGTATTTGCAACATCATTGGGAGTTAAACCTGTATCCATAATGTTCCTTGGTAATTCATTACTTGCTCTTTTATAAAAATCTGTTTGTATTAATCCAGGGCATACATCTGTAATTTTAATATTATTTTGTGCTAAATCATTTTGTATAGCTTTTCTAAACGCATTTGAGCCAGTTTTTGATGCATTATATACTGGAAATGGTGGTTCACACATTACTCCACTTTGTGAATTGATATTTATTATCTGTCCATATCCTTGTTTTTTCATTATCGGAAATACACTTTTTATCATTGCAATTACACCAAATACATTTGTATCAATTACTTTTTTTATTCTATTTAACTCGTTCATTTCTTTATAGATTGGTTCTTCTGTTTTTGACATATCTCCAGAAATCCACATTCCTGCACAATTAATCAAACAATCAATTTTTTCATATTCAGCTCTAATTTCATTAACAACATTTAAGATTTGTTGGTCGTCTGAAACATCACATACATAATATTTAGAATTAATATTTGTTGCCAATTCTTTTAAATTTTTTTCATCTATATCTAGCAATATTAAATTTTCATTTTTTAATAATTCTGTAATGGCTTTTCCTACGCCATTTGCAGCACCTGTTATAATTACATTTTTCATGATCGTTTCTCCTTTAATTTCGTTCAATTATTATATCAGCAACATTCAAATTTTTATAATTGGTTACATTGTCCAAAATAACTTGAGCCACATTCTCTGGACTCATAAAAGTATTTGACTTTTCTTCAGACACATATTCCCTACTATCATTCCAAAATTCTGTATTCATTCCACCTGGATATACTCCAATTACTTTTACACTTGTTCCTTTATAAGCTACTTTCAAACTTTCTGTATATCCTCTTTCTCCCCATTTAGCAGCACAATATAAAGCTTCACCTTTATTTCCTTTCAAAGCAGCAGAAGACATTATATTTATTATTTTTAAATCTTGTTCATTTTTTGCTTTTAACGTTTCTGTCGAACAAAGAATCATTCCTTTCAACCCAGCTAAAGATACATCTATATCATTATTATCATATTGTATTGGTGCTTTGAATACTGCTTTTTCAGCACAATTAACCAAATATTTTATATTACCTAATTTTGATATCTCTTGTATTGATTTACTTACAAAATTTGAATCTGTTATATTGCCAACAAACCCTTGATAGTTTTCTGAAAATACGGAATCTAGTTCTTCCATTTTCTTTACATTCCTAGCAAGATTACAAACATATAATCCTCTTTCAATTGATTGTTTTACAAGCTCTAGTCCAAGCCCTGATGTTCCTCCAGTAATTATAATAATATCTTTCATTATCTTTTCCTCCTTATACAAATTCTTCTAATTGATTTAGATATGAAGTTGCAGTAATTCTTGTTTCATAATTTCCCTCCATATGTATAAAATATCATTTTTTTTATATATTTTCAATTAACATGTATAAAAAATTATATATATTTTTTATACATATATAATTTTAGGTTTGTATTATGAAAGTTTTGTTTAAAAATAGTATTCTTTTTACGTTTTTGTTTTTTCTTAATTGCTTTCATTATAACAAAAAGATTACCAGATAATAAAATATATATTTTTATTATTGTTATATATCTTAGTTATAAATCAAAAAAGAGATGTTATAATAACATCTCCCTTTCTTCGGAGTTAAGACTGCATGTCTGATACAACCAGGTTCATACAATCATATACCAAGTCAGTCCAATACTGACTCTCGTTTTCATCTGTATCGGGATTATCTGGACAGTATACCTGAGATATGCTGTACAATGTAGTTCCCACGTCATTGAAATACTTATTGCCAATTAATGTGGCGCTAGCAGCTAAACCCTCATATTCTGATGAATACTGGATTAAATACCCTTCAGGCTGTATGCTCGTATAATTGCATGTAGCAATATGAGCTTCATTACTGCCCCATCTGGATTCTGCACCAATCAAACTAACAAAGAAAACTTCGTTAATGTTATATTCTTGGCATAAATTCCAAATCGTTTCGGAATTTCTTTTAAACAAACCATCATAATCGCAAGAAAAATCATTCATTAAAGCCATGAATTGCTCTTTTGAAAGTCCTGTTGTCTTATTCAGATTCATATCCATACTGATGTATATATCAGATAAATCTAACATGACTTCATAACAGGTTTCAATTTCCTCTTCGGGACTCTCGAGACTATAGTCGTTTGTTTCGGTAGTTGTCGTTTCTTCTGTTGTGCTGGTTGTAGTAGTTGTTACTATCGCTGTTGTACTTGTACTGGTACTGGTACTTTCAGTAGTGGTAACAGCAGTTGTTATCTCAGTCATTTCATATGTTGCCAACACTGATTCTCCCTGATCAATAGGTTGTGCTGTAACAATGAAGAGCCAAGTTATTGACAGTAAGAATAAGCAACTTATCACCACACATCCGATCACTAGAAGTATAATCCGTATTTTTCTTCTTTGTTTCATTTTGTTTTCCTCCAAATTTTTTTATTTCTATGCATATAGCATTAACATAATTATATCATATTTTAATATTTTATACAAATGTGCATGTAAAATCACTATTTTGGGGTTCAAAATGTCTTAAATTTGATTTTCATACGTTAAAGTTTTAAATATTCTATTGTAATGTGTCCTCTTTTAAATTTACACTATTGACATTAGTTTAATTAATGATAAAATGAAAAAATAAAAAACAAAGGAAGGTAAACAAAAGAATGATAAATATAGAAAATAATCCTAGCTTTTTAAATTCTTTTTTAGATTATACAGCAACTATTTTAAATAAATCTCCTAATACTATAAAAGAATATAATTATGATTTAAATAATTTTTTAAAGTTTATTATGTATCATTATAAATTAACAAACGAAAAAGATATAAAAAATATAAATATTCATGATATGACAATTGATACTGTGAAGAAAATCACATTAGATGACATACATGCATATTTATTTTATCTAAAAAATAATTATCAAAGTAAAGCTGCAACTCGTGCTAGAAAAGTCGCAAGTATACGTGTATTTTTTAATTATCTAACACAAAAAACAAATTTATTAGAAAAAAACCCTGCACAAAACTTAGAAACTCCAAAACAAGATAAACGTATTCCGAAATATTTATCTTTAGATGATAGTAAAAAGCTTTTAGAAATTGCAATGAGTGATGATGATAGAAACAAAGAAAGAGATTATGCAATTATTACTTTATTTTTAAATTGTGGTATGCGTTTATCTGAATTAGTTGGTATTAATATTAGTGATATTAACTTTAAAGACGAAAAACTTAATGTAATTGGTAAGGGTAATAAAGAACGTACAATTTACTTAAATAAAGCTTGTATAAATGCCATAAATTCATATATGAATGTTCGTCCAAAAGATTCTGTAAAAGCTGATTCTCGCGATGCTTTATTCTTAAGTGAACGTAGGGAACGCATTAGTAATAGAACTGTACAATACATTGTAAAACAAGAACTAAGAAAAGCAGGACTTGATACTAATAAATACTCTGTTCATAAGCTTCGTCATACTGCTGCAACATTAATGTATAAATATCGGAAATGTTGATATAAGAGCTCTTCAAGAATTATTAGGGCACGAAAGTATATCTACTACTGAAATCTATACACATGTTGATAACACACAAATTAGAAATGCAGTAGAAAGTAATCCGCTAGCAGATTTATAAATATAATATTTCTGACAATATTGGAACAATCTAACTAATATACTTAAAAGGACAAAAAGCTGGTTTCTATTTAAAATAAGCTTTTTGCCCTTTTATTATATAATTTAACTACAAAATATGATAATTTTTATAGTAAATTAATTAATTGTTTAGAAAACTCTACCATAAATAATGGGATATTTAACACATTTCCATCATAACTTAAATTATTCGTACTAAATATCTATCAAATGTAAAATATTTAGGTTTAGCTATAAGTGTTGCAAGTAACATTTGTAATACATAATTTTCTGTTAAAGCTCCTTTAAATTCTCTAAAAATATCTTACATATTTTTATCACATTTTTGTATTATGTTAAAATAGTAAGTATGAAAAACTTACTTATTCTGTTTAATTTTTTGCTTTTTTAATCAAAATGTAATATACTAATATTAAGCATTTGATATTTTGATATTAATAAGTCTAACTATATATTATAATTAGTAATTTTTTAATATCATTTGCCAAGTAAATAGAACTATTCAGTTCGAAAATTTGTAGGGTTGGTTTGCTTTACCTACTTATTTAAAATGCATAAAGCAACTTGATTAAGAGGAGGAAAATATTATGACTTTTGCGCAACATTATTATGATCGTCAGTGTCAGGCACTTGTTAGTACTAATTTCAAAACCATTAAGAAAATATGTACAGATGGCACATATCTCAGAGCTATTTTAGATGCAGAGTCTCGGAAACATTGGAGCTTATATCTAAAAATCGTAGAACTGCAAAAAGAACTTGTCAATTTATATGAGCAATCCAGTAAGTAAATTTATCTCCAACCACCCAGTTCATCTTATTTTGAACTGGGTGGTATTTTTTAGTTATATAGATATACCAATTAACATTAAGTTGCTAATTCAAATTAAAAATACTAAGAAGCAGTATGTTTCTTAGTATTTATGTTATTGGAATTTTTATTTCTTGTCCCACTGATAGATTACATGATTTTAGATTATTTACTTTTTTTATATCAGTTATTATTTCTATTATTTCTCTATCTTTATAATAATTATTATTGTTTTGTTGTTCTTGAGCTATATTCCATAAAGTATCTCCATATTCTATATATGTTTTAGTGTATTCTATATCTGCATGAGATAATGTACATTTTGAGATTAACAATAATATAATAAAAATAAATAATATTATTACTATATTAGTAGTTAAAAACTTTTTCTTATTTACAATTTTCATATCAATCCCTCCTAAACGAACATCTTTTCTATGTACACATTATATACAAACATCAGTTCTTTTGTCAATACTTTTTTTAGAATTTATACAAACTTTTGTTTTTGAATTGTTATTGCCTCATTTTCAGCTAACTTATTGAATTATTCAATATAGTATAAATTTAATTTTAGTTAAAAGCTACTTAAATAATATTTTAAATATCTGATTTTAAATAATAGTTTTTTAATAAACTCATAAATATATTGTCCACATACAATGTCTACACAGATATACCTTAATATATTTTTGATTTTAACTATAAAATAAATTTATTTATATAACTTTAAAAGAAATATAGTTTTGCGTACATTTATTAACATAATTTCATATTATATATAAGAAATTATGTTAAAGGAGGTATGCTAAATTTGAAATTAAAAGATAAAAAAATAGGTTTTATTTTAACTGGTTCATTTTGCACATTTAATAAGACCATAGAACAAATGGAAAATATAAAGAAACAAGAAGCGGATATCGTTCCAATCATGTCATATAACAGTTATGAATTAGATACTAAATTTGGAAAAGCTAAAGAATTTATTGATAAAATTAAAGACATAACTGGTAAAAATATAATTCATACTATTCAGGATGCAGAACCAATAGGACCAAAACATCTAACAGATATTATGATTATAGCGCCATGTAGTGGAAATACGATTGCAAAACTCGCAAATGGTATTACAGATTCTCCAGCATTAATGGCTGCAAAATCACATTTACGAAACAATAATCCTTTAGTTATTGCAATCTCCACAAATGATGGATTAAGTGGAAGTGCAGAAAATATTGGAAAAATACTTAATAGAAACAATTATTATTTTGTTCCTTTTAGACAAGATAATCCAATAACCAAACCTCGCTCTTTAGTATTTAATCCAAATCTGATTGTAAAAACATTAGAACTTGCATTAGATGGTGAACAAATTCAGCCAATCATTTTTTGATTTTATAGACCAATTTTTTGCATTAAATAAAGCAATCTAAATTTTATACAAAAAATCAGATTACTTTTTATTATTTATATAAAAATAGTAAAATCCAGTAAGATGTTTTTTACTGCTTATTGCTAGAAACCTTTTTAACCCTCGCATATAAAACACTGGACTTTTATTAATCAAAAATAGAAAGAATATGTATAACAGTATATTCTTTCTATTTAATAATAAAAATTATTTAATTCTTATATATTGCTCCTTTATTTTTCCTAACAATACAATAGTTTATAAGAAATTATATTATTTTTATTCTAATTATTATATTTTATTAATATTCAAATATTTTCTTTACTTTTGGCACAACATAATGGCTTCCACCACGATTTTTTACATCTTCAATCATGCTAATAACTAGCATTTGTTTTTTGCTATTTTCATCTGCTATAAAAGCATTAAACCAACCAAGTTCTGTTCCTGTTTTATCTGTAGTAGTAGCTTTTATTTCGGCTGTACCTGTTTTTCCTGCAAGTGTAACACCTGATATTTTGGCACTGTGTCCTGTTCCACTTGGACTTTCTACAACCTGAATTAAGTCTTCTTTAACAGTATTTGCTGCTTCTTCTGAGAATGCTCCTGTAACTAAGTATTCAGGAGATGTTTCAGCTTTATATTCCAAATATGGTTTTATCATATTACCATTATTTACAAACGCAGAATATATTGATGCCATATGTATTGGATTTACCAGAACCTCTCCTTGACCATATCCCGTATTTGCAAGCTGTGCATCTGAAGTGATTTTACCATTATTTCCATATTGTGATTTTGATACACTTAATTCACTAGAAATTTCTGTATTAAAACCTATTTTTTTAAATTGTTCTATAAGAGTATTAGTTCCAATCTTAAGTGCAGCTTTTGCAAAGTAAATATTGTCTGAATATACAAGTGCATTTCTTAAATTAGCTGCTCCTCCATATGTAGCTAAAGTTGTAACTCTAAAGTTTCCCCAACTAGCATCTTTTTGCCAACTAGTTCCACTTTTTCCAAAATTATCTTCTGCTGTGAATTTATTTGTTGTTAATCCTATAGCTCCAATAACTGGTTTAAATGAAGAACCTGGAGCAAATGTTGCTTGAAATCTACTATAAAAAGGCTTTCTTGCATCATTTGATAACTGATTCCATTTTTCCTGAGATATTCCATTAATAAAATCATTTGAATCATATGATGGTGTACTAACTAAAGCAAGTATTTCTCCTGTTTTAGGATTAATTACGCAAGTGGTACTCTTTTCTGCCGAATAATCATTATATATTTTAGCTTGTAAATTGGAATCTATTGTTAATTTTATATCTTCTCCATCTTTACCCTCTCTTTTTACAATTGTATGTTTTTTATTTCCATTACTATTACTAATATATATTTCATATCCTGTAGAACCTTTTAATCTATCTTCATAAACTTTTTCTAAACCTGTTTTACCAATTACACTGCTTGATGTATATCCTTTTTCTTTGTTTTTTTCTAATTCCTCTGCATTAATATTTTGAATATAACCTATTAAATGTGATAACGTCTCTCCTAATGGATATTCTCTTTTTTCAGCTTCTTTTATCATTATACCTTTTATTTCTAGAAGAGTTTCTTCTGTTTGTTTATCTAATTTAGAAACATTTTTTAATGGAACAAAAGTATCATCTTTAACATAAGAAGCAGAAAGTTCTGTATTGATTTTCTCTATAGAAATATTTAATATTTGTGATATTTTACTTATATCCTCTTCCCTATTTTCACTCATCTTTCCAGGAACTAATCCTATAGATGATGATGTTCCTTTTCCTGCTAATACAACGTTATTTCTATCTAATATTTGTCCTCTCTTAGGCTGCACTGTTGAAACTCTAATTTTGTCTGTTGCTTCTAGTTCTGGATATATAACTTTAGAAGACCAATTTAAATAATACTTTTTTTCTTTATCTTTTAGAAAATCTACAGTATTAGTAAAATTTATTTTACCAGCAAGTGTATTCATATATGTTGTATATGTGATTTGTGTTTTGTCGTTATTAATCTCATTAACTTGATTTATATCTACTTGTATATTGCTAGCTTCTATTCCTTTATATATGTTTTTATTTCGAGTAACAAAATCTTCTTTTGAAATAGTAGATTTACTATCTTCTGTTAAATATTCATACATCTTTTCATAATCTTCATTACATAAATCTGAAATATAATTTAATAATAAATCTTTTGGATTGTTTTTACTTGATTTATTATATTGATAAATAAAGTATCCTCCTATACTTAATCCTATAACTAGAATAATGACAAAAATAATAATGATAGTTTTTTGCAATTTACTCACTTTTTCTTACTCCTCCCCTTATTACATATATATTATAATATATACTGAATAATGTATTTTGTAAATAATTATATCGACTATTTTTGTTAAATTTTTCTAATTTTTTTATTGTTTTGACTAAAAATTATATTGGATATCGATTCAGACTGCGTAGCTATATTTATATGTAAAAAATAAAATGAAAAAATAATATTTACAATATATAAGTGTTTATACTTTAACATATCCATTTACGGTATATATAATATTATAAATATTATTTTTTAATTTTCATTTACTTATTCTATAACAGTTGTAATGTCATCTACTCCTAATAAGTCTGTTACTTTCCCATCCTTATTAACAAATTCTTTTGCAAGACCATTTTTCTTTATTAAAATAAATCCTTTAGATGAGTTTGTTTTCAAAGCATAATAATCATCTAAGTTTCCTAATTTATTTTCTACTTTTTCTTTATTTTCAATTTCGCCTATCCAATCTTCTGCTATTTGTACATTTTGTCTTTTATTTTTTGGAAAACTACCAAGAGTTACTAAAACAGCTTGATCTTGAGTCATTGTAAGGTCACCTTGAACTTCGAATTCTGCAATATTTAATATTTTAGTTGCTTTCTCTAATTTAAAAGCTTCACCTTCAATATCTACAAACCATTTATCTTGAGAATTTTTATTTACTAAGAAAGTTCCTAATATATATGTGTTTCTGTAAGTTCCTGTTATTTTAAAATAGTCATCAATTTGGCTTCCTAAAGTACTAGCAAGGTTAGTTTTTTTATCTTCTGTTAAGGTATCAATCATACTAGAATCGTTATTTAAGATTAATCTATCTGAATCTGAAAAATCATTTTTTATTAAAAGAATAGCTTTTTCTTCTGTTAAATTATTTTCATTTATATCTGGTTTAGTATCACTTGCATAAGTCATTTCATATTTATCATTTATTTTTTCTATAGTAAAGTATTGTAATTTATTTTTTATTGTATCTCCTTGTTTTTCTCCATTGTCATTAATCCAAATAGTATTATCTATAGATGCAGGAACTACATCATATGTAGCCAGTATAATAAATTTATCATCCTTTTTACTATTTAAACTAATACTATTAATGTTATATGATATTATTTTACTAGTAATCTCTAAGCTAGTATTTTTATAATTTTCTAGCCATTTAGAAACAATATCAAAACCAATTTTTTCTTCTTCATTTAATAAATTATCTCCAGAAAGTTGATTACTATATACATTACTATCTTTCAATTTATTTGAATTAATAGCAAAAATTTTATCTTTAAAAATAATGAGTGAAATAATTATTATTATAAAAATTAGTACTGCAAGAATTAATCCAGCTAATGGAATCTCTATTCTTTTAGAAAAAATAGTTTCACTTTGTTCTTCTGTTTCATTTTCTATTTTTCTTTCATCTGTTTCTTCTACTTTTTCATCTACGTCTTCATCTATTGTATTTGGCTCACTATCTTCAAGTACAACTGTATCTTTATCTTTAATATCTTCTATATCCTCTTCTATGGCTGCATCACTGTTAGTTCCTTCAATCATTTCTTTTTTAGTGCTCTCTTCTTGGCTAGTTGTATTCTTTTTCCTTTTCTTTCTTAATATTCCTTGTATTTCTGTTTTGTATTTATTCAATTTAGAATTTTCTTTTAAAAACAGCTTGAATCTTTCTCTACCCATTTCTATTATTTCAGGATTAATATATGCAACTGACATATTAAAATCTTTTTCAATATCTTCTATTGTCTGAGAAAGATTAATTGAATCTTCATTAGATATATCCGTATGATATTCTATCATTGCATATGGATATATTTTTTTAAATAGTTCTTCTGCCTTTTCGTTTAGGCAAAGACAATTGTATAAATTTTCTGATGACTCGGAAAGTTTTCCTTTATACTCATTTATTTTTTCCAAAATTTCATATAACTCTTTTTTTATAGCATTGAATTCTTCTTTTTTTTCAAAATCTCCTTCAATTTTTTTTCTTCTCATTGTTTTCCTCCTTAGTTATATAGCAATTTTATAATATTATAACATAATAAGTAAAAAAGAATGTAACAATTATATTACAATTTTGTTACATTCTTTTAAATACAGAAGCTTTTATCTATTAATTAAATTTGCAAATCATTTTTTCAATGTTTTCCTTAATTTAAACAAATATTTATAATAACTTAAATTATTGAATATTAACTATATGGTAATATGACTCTGCACCAGCTAATGAATATATTTTAGCAACAACATTTATCTTTCCATTTTCATCTAAATACATCATTTGTATATCAGCATTACAGTTACTTGCGCTTATTGTTTTATTATATTGTTCTTGATATTGATTTTTTGTTGTTCCTTGAGTAGCTCCCCAGTCATTAATATTACCATATCCACTGACAAATTTATTTCTAACTGCATTTATTAGCTTCTCTTCAAATTGCTTTGTAGTCATACCTTTTTTACTTATAATATCTTTGTTATTTATGCGTTTTCCTGTATTTTTATCTATATTGTACACATAAAATCCTGTTACATCGTTATCAAAATCCATTTCTATAACAACAGATAATATATTATCATTAATATAATAATTATAAAAAATCTTATATAACCATATACCTCCATCATTAATTGCTGAAACTGCCTTTTTTGCTTCTGACGTAATTTTTTCATCAATTTCATTATTAATCTTTGTTACATCACTTGAATTAATATTTATTTTTGGAATTTTATATGATATAGTAGCACTAAATTCATCTTTTGTCGTTCCATTATATGTATAGGCATCAGTAACTAACTCTTGTTGTACACTTGCATCCTTATCTTTAATCAAATTAATAACACTAGATTCATCTTTTATACCTAATTGCTGTATTTTTTGCTTATAAACTGTCTCACCAAATTTATCACTCAAATCCTTTTCTAAGTTATATAGACCATCATATACTTCATCAGAAATTTCATCATTCATCTTTTTGTATGTTTTATAATCTTGAGCTAAAAAATCTTTAACAGAACTTTTTGCTGGATCTATTCCAACCTCTGATAATTTGAAGAAAAATACTGGTAAAATTTCTAATTTGTTATTATTTATTCTATAAAATGTTAATTCCATTTCTATATATTCTGCACTTTGTGAAGTTGTCTTTCTAATTAATATATCTGAAAACTCTCCTTCTACTGTTTGTTTTGAATAGCGCATTCCTTCTGCTATGTCATACTTAACATTATATTTTGTTCCATCATATTTTACATACAATTTAGATGGTTCCTTAGTAGATTGTACTAATTCCCATTCTGGTTCTAAATAAGTTTCAATTTCTATTTCATCTTCTGTCCCATTATGTACATTTCTAAGGAACTGATTTAATTTTCCGAAATTTTCAATTTGATTGTTTCTTATTGTAATTTTTTTATCAAACACTTCATTATTTGTTGCCATATTACTATTTTGAGCACCATTATTATTTATTGTAGTAGTACTCCTTCCTAAAAATCTACTACCTATAAATACGCCTGTTCCTATTAATACTACTGCTGATACTGCTGCTATAGATATTTTTAAAGCTTTTTTATTTTTTGAACCTTTCTTTTTATTTACCGCTTCATCATAAATATAATTTTGAGCTTCCTTTTCTTCCCTTTTTATTTTTTCAAAATCATCCATAATTATCCTCCCTATATTTTTAGGAACTTCTATCTGTTCCATATATTTATTTACTTCATTTTTTATAATATCTTCATAGTTATTACTCATGGTTAGTCACCTCCCCTTGTATGCCATCAAGTTGTGTC
Source organism: uncultured bacterium (assembly GCA_905215935.1). GTDB lineage: Bacteria > Bacillota > Clostridia > TANB77 > CAG-508 > CAG-492. Next base: position 358,839 of record CAJMRY010000002.1, read on the forward strand.
TTAAGTTTGTCTAATCCCTTGTAATACCATGTCTTTATTGTACCTACTGGCTTATCTAAACTAATAGCAATTTCATCAAATGTAAAATTCATATAACATTTCATAATTATAACTGATTTTGTCTCTAATCCTAATGTATTTAGTGCAGTTTCGAAATCTATTTTTTCTTCTACATTATTTGGTAAACTTTTTTCTTTATCACAATCCTCCATATAAATTATCTTTGAATTCTTCTTTAAATAATTTTTAGATTCATTTATAGCAATTCGTATAATCCAAGTTTTAAAGAATTCAGGATGTCTTAATTTATCTAAATTTGTATAAGCTTTATATATAACTTCATCTAAAACCTCTATACTGTTTTCTTGATTGTTTATAATTGCATAGATAATTTTATATACTGGCTCACGACTTTAATTAATTAATTCTACAAATGACTCTTTATTACCATTTTTAAATTGTTCTATTAGTATTTTTATATCTTCATTTTGTTCCATGTGGTCCCCCTTTATTTGCCTTTATAATTATTAGACAAATTAAGTCTAAAAAAAGTTTTAAAATACAAAATAATTTAAAATAATAATATTTTATTGATGTAATATGTATCTTTATTGGTAATATTTTTTAATAATGTCATATATTATATAAATATATCTTAACACATATAATAAAAAAAGACTGTAACATTTTAGTTACAATCTTATTACAATTTACAATTATTATTTTACTAAATTTAAAGTATCTCTCGCTATCACTAATTCCTCATTTGTAGGAATTACATATGCTTTTATAGTAGAATTCTCTGTAGATATTTCTGCTTCTTCGCTTCTTACTTCATTTTTCTTAGCATCTAATTCTAGTCCCATAAAACTTAAATGATTGCATATACCCATTCTTCTGTTTTTTTGGTTTTCGCCTACACCTGCTGTAAATACTATAACATCTACACCACCCATAGACACTGCATACTTTGCTATATATTGTGCTATATTTAAATCATATGCTTTTAAGGCAAGCTCTGCTCTTTTATCTCCCTTACTTGCGGCTTCTTCTATATCTCTTATATCTGGTGATACTCCTGATATTCCAAAAGCGCCAGATTCTTTATTTAATATTTTATCCATTTCATCAGATGATAAGTTTTCTTTTTTCATTAAAAATGTTACTATAGATGGATCTAAATCTCCGCTTCTAGCACACATCATAATTCCCCCTAGTGGTGTTAATCCCATACTAGTATCTACAGACTTTCCTCCTTGTACTGCACATAAAGATGCACCTTGACCTATATGGCAAACGATAATTTTTAAATCCTCTACATTTTTTCCCATAACCTCAGCTACTCTTTTTGATACATAAGAATGACTTGTTCCATGAAAACCATATTTACGAACTTTAAATTTATCATAATATCTATAAGGTATAGGATATAAGAATCTTTCTTCTTTAATTGTTTGATGAAATGCTGTATCAAATACAGTAACCATTTTTTTACCAGGCATTAATTTTTTACATGCTTCTATTCCCATTAATGCTCCTGGGTTATGTACTGGTGCTAAATCTGCACATTCTCTAATTCCTTCTATTACTTCATCTGTAACTAAAACAGATTCTTTAAATTTCTCTCCACCATGTACTATTCTATGTCCTATTCCATCTATTTCGTCTAAATTACTAATAACACCATATTCTTTATTTGTTAATTGTTCAAGAACAATACTTATTGCTTCATTATGTGTAGGAACTGCCTGGTTAATAACATATTTTTCTCCATTTACTTTATGTGTTAAAAAAGAATTATCTTGACCTATTCTTTCATAATAACCTTTTGCCATTACAGATTCATCATTCATATCCATTAATTGATATTTTAAAGATGAACTTCCACAATTTAATACTAAAATTTTCATACTTATAATTCATTCCTTTCTTGATACTATACTGATATGTACATAATACTTTAATTTAAATAGAACTTTATAATCAAAAATTTATTTCTATTTGCAACTAGTTATATCATATATATTAGAATTAATCAATTTAAATATAAAACCTATATATCACAATAATACTTTTTATCTAAACTAGGTTCATCTGTATTATATATATTAACTTATTTTATCTTTTCTAAAGTTCTTCTTGCAATTAAAAGTTCTTCATTTGTAGGAACAACATGAACCTCTATTTTGGAATTTTCAGTTGATATCTTTACTTCTTGATTTCTTATTTTATTTTTCTCTAAATCTATATCTACACCTAAAAATTTTAAATAAGAACAAATTTTCTCTCTTGATTCTGGGCCCTTTTCTCCAACACCTGCTGTAAATGTTAATATATCGAATCCTCCCATAGACACAGCATATTTTGCAACACATCCGTGCTACTTGATAAGCAAAATTTTCTAAAGCCATAATAGCCTTATGATTTCCTTCAGCATATTCTGATTCTATATCTCTAAAATCTACAGATACTTCAGATATACCATAAACACCAGATTTCTTATTTAATATTTCATCCATTTCTTCTGGAGTATGATTTCTTAATTTAGCTATATATGTAACTACAGATGGATCCATATCACCGCTTCTTGTTCCCATAGGAATTCCGTCCGAAGTGGTGTAAATCCCATACTTGTATCTACAGATTTACCATTTTTTATTGCACACACACTAGCCCCCTGTCCTAAATGGCAATTTATAATTTTTAAATCTCCTATAGGCTTATTTACAATCTCTGCTACCCTATTTGCTACATATTCATGTGATACTCCATGAAAACCATATTTACGGATTTTATATTTTTCATAATATTTATATGGTATTGGATATACATATGCTTCTTCAGGCATTGTTTGATGAAATGATGTATCAAATACTGCTACATTTGTTTTACCTGGCATTACATTTAAACAGGCCTCTATTCCTAAAATAGCTGCTGGATTATGCAATGGTGCAAGTTCTATACAATCTTTTATTCCTTCTATTACTTCATCAGTTATTACTACAGGTTTTGTAAATCTTTCACCACCATGAACTATTCTATGTCCAACTCCATCTATTTCATCTACAGATTTAATAACACCATATTGTTTACTTAAAAGTCTGTCCAAAACAAATTTTATTGCTTTTTCATGGTTAGAAGCGGGCTTTTCAAAATTATGTTTTTCCCCTCCTACCTTATGTGTTAAAAAGGAATTATACTGTCCTATTCTTTCATAATTACCTTTGGCTAGGACTTCTTCTTTTTCCATATCTATTAGTTGATATTTTAAAGATGAACTTCCACTATTTAATACTAGTATCTTCATATTAACTACCCCATTTCTTTATTTTTAGGTATATAGTGTACTGACAAAATTTTTTATTTTTACACTATTCATTCGCTACTTTCACTTTGTGCTTATGCTATAAAGTTATATTATATAAATACTATATGTTACAATTAATAATATTATCTTGTTTAGTTGTAACTAGTGAAAGAGTGACATTTATTAAATTTTAAAAGAATATGTATTACTTTTTGCAAATACTATTCTTGTGCTTGCACAGCTGTTATAGCAATTACACCTGCAATATCTTCACTTGAACATCCTCTTGATAAATCATTTACAGGTTTTGCAATTCCTTGGCATAAAGGACCATAAGCTTCTGCTTTTGCTAAACGCTGTACTAATTTATATCCAATATTACCAGCATCTAAATCTGGGAATATTAATGTATTTGCTCTTCCCGCTACTGGACTATTAGGAGCTTTTCTTGCTGCTATTTCTGGAATTATTGCAGCGTCTAATTGTAACTCTCCGTCACAAATTAAGTCTGGCATCTTTTCTTTTAATATTTTAGTTGCTTCTACTACTTTTTCTGTAAGTGGTGAATTAGCACTTCCATATGTAGAATATGAAAGCATTGCTACTCTTGACTCTTTACCAACCAATTGTTCGAAACTCTTGCTAGATGCAATAGCAATTTCAGATAGGCTATCAGCATCTGGATATTCATTTAATCCTGAGTCAGAAAAAACAAATGCACCATCTTCTCCATATTCACAATTTGGAACTACCATCAAGAAAAAGGCTGAAACAAGTTTTGTGCCTGGAGCTGTTTTTAATATTTGAAGTGCTGGTCTTAAAGTATCTGCTGTAGAATGAACTGCACCTGATACTAATCCATCTGCTAAACCTTGTTTTACCATCATCATTCCGAAATATGTTTCATCTTTAATTAATTCTTTTGCTTTTTCTATAGTCATTCCTTTGTTCTTTCTTAATTCATAAAAGGCTTGTACAAAGTCTTCATAATTTTCGCTATCTACTGGATTTATAATTTGTGCCTTTGAGATATCAAAATTATGTTCGTTTGCTATTTTTGTTATTTCTTCTTGTTTACCAATTAGTATAATTTTGGCATATCCTTCTTCTAAAGCTATTTTAGCCGCTTCTATTGTTCTTGTATCATTTCCTTCTGGAAGAACAATTGTTTTTATATCTTGTTTTGCTCTTTGTTTTATTGTTTCTATAAAAGACATATTCATTTCTCCTTTCTCTTTTATGTCTTTAATATTATATAAGGAAATTGCTAAAAGTACAAGATGTTTTTTGTTTAATAGGTATTTTCAATATCATTTTAAATTCTAATGCATTTCTTGTATAATGATTGCTTTTTTATGTAAATTATTGTATAATATCTTACATATTATATTGTAAAGGAGTGAAAAAGAAAATGTTGTCAAAATGTAAAGAACAACCAAAATGTTCTGTTTGTCCATATTGTGATAACTGTCGGATTAGGCAGAGTTTTTACTCAAGCCTAGACGGATTCTACAATATGTTCAATATTTTGAGCAGTAATATAACAACTGCTTCCAAAATGCTTGGACGTTCTAATGAAGAAACAGAATTAATGGTAAACGAGCTCTTGACAGAATTAATGCACAAAAGAAGTATTGAACTCGACAAAACCTCAAGCAAGAACAATGGTTAATTAGACAGCAATACGCACCTTCTCCCCACCACACTATGTCGGTGGGGATTTTTCTATAATTTATTAAATATATGCAATATATTTAACTATTTCTTTATACTTGAAAATCATGATCTGGTCTATATGGTCTTTCTGCAATTACTACAAATTTAATAGAATAAATATCTCCATATAATAAATTCCCACTTTCTATTGATCTTAATAATACATAACTTGCCCCAACATCCTCTAATATACCAGTTCTGTCTTCCATACTATTTGTTCCTATTAAAAATTGTATTCTTACCAATTTACCAATTTGTTCTCTTAAGAATGCTGGTGTATAAATATTATTTGTTAATACTTCTGGCATAGGACTTTGTCTGTTTTCTTTAGTAGATTCAATATAGTCTTTATTTGTCTCCATAACTATAATCATTCCCTTCTTAAAGCTAAAATTTGAAAAAGTCAATATCACTTTTTCAAACAATTTTTATGTTGTTTCATAAAGAGGTGTCGGTCTATAAAAGCAATGTTCAATAATTCTTGTGTGTAACTCTCCAGAGCCATTATATGGAAAAGTATTAGGACATGATGGCATAAATGGATTCATATACCATAGACATGTTCCTACTTCATTTATCCTGTTTCCTGCTAATGCCCAATCTGCTATATTATAATGAACTTCTGTTGGTCTCATATTATATATATTTTGGGGATTATACTGATTTCTAATGTTTTCTCTTACACAATCAAATTGACCATTTTGATAAATTATATTTCGTATGTTTCCTCCTTGTGATATTCTTGCATATTCTCCAACTGACACATTAACACGGTTCATAATAACAGATGCTACTGCTCTCATTCCAACATCACCTTCTCCACCTGCTTCACATTCTATTAATCTAGCAAGTAGTTCTCTTTCCGAAAAAGACATTAAATCACCTCATACTATGTAATATATTATTATATATTATAGAAGCGGTCATTTTGTTACTAATATATTATTATTACTTTTTTAAGTTAATAATTAATTCTAATAAAATTTCTATCTATAACTAGTAAAGATTACAATCAATTAATTTAAAGTTTAAATAATAAAAAATACTGTGTAAAAAATATATTTTTGCAATAATTAAATTTGACCAACATGCCTTTTTTGTGTTAATATATTACAAATTAATTAATAAAGTTTTAAAGGAGTTATATATATGGATAGAGTAGATAAAATAAATTATTATTTAGATATAGCAGAAACTATTTTAGAAAGGGGAACATGTCTTAGAAAGAATTATGGTTGTATTATAGTAAAAAATGACGAAATTATATCTACTGGTTATTCTGGTGCTCCAAGGAATAGAAAAAACTGTTTAGATTTAGGATATTGTGTAAAAAAGAAGCTTTATCCTGATGTAAGACATGGTGGATATGATGCTTGTAGAAGTGTTCATGCAGAACAAAACGCTATGCTTAGTGCTGCACGTAAAGATATGATTGGTGGATCTATGTATTTAGTTGGAATTAGAAAAGATACAGGTATCTATGAAGAAGGTGCTAAACCCTGCCAAATGTGTAGAAAACTAATTATAAATTCTGGTATAGAAAAAGTATATGTCCGAATTGATAAATTTAAATATTTAGAAATATCAGTTAATGATTGGATAGAAAATGATGATTTATTAAATGGTAAAATAACTTATTAATAATAGTTCCTTAATACCTTATATTGAAATTTTAAAAAATCCTCAAATATATTATCAAATTTGTTTTGGTGACTATATTTGAGGATTTTAAATTATAGTTTTATTATTACTATATTACTTAACAATTATTCCTAACAGTTTAGATAATTCCAGTGCCTGATAAGTATTCACGATAGCTCCTTTTAAATCTTGAATACCCACAACTATTCCATCTATACTAGATGTAGAAAAATCGATTCCATTCAAATTAGTTTTAAATAAATTTGCAAGCGATAGATTAGATTCTTTAAATTTAACCTCTTTTAAGATTGTTTCTTGTATACTGCTACTTACTAAATTTGTATTATCAAACATTGTTCTTTTAATTGTAGACATAGATAAATTACTATAGTTTAAATTACTGTTCTTTACTAATATATTATAAAAATTAGTGTTTGAGAAATTCGAACCTACAAATTTACAATTTATAAATGTTGTTCTTACTATATACGATTCACTAAAATCGGTATTAGAGAAATCGCAATTTTCAAATATAACATCTGTGAAACTATTCTTTGTAAATTCAGAGTTTAAAATTCTGCAATTTTTAAATACACATTTACTAAATTCTGTTTTATATGATTGTATATTATTTGCTGTACAATTATTAAATTCTATTTTACATATATCTTCTTCTTTGTAATTACTTTCCTCTATTTCATTTTGTATATTATCTTTTTTTGTTAATTCATCTCCAATAATGATTGGTTTTAATATATCCATTGTAAAAATTTCCTTTTCTTATTTAACTTTAAATTTATTATAATTTTATCATATTTTTTTTTGGATGCAATATTATATGTATTTAATTATAGTATAATTAGATAGTTTATTTTATTAATATAGTATTCTTTTTTCTTTATTAAACTTAAATACTATTGTTTATAGTTATACTCTTAAAGTTATGGAATTATATAAATTTACATACTATTTGATTTTATTTCATTTTCCATATATAATCTATACACAAAAATAATTAATTGGAGGACTTTTTAGTGAATTTAAGTTATATTATACGGAGAAGAAGATTTATTTTTTAATGTTAAAGAAGTTTTAAAAATTAAATTTGAAATTTCAGATCGTTTACTTTTAAAATTAAAAAAGAACAACAAAATATTTTTAAATGATTCTATTTGCAAAGTTAATGAAAAAGTTAAGAAGCGGAGATAAAGTTTCTTTTTTAATAGATTTTGAAGAAGATAATAATAATATAGTTCCAACTAAAATGAATTTACAAATTATTTACGAAGATAATTCTTTTATTGTTATAAATAAACCAAGTAATACCCCTGTTCATCCTTCTATGTTACATTATGAAAATAGTTTATCTAATGGTATACGTTATTATTTTGATACTATAGGTTTGAAAAAGAAAATTAGGCCAGTTAATCGTTTAGATAAAGATACTTCTCGGAATTGTTATTTTTGCTAAAAATGAATATATTCAGGAATGTTTGGTAAGGCAAATGAAGTCACATACCTTTAAGAAAGAATATTTAGCTATTTGTGATGGAGTTTTTGAAGATGATAATAAGAAGCGGAACTATAAATTTTCCAATTGCAAGAAAAGAAAATAGTATTATCGAAAGATGTGTAGATTCAAATGGAGATACTGCAATTACGCACTACAATGTATTAAAAAGCAATTTTAATTACTCTTTAGTATATTGTTTACTTGAAACAGGAAGAACTCATCAAATTCGAGTTCATTTATCTTATATTGGTCACCCTATTTTAGGAGATACACTTTATGGTAAAGAATCTAATCTAATTAATAGACAAGCTTTACATGCTTATAAAGTAAGCTTTATTCATCCAATTACAAAAGAAAATGTAACATATATAGCAGACTTACCAAAAGATATAAATATTCTCTGCAAGCAACTTTAGATTAGTTCTTGTAGAGAATATTTGTTAATATTTTTCATTTTCAGCAATTCCTTTCATATATTTCTTATTACGCATGAGTATATCATATATTTTTTTATTTACTATATTTTAATTGTTGTTTTTATATTTTTTTATAAATGCAAAAATAGGCTTAAAACAAAGTCTGCTGAAAAAGCAGACTCTTTAAAACCTATTTTTTTTTTGATAAATATAAGTAAATCTGTAAGCCGGGTTCTGTCGTGAATAGTCATTTATCTAGTACATATATTACTATATGTCTCAAGCCACCAAATTAAGAAGATGACGAGCAGTCTTAACCTTCTAGATTAGGTGTTGCTCCAGATGGGGTTTACACTGCCTAGTATGTCACCATACTAGCGGTGAGCTCTTACCTCGCCTTTTCATCCTTTCCTAAAGAATAAACTTTAGGTGGTTATTTTCTGTTGCACTTTCCTTAAGGTTTCCCTCACTGGACGTTATCCAGCATCATTGCTCTGTGGAGCCCGGACTTTCCTCGTACGCTGCCTTTAGGCCGTGCTATACGCGACTATTTAATTTACTCTAAATTGTATTTTAAAACATATTATGTGTATTTGTCAAGTGGTAAATATATTCTTATTTATTTCAATGGAACATATCCTCCTGCTTCAACAGTCTTTTGTCCCTCTTCAGTCTTAAGCCATTCAACTAATTTTCTTGTATTACTATCTTGTGGTTCATCTTTTCTATAAATAGCATAAACAATTTTTGAAAGTGGATAACTTCCATCTGCTATAGTTTCATCAGATGGATATACTCCATTTATAGATAAGAATTTTATGCTATCTTTTACATATTGTTCTTTAGCATATAAATAGATTGAATATCCTATAGAATTTTTGCTATTTTCGTAAGATGCAATTTTATCAATTAACCCAGACATATTAGTAAGTTCTAAGCTTTGTGGTACATCCATCATCTTTAAGCCTTTCATTACCATTTTTTCCATTAAATTTTGGCTTCCTGAGTTTTTCTCTCTTTGATAAGCCACTATTGGTGCATCTTCGCCTCCAACTTCTGACCAATTAGTTATTTTTCCTGTATAAATACTTTGTATTTGTTCTATTGTTAAGTTGTCTATTGCATTATCTTTATTTTCTACAAAAACAAACCCATCTCTTCCAATTCCTACCATTTCAAATTCAACTCCAGCTTTTTTTGCCTGGTTTAAAATATCATCTGATGGTTCTGAAACGAAAATTAAATCTGTTTTTTTATTAATTAAATTTTCATATGCTTTTGCAGTTGTATTATGAACAATAAATTCTTCAGCTTCTTCATCTGTCATATTAAGTACAGATTTTGCAATTTCTACAGACATTGGTCTCATTGCTGTTGCACCATCTACTTTTGGATATTCTTCTTTACTTAATTTATACTCTTCTTGTTTTTCTTCGCTTACTTTAGCTTCTTCTATAGTATTATTAGTTACATTATTTATGTTTTCTGGATTATTATTGAAATTTGCTAAAAAATATGTTACTCCTAATGCTATTAATAATATTATTAGTATTATTAAAAATATAATTACTCCCTTTTTTTTCATTTATTTTTTCCTCCTTATAATTAAAATTATTATACAAACTACAATTAAAAATACTATTACTCCCATACTAATAAAAATTATAGTATTAAAATTTTGTTTTATTGGTTCTTCATAGGATTTATCTTGATAAGATTTGTCTTGTTCGGTTTCTTCTTGGTTATTAATCAACTCTGAAGTTTCTTTAGGAACAATTTCATCTTTTTCTATTTTTAAATCACTTAATTGTTTATCTGTATCTTGTTTTGTTTTTTCATTTTTAGTTTTATTTGTTTGTAATAATTGTTTTGCTCTATCAGTTTGCAAAACAGCGCTTGTTGAAACAAGTCCTCTTGCATAAGAATCATAAAAACCATCCCAAAAATAATTAATAACTTTCTTTCCATCTTTTTGTTCTATAGAACCTATGTACTGTATAACACAAGGTATTTCAGAATTTATCAATCCATAATCTGTAGAATTTTCTTTCAAAACTTCCTTATAATATTGTTGTTCTGTATATTCAGTATTTTCAAAATTATTATTTCCTTTTACAAAAGCTTTGGCTATTGATAAATTATCTTTTCCATTATATGCTACATATCCATCCTCAAAATATTCATATGGAGCTTTTTTATATTCCCCATTATACAACATTGTTCTAATATACATATCAGCATTAATCATATTTACATATTCTACTTTTTCTTCATCTGTTGCATCTATATCTTTTCCTAAAAATATTATTTTTGCACCAGTCTCTTGCGCTTTTGCAAGACTATATAGATTTGTAGTGATAATTGTTAGTTCATCTTTTTTAGTAAGTTCTGTTGTAATATTACATTCACTAGAACTATCTGTTGTCTTATCTACATATAGCTCTTCACCGTTTGTTGTAAGTACATAATCTATACATACTATCTTACCTAATAAAGGTAATTCTTTAGAATTTGTACAATTTTGTAAAATTATATCTTTTAATAATATGTTGCTATTATTTAATTCATAGCTATCTGAAAGACTATCAATATATTTATTATTGTTATCATTAAGTATTTTTTTAACAATATAATATTTTACAATAGATTTTATATTTTTTGATATATTTTCTTCTCCATTTTCATCAATTACTATTTCTATTCCAGTTAATCTTTTTAGTACCATATCTATTTCTAATCTTTTTATTCCTTCTCCTCTATCATAAAAATCTGTATTGTAATTTATAGTTATACCATTTTTTTCCCAGTCTGGAAGCAAATTTAATATTTTCTTATCAATATCTGTTAATTCTTTATCTCTTCCATATAGTAGATTGTCATAAGAATCTTTTTCAACAATAATATCTTTTGTTATAGAATTTACTTTAAAATTATAATATTCAATAGAGATGGTATTATCTTTAAATGTATAATGAGCTGGATGTACTTTTGTTACTAAAGGAATATCCTTTTCTTGTAATATAATATCTACTTTTGCTTTTTTTATTGTTTTATTTCCTAAACCTAAGTCTTCAAAATTATATTTTATTACTTTTGATTTTTTTAAATCATTCACTGTTTGATATACAATTAATATTTTCTTTGCTTCATTTGGTTTCATTTTAATATTAAAAGTATAGCCCTTTTCATCTGTTTTTTGATATTTTACTTCTATACCATTTACCATGATTTTTAAAGTCTTTATTTTTGTTTCTATGATGTCATTTTTTATTGGCAAAGTAATTGTTTCTTGTCTACTTTTATTTGATGTATTTTTTATTATAGTAGATGTTCCAATAATAGAGTTAATTGTGTCGATTTTAACTTCCGTGCTTAGTATCTCTATTTGGTTTGAATCGCTAATATTAATACTATTTCCATTATAGTATGTTATAGAATTAGTGCTGCACAATATTGCATGCGAACTAATAACAATTAATATTATTAGAAATAAAATTACAGTTCTTAATAAAAATTTCTTCATTAGTTTCCCCCTTTCGCAAAAATTATAATATTAAAATAATTTATTGTCAAAATATTACTTTTTCAATATGATCTCATATTTTTATAAAAGTAATTGATATATTTTTTATATAATTATTATACAGTATCAATGTTATGTATACCCGCTTTTCCTTTTAGTGAATATATACTTTTGACATTGGCACAAACTTAACATAAATATAAAATAATTTTCATGCGTGTCAACTTATTATGATTACTATTATTCTTTTTATATTTTATTGTGTTTTATTTATATTTCTCTTTCATATACAGTTATACATCTAAAAAACAACTTTTTATTATATAAAATCTTAACTTTATTTATTAAAAATACAAAAAAAGAACCTACTACTTCCCTATTTCATAAGAAAGTCTTAGATGCTTTTTATTTAACTAATAATTATTCATTTTAATAGAATTTATTTTTGAAATTACAATGATACACTACAACATATTTAATTCTTGTATTGCATTTTTGTATTTTATTAAAAATACCTCTTTATCTTTTGCTTCTATGCTATTTTGTGCTTCTTTAAGTAATAAATATGCACGATTAACATTTAGCTTTTTATTTTTATCAATATTAACATTATTTATTATTGTACTAAATTCCCCATTTGCTTTTGAAACTTCTGCACTCATATCTTCCCATTTATCGGAGTTTATCATACAAAAAGCTGTTAATAAGTGTGCTTTTGTATTTAAGATACTTTTTTTAATTTCGTTATCTGAATATGAATTTAAATATTTTGGTAGCAGATTATATAATTTCGATAAATCATCTAATGCTCCTTGTTTATTTTTATCTTTGGCACGAATTGCTAAACTATCTAAAAGTTTATTAAATTCTAAAATATCATTACTATTAATACCTGCTGTATGCATATCAATTGTTATAGTAGTCCATATAGAATATAAGTTTTCTATTTCAATTTTTACTAAATCCCATGCAATATCTTCATTTTGGTCTAATGATAATATATTATCTTCTGTAAGTTTAAATATTTTATTTTGTTCTTTATCGTCTCCTGAAGAAGATTGTTCTTGACTTGATTCATCCTTAGCGGCAGACCCAGAACTAGATTCAGAATCCGAACCAGACTCTCCTTCCGATTCTGAACTTGATTCTCCTTCTGAGGATGCTTTACTACCACCTTGTCCCGATTGTCCAGAATCTGAAGAATTTCCCTTGCTCTCATCTTTCTCTTCCTTTACATCTTCAGATGTAACTTTATAATTAGAAAAAGATATATTATTTAACATATTCATTAAAGATACAAATTTTGTATCTAAATATTGTATTTCTTTATCTAGCTTTTGTTTTGATACCTCTTCTTCACTTTGCTTTTCACCACATCCTGTTAGTGTTAAAAACATAAAAATAATTAATATACTAAGTATTATACTTTTAAAAAAATTCTCTTTTGGCATTAGCTTTATTCTCACCTCAAGAATATTATTCCAAAAAAATTACCTTTTATTCTCTGTATAGATATAAAAATAAAATATAATAATATTATTAAAGGAGATATTTTAAAATGAATTCTATAGTAAAGTTATATAGCGAAAATAAAGGTGAAATAACAAAATTTCTAAATGAATTTTTTGATAGAGAGTTTAAGCTAGAAAACGATTTAGAATGGCAAAAGGAATTTGAAAATCCTATTGAGATTGTTGATATTATAGGTACATTTATTGAGAATAATGATATTTATAAAATTAATATGTGGATTAGTATTGATAAAAATTGTTTTATTAATGTTACTGATGATAATGCAGATGAACTTATTCGCTATTTATATGAGAGATTTCCATATTAGATTTGCCATGACGCAATCAATTGCCATTGCCATTAGGTGCCATTAGGGACGGAGCATTTTGACATATTTTAAAAATATGTCAAAATGCTCCGTCCCTAATGGCACCTAATGACAAAAATCCCTGTCTTTAATCACAACCCACTCATGTAATTAATTCTCTAACACAATTGTCACTGGCCCATCATTTATCAATTCTATTTTCATATCTGCTCCAAACTTTCCAGTTTCAACAACTATATCTTGTTTTTTACACTCTCCGTACAAAATATTCATATAAAGGTTCTGCAAGTTCCGGTCTTGCAGCATTTATAAAAGACGGTCTATTACCATTTTTGCAATCTGCATATAACGTAAATTGTGATACTAATAGAAGCTCACCTTTTATATCTTTTATAGACAAATTCATTTTTCCTTTACAATCAGAAAAAACTCTAAGGTTGGTTAATTTTTTTACTAGATAATCTGCATTTTCCTTAGTGTCATCATTTGATATTCCTATTAAAACTAAAAAGCCTTCATTTATGTTTCCAATAACATTTTCTTCTACTCTTACTTTTGCATTTTTCACTCTTTGTACTACTAATTTCATTTCAAAACATTTCTCCTTAAAATATTTGTTTTATTATTTTACATACTATTATTTTTCATCATCTTCTATTTCACTATTGTTTGTAACATTTACATTTTTATTTTCTTCTAATTGTTCTTCATCCATATTTTTATTATTTTGTGGCTCTCCACAGCTAGGACAAAATTTAAAATCCAATTCCATTTCATAACTACACTTTTTACATTGTTTTAAATCTCTAAGTTTTAAAAGTTCCATTCTTGTAATCTCAATTTCATCAGCATATACATCAATTTCTTTACATACTTCTTCTATTTTTGAAACAATGTCTATTTTTTCTTCTCTTACATGATTTTCATATACTTCTTTTCCAATTTCATTATATAAATCATCTATTTTTTGTTTATCTTCATTCATTAATGATTTTAATTTTGCAATCTTAGTAATCTTACCAGTCTTTTCTTGTGTGTATTTATATGTGCTAGTTGCAGTTTTTGTTAATTTATCTAAAAAATTCATAATATACGTTCTCTCCTTTTAACTTTATATATTATAGGTATAATATTAAAAACAGATATAAAATATTACCTGTATTTTAAATATTTTATATCTGTTTTTACAAAAATAATATTTATGTATATTATTAGTATTTTTCATTTTTTTATTCACATTTTTTCTCACGCATCATTAACATCTCTACTGCTTTTTCTGGTTTCAAATTTTTATATAATACATTATATACAGTTTCGACTATAGGCATCTCTATATTATATTTTTTAGAAAGTTCATATGCAACTTCTATGTTATCTATACTTTCTATTGTCATGCCAATTTCTTTTTTTGCTTCCTCTACAGATAAACCTTTTCCTATCAATTTTCCTGCACTTCTGTTTCTACTATGTTCACTTAAACATGTAACTATTAAGTCTCCAAGTCCAGATAGTCCATAAAAAGTACTTTCATTTCCTCCCATTGCTAATCCTAGTCTTCTTATTTCAACCAACCCTCTAGTTATTAAGGCTGCAAAACTATTATCACCAAGTCCTATCTCAGCTGCTATTCCTGCACAAAAAGCAAGTATATTTTTAGCTCCAGCTCCTACTTCTACTCCTATAACATCGCAAGATGTATAAACTCTCATACAATTATTCATAAATAAATCTTGCACTTCTCTTTGTAATGATTTATCTTTTGATGCAATAACTATAGCTGTTGGAATTCCTCTTGCTACCTCCTCTGCATGACTTGGGCCAGAAAATATTCCTGTTTTTATATTTGGAAGCTCTTCATCCATTATTTGGCTTAGAGTTTTTAAAGTCTTGGATTCAAATCCTTTTGAACACATTACTACTGGTTGATTTTTTATATATGTTTTATATTGTTTAATAATATTTCTTACAAATTTAGATGGTGTTACATGTAAAATAATATCTGTATCTCTTACTGCTTCTTCTATATTAGTGAAACAATCTATTCCATCTGGTAAATCAACTCCTGGTAAAAATTTGCATTTTTTTTCATTATTAATTATACTAGCTTCTTCTTGATCAAAAGACCATACTTTTATTTTATTTCCCATTTTAGCCAAATGAATTGCTAAAGCTATTCCCCAACTACCACTTCCTATGATTGATATATTTTTCATAACAAAATTCCTCCATATTATCTCATGTTTATTTTTTAAAACTTAATTTATTCTCATTTCCTTCTAAAATTCTTTTTAAATTTGATCTATGATTAAATACAACAAGTAATCCCAAAGCTATTCCTAATATAATATAATTACCTGATGCTAAATAATTATCATGAATAAATATAGTTAATATCGGAAATAATACGGCTGCCATAATAGAACCTAAAGATACCATTTTTGTTAATATCATTAAACAAAGAGCAAAAACCAAACAAATTAAACCTATTTGCCAATTTGTTAATAGTATAACTCCTAAAGCTGTTGCAACACCTTTTCCACCTCTAAATTCAAAAAATATTGGAAAAGTATGTCCAAATACCGCAAAAAATCCTGCAAGCTGTACTAAAATAGATTTATCTACTTCTTTTACAAAATATCCAACTACTAATGCTATTAAAATTGAAACTACACCTTTTAATATATCGCAAATTAATGTTATAATTGCTGCCTTTTTTCCTACGCTTCTTAACATATTAGTAGTTCCCGCATTTCCACTACCTTTTTCTCTTACATCAAATCCTGCAAACTTTCTACTAAAAATTACTGAAAAATTAATACTTCCTATTGCATATGCAATAATTGCTATAGCAATATATACTGCCATAATACATACTTCCTTTCCTTTATCTAATTGTTTTTTTATTTTTTATCTAACTAGTTTTTAATTACTTTATAATAGTATTTTATATATCTTTTTCTCTCTTTTCTCTTACAATTATTCTTATTGGTGTACCAGTTAGTACAAATTCTTTTCTTAATTGATTTACCAAATATCTTTCATAAGAAAAGTGAAATAACTTTTTATCATTAACAAATACTACAAATGTTGGAGGTTTTGTTCCACCTTGAGTCATATAGTATATCTTTAATCTTTTGCCTTTATCTGTTGGTGGTTGTACAATTGCTATTGCTTCATTTAACACTTGGTTTAGTACTGCTGTTGGAATTCTCATAGCATTTTGATTTGCAACTGTATTTATTAGTTCATATAACTTATTTACTCTTTGTCCTGTTTTAGCAGATATGAATATTATTGGAGCATAAGATAAATAAGATAGTTTTTGATATATATCTTTTTTATATTTTTCTAGTGTTCCATTTTCCTTTTCATATTCATCCCATTTATTTACTGCAATTATAATACCTTTTCCTGCTTCATGAGCTTCTCCAGCAATTTTAACGTCTTGTTCTGTTACCCCTTCATTTGCATCTATCATTAAGATACATACATCTGCTCTTTCTACTGCTAAAAGTGATCTCATAACACTATACTTTTCTAAGTTTTCTGTTACTTTATTTTTTCTTCTAATTCCTGCTGTATCTATGAATACATATTTGCCAAATTCGTTTTCAAAAGAAGAATCTATTGCATCTCTTGTAGTTCCTGCAATATTACTAACAATTACTCTATTTTCTCCTAAAATTTTATTTACTAAAGAAGATTTTCCAACATTTGGTTTACCAATAAGTGCTACTTTTATAATAGTATCATCATCTTCTTCTAAATTATTCTCTGGAAAATGTTCGTATATTGCATCTAAAACATCTCCAATTCCAATAGCATTTACAGATGATACTGCATGCGGTGTGCCTATTCCTAGATTATAAAATTCGTAGATGTCATCAGTTACTTTTCCAAAATTATCTGCTTTATTACATACAAGTACAATAGGCTTTTTAGATTTTTTTAGCATTAATGCAATTTCTTTATCTGCCTCTGTTATTCCTTGCTTTATATCTGTTACAAAAACTATAACATCTGCTATATCTATTGCAATATCTGCTTGATCTCTCATTTGAGAAACAATTATATCTTCTGATTCTGGCTCAATTCCGTCCTGTATCTATTATAGTAAAATTTCTTCCTCTCCAATTACTCTGGGCATATATTCTGTCTCTTGTAACTCCTGGTGTATCTTCTACAATTGATATTCTTTTTCCTACTATATAGTTAAAAAATGTCGATTTTCCAACATTTGGTCTTCCTACAATTGCTACTGTTGGTTTTCCCATATTTCACCTCTTCTATATTTATATATTAATTTATATTTTTGCTTAATTTTTCTTTTAGTTCCTTAGTATTATATCATATTTATTCCATATTAAAAGCCTTTTTAATGTTTATAATAAAAAATTTACAACTACTATTCAAACTAAAATTAAAAAATATGTATAATTAGTTTGAATAGTAACTATTTAAAATTTATTCATGCTCTATATTATTGTCTTTTTCTTGATTTATTTGTGCTCCGTGTTAAAATTGCATCTTTAACAATTCTATTTAAATAACTAAAATTAGAATATTCTCCTTGTGAAGCCCAAACCAGTGCTCCTCTAACATATCCAAAATTTTGAAGTAATATATCGCTATTAAATTCAAATCCTTTTTCTTTTGCATATCTCATTGCATATGCAACTATAGTTCTTGTATTTCCGTCTCTAAAAGGATGAGTTTTCCAAAGTCCTGCTATTAGTTTATTAAAAGCACTAACTTTTTCATCGATGTTTTTATTACTCCAATGCTCTTTTTGTAATCTGTCTATAATCTTGTTTAAATCCGAATGTATATTATTTGGATGTGAATATCTAACAGAATCTCCCCCTAATATTTTCTCTTCTTTTTGCATTGGTACAGTTCTAAAATTTCCAGCCCAATCAAATACATCTCCTAAAATGTATTTATGAAGTCTTTGTATATATTCAAGACCAAAATCTCCTGGATCTACATCTCTATCTACAGTAAATAATTTTACAAAAGATATATTTGCTTCTGCTTGTCTTAATTTTTCATAATCTGTTATTCCTAATTTATTTATTAATGTACCATTTTTATATACATATGGGTCTTTTTTATATAAATCTTTTAAACTTGTTTTTTTTAAATCCATTAATTGTCTTCATCCTTCTTTATTTTATATTTTTGCAATATCATTTTTTGTATTTCATCTAACTCTATTTTTCCATCTATATATTCTTTTGCAATACTTAATACATCATCACTTGGCATTTTGTCTCCTAACAAAGATATACCTAATGCCTTTTTTATTATTTCCTTTCTTTCTTCTTTAGTTGTTTGTGATATCAAAAGTTTATTCATTTTTTTAGTTACCCTCTTTTCTTTAAAGTTTATAACCATTATACTTTTATTTTTTCATTTTAGCAACATATTTATTCTCCAACCAATATAGTTTAATGTTGGCTCTAATTTAACATAAAGCAAAAATAATTCTGCATGTGTCAACTTATTATGTTTTTCTTTAACTAAAAAAAACAGCATTTTTTGCTGCCTTTCTTTTAGTATTATTTAATTAAGCCTCTTTTTTTGCTACCACTTGTTTTCCATTATAATATCCGCAACTTGGACAAACTCTATGTTGCATCATTTTTTCATGACAATGTGGACAATCAACTAAGTTTTGATTTTCTAATTTCCATGTTGATCTTTTTAAATGTGTTCTTGCTTTTGACCATCTTCTTTTTGGTTGTGCCATCTCTTATTCCCTCCCTTTGCATCTATGTATAGAATTATGTATATATTCTAATATTTAACTTATTTTTAATGTCACTTTAAAAGTATACTAGTTTTTTTCATTTTTGTCAATAGTTAGAAAAGCAATTATTTAACAAAATAGTTATACTAAGAATCTTAGAATAATGCTCAAATTAAAACTAATAATTAAATTCATATTGTTTTTATAAGCTTGTTTTTGATATCTTATTATATCAAGAAAAAGTAACTTTATTTTAAATATTTTTTTCTTTTTATAACTATCTTAAAATTCTAAAGTTACTTTTTCTATATTAAATTATTTCATTGAAACAATATATACTTTTTGAAGATTTGTTATATTAGATATCATATATTTTGTTAATTATTAAAGTACATAACGTTTTATTGCAAAAATCCCTCCTGCTAATATTGTAAGTATTGATATTCCAAGTACTATATATACTGGTTCTTCTCCTGTTGTAACTGTTAGCATTACAGGTGCATCATCTATATCATCTTCTCCTGGTACTTTGTTATTTGGTGTAGAATCTATATCTGGTGCTCCATATTCATTATAATCTTTACTTATTTCTGCTACATTTACTTTTAAGCCCATGTTGTCTTCTCTATTTATCCATGTTAATAAAATACTAACTTCTTTAGTTTCTCCTGGTTGTAATAATGTATCTTTTAACTGATCTGTTACTACTTTTCCTTCTACTTCTTCCCATAATGGATTATCTTCTTTTACAAATTTTAATCCTTCTGGTATATAGTCTGATATTTCTTTTGCATATCCTGCAATTTTCCCTTGATTTTCAATTCTTATTTTGTATTCAAATTTTACTGTTACTTTATTAATATCTGATTTCTTTAAATCTACTTTTACTACTGCTTCTGGATCATCTTCTGCTTTATGTCCTGTTTCGTGGATAGTTTCTACTCCATTTTCTGTAACTATTGCTTTTGTTACCCATTTTCTTAAAGCTAAATCAAAATATTGTATTTTTATTTTTTCTATATCTTGATCATCTTCTCCATCTATCCATTCATTTGGTGTGGAATCTTTATCTGTGACTTCATTTCCATCTTCATCGCTATCATCAGAAATTTGTGCTTTATTAATTATTATTTCTTCTGATTTATCTGGCATATTTACTTTAAATGATACTTTTACTTCTTTGTAATCTGGTTCTTTTATACTTCCTGCTTCATATGCTTTTTCATCAAATGGTTTTAATAAATTTGATCCTTCTGTTTTTTCTTGTTCTTTTGATAAATAATCTGTTGTTATATATTTTGCTTCTGCTACATTATCTGTTTCTTTTCCATATTTATCAAGCATTAACCATCTATATTCTTTATTTAACTCATCATCTGGTAAGAACTCTAAACCATTTGGTATATCATCCTTAATTTCTTTTGCATATCCTGCTACTTCACCTTCATTATATACTCTTAAAGTATAAGTAACTATATTGCTATTTGCCACTAATACTGGTTCTTTATCATGATTATAAATATAATTTCCTTTTTCGTCTATTTCAAATACTGGCATTCTACTTGTTACTTCTTTATCATTTACACCTGTAATAAATTTTCTTAATGCCAAATCAAATTCGCCTTTTGGTGTATTTGCAATTGATTTCATATTTTCTATTTCTGTAAGTGTTGTTTGTTTACTTACCTCTACTTCAATTATGTCTTCACATTTATTAAATCCTTCTGGTGCTTCTGTTTCTACTATATAATATGTTTTCTTTGCTTTTTCATAGTCATAACTATATGTTCCATCTGATTTTTTGTTTTCTTCACTTGCAATCGCATCTCCACCAAATTCTAATCCTGTAAATGTTGCTATACCTTTATTATTTGATATTTCTTCTATATCTTTTCCATTTACACCTTTTACAAATATTCCTTTTTCTGCATTTTCTTTACTTGTTGCTATTTTGAATTTTGCTCCTTCTAGCGCTATTTTTGTTTTTTCATTATATTTATATACTGCTACTGCTCCTGTATGTACTTCTGGTTCCTCTGATTTTTTCTCTTCTTCTTTTCCACTTCCATTATCATATATTAATGTTGCTTGATTTGGTATTTCTTGATTTAATGCTTTAATATTTCCTTGTTCATCTTTTGCAAATGTTGTTTTAAATCTAATTTCTATTATTGATTCTTCTTGTAAATTTCTTCCTGCTACAAAATCTCCTTCTATAAAAGATATTTTTAAAGTTCTTGTTTCTTTATTGTATGTTGCTTGATAATCTGTATCTTTTACTAATTGTTTATCTCCTATTTTTACTATTACTTTTTGAATTCCTTTTTCTTCGTCAAATACCAATCTTTCATCTATTGTATCTGTCACTATGTATTTATTAAATTTGCTTATTCCTGTTGGTATAGTTGTCCTAATTACCCAATCGTGTTCTTCATCTCCATTATATCCTGAATCTTGATTTAATATATCTTTTATACCTTTATGTATTTCTGGTGTTCCTGGTGGAGTCTCTTTTTGTTCTATAATTACTTTTTCAAAATCATCATCATCTTCTTGTCCTGGTACATATTCTTTTGAAATTTCATCATCTTTATAATTTGGTAAATCTTCATCATTTGGTAATTTTACTTGTTCTTTAGAATCTCTATCAATTACTTCTTCCCCATCTTTTCCTACATATTTTGTAATTTCAGCTATATTGGTTAATTTTTCGTTTTCTGATACAGAATCTTTGACTTTACATTTTATTTGAATATCTTTATAAGATAAGTTTCCTGTATTTTTATCAAATGCTGATATTATATTTTCTTTTTCGTTTCTTTCTTTTGATAAGTATGTAGTTTTTATTGTTCTTAAAGATTTATCATTTTCATCTATTATCCAACCATAATTTGAATTAAATTCATCATTAACGAATTCTAATCCTTCTGGTAAATGGTCTACAACTTCTTGTGCATATCCTGCTATATCTCCTTCATTATAAACTCTTAGAGTATATATAATTGTATCCCCTATTTTTACTTTTATTGGATTTTTTGAATGTGGATAAACAGCTGTTGTACTAGTTTCATCTTTAAGCTTATCTACATTTGGATTTGGTATTCTATTTTCTAATTCTATAACACTTTCATTACCATCATTTGAAATTACTTTTGTAATATATTTTCTTAATGCCAAATCAAATTCACCTATTGGTGTATTTGCAATTGATTTCATATTTTTTATTTCTGTAAGTGTTGTTTGTTTACTTACCTCTACTTCAATTATGTCTTCACATTTATTAAATCCTTCTGGTGCTTCTGTTTCTACTATATAATATGTTTTCTTTGCTTTTTCATAGTCATAACTATATGTTCCATCTGATTTTTTGTTTTCTTCACTTGCAATCGCATCTCCACCAAATTCTAATCCTGTAAATGTTGCTATACCTTTATTATTTGATATTTCTTCTATATCTTTTCCATTTACACCTTTTACAAATATTCCTTTTTCTGCATTTTCTTTACTTGTTGCTATTTTGAATTTTGCTCCTTCTAGCGCTATTTTTGTTTTTTCATTATATTTATATACTGCTACTGCTCCTGTATGTACTTCTGGTTCCTCTGATTTTTTCTCTTCTTCTTTTCCACTTCCATTATCATATATTAATGTTGCTTGATTTGGTATTTCTTGATTTAATGCTTTAATATTTCCTTGTTCATCTTTTGCAAATGTTGTTTTAAATCTAATTTCTATTATTGATTCTTCTTGTAAATTTCTTCCTGCTACAAAATCTCCTTCTATAAAAGATATTTTTAAAGTTCTTGTTTCTTTATTGTATGTTGCTTGATAATCTGTATCTTTTACTAATTGTTTATCTCCTATTTTTACTATTACTTTTTGAATTCCTTTTTCTTCGTCAAATACCAATCTTTCATCTATTGTATCTGTCACTATGTATTTATTAAATTTGCTTATTCCTGTTGGTATGGTTGTCTGAATTACCCAATCGTGTTCTTCGTCTCCATTGTATCCTGAATCTTGATTTAATATATCTTTTACACCTTTATGTATTTCTGGTGTTCCTGGTGGTGTTTCATTTGGTTCAACAAGTATTCTTTCAAAATCATCATCGTCTTGCTCACCTTTATAATTCTTATTATTTTCTTTATCTTGTGGTTTTACATTGTTTTCGTAATATTCATCAATATTTTTAATATTATCTTTC
>CAJMRY010000003.1 GCA_905215935.1 uncultured bacterium
CATCAAATCCTCGTCCTGAATTATTTGGTGATTTATATCCGTTTTTTTGTGCTTCTGCTGCTAATTCATTTAATGTAATATATAATGCTGTATAATGCACTCTTGATGCTTTTGCTCCTGGTATTGCATTATAACTTCCATCTGAGTTTTGCATTGCATTATAATATGAACTATAAGTGTTTTTTACATGATTCCATATTGCATATTGTTGTACTGCAAATAATGTTGTCTTATCATTTAATACATCATCAACTGCCTTTGTTATCCATTCATCATTAATTCCATTTCCTTTTAACTTTTTATTTAATAATCCATTTCCATTAGAATCTTTATATGTATTATATTTCTTCATTATATTTATAAGATTTTGTCTCATTGCTTTTTGTGTCGCACTGTCTGTTCCTTCTGTTAAATACATATTATCTAATAACCATTGCATTGCACTAGAGTTTGTTACTACTGCACCTTTTGTTGTATACATGCTTAATCCATCATCATTGAGTTGCATTCCTGTTTTTAAAGTTGCTCCACCTCTGGCACAGTATAAATTACTATATCCATTAATCTTAACTGTAAATATAGATGTATTACCAATACCACGTCCAGTATTACTCATGTTAGAAACAACTATTTGGGCTGATTTTACAAAATTTGGTATAAGCATTGTAATAAGCATACATAAAATAATTGTTACACTAATTAATTTTAATATTTTGTCTTTCATATAAACACTCCCTCTTGATATTTTATTTTTTAATTAACAAAATAAAATATCATATTAATTGTATGATATTTAAACTATATTTCATTTATCTTCTGTGTAAATAGTGCGTTAGTATTATATTAAATTTATCCTCAAAAATCAATCATTTTTTACTATAATATATAAAATTTTATTAATATGATTTTATATATTAAATATCTTATATTGCTTAATTTATTTGTAAATATTTTAACTAATTTGCATATACTAAATAATAAAACAATGGAGGTAAAATATGTGTGGATTAGTTGGCTTTGTTAATACTACAAAAGATATATCTGGATATCGAAATGTACTGTCTAAAATGAATAATACAATTTCAAGAAGAGGGCCTGATGAAGAAGGCATGTATATAGAAGAAAACGTTTGCTTAGCGCATAAAAGGTTAATAGTAATAGATCCAAGTGGTGGCAAGCAACCTATGATATGTAAAAAAAATTCGAATACTTATACAATTGTATATAATGGTCAAATATATAATACTCCCGAGTTAAAAGAACAATTAATTGAAAGTGGTTTCTCATTTGAAGGTCATTCAGATACTGAAATTTTATTAAAGAGTTATATAAAATGGGGGCATAATGTTGTTAACAAATTAAATGGTATTTTCTCTTTTGCTGTATGGGATTCAAATAAAAAAGAATTATTTATGGCAAGGGATCATTTTGGAGTAAAACCATTTTATTATACTATTATAGATAATACTTTAGTATTTGCATCTGAAGTAAAAGCACTTTTTGAATTTCCTGGTATTACTGCGAAAATTGATCAAGAAGGAATTAGTGAATTATTTGGACTTCGGACCTAGTCATACTCCAGGTAATCGGAATATTTAAAGATATTTATGAACTAAAGCCTGCAAGTTATGCTATATTTAACTCTTCAGGATTACATGTAAATAAATATTGGTCCTTAGTTTCCAAACCACATACTGATAACTTTTCGGTTACTTGTGATAAAGTAAAGTTTTTATTAGAAGATGCTATAAGAAGACAGCTTGTATCTGATGTTCCTTTATGTACTTTTCTTTCTGGTGGATTAGATTCTAGTATCATCACTTTATATGCCTCTAATTATGCGCAAGAAAAAGGATTACCGCCTTTAAACACTTACTCTGTAGATTATGTAGATAATGATAAAAATTTTGTTAAAACTGATTTTCAGCCAAATTCAGATAACTACTATATTAATTTAATGAAAGAAATGTTAAACACAAATCATCATAATATTATTTTAGATACTCCTGAACTTGTCAAAAGCTTAGAAGATGCCATGATTGCAAGAGATTATCCTGGAATGGCAGATGTAGATTCTTCTTTACTTCTATTTTGTAAAAATGTAAAGCCTCATGCTACAGTAACTTTAACTGGTGAATGTTCTGATGAAATATTTGGTGGATATCCTTGGTTTTTCCGTGCCGATAGCTTAAATAGTGGTACTTTCCCTTGGTCAATTGCTATAACTGAGCGTCAAACTTTATTAAATCCTTCTGTAGCTCAAAAAGTTCATTTAAAAGATTATATTAATTATCGTTATAAAGAAAGCTTAGATGAAGTAACTATTTTAGATGAAGATTCCGAAGAAACAAAACAAAAAAGAAAAATATCTCATTTAACTTTAAACTGGTTTATGCAAACATTACTAGATAGATCTGACCGTATGGCTATGTATAACGGTTTTGAAATAAGAGTACCATTTTGTGACTATCGTTTAGCAGAATATGTATGGAATATACCTTGGGAAATTAAAGCTTTAAATGGACGTGAAAAGGGACTTCTTCGTTATATAATGAAAGATATCCTTCCAGAAGAAATAGTTGATAGAAAAAAGAGTCCATATCCTAAGACATGGAACCCTACTTATCTTGCCAAAGTAAAAGGTATGCTTACAAAAATAATGGAAGATAAAAATGCTCCTATTAATAATTTACTAAATAGAGGGTATATTTTAGATATTATAGAAACAGATGGAAAGGCCTTTACTAGACCATGGTTTGGTCAATTAATGACACGGACCACAGCTTATGGCTTATCTTTGCCAGGTAAATATGTGGCTTGAAAAGTATCAACCTGAAATTGAGATTTAAAATATTTAGAGGGTTTCAATTATTAGAACCCTCTATGTTTTACAATTATAATTTATTTTTTCATACATTAAATATGAATACCCCTTCAAATTTCGTCTTGTTATATCTAAATTCATTTCTTTAATAAATTCTAGTAATAATTTATTTGCTTCTTTAATTGGTATAGTTTTATTATATATCTCAACTTCTATAAAATATCCTAATCCTTCTACTTCGTCCAAAGATATCTCAAAAACATCTTTAAAAATAAAGCTATCTCTATTTTTCTTCACTTCACATACCTTATTAATACGAATACCTTTTAGTATATTAATAGTAGCTTCTAACTCTGAAACTTCTGTCTCATATTCTGCAATATGAATATCGGATTCTTTTTCTCCAAAATATATCTTTTTATAGCATAATATGTATCTATCTTTTTGTATCCTAATTCTAATACATTCATCATCAATATTACCACCAAAAAATTGTGGATTTTCTGGTGAAAAATAAATATCATGTTGTTTCTTATTAGTATGCTTCACATTTTTATTTTTAAAATATTCTAGTAGTTCTTGATATTTTGTTTGTTCAATTTCTAGTTTAACTTCAATTTCGATACTATCCACATTCTTCTTTCCTATTATTCTTTCACCTTGCATTAATTCATTTAGAGATATTCCCAAAATTTCGCTAATTGTTATAAATAGTGATAAATCTGGCATATATTTTCCAGTTTCCCATCTAGAAACAGTTTTGCTTGTTACTCCTAATAAATCTGCTAATTCTTTTTGTTTCATATTTTTCTCTTTTCTAATTTCTCCAATAAATTTTCCTATTTTTCCTTGATCCATTTTCCCTCCTTTTGTTAATAATACTACAATTAACAACACAAATAAAGCCCACAAATAGCGAATTATATACTACCATATTATGTTCTTTATTTATATATACTTCTATTTTCTTCACTCATAAATTCACATCCTCAGTAAGCGCTATTATGGAATCGTTGTTCTGTTGCGTCAAGTATATAATTTATATTTCTTAAAATATGGTTCCATTTTTGAGATACACAAAAAAGAGAAGTAGACAAGAGCATCTACTTCTCTTAGGTGTCGTCCGAAGACTTCCACCCTAATCCTTGTATATATTATAATATATAGTAATATTATATGCAATGTTTTTTTTAATATTTTTAATTTTTCTTGAAATCTAAAAATGTTAAAAAATCTCTTATTTTTTGCTTGTCACTTGTTAAAATAATTTGATCAAAAACTTGCCTTGGAACATTTTTTTCTAGAATATTAATATATTTTAAATAATCATTAATATTTATTATTATTTCTTTATTATTTTTATTTAATTTTTTTAAAATATATGAAACCAGTATAATATAGTCAGTTATACTATTAAAATTTATATTTTGTATTTTAGTGTCATTTTCTATTAATTTAACTAGATTTTTATTTATACTTCTTTCTTTAAACCTTGTATCAAAAATAACATTATTATGTGCTATGGCATTTCTTAAATCTTTTAAAACAAATATTATACTTTGAACTAAGACTCCGTCCTGAATCAAAAGAAATATTTAGTCCTAAATCTTTTGAAATATTTTTTCTGGTTTTTAAATTTAATGTTGATATAATATTTCCAAATTCACCTAAAGTTATAATTTCAAAAATTGCCCATATAGGAATATTTTCATCTTTTTTTAAATAATGTGAAACAATATTATTATCTGATGCATATTTATTAGCAATAGTATTTTGGATTCTACTAAATGTATCTAATCTTTTCTTATATGAACTTTTATATTTGTCATCTTTATACGATTTATAATCTACCATTAATTTAGAGTAAACTTCACTAAAGCTTTCTGTTTTTCCTTCCTGTATAATTATCTCTAATGCATAACTCTTTAATGCTGTTTCAATAAACATTACCTGTGGATATAATAATGCTTTTAATTTACTATCAAATTCTATTATTGAAATTAATTCATTAAAGTTTCTAAAATTAATTTTATTATTTGGATTTTTTATATATCTATACCCTTTATACCCATGATAATAACCTATATTTTTTAACCTCTTTTTGTCATTACTACCTCCAATTTGCATATTATGTTCTTCTCTTAAATACTTCATTAATGCATTAATGCTTTTTATGTTGCCCATCTATAACCTCCTTTTTAGCTATATATTCCATGGTATTTGAATTTACAGTTTTAATTTAAGCAAAATTTCTATACCTTCATAATTTAATTTATGCTTCGTATTTTAGAACATTTGTTCTATTTTGTCAAGTACTATTAAAAAAGAAAATTAACCTTGTTTTCACTACAAATCACAATTCCCTTAAAAGTACATACTAGCATCCCACTGGTTATATATAAAAATTTAAACCAATCGCCGACTCCTCATATTTTGACATTACCCCAAAATGAAATGCGTGGTATTAAACTTATTCATAGCAGTCACCCACCACGCTTCAAGATTGTTTTAAATTTTTATATATAACCAGTGGGATGCGGTAACATTGTCTCTCAATAAAAAATAATCAGTGAATATTAAAACCTCTTTCTACACTAAAAATAAAGAAAAGTTTAAACTAATTCCTACTTCTTAGAAAATAACCTAAACTCTTCTTCATCCCACACTATTCATAATAATTAAATTCTATTTGTTCATTAATGTCAAACTAACTTTTACCGCTTCTTCATTTAAAATTCATTACATATACATATATTAACACTATATTTATAATCGCTAAAACTAATATTTCTTATATTATTTTTATTATATTATAAAATAAATCACCTTCTCATTTTGCTTTAAGCCTATAAGTAATAAACCAAAATATTTACAACCTCTATTTTATTTCTTCCTTAATTTAGCAATAAAAAATCCTTCATATAATTTGCTAGGACAAACACATATTGTTCCTTCTATAGTTACAGGAAGCACCTGAATATCTCTAAATATTTCTTCACTAATTGGAACAATTTCCACTTTCCCACTTTTTAAAATCTTTAATAAATTATTCTCATTTTCGTTTTTTAAAATCGAACAAGTAGAATATATCATTTCATGTCCTGGCTTTAATATTTCTACTGCTTTTTTTAATAGTTCAAATTGTACTCTTGAAGACCTATCTATCAATTCTTCTTTAAAGTATCTTTCTAATTTTTCATCATTTAAACAAATAGTTCCACTTCCACTACAAGGTGCATCTAATAATATCTTATCAAATGATAAAAAGCTATTTAATTTTCTTGCATCTTCTACTAATACGCAAATTCCATTTGCACCTTGTTTTTCTATATTATATTTTAACCTTTCAGAACGTACTTTATTTTTCTCACATGCAGTTATTAATGCTTTTCCATTAGATAACGCCGAAACTTGAGTTGTTTTTCCTCCAGGAGCTGCTGCCATGTCTAATATATTTTCATTTTCTTTTGGAGATAAAATAATTGGTGGTAACATAGATGATAAGCTTTGCAAATATATCTCTCCATTATTATAAATATTTAATTCTCTAATTTTATTTTCATCCGCTTCCTCTATAATTAAAGCATCTTTGCTCCATATAACTTCTTTATATTTTATATTAGATTCATTTAAAGCTTTCTTTATATTATCTACATTTGTTTTTAATGTATTTACTCTTAATGTTACTGGTCTTTTTTCTAAATACCCTTGAATTATATTATTAGTTATCTTCTCTCCATATTGTTCTAATAATAATTTATATAAAAAATCTGGTACTTTATTTAACATATTTTTGCTCCCTCTTAATTTATTTAACAAAAGAAATTATCATATATCCTATATACAAAATAAAATATATCAAACCATTCATTCTAGTCATTTTATTTTTTGGCGGTATAATTGGAAATAGTGCAAGTACTATTGTTGCAAGTGCTAAAATAATTAAATCTGTATTATAACTTAAGTTATAATACATTGGTCTAATAACTGCTGTACTTCCTATTATTAATAACATATTAAAAATATTTGAACCTAATATATTTCCAATTGCAATATCACTTTTTCCCTTTATTGCAGCAGAAACACTTGTAACTAATTCTGGAAGACTTGTTCCTATTGCTAAAATAGTAATACTTATTATTTTTTCACTTAAATTAAAATGTTCTGCTATATTTACAGCATTATTTACAGTTAAATCTCCACCAAATTTTAATGCTATAATGCCTAAAATAATATATATTATATCTTTTAATGTAGAATTTTTACTTTCTTCTTTTGTTACATTTTCTTTTTCATCTTTTTCTTTATCAAATTTTTCACCTTTAAAAGCCATAACTATAGTATATATTATAAATAATACAAATAGTATCATTAATATTATTGCATCCACTCTTGTTACATCTTGTCCCATATTACATATTAATGCAAAAACAATTGTTACTGCTAAACATATTGGTATTTCTATTAATCTTGTTTCTCTTTTAAAAGATATTGATTGAATTATTGTAGATACTCCTAGAATAAGAAGCAGATTACAAATATTACTTCCAATAACATTCCCAATAGCCATATCTGAATGACCGTCTAAAGCTGATGTTATACTAACAAACAATTCTGGCATTGATGTTCCTATAGATATTATAGTTAATCCTATTATAATTTCTGGTATATGAAACTTTTTAGCTATACTACTTGAACCATCTACTAAAAAATCTGCACCTTTAATTAATAAAACAAAACCTATAAGTATTAAAATTACTGATATAAACATAAATCTCTTATCTCCTAAACTTTTTATAATTTCTCTTTTCTGTATTTATTTTATAAATATAGATATTTTATCATAATATTTTATTTGATTCAATTGGTTATTTTTAATAATTTCGTTTGTTTATACTCCTTTCTAAATATTAAACAAATATGCCACACAGTCCATATTTCACTTAAAAGCACACGCTAGCATACCAATAGTTATTATATATTTTTTAAACCAATCGCCGACTTCTCATATTTTGACATTAACAAAATATAAAATGCGTGGTATTAAACTTGTTTATAGCAGTCACACACCACGCTTCAAGATTGGTTTAAAAAATATATAATAACTATTGGTATGCGGTAACATGTCTCTAAAGTAAAAACACACCATCAATTATAATATAAACAAAAAAATAGTGCTCATCAAAAATAAGCACCATAAACTAATATTTATTTATTTTCTAAAATTCTAGCTAATTCTTCTTTTCTCTTTGTTTTATGTGTAGTCGTTTTTATAAGCGGTTCTTTTGTTAATATCATACTTTTTATATATTTATATGGCGGAAAAGTTTTATTAATCTCTTTTATCTTCTCCCATATTATTTTATATAACTCATCTTCAGATATATCTTTATATTTTTCTTTTACAACCTTTTCATTATACACTACTTTAACTGCTACTTTTAAATCATTTTTATCTTCTTTTTCAGATATTCCATAAACAAAAGATTCTTCTACTTCTTCTAAACGATTTACAAGAGTTTCTAATTCATCTGGAAATACCTTTTTACCATTTTTTAGAACTATAACATCTTTATCTCTACCAGTTAAAAATAAATATCCTTCATCATCAAAATATCCTAAATCACCAGTATAAAACCATCCATCTTTTAAAACTTTATTTGTAGCTTCTTCATCTTTATAATATCCAAGCATTACATTGGGACCTTTAACTCTTACTTCTCCGATACCATTTTCATCTTTATTTGCTAAATCAATTTCTACACTTTTCATTGCAAAACCAACAGATCCTGGCTTTGTATAGTAATCGTTCTCTGCTGCTATAACAGGTGAAGTTTCTGTAAGACCATATCCTTGAACAACATGTATTCCCATTTCATTAAATTTAATAGCTACCCTTTTATCAAGTGGTGCTCCTCCGACAAACAACAAACCTCATTTTTCCACCAAGCTGATCTAGTATTTGTTTAAATATAATTCTTCTTAAATCAATATGAAGTTTTAGTAAAAAATTACTGATTTTTGTAACAAAATTTATGAGCTTAGTTTTTCCTTGTTTTTCTATTTCCTTTTCTATATTAGTATATATTTTATCAACTAAAAGTGGTACTCCAACAAAAACAGATACTTGATATTCTACTAAATTTTGTTTTATATATCTTAGTCCATCTGGAAATACTGTTTTTACACCTGCAGCTAACATTACAATAATACATGTTGAACCAAATATATGATGAAATGGTAAAAATGCAATATTGGTATCTGTTTGAAAAAATTTCTCAACCATTAACATATCACATACATTATTTGCAATTCCATATTGATTAAGCATTACAGCTTTTGATTTTGATGTTGTTCCAGATGTAAAAAGCAATATACTCATTTTATGAGAATCTATTTTATAATCTATAAATTCCTTTTCTCCATTATTTATTTTTTCATATCCACCATCTAGTAATTCTCCAAAATTTTTATATCCTGATAGTTTACTCATACATATATATTCTTTTATATTAGTTTTTCCATTTTCTTTAATAATTTTTATACTCTCTTCATATTTTTCATCAAATACTATTGCTGATACTTCACTTCTTATTAAAGAATCTTCTAATTCATTTATCTGTAATTCTTTATCTATTGGAACAGAAACAATTCCTCCAAATAAATTACTTAAATGTGCAACTACCCATTCATATCTATTTCTACCTACTATAGCAATTCTTTTATCTTTTAAATTCAAACCAAATAAAGCTGTTCCAAAGGCATTTATATCGCTTACCAAATCTGTATAAGTATGATTTATATATTCTATACTTTTATCTTCTTTTTTTACTTTTGTTACAAAAGCAATATTGTTTGTATAATTTTCTGCAGAGTTATATATAATCTCCTTTATATTATTAAATCTTGGAACATCCCTAAACTTATTTTTTTCTTTCATATATTTATCTCCTTATATTATAGATTAGAAACAAGCTCAAATTATTAAACGTTTTTCTATTAATCTTTATTATAATATATTCTTCTAAACCAGATTAACACAATAATATTTCTTTGTCAATTTGCCGACTAGACAGTCAAAAAAATAAGACAAAAAGCCTAAGTTTTTGTCTTAAAGATTTATCTACATTCTAATTCTATTAATATTAATTCACATTCATTTATTGCTTTTTTAATATATTTATTTAATGTATTCTCTGTTATAAAATGTATTTGATTATTTTCTATTTTTCTTATCTAGATATTTATACTTTTTTACTTAATACTCTAAGTGAATTAAGTATTACCAAAATAGAAACTCCTACATCTGCAAATACAGCTTCCCACATTGACCCAAGTCCTATAGCAGTTAATGTTAAAACTCCTACTTTAACTGCAATTGCAAAAACTATATTTTGTTTAACAATTCTCATTGTCTTTTTTGATATTTTAATAGCATCAATTATTCTAGATGGTTCATCTGTCATTATAACTATATCAGCTGATTCAATTGCGCTATCTGCTCCGAGCTACTCCCATTGCAATTCCGATATCGGAAAGTGCTAAAACTGGACTATCGTTTATACCATCTCCAACAAAAACGATATTTCCTTTTTCTGTTTTTTCTTTCATTAAATTTTCAAGTTTTTCTACTTTACCATCTGGTAATAATTCTGCATAAACCTCATCAATTTCTAATTTATTTGCTATAGCTTTGCTGGTAGATGCTTTATCTCCTGTTAGCATAACAGTTTTTTTAACGTTATTTTTCTTTAAACTCTTAATTGTTTCTTTAGCATCGTTTTTTATTTTATCTGATATTACTATATATCCTGCAAATTTATTATCAATTGAAACATATATAACAGTTCCAATATCATCACAAGCTATATAGTCTATATTTCTTATTTCCATCAATTTACTATTTCCGAACTAAAATATCTTTATCTTCTACTTTTGCTGTTATACCAAGTCCTGATAATTCTTTTGCTTCTGTTATTAATCTTTCATCTATTTTCTTATTATATACATTTTTTAAAGATATTGATATTGGATGATTTGAATAATATTCAGCATGTGCTACAATTTTTAAAAATTCTTCTTTAGAAATTCCAACATGTTCTATTTTTTGTACTTCAAAAACACCTTCTGTTAAAGTACCGGTTTTATCAAATACAAATGTTTCTGCTTTAGATAAAGTTTCTAAATAATTACTACCTTTTACAAGTATACCTTTTTTAGCACATCCTCCAATTCCCCCAAAGAATCCTAGTGGTATTGATATTACAAGTGCACAAGGGCATGATACTACTAAAAATGTAAGAGCTCTATAAAGCCAATCTACAAAACTTGTACTTTTAAAAATAAATGGTGGAAAGCATGCTAATATTACTGCAATTATAACAACAATTGGTGTATAATATTTTGCAAATTTAGTTATAAAATTCTCTTGTTTAGATTTTTTACTACTTGCATTTTCTACTAACTCTAATATTTTTGAAACTGTAGATTCTCCAAATTCTTTTGTTACTTTTATAGTTAATACTCCATCTTGACTAATACATCCACTTAATACTTCAAAAGATTTTTCTACCTTTTTAGGAACAAATTCTCCTGTTAGTGCTTTTGTATCTAGATTAGATGTTCCTTCTATAACAACACCATCTAGAGGAATTTTTTCTCCTGGTTTTACTACAATTATTTCTCCTAATTTTACATCATTTGGATCTACTTTTTCTATTTTATTATTTCTTTTTACATTTGCATAATCTGGTCTTAAATCCATTAAACTACTAATAGAGTTTCTTGATTTATCTACTGCATAACTTTGAAATAATTCTCCTATCTGATAAAAAAGCATAACAGCTACTGCTTCTGGAAACTCTCCTATAGCAAAAGCACCTATTGTAGCAATAGCCATAAGAAAATTTTCATCAAACACTTTACCTCTAAAGATATTTCTTATTGCTTTTAAAACAATATCAAGTCCGAACTATAAAATAACTTATTAAATATATGCCTTTATTAATATATTCATTTTGAAAATGTACTAGTAATGAAATAATAAATAATATAAGAGCAATTACAATCTTTATTCCTCTTTTTTTCATTAAACTCACTTCCATTCTTAAATCTCTTCTAATTTCACATCTGGTTCTTCTCTTTTTATGGCTTTTTTTACTTGTTTCATAATTTCTTCTATATTCTCTTCATTATATTCAATAACCATTCTTCCTGTCATAAAACTTATAGATGCAGTTTCTATACCTTTTATTTTTTGAATTTGACTTTCCATTTTCGCTGCACAATTTGCACAATCTAATCCTTTTAATTTGTATGTTTTTTTCATAATAATCTACCTCCACATTTATAAATATTCTTTATTTTTATTTCTACTTGTGTTCTATATGTTCTATACCAAGTTCAAACAATCCTTTTACATGATCATCATCTAACATATAATAAACTTCTTTTCCTTCTTTTCTACACTTAACTATGTTCATTCTTCTTAAAGTCCCTAGCTGATGAGATATAGAAGACTTACTCATCCCTAAAACATTTGCTATATCACATACACACATTTCATTTTGGTCAAGTGCAAATAGTATTTTTGCTCTTGTTGTGTCTCCTAATATTTTAAAAAATTCTGCCAACTTGTTAAATAAATCATTATCTGGCATTTTACCCAAAGTATCATCTACTACATTTTGGTGTATGATATTACAATCACATATAAATTCATTTTTTGACATTTTTTATCTCCTTTCTTTCTCGCAATAATTTATTGTATTCGTCTTTTAATTGAGTATATATTCAACTTTAAAACTATTATAGTTGAATATATGTTCAATTGTCAATAGTTTTTTATATATTTTTTAGACAAAAAAACTCTCTTAAACAACGTAAAAAGTTATTTAAAAGAGTCTCTATAAGATTATTTCTTACATAACTAAAAAAGAATAGCTTTTGCTACTCTTTTATTCATATTATATTTATGCAATTCCATATTTCTTTTTAAATCTATCTGCTCTACCACCTGTTGTTTCTCTTTTTAAGTTACCTGTCCAGAATGGATGACATTTTGAACAAACATCAACTTTCATATCACCTTTTGTTGAATTTGTTGTAAAAACATTTCCACATGCACATGTAATTGTTGCTTCTGCATAATTTGGATGTATTCCTTCTTTCATTTGTTTCACCTCTCCCTTAATAAAATAAAAACTACCGTTTAATATATTAACACAAATTTTTATACATTTCAATAGTTATATTAAAATTATTTCTATTTATTATTTTGTTCGTACATATATCTTGCTGAAGATTCAAGTTCTTGTTTTAAAGATACTTTTGTAACCAGTTTACTTATTATATTAAATAGGCAAGCTACAATTAACACAAATAATAATAATTTCTTCCATATTTTTGCTATCATAATATCTCTATCTCCTTATTACAATATAATTTTATTATACTATGAATCTGAAATTTGTCAACTTTTATAGAAATTTAATTTTACTATTTAACTACATATAAATCTTCCTACTTATTACTAATATGTATATTTTCTATCTCAGCTTTCATTTCTCTTGCAACAATATTTTGAATTTGAGCAGCACCTTCACCTGTTATTTCTTCTGCATCTGCTCTTATAATTACACTAATACTTATATCATTTACAAAAATAACTACATCCTTAAATCCTTTTGTTTTTATTAGATTTTCGCAAATCATAATAGAATTTTTCAAATCATTTATCTTTTTAATTTCTGTTTGTGATATTGCTTTTTGATCTGCTGATATAGAAGTATTATCTAATATTTTTTGGTAACTTTCTATCATTTGTGAATACATTGTATCTCTTGTTAATCTTGAATTTGTAAAATATTCATCGATTTCTTTAGTACTTGCTTTAGATGATGTAGCAACTGTTTCGTTTTCACTTTGGGATTTGCTTGAATTTGAATTGTTTTTTTCATCCACTGCACTATTGTTATTGCTATTATTTTCTACACTAGTTGCAGTCTCTAAACTTTCAGAAGAACTTTCACTACTTTCTATAGCATTACTACTAACCAGTTTTGCATCACCTATTCCAGCAACTTCTTCCGAATCTACTAAACTGCTAGTTGCAACTAAACCTTCTCCATCACCAGTTGTATAATTTAAATATCCTGCTGTTATTAGCATTAGAGCTATAACAAATATAACAATTTGATTTTTTTTAATAATTTTCAAAATTAATCACTCCTTCTTAAAAAATGTCAAATGTCAAAAGGGACGGGGCATTTTGACAATTTTTTATTTTTAGATTTCTAGTTATAATTTTAAGATAACTATATATTTTTAATCATTCTTCTTTATTAAATACTACTTAAGAAAAGTGTCAAAATGCCCCGTCCCTTTTGACACTTTTTGACATTTTATTTTTTCATTTCAAATACTTGTATTTTATGACTTCCAATTCCAGTTACCGCTTCTACTGCCGAAATTATATTAGATTTAACTTCTATGTTTGATGCACCTTCAGCTGTAATTATTGCTCCTTCTATCTTTGGACTTACTATACTCCCGAGTAATAGGTGTCTTTTCTCCATTATCTTCTTGATAAATGATATCTTTTTTAGTGCTATTTTCATTTATTTTCCTAGTTCCTCCTTCCTTATCAGTTTCTTCTGTTATACTTTCAGTTAAGTCTTCATTATATAGAGGCACTATTTGACTTGTTTTTGAATATGTAATTAAAACATCTACATTTCCCACTCCTTGCATTTTAGATAGTATGTTTTTTAACTTGTCTTCTATATCATTATTTGATGTGTTCACATTTTCATTTACTGTTTGATTAGATACCGCTAACTGTTTCGACATACTATTTGTATTTTTATTAGATTCTGATTTGTTATCTTTTTTCCAAATTGTATTAATAGCTATAATTGTTATAATAAGAATAATTACAAATGCTACTAAATTTTCAACTGTTTTTTTATTATCTTTTTCTCCCTTTTTTATAGCTAAAGCCTTAACTTTCTCTATTTTCTCTTTTATCATAAGTACATTCCTCCATTTCTAATGAATGAGTATATTTTTTGTTTTTATATCATATATATTACTTAAATATTCCTTTAAGTTATTTGCATTTTTATTTGAAATTTGATATTCTTTTTCTTGTTTTGTAGTCTTATTAGATAGTTCTATACTAATCTTTTCTATACTATCAACTATACCAATTACATTACTTTTACTTTGTTTTTTTTCATCTTCTTCATTTGCTATCTCTCCCGAAATAGTAATATCTATACTCTCAATTCTATATTCTTCATCATCTGAAATCTTTAAATCTACATCTTGTACTTCAAACCCTTTTGATTTAATTTTACTTTTTATATCAACTTTCAAATTTGTTTCGTACATCTGCTTTATGTTAAAATTATTACTTTTCTCTAAATTAGTAGATACGACTTCTTTTGAATCACTATATTTATCAAAATCTATAATAGATGCCATGCTCCCTGAATTACCTTTAAACTTATTAATTACTGGCACGACTATAGTAAATAGTATAAAAATACCAATAACTATTTTTATGTACTTTTTGCTACTACCTTCTGGAAGTATCATTTCTATTATACTTCCAATAATAACTGAAATTATAATACCTTGTGCCCAACTGCTAATCCAAGAAATCATTATTTCCTCCTTACCTATACATAAGACCACTATTAGATATTTTTACTACAAGTGTTA
Organism: uncultured bacterium; assembly: GCA_905215935.1. Classification (GTDB taxonomy): domain Bacteria; phylum Bacillota; class Clostridia; order TANB77; family CAG-508; genus CAG-492. Next base: position 15,551 of record CAJMRY010000003.1, read on the forward strand.
CACCAATAATAAGCATAACAGAAACACTACATAATATTCCAAGTAGTAATTTAAATGTATCTCCCATTTGGTCTAATAGTTTAATAATTTTCCCATCTGCAATAGGCTGGCATAGACTTGCCCCTAGATAATACATTGTCATTAATATAACTAGCTTTATTATTGGTTTTACACAAATAGCAATAATTACTACTACACCTACAATTCCAAGCGCATTTTTTAGAATCGAACTACATCCTATTACTGTATCTACTGCATCACCTAGTATTTTTCCTACTACTGGTATAAAACTAGAAACTGCTGCTTTTGTAGTTTTAGCAGTTATACCATCTACACTACTGCTTAACGTCCCTTCTAGTGAAACTATTCCTACAAATAAAGTTAATACTACTCCAAGTACCCATACTACACTTGATTTAAAAAATTTAGATAACTTGTCTATCTGCAATCTATCAGAAATTTTAGATATAATTCCTAAAGCAGTTGATACTAAAACGATTGGTATTATTACATCTTTTATAAAATTACCTATTAGCGTAATTATAAATAATAAAATAGGTTGTAACATACTAGCAGAAGCTATGCTACCTGTTGTTACCATAAGTGTAATTAAAAGAGGTATTAATATATTCATAAATCCTACTAAATTTTGAATAGACTCTTTTACCATTTGTAAAACTTCAGAAAAACTTGTCATTATTAAAGTAACTATTAATATGTATTGTACATAATATGTAATTTGTGAAATACTTTTATTTTCTAGTCCATCACTTATACTTTTTATAATACTATGAACTATTATAATAACTATAATAGAACCTATACTTGCAATTGAATTTACAATTTCTTTTCCAAATAACTTCCAAATATTTCGTATTATTTTTTCATTTTCTACTTTTCCTGTTATTGCAGAATTTAATATGTCACCAACCTCCATATCACTAAATACATCTTTTGTATAATCATTTGCTTCTTTTATAAAAGATGAAATATTTAAAGTATCTTTTTGTGATTCTATAATTTCCATGTTATTAGTAGCATTACATGTATAAAAACAATTAATAAAAAATATGATGAGACTACAAACAATTATTTTTTTCATTTGTACCTCCGCTAGCTTGTATAGTTATATCTCAAAGTATGTCTAATGTCAGACCCTCTAAACCATACTATAGGCTACTTACCATTAACTATTAACCTTAAAATTTAAGGTAAAATCTTTATAATAGTCTCTAAAAGACTAGAAATAATAGGAATAGAAATTGCAATTATCATAACTTTACCTCCCATATCTATTTTAGTAGCAATAGCACTTTCTCCTGCATCTTTGCAAATACTAACAGCAAATTCTGTTAAAAATGCAATTCCTGTAATTTTTATTAATAAAAAAATAAAATCTTTATTAATACTAGTTTTATTTGCTAAATTAGTTAATAAATTTATAACTCCAGACATTTTATCTAGCACCAAAACAAGTATTAGAGCCCCTGCAATCAAAGATACATATACTGCAAATTCTGGTCTATACTGTTTTATAATAATTATCACAATAAGTGAAATTAACCCAATACCTATAATTTTAATAATATCCATTATCTATCACCTTTTATTTTAAAGATTGAATATTGTTCTTACTGTACTAAATAAAGTACTTATTTCTTTAATGACCATTGTTAGTACAATAACAAGCCCTGCAAGTGTTGTCATCATAGCTTGGTCTTCTCTTCCTGCTCTTACTAAAACTTGATGTAAAACTGCAACTAAAATACCTATTGCTGCTATTTTAAATAATAAATTAATATCCATACTTAAACTTAGCTTATGCTTGTAATATTACAAACATATCCTCCTTTCTGATAAGAATTATCTTTTGCACTATTTTGGATGATTACTATTTCGTCATGTATAAGATGCACAATTCCTTATTTTTATTGTTACTAATCATAGCTTACTTAAAAGTACATACTAGTTTATCTAATTGTTTTATATATTTTTTTCATTTCTTATATTATAATTTTTCTAATTTTATTAATTCTCAAACCAATACAATAACAATAGCAAGTCCAACCACCATTCCGAAGTGTTTTATACATTTTTTCATTTTTTTCTTTTTCTTTTTGTGCTACTTCTATCTGTGTATTTAAAAAATTACTAACTAACTTAATCTCACTTATTTGCCCATTTATATCTGTCTTACCTAGTAATTTACTCAAAGCTTTTAAAACTTCTTTATCTTCTTTATTCAGATTATTATTTGATTCATCTATTGCTTCACACCATGCAATATCTGCAGTTTTATTTCTCATTTTATTTGATGAATTCTTAAAGATTTGTCCTATATTTTCGCCAAATTTATCAGAAATTTCTTTAAAAATTTCTGGTATAGGTTCATATGTAAATTTTATTTTTGCTTCAAACATTGCTAAAGCATTTTTTATTTCTTGTAACTCTTTTACTCTATTGCTATATTTTTTTCCAATTAATATACCTATAAAAGAAGTTGTCCCAAATATAAAAATAAGTATTAAATATTTTACAAATTCCATAGATTTATTTTCTCCATTGTAAATTTATATAATATATATATATTCATTTGGAATTTTTTTAGAACTGTTTTTATTAATTTTTTATTATTAATTAGTTATAGGTATAGTTTCTATTATTTTATAATTTTGAAATAAAAAGAAGAATTTCATATAAATTTAATTATTGAAAATTAAAATATGTGTTGAACAAAAAAGAATAGAATTTAAGCAAATAAATTCTATTCTTTTTTATATATAATTATTTGTCAAACAAACTTAGAGTTGGTATTATTAAAAAATATATAATGTACCTTTCCGGCATAATTTAAGATGGATAGAATTCTATCCATCTTAAATTATTTTACAATAAATTACCATTCCACTGACAGTGTTTCCAGTACATCAAAGATTTCTTTGCCTGTAGTTGGTGAAGTGTAGCACTTAGAACGAATTGTACAATACGTCTTATTTTTACGTTGCTTATACATTATACCCCCATACCTACTTGTAGAATACGGCTTCTTGGAGTTAATTATTTTCACAACTGGATCTGTACCATCCTTAGGACATCTTGCAAGGATTATCGTTACATAGTCCATATCCATGTATCCATCTTTCCCTTCATACCTATACGCAGCATATACATTTGATTTGTTCACACGTAAAATTTCATCTGCACATACTTGATACTGTGTGTTTCTTGTCATAGCAATTGCAATTTTCTTATACATGTCGAATAACCTCCATGAGAAAAACAATCCCTTAGGCGGATTCACAAAAAAGCAGGATTGTTAACTGTATTACAGTTTAAGTCTCTCTTTTGCAAATATATATATTATTTGGTACTTATTTTATCATAATGCAATACAAACTACAACTATTAATTACTATTTTGATTATAAAATCTAAACACATCATGCAATCTCATTATATAACTGCTCATTTAGATTCGTTCCAAATGAACAATTTGAAGATAATTCATATACAGACTTTATTTTTCCTTTTACTTTACTATCTAAAAAGATAATTTTCTCTATTAACTTCATATTTATTAAATCATTAAGCTCTTTATTTAGTTTCATACTTTCAAAATCAAAACTATGTGCTGTAAAAATTCCTTTTACGCCAGAGCAAACTGCATAATTAATTGCATCTATATCAGCTGAGCTTCCTATTTCATCTGCAACTATTACTTTTGGAGCCATAGATCTTATTGCCATCTTTATTCCTAATGGTTTTGTAATATTTTCTAACACATCTGTTCTTATTCCTATGTTGTTTTGTGGCATTCCTTTGTACATTGCTGAAATTTCTCCTCTTTCATCTATTAAACTAACATCTATTCCTTTAAATCCAATCTCTGGAATTCCATCACTTACTTTTCTTACTAAGTCTTTTAACAAAGTAGTTTTTCCTGCACCTGGTGGTGATACAATTAATGTATGAAAAATAGTATTGTTTTCTAAATCTATTACATATTTTAATATATTATTACTACAATCCAAAATCTGTCTTGCTATTCTGAAATTTAATGATGATATGTATTTAATATTTATAACTTTATTATCTTCTAAAACAACATCACCTGTTATTCCTACTCTATGACCACCATTAATTGTAATATATCCATTTATGATTTCATTTTGATAACTATATATAGAGTTATCGCAAATACTTTGCATAATCTGCAAAATTTCATCTCTATTTGTAAAATGATTTACTATATAATCTTCCTTCTCATTTATTTTTATTATAATTGGACCATTTACTCTAACTCTAATTTCTTGTACTTTATCTGCCTCTCCATTTATTACATTATTAATCTTATTAGAAATATTTAATGGAAAATATTTTAATACATCTAACATTTTCTAGCTTGTCCTCCTTTAGAATTAACTAAATATTACTATTATTATATATATTCATATGTATTTAATATTATTACTATTTGCTTAATTGATTTAAAATAAATATGGACATTAGCACTAATTTTACATAAAGTTTAAAATAATTTCCATGTGTGTAAACTTATTATGTTTTCAATTTGGTAAAATAACTTGTAAAAGTATTTTTCCTTACATTATTTATTTTGCAAAACAACTACGAAAAATATTTGACTCCATTTATTTATTTTGAACTACAAAAATTATATATTTTTTATCTAACTTTTATTTATCATGTTAGTTATATAGTTTTTATATAACAAAAAAGAAGCTAATAATTTAATATTATCAAGCCTCTTTTTTGTATTTTAATATTTACAATTTTATTCTTCCCAGTTATGATAAACATTTGTAACATCATCTAAATCATCTAACATATCTAATAATCTTTGCATTCTTGCTTCACCTTTTTCATCTAATGCTACATATGTTGTTGGAACCATTTGTACTTCTGCTTCTAAGAATTCTAGTCCTTCTGATTCTAGTTTTTCACGAACAGTAGAAAAATCTTCTGGAGCTGTCGTAATTTGATATACTTCTTCTTCTGCTTCGAAATCTTCTGCACCACTATCTATTGCAAGTAACATTAAGTCATCTTCTGACATTTCAGTTGTTGTTTTATCTATAACAATTACACCTTTTTTGTTAAATAAATAAGATACACATCCTGTTGTTCCTAAGTTTCCACCTGATTTATCAAATGCATGTCTAACATCTGCTGCTGTTCTATTTTTGTTATCTGTACTTCCTTCTACTATTACAGCTACTCCATTTGGTCCATATCCTTCATAAACTACTTCTTCGTAATTTGCTGAATCTGCTGAACCTGCTGCTTTTTTTATTGCATTGTTTATAGTATCATTTGGCATATTTGCAGCTTTACATTTTGCTATTACATCTTTTAATTTAGAATTACCAGCAGGATCTGGTCCCCCTTGTTTTACTGCTACTAATAATTCTCTTCCTAATTTAGTAAATATTTTTCCTCTTGCAGCATCTGCTTTACCTTTTTTTGCTTGAATATTATGCCATTTGCTATGACCACTCACTTTTAATCTCCCCTTTCTCATTTTTCCTTGTATTTAAGCCCTTTTCAAGGTTTATGCTTGTATTTTTAATCTTAAAATTCTTTGTTGAACTTTGTTGATTTTTATAGGATTTCGTAGTTCTGTATTGAACGAATTGTGCCAAAATTGTGCAAGAAAATTCTTTTTTAGTATTATGTTAATAGATTATTTTGGCAATTTTTTCAAGCTATTTTTCTACCCCAAAGTATTGTATCACATTATTTTAAATTTGTGTAGTATTTTTCACAAATAAAACTTGTATTTTTTGTTTTATTGAAAAATCATTACTTATATTTATGTTACTTTATATTCCTCCCGCAAAATCTTCTTTATAATCTTTTGACAATCATACCCATTTCATCTATTATATCAGTATAATTGTCAAAATATCTTTATCTGTACAAATGTACCACAATTTCATCATTTTGTTGTACATTTGTAAATACTATTTTTTGATAAAATTAGCACCTATAATTTATTAGTTAAGTCTTAATCTTCTATCTTCTTGAAATTTCCTTCTACTTTGATCTTCTTCTACTCTATAAATTTTTCCATTTTTAACATTATTCTTCTGTAATAACAAATGTATGTTTATTACTTATGATATTATTTTTTTGTATAACAATTCTTCCCATTTATAACCTGCCTCATAATGAGTTCCTTTAAATCTTCCATGATACATATTAATTTTCTCTCCTTAAAATTATCTTGTAAGCACTTACTAATTTAAGTTTAGAAAATCAAAAAAATTTTGTCAATACTCTTGTTTACTATAACAATTTCTTTTTTTAAAAAGTATAGATTAGCCTAAACTAACCTATACTTTTTAATCTAAATAATTTTAAAAAATATTTTTAATCTTTTTTTCTAGTTAAAAAAATTCCAATAATTAATACAATAAGGATAATCGGTGTTATTCTGATAAATATCCATTCAAAAGAGTGAAAAGCAACTCCTAAAACAGCATTTTCAGGATTACTATAATCCCAATTTGAATATGGACTATTTAATAAAATTAAAGATATGAAAATAATTATTATAATTATACATATTGAGATTAGTAACCAATGAGTTATTTTTCTTCTCTCATTCTTCTTTTGTAATAGTTGTAAGTTTATTATCTCTAATTTTTCAGAAATTGCTTTTATATCATCAACTTTAGATTCAGAAATATTTTCTCCAAGCAAAGTGCTTACAGGTGTTTCAAGAACTTCTGATATTGTAATTAACATTTCTGCATCAGGAACTGATAATCCTTGCTCCCATTTAGAAATTGTTTGTCTTACAACATTTAATTTGATAGCAAGTTCTTCTTGTGAAAGTCCTTTTGATTTTCTTATTGATTTAATGTTTTCTTTTAACATTTTGAACAACTCCTTTCTTTACAAACTATTATATAAAGAATAGTCCGTTGCTACAAGCAATGCTTATTAACATTCAAGATTTATAACCATAAAATTGTAATTTCTCGAGATGATTATAACATAAAAGGTAGATAATTTCAAAACTATCTACCTATTTTTAAAAATATATACTGCTCCTATTACTAAAGCTAAAAGTATTATTAGAATAATTATAACTGCTACTATTTTTTTATCCATAACTACCATCTATTTTAAATTATTTCTAAAAAATTCTTCCATTTTATCAAAAGGTATTATATCCATTTTATCGTATAAATCTGTATGGACTGCATTAGGAATAATCATTAGTTCTTTATTTTCTGTATATTTACCATTTTTTATCATATCGTTATAAGCATCTTTGCTAAAATAACATGAATGTGCTTTTTCTCCGTGTATAATTAAAACTGCATTTCTTATTTCTCCTGTAAATTGATGTTCTGGAGTATTTATAAATGAAAGTGCTGAAGTCATATTCCAGCCACCATTTGAATTTAGACTTCTTTCATGATAGCCACGAGATGTTTTATAATAATTATGATAATCTTTAAAATAGAATGGTGCATCTTCTGCTATTTCCTCTGCTACTCCTCCTGCTAATTTACACTCTCCATTTTTGTAATCTTCTATTCTTTGTGCATTTAAAGATTTTTTTAATTCGTATAATTCTTCTTCGCTTGTTGCATCAAAATACCCATTATGATTAACTCTACTCATATTATACATCGTTGAGCAAACTGCCCCTTTAATTCTAGTGTCTATACTAGCGGCATTTAAAGCTAGACCTCCCCAACCACAAATTCCAATTATTCCTATTTTTTCAGAATCAACATTGTCTTGTACTGACAAGAAATCTACTGCTGCACTAAAATCTTCTGTATTTATATCAGGAGATGCTACATATCTAGGTGTTCCTGTACTTTCTCCTGTGAATGATGGATCAAATGCTATTGTTAAAAAGCCTCTTTCTGCCATGGTTTGAGCATATAAGCCACTGCATTGTTCTTTTACTGCTCCAAAAGGTCCACTTACTGCTACCCCTGGTAGTTTACCTTGTACATTTTTAGGTTCGTATAAATCTGCTACTAATGTAATTCCAAATCTATTATGAAATGTTACCTTTCTATGATTTACTTTTGCACTTTTAGGGAATGTTTTGTCCCATTCTTGTACTAAATTAAGTTTTTCACTCATTTAAAATTACCTCCTAAATAATAGTTTAACAACAATGACATTTTTTAAACTCTTCTTGTATTTCTTTTGGCATTTCTTCTAAAGGCATATTTTTTACATATTGTTCTGTTCCATCATTAAATGCTTTGGTGTAATACCATTCTTTATATTTTATTAGGTTTAACGTTTCTTGTAATCTTGCAATTTCTGATAGTACATTTTCTTTTTGCTTTTTGAATAGGTTAAGCCTTTTTTCTATACTTGAATCACCCTCTTGACACCAATTCATAAATTCTTTAATTTCTGCTAATTGCATACCTGATTTTTTTAGGTATTGAATAACCCTTATTGTTTCTATATCTTCTTCTGTAAAAACTCTATTTCCTGATTTATTTTTCTTTAAATTTTGCAATAATCCCATATTGTCGTAATATCTTAATGTTGGAATGGTTACATTCACTTTCTCTGCAACTTCTGATATAGAATATTCCAAAATACTCACCTCCAAAATTATCATTATTGCAATTCTATAATACTATATCATCTAAAGTCAACTTTAGGTCAAGCATTTTTAAAAAGAAAGTTTAAAAACTTTCTTTTTAGATGATATTCTCTTACACAAGATAAATTTGGCTTTATTATATAAATATATACTTATGCTTTTCAAACTCAATAAATTTTATTAAATCATCATAAGTAACTGAAATAGTCTTAGTTACTTTCTTCTAATACTGCTAAAATATAATTTTCTTTTTTATCTGTTAAAAATAGATTCTTACAGCCTGTTCCTTTTATCTTATTTTCTATTTTCTTTGCTTGTTCTACTGTAAAAACTGGCTCGTGTTCTATTTCTTCAAATTTAATATCCAATTTTTTTAAAATATCGTATAACTCCATTTTTATCTCCTTAAAATTATAATTTAGCAATTACTTTTATAATCAATATTTGCTAACTTTGCTTGTTTACACAAATCTTTTGTTTGTATTTTATATTGTTTTCCATCTTTTATTGTATAAGTTCCACATTGTCTAAACTCAAAATTAACATTTTTTCTTATACATTGTTCTCTAATATCTAATGCCCAGTCATAATTAAATACTCTAGCATTTATATCAGATTCACCACCGACAAACAACTAATTCAATATTATCAAGATATTTTTCAATATCTATTTTCTCCAATAATGGCTGTGCTGTTATACATTTATGTTTTATTGGTAAGTCCTTAAATATTGATAATTTATAATCTGCATTTTTTTGATTTTCAATAGTACAACATACAACTACATTATCATATCCATTATTCCAGTCATCTGGAATACATTTCATAAATCTATCTATTCTTTTTGTTAGAAACAAAAACGTACAGTCCTGTCGTTCTTTAATCATTTTCCAACATTCATCTCTCCACTCGTCTGCTTCTTCAATAAGAAAGTCAGTCGAAAAACATAAATAAACAATTCCAGATTTCATTTTATAATTGCCATTTTTTAGTTTCTCTATTGTTTTTTCAAAATCTTTTGTCTTTATAATTTCATTAGTATTTATATTTCTTTTTGAATCTCCTTTATGAATATAGCAATGTAAACAGCCATCACTACATTTTTTACAACCTCGCCACGGATTCCACATTGCCATATTATCTCACTCCTAGAATCTTGATATTATTTCATCACTTTTTCAAAGCGAAAGAAGTAGTTTCCTCCTATCATATCATCTTGAATATTTGGATCTTTATGATTAGGATTAAAAAATTCAACTGCGTGAAACCCTAAACGATTGATATAAAAATGAATATTTCTTTTTTCAAAATATGGTGTAAATGTTTCCCATACTTTTGTTTTTGGATATAATCTTTCAACTTCATTCCATATCTTTTGACCAATTCCTTTGCTTTGTGTACCATATTTAACATATAAAAAATCGAGATGATTATGCTGTGTGGTTTCATCTATAACTATGATAACACCTCCTGACATTCTTCCATCAATTACTGCTTTATAAGCTACTGCACCTTTTTTAGACAAAGATTCATCAATATCTTTTTCTGGTAATATTTCAACATTTAAATTATTAAACTCTTTCATTGCACCTTGTTGAAATGCTTCTTGCATATCTCTTTTATATTCATTCATATCTTCTTTTTTTACAGGTTCAAGTAAAAATTTCATAATTATTTCTCCTTTATAAAATTATTATTCAAAAAATCAATGTTCAATAATAAATAATTTACTCTCTTCCTCCAACCTGTATTAAAACAAATCCAATTTCTTTATTCATTTACATTCTGTTCCTTAATAAATTACTATCTTATGTTTCGATTATATCATAAAAGACAAGTAATTTTCAACTTAATTACTTGCCTTACTTGTAATTTTCTTAATATAATATTAATTATATCATGAATATCCCAATTAAATTAGCAATATAATGTGAAATCCAACTGCACCATGCATTATCTGTTTTCTTAAATACAAGTCCATAAAATATAGAATTAATAAATATAGAACTTAAATCATAAATAACAATTAACAAATTACCAAAATTAAAATGTCCTAAAGAAAATAAAATCGATGTAATTATTAATGAAGGTATAAATTTCAAAATTTTTGTAGTTTGTTTTTGAAAAAATGCTCTCCATGCAATCTCTTCACCTAATGCAGCTACCGCAAGCATTAATACTGTTTTTATTATTTCTGATGAATTTATAAAGTTTGTTCTACCATTTAAATGTTCAATATATTCAGGTAAAAAATTTTTAGCAATCAGGAAACATAATATATTTAATAATGTAGGAATAATTAATAATAATATAACTTTTACATCTTTTAAAGAAGAAAAACATTTCTTTATATCCAAACCAGATGTTATAGATTCATTTGTTTTTCTAGTAGTAAAATACCCTATAATACCTACAATTACCGATATACCAGCTAATTTTAGAACTTCTCCATTTATTTTAATATTTAAAATATTTGCAAATGATAAAATTGTCATTACTATTAATAATACTATCATACTTTTATTTATTTTTTTCATATCTTTTTCCTATACCTCTTTTAATTATTAATTTTATAAAAAACTTTTTCTAACATATCAATACAATATTTTTCATCATATGTTATAGAATTGTTTGCTAATAAACTTGCAAGTCCATGTGCTGTAATAAATAATAACCTAAATCCATCTTTTATATTATTTTTATCAAATTTTGTTTCTTTTTCCATTATTCTAAATATTTCTTTAAGTCCTTCTTCATTGTTATCTACTAAATCATCAAAATTAAAATTTGAAAATTTATCACTTTGAAACAAAAATTTAAATAAATTTTTCTCTTGCTCTGCAAATTTAATATATTGTAGTCCAATATTTAATAACGGATTTATGTTAGTATTTTCTTTCATTAAAAATTGTGAATGATATCTATCAACCATACTATATAATTCTTCTTTTAAGAGATCCATATTTTTATAATGATACATTATCGGTTGTGTTGAACAATTTAATTTATTAGCTATATTTCTGACATTTAAATTATCAATGCCTTCATCTTTAATAATTTTTAGCCCACTTTCTAATATCATATCTTTTGATATTTTAGGAATTGGTGGCATACTATCACCTCATTTATAACATTTGTTATATAACAGCCATTATTATACAAGTGATTACATTATTTTGCAATACTATTTTCAAATTCAATTAAATTTTTCATAAAAAATAGATTAGTTACTTTAAAACTAATCTATAACATGTAATTTGTAATTATTCTCTAGTGATAACTGGTTTTCCTTCACTATCCAATAAAACTGTCATTCCACCAGAATACCCTTATTGTCTATAAATATAATTAACTCCTGTTTCCTTATCTACCCAAATTTCAATTACATTTACAGATCCTTGTGAGTAAACTTTTTCAAATCTTTCCTCTTTTTTGACATAATAGACTTTCCTTTCCACTTGCAATTTATATTATTCTTCTTTATTGTTTTTTTCTTCGTTTTTATCTTTATCTAAATGAGTACTTGCTAAACATAAAAATGAAAATCCTAAACACAAGAACATTACTGCTGTGCCAGTATTCTTATCTATAAAATTCAACATAGAACCAATAAAATATATTATTGAAGCAGTTAGAAAACCTACAAAACTTATTTTTTCTCTTTTTTCTTTTCTCATTTTCTTCCCCCTCGACAAAAAATACTATTTTCTAATTGCTATAATAACATAAATGAGAGTAATTATCAATATAACTACTCTCATATCTCTTGTATTATTGTTTTTTCTTAATTGGAATCCAAATTTCGCAATAATATTTTTCATCATCAATACCTTTTTTATAATCTTTTGGATTTGAATACATTTCAATATTATATCCTGCTGCTATTTCATAATCATTTGAATTAGGCAACCACTCTTTAAATATTCTCTCATTCGTTTCTTGCATCTTTACACTTGCTGGACCAATACAAGAGAAAACTGCCCAAGTAAACTTTGGTATTTCTATAACTTCAAAATCTTTAGGAACTTTTAATTCAGAATTATAATCATCTCCAATAATATAATTAAAAGAATCACACCCCAAATTTGTATCAATATTAATACCATACTTTGCATTTATTTTATTAAATGCACTTTTCATAAAAAACTTTTTCCAGATTTTTGGTACATCTTGATATGCTGTTTCATATTTGAAACTGCCTTTTAATCCAATCACTTTAAATGCTTCTCTTTCCTCGATTTTATACTCCATAGTATAACCACCTTTCAATATTACATTTATTTTTAAAGGTGCAAATTCCTTTATTTTTTCACCTTTACGAACTGCTGTTGGAGTACAACCATGAAATCTTGTGAAAGCCTTTGTAAAACTATCTGGAGAATCATATCCATATTTTAAAGCTATATCAATTATTTTATTATTAGTATTCAATAATTCATATCCTGCAAGTGATAATTTTCTATTTCTAATATATTCACTTATTGAATAACCACAAATAATAGCAAATCCCTTTTGAAAATAAAATGGTGATATATATGAGTAATTTGAGATGTCTTCAATAGTAATATCATTTGTTAAATTATTTTCTATATATTCAATAGCTCTACTAATAGATTCACTCCAATTCATAACTTTCTCCCCTTTCAGTTCATAAATAAATTTTAACTTAAAAAGATTTATTATACCCGATTTTTCTTGCTAATATTTGTCTATATAATTATAAGAGCAAATTCAAAAATCTGCCCTTAAAATTGTAATTTTGCAGTTACTTTGTTTTATTACTATTTTTTTTCTGCGAGTTCTTTCTCCATAATTTCATCTATATTATCTTTTATTTCTTTTCCAGTAATATCTTCATAAGCATCTTTTATTCCATTTTTAACAGCCCATTTTATTACAAAATACAATGCAATTAAAATAATTATTGCAGTCCCTCCACTAATTCCTAATTCTTCCCACATAATCTTATTACTCCTTTTCTACTTACTAATTTATATTAAACATTAAACTTCTCTTTACACTTAATATATTGTGCTACTAAATAGTAATTAGTTATATCTTTATCGTCTAAACCTGTATATGCAGTTAATTCATCATATAAATAACTACTTCCTTCAACAAAAATATATGATGTATTTAATTCAATTCCAACTACAATTTTGATTCCTTTGAAAACATCATCTTGTCTTTCATATAAATTTTTGTCTATTACTTCAAATAATCTTATTATTGTTTTTTTACCACGTAATTTTTGATTTGAATATTCATTTAAAACTATATTGTCATAAACAATTTTTTCTAATTCTGGATTTTCAATTTGTACAACTGAATGAGTTTCTTTTAGATATTCTATTATTTCTAAACCATCTTTTTTATTAGGTTTTAAATTATCTTTGTTTTTATTATAAATATCTTGCCACTCTTTTATCATTTCTTTGTTTGGCTCTTGCATTAACATATTTAATCTCCTCTATATATTGTAATTTGTATTAAAGGACTTTTTCTAACTCTTCAGATAGTTTTGATTTCATATTTACTAATTCAGTCTCTGAAGGGCAATTATCTACATTATACATTTTTTCTATTGGGTACCACCAAACTGGTCCTTTTCCATTTCTTCCATAGTCTTCTATATCTCCACTTACTCTCGGAAATAAGTGCCAATGAAGATGAGAATCTCCATTTCCCAACAGTTCATAATTCATTTTTTCAGTATTAAAAGCTCTTGAAACAGCTTCTGCTACAACAGACATTTCCTCTAAAAACTTCATCTTAGTTGAATAATCAAGCTGAAATAATTCTGTTTTGTGTTCTTTAAAAAGAAATAATGAATATCCTTTAAAATGTTGGTAATCTCCTATAACAACATAACCAGTTTCTAATTCTTTAACAAAATATGGATTAGTATCATTTTTAATCATATTGATTCTATCACAAATAAGACACATATAAATCCTCCCTACAACTTACTATTTATCGAGCACTTTATTTCTTTTTCTTTGACTTTGGTATTGGTGTTACTTTTTCTAATTCAATGATAACATCTTTGCAAAATTCACTATTATCAATGTCTAATACATAATGTTCTTTTGCCCCATTATATGGGTAACCTGTTTGTGCATTTTTCATCACATTTTCAATACAATCTAATTTCTTAACAAAAGGTACATTATCACACACTATAATAACTGGTTTATCATTAACATAAACCATAAATTCGCCAAACATTTTCTTATACCTTATTTCTCCTATACCTTTTATTTGTTCACATACATATTCTATATATTCATTTGTTGTAGCCATTTTTTTCTCCTTTTCTTTAATTTTGTATTACTATTTACTTAACATTTTTATTGCCTCATCTTCACTTGCTACAAAGAATACATCTTTTCCATTATTACTTTCATAAATAAAATCTTTTAATGGTTTACTTGTATATTTTGAATAATCTCCTATAATAGCAAATTTAATTTGGTAGTTTATAAATTTTTGCAAAATTTCTCCTGCTAATCCTTTACTCAATATAAAAAAGTCATTAATAATTGCATTTTTATTTAATGCTATTTTATTACAATTTGTTTCGTACTTTATTGTCATTATAAAATCTATTGCAGATTGCACATCTTTTATAATAACCTCATTACTATTTATTATCGCTATATCTTTAACTATATTTGTATCCACTATTTCATTTCCCCTTATATATTCCATTTATGATTTTTCAAGTTGACACATATTTCATTTTTAAATAATATTCTTCAACAATGGAAAGAATTAAATATATCAAAACTTGTGTACTGCATATTTTTCTCCATCTACTATTAAATTTTTATATAAAATTACATTTGTTAGCTTCTTACAACTGATTGTTTTGCTGTAGCTATGATAACATAAAGACAGATAATTTTCAAATAAATTATCTGCCTTTTTATTTATATTACATTATTTATTGTCATTTCCTTTATTCCTATATAAACATCTCTATTCCCATCTAGTGTATGGCATTTTATAATTGAATAATTATCATAATTATATATCATACTTCCACCATCTCTATACATATATCCACTTATTTTTTTATCTTTTAAATCTTGATTTGCTTTTGCTATTATTTCATCCATTGTAATTTTATTATTTAGTAAAGCATCTCTTAAAGAAATTTCTTCTCCATTTATTAAGATGTTTACTGCTCCCTCATAAATATAAATATTATAATCATATTTTTCTGTTTCTGATTTATCTAATATTTTATGCACTTTTGTTTCATTTTGTGGATGTTTATCATAAAATCGTATTTCAAATTTGTCTACTGATTTTATTTCAATATTAGTAGCTTCTACTTTTGCTGGGTATGTTTCCATTATATAACCTGTATATGTTATCTTTACATTTGTTCCAACTTTATATATCTCATCATTATTTTCACCCAAACTAATTTCTATTTTATCAGCTGATTTTCGTATTTCTTCGCCTTCATTTGGTTCTACTAAAATATATTTTTGGTGTGCTTCTATTACTTTTCCATAAAAAGATAAATTTGATTCTTGCTCTGCATCACTTGGATAACTACATATATTAATTGCTTCATATCTCTTTACATTTTCATCTATGTATTCTATTTCTGCATATAATACTAAGTCTACATTTACTATATCTCCATCTCTTGTTTCTTTTATTCCATAAATCTCGCCTGGTATATCATCATTTGTAATTATTTTTCTATCTTCCTTAACTGACCATTTATCTCTTGTATTATCTATTTTTAAAATGTAAGTAGTTTTATTTACTGGCTTTCCAGCATGTAAATATGTTTCATCTTTTATTTTATAACTTAATTCTGTTATGATTGGATCTCCTTCTGTTGTATATTGCACAATTTTTATAGAATCTTCTATTCTATTTTTAGAATTAATACTAGTATTTTCTATAAATTTATCTAGTTTATCTTTATTATAAATTTTATTGTGTCCTATTACAAAATATCCACTTTCAATTGCTTTTTCTAACGAATAATCTTCATTTGAATTATCAATTATACTTTGCTTTTTTTCTGATTCTTCACTTGTTATATCTCCTGACTTTTTCCAAATTTTTGTTTTAGCAAATACTACTATACATATCATTATTATTGTTATTAATAGTGATATGCCTATCATTATTTTTTTATTTTTCTTCATAAGTACCACCCTTTCTATTATTTAGACACATTTTTTTCTTATTTTGTTGGTATTTTATAAAAATAATAAAAAAGTTATCATTATAATTAAATGTAGTTTCATTATTATTTTAAGAAAATTGTACAGGACAGAAACTGAGAATTTGATAAATTGTAATTTTTCAATGTTATTTTTTATTCCCTACTTTAATCTTAATTAACTTTATTCTTTTTCTTTACTACAAATTTATCAAGAAAAGCAAGTGTTCCAGGTAATATAATTAATATTAAAATTGTCGAACATAATACTCCTTGTGATAAAGTCTTACATAGCATTGATACAATACCACTAGCAAATCTTCCTACAAGTAATGTCGCAATAATTAATATTGAAGAAGATGTTAGAATTGTATGTATTGATTTATTATAAGCATTTTTTACTGATTCTTTAATATCTAATTTTTCTCTTGACTCTATATAATATGAAGCATATACAATTGCATAATCTATAGTAGCTCCCATTAGTATACTTTGAACAACTAATAACGCAATAAAATATACATGATCTCCAAATATTCCCAATATCCCCATTGTCATGTATACTGCACATTGAATAATTAAAACAAGTACAGCTGGTGTAGTAAATGATTTAAAAGTAATAGCAACAACTATAAATATCGCAATCATTGTAAGTATTGATATATAGTTAAATTCATCTGTAAAAGTTTTGCTCATCTCATAAGACATAGATGAATCTCCAATTATATAGCTTTCTGTTCCTTCTAAATTATCATAAATTTTTTGTATAAAATCATAAACTTCATCAGATTCAACATCAAATTTAGTATTCATTACAATTCTTGAATAATTATTTCCAACTAGCTTTTCCTTATTATCTTGTATTGTATTCTTAGCATCTGTAACTTGACTTCTCATATCATCTTCTATAAAATCGTCAAATCTACTATCTGCAAATATTTTATTACTTGTATAATTTATAAAATCTTCTATTGATATTGCCCAATCATCTTGATAATATTTTTCGCTTCCATAATAAATATACAATATTTCAATGGTATTTTCCTCTATGCTATTTGTTAAATTTGAAAGAATAGCAAAGATTTCTCCAGGTGTATATTCGCATTTGTTTATTACTGCATTCATAATTCCATTAATTGTGTTTAACTTTATTGTTTGTTCACTATCAATTTGCTTTGAATATTTTTCATTTGTTACAACATCTTTTAACATAAATTCTACAAACTCTTTTAATGATGCACTCATATTGTGATTCATATACTTAGCCGAATATAGTGAATATAAAAGTTTTACATCCTCTTTACTCAAGTCCAACAAATTAGAAATTTCATTTGCAGAATACTTTTTACCATTCATTACACTTTCCATTACTGTATCAATTAATTCTAGCTTATTTAATGTATCTGCATTTAGATTTTCTTTTAGTTCTTTATCTTCTTTATGTTGTAACATAAAATCCACAAAATTTACTGGTGTTAGTTTAAATTGTGTCTTTTGTGAAGCATATAATGTGTATATCCTTTTTGTTACATCATTATTAACTCCTACTATATTTGATATTTCGCTATATGAATACTTTTGGTTATTTTTTGTACTACTCATTATAGTATATGCCATTCGTAACTGACTTAAATTTTCTTTATTCATATTGTTAGATATTTTTGGATTGCTACCATTATCAATTATAAATTTAACAAATTGATATGGTGTTTGTTTACAATTTGTAGCATTTCCTTTCGTGTAATCATATAAACCATATATCTGATAAGTTTGTTTAGTATTCATTCCTAATACATTAGCAATTTGTGTTGCAGTATATTTACTAGGTTTACTACTGTCATCTATTATTAATTTTATTAATTTCAAATTATCTAATGAATTTTTATCTATATTGTCTGATAATTTTTCTATAACTAAATTAATAAATTCTTGTGGCGACATTTGATAACTATCTGGTAATTGTAATGCTTTATATACATTGTCTACTAATCCATTACTTACATTATTAAATATATACAATAATTGTGCTTTATTCATTTTCGTAGTATTCATGTTATTTTCATTTTTAGTAAATACAGCTATTTTATTTATGGCACTTACATCTACTCCGTCTAAATAATTTGTGTTGTTTTTCAAATAATTAACAAAGTCAATATATTCTGCTATTGTTAAAGTTGTTCCATTATCGGCCAAAGTATATTTTAGTAGTAATAATTGTTTAACCATATTTTCATCTATTCCAAATATACTTGATAATTCAGTAGTATTCATATTTTTATCAATTATACTCTTATTACTCATTGTTTGTAATAATTTTAAATTAGTAACAGTATCACTATCAAATTGACTTGCATATTGCTCGTTTGATAAAACATTATTTATCACAAAGTTTGCAAATTCATTAATGGATAGTTTGTTATCTACTCCATGTATGCTGTAATAATACAAATATAAACTGTCTAGTGTATTTTTATCCATTCCAAATAAATGTGCCATTTCAGTAGAATTCATACTTTTTGTTATTGTGTTTTTATCTAAAAACTTGTTTAAAGTGTTTAGATTATTTTTTGCTGATTTTGGTATATTACTAGAATAATCATTGTTTGTTAAAACTTCATTATTAACAAAATTTACAAAATCTTTAATTGTTAAACTTACATTAACTTTATCTTTATAATAATATACAAATAAGTTATATACATCATTCTCATTTATCTCTAAAGTATTTGCAATTTCACTATATGTTCTTTTTTTATTCATTTCACTATTAGATGTAAATTTATTTAATGTTTTTATATTGCTTTTTGCACTATTATCTAATTTTGAAGAAAAGTTTTGGTTATTTAAAACATTGCTTTCAGTAAATTCTACAAATTCATCAAATGTCATTTTTGTTTCTGAATTATCATTATAATAATTATAGTATAGTATCTTTAATAAATAATCTTCTATTTTGGTATTTGTTCCTAATTTTTCTAATTTATCATTAAATTCATTATATTTTAGTTTTTCTCCTATTGTATTTCCATAAGCTAGAACCTCAGTAGTTTCTTCAGTATTTTCTAATTTTTCAAGATATTTAGAAACTGTTTCTTCATCTTTATTATTATATATAATTGCTATTTGATTATTTTTCTTAAATACATCTGCTATTTTATCTTCATCTGATGGAGTATATATAATTCCCACATTTCCTTTCAATATATAACTTCCTATAAATAATATAATTAACAAAATAAATCCAATACTTCTAAACTTATAAATAAAATTCCCAAAATGATTTAGAGTAATATGTGGTGCTTTTTTCTTTGTTCTCGTAATGACTTTATCACACATTAATATTAAGGCCGGCAAACATGTAAATATAACTAATAAACTTAAAAGAACTCCTTTAGCAAGAACTAATCCTAAATCTTTACCTATTGTGAAGCTCATAAATACCAATGTTATTAACCCTACTATTGTTGTTAGCGAACTACTTGAAATAGATGAAAATGATTTATACAGAGCTTCTTGCATAGCTTCTACTTTATCCTTGGTATTTTCCTTTTCTTGCCTATAACGATTTATTAACATTATAGAATAGTCCATTGATAACGCTAACTGTAAAATAGCTGAAATTGAACTTGTAACATTAGAAACTGTACCAAATATAATATTTGTTCCATTATTTAATAATACTGCAATTCCTATACAAATCAAAAACAAAAGTGGTTCTATATATGATTCACACATAATAACAAGTATTATTGCAACTATTAAAACTGCTAAAACAAGAATCCATGTTGGTAATATTTTCATATTTCTATCTTTAATATCACCACTTGTATAAAATTCATAATCTTTAAATGTTTCATTTACCTTTCTATATACTGAAGCTGCTTTTTCAGAATCTTCTGTGTCATCAACATTTATCTTATATAATGTATATTCATTAGAATTATATTCTTCGTTTCCTTTTTCATAATGGACACTAGAAACTCCATCAAGTGTAGATAATTTTTCATGCATATCCTTTTTTTCTTCTTCTTTTAAATTTTTAAACATTACATTAAGATATGACACTTTTTCCTCTTCAAATTCTTTTTCCATAATATCCATGCCTATTTTTGTTTCAGAATCAGATGGTAGATACTCTGTCATATCATAATTTATTTTTACTTTTGTAGACAAAAATATTGATACTATTACTAAAAAAATAAACAGTACAATAATAAAGTTCCTTCTTTTTACAATAAAATCTGTTATTTTCCTCAAGTTAATATCCTTCCTTTCTTTTTTCGCAATTGTATTTAATTATACGCTGGCTACTATTACAATACAATAGACAATTTTAGACATTTGACTAAAACTTTTAAAAGTTATATAATATTAATGGTGATGATTTTATGAATAGAAAACAAGATAAGAGAAATTTAAGTACAAAAATAGAACTTGCAAATGCTTTTAAAGAATTGTCAAAGGAAAAGCAAATGAATAAAATATCTGTTAGTGATTTAATTAAATATTGCAATTTAAATAGAAATACTTTTTATTATCATTTTGAAGATATTTATGATTTAATTAATTGGATATTTAACGAAGAAGTAAAAACAATAATAGAAAATTTGGATAAAACTAATTATGAACTTTTTTTTAATAGTGTTTTGGACTATATTGAAGAAAATAAACATATTTTAAATTCTGCATATAATTCTTTTGGTAGAGAACAACTAAAAAGATTATTAAATCCTCACTTTTATGTTATTTTAAATAAAATTATTACTGATCAAATCCAAAAACACAACTTATCTATTGACAATACTTTCAAAGATTTCTTAATTGAATTTTATAGTGCAGGAATTGCTGAATTGATAGTTAGATATTGTAAAGAAGAACAATGTATTGACAGAAAAACACTACTTAGTTATCTGTTTTCCTTAATTGATGCTATTCCTATTACAAATAAAAAAGTAAATGTTATGATGAAGTGAACTTTATTTAGTTACCTCATCATAACATTTACTTTTTTAACTTTATAATCTGTAATTTATTTTTCAAATCACCTTTTTAATTGCTCTTCATTTGCTTAGAAATAATATTATTTCTCCTTTATATTATTTTTCATTGACTAACTCATATACAGTATCAACTTTATCACACACATTTTGTGAATGAGTTACAATTATGATACATTTATTTTCTTCTCTTGCTAAAACTTGAAATATTTTTAAAATTTCATTTTCTGTATCTTTGTCTAGGTTTCCTGTTGGTTCATCTGCAATAATGATTTTAGGATTATATGATAAGCTTCTTGCAATAGCAATTCTTTGTTGTTCCCCACCTGATAATTTTAATATTTTTCTTTTGCTATGTTCTTCTTTAAGCCCTACACTTTTCATAAGTTCTAGTGCCCTTTTCTTTTTATCTTTTATTTTTACTTTACTTACATCCATAGATAATATAATATTTTCTATTGCTGTTAATCTTGGTAATAAATTATAACTTTGAAATACAATTCCTATATCTGTATTTCTATATTTGTCTAAGTTCATCTTTTTCAAATCTTTCTCGTCATATAACACTTTTCCCTCTGTACATTTTTCAAGTCCTGTTATAAGTGATAATAGTGTTGTTTTTCCGCTTCCACTTTTCCCTTTAATTGCATACATTTTTCCTTGTTCAAATTCATAATTTATATTTTTAAAAACATAAGTATCTTTTGGTGCATCTTTATATTTATATCCTACATTTTCTAATTTTAATATTCCCATACATTAAGACCTCTCTTTCAATATAGTTAGTGGACTAAACTTTATAATACTTATCATTGAAGCTAAACTACTAATTAATGTTAAAATTGTTCCTATTCCAAGCAATTCCATAACTACATAACTATCTACTATAGCATCAATTGTATCAATTTCTTGTACTTTTACATTTCCTTTAAATTGCATATCCATTGGTCCTTTTCCAAAATTATTTGAAATTTCTTGTTCTTCTACTTTACTATCTTCTATTTCATTTTGAAGTAATAAGTTTCCTATTGGCTTTGATAAATAACTTCCACAAACAGCTCCAATCATTAACATAATAATGCTTACGATTAACAACTCTAAAACAAATTGTACTGTTAATTTGAATTTACTTACACCTATTGTTCTAAACACTCCTATTTCATATTTTCTTTCTCTAATATTTATCATATTAATTACAAATAATACAATTCCAGATATTATTAATGTAATAATTAAAAAAGTTGTAGCAAAAGTCTTCACATTTTCAATAGATTTTGTTGCAGTTTCTAATTCATCTAAGTTGGTATTAATTGTGTAATATTCATTTAACCCTTTTTGCTTTACTTCTTCTATAAATGAATCTACCATATCTTTACTCTTAATTATGAATGATGGTGTTATATTAGTTATAAGTGTGCTATCATCTTGAAGTAATAAATTGATTACTCCACTTCCAGTTATAATTTTGTTAGCAGATTGTGAGTACATATTTTTCGTATCATCTGTATTAGAATTATCTGTATAAATTCCTGTTACCGTAAATTCATATGTTTTCTCATTATCATTTGGATTTTTTAATGTTATTTTACTTCCAACACTGACTTCATTTAATGTTGCAAGTTCTAGGCTGATAACACATTCATAATTATCAAAATCTGTTATCATCTCTCCTTCAATTATTTTATATGTTCCATTTACGAAATCAGTCATTGCATCATAAGAAGAATATCCATTAATTTCAAAATCGCCTGTTAAGTTTCTCATACTTTGAAATACTTCTTTAGATTTTGTTATAACAGTGGTTGTATTATTATTTATTGTAGTATGCCTTTCTCCTCCTGGTCCTCTTCCCATTCCACTGTTTCCTCCTGTTGTTGTACTCGATGTTGTAGTAGAAATTTGTCTGTCTTCAACCTCATATTCAAAAGAATCAGTTGCTTTTGTTAAACTATCACTATTTAATGATGTTCCGATAAACATAATAATATCCTTTTAGATATTTACTATTTCCATAATTATTTATGTCATCAATTGTAA
The DNA here is from genome assembly GCA_905215935.1 of uncultured bacterium. Classification (GTDB taxonomy): domain Bacteria; phylum Bacillota; class Clostridia; order TANB77; family CAG-508; genus CAG-492. Next base: position 39,392 of record CAJMRY010000003.1, read on the forward strand.
GGGATTCTATTTTATTAAAAGCTTCTATATTTTCTTTTCTTGCATCTTCTCCTCCTCTAAAATTACCACTAAGTTCTTTTCTATCAAATGAAATGTTAGCAATAATATCATGTGATTCTTCGTAATTTTTTACAAGTCTATCTGCCGTATTTCTTATTGCTAAAGTAACTGTAGAACTACATGCTATAGCTAATATAATAATTCCAATTAGAATATTCCTTCCTTTATTTCTAATAATCGAAACTAAACTATTTTTTAAAATATACATCTTATTACCTCCTAATATTTTATGCTTTCTTTCTTATCAAAATAAATGGTGTTAACTGCTTTGACTGTCCTGCTGGATTGTCTTCTATCAACTTTTCTAAAAAATCATTTTCTTTTTTTATACTATCAGCTTTTCCTAAAATTACTCTTTCCAAATCATTTGCATCAACAATCATAGATATTATTCCTAACTTTTCTTCAATTTCATTACATACTCCATTTGGATTTTCAGGAATACGAATTCCAAATTCTCCATATTCAGGAAATACTTTATCATAAAAGCCATCTAACCCTGTTACTTCCATTCCCACTATACTATAAAATACTCCCTTTTTATGAAATATTTTTCCTACACCTGCTAAAATAGCTGCATAAATAACTTTTAATCTACCACATAAATTGATTGCAAATTGCATTTTATAAGGGCAATCCACACCAATACCTGCATCACTACTCATTGCAAATTTTGATAGAAATTTAGCTAAAAAACTTAATTTTATATCTTTTTTATAAACTACTCTTTTTTGACACAAAGAAATAATCTTTTCACTAATTGACAAAATATCTCCCTCTTGATAATGTGGCATTACATATTTTTTTATTAATTCTAAGTAATCTTCTCCTATTTGTACAAAGTGCGAACAAATTGCATAACGGTAATAAATTTTACCATCCACTTCTATTTCTACTTTTTTGTTTTCATTTGATTTTAAATTATCCATTATTTTCCTTTCTTTTTACTTATATTTTAAAAGTAATTTTACTTTTATCTATACAATACTATATAAAGATTGAAAAAATATTGAAAAATTTTAAATATTTATTTTTCCTATTATTTAAAATTCAAATAAAAAATCGCTTTAGAATTTTAATCTAAAACGATTTTTTATTATCTAAATGTCTGCATAACATCTATTTTTAATATTTTATAATGGTATGGTAACTTTAAAATCAGTAAATGGTTCTTTGTAATATACTTCAATATTTCCATTATACTTTTGAACAGTAGATTTGCAAATTGCAAGTCCTAGTCCATATCTTTTTTCTTTTCTGTTTCTTGATTTATCAATACGATAAAACCTTTCAAATATTTTTTCTCTTTCCTCTTTCGGAATTGGATCTCCCATATTTTTTACTTCCAATATAATTTCATTTTTCTCTTTTTTAAGTTCTACTAATACTTCTTTTTTGGCTTTGGTATGTTTAATAGCATTATCTGTTAATGTAGAGACAATATGCTCTATATCTTCCTTATTGGCATCCATTATAATATTTTCGTCAATTTGACTTTTTATATTTACTTGTTTTTCATAAGCTATACTTTCAAACATAGAAAGTATAATCTCTACTTCTTTTGATATATTTAATTGCTTATACTCTTTTATATCATCTATATTTTCCATTTTGGCAAGTAATAATAATTCATTAATTAATTTATTCATACTATTAGCTTCGTTTTGTATATAACTTATCCATTTATTGGTTCCTACTTCATTTTCTAGTACATCAGCATTTGCTTCTATTACTGCAAGTGGTGTTTTAAGCTCATGTGAGGCATCTGAAATAAATTGTTTTTGTTTTTCAAAAGTTTCTTCTACTGGCTTCACAATAATCTTAGATACCTTTTTTGCAATAATATAGATAATAATAATAGAAATAATTGATATAATTCCTGAAAATAAAAACATTATTCTTATATGTGAAATTGTATTTTCATTTTCTATTAATACAATACTTATTGTACTCTTATTTATTTTTCTAACTTTATAAATATATTTTCCTATGATTCCTTTAGACTTATTTTTCTTTGCTATCTTCAAAGCATAATCATTTATTATTTTATCGCTTGTGTTAGAACTTTGTACAACTGAAAAATCTTCTATTACAACATTATATAGTCCTTCAATACTTATTTCTTGTTTTATTTTATAATCTTCTGTTCTTCCATTTGGACTTCTTTTTTGTTCTCCTCCTACAAATCTCTCTATCATAGAAGTAGCTGTATTTATTGTATTATTATAGTTAAAAAAGGCAAATAGTAATATTATTCCTAAAATTATAATTGATAGTGATGCCATAATTAGTAAAAATATTCTTTTATTTAATTTTTTAATCATTTTCTTCCTCCATTTTATATCCTATTCCTCGTACTGCTTTTATTTTTACATTTGATTTAAGGAGTTTCAATTTTTTTCTTAAAAATGATACATAAACTTCTACATTATTATATTCTGCTTCACTATTATAACCCCATATCTTATTTGCAAGCATCTCTCTGCTTGCAATTTGATTTTTATTTAATAATAATATTTCTAGTAAGTCTAACTCTTTTCCATTTATGGAAATTCCAGTACTATTAGCACTCATCTTACCAGTTCTTAAATCTAGTTTTAAATCACCATATTCTAAAATATTAGTATCTTTTATATTTATTTTTCTTTTTAATACAACCTTTACTCTAGCTATTAATTCTCGCATATGAAATGGTTTTGTAATATAATCGTCTGCACCATTTTCTAAACCATTTAATTTATCAGACATTTCTGATTTTGCTGTTAACATGATAATTGGTGTTTCTATTTTTTCATTTCTTAAATTCTTTAGTATTTCAAAGCCATCTTTATCTGGTAACATTACATCTAACAAAATTAAATCATAAACATTACTTAGAGCTTCATTTTCTCCTTCTTCTCCATTTGTTATTATATTTGGATTAAAATTTTCTTTTTTTAATGTTTCTGCTATGGCATCGGCTAAACTATATTCATCTTCGATTATTAATATTTTCATTTTTCTTTTCACCTTTTTATATTATATACACTAAACATTGAAATATTATTGAAGTTATATTTTTTATCTCATAACTCACTTTATAATAAGTAAATAATAACATGAAAGCAGACAATTTTCAATAAATCGCCTGCTCTTAAGATTTTTAAACATATTCATATTTTTTCCTGTTATAAATTAGTAATCCTCCACTTACAAAAAATGCTAAAATCTCAGCTACTCCTATTGCAAGCCATACTCCGTTTAGTCCTAATATTGCTGGTAAAATAAATATCATAGATGTTTCAAATACTAATGTTCTCATAAAAGATATTATAGCTGATACTGGTCCATTATTTAATGCTGTAAAGAATGATGATGCAAATATATTAAACCAACTAAGTAAATATGAAAGTGCATATAGTCTTATAGCTGTAACTGTCATTGCTAGTAACTCTGTATCATAACTTACAAAAATTGAAGCTAATAATTTTGATAATCCTTCTGCACATAAAGTCATTACTATAGCAGCGACTCCAAGTAATTTTAAACTTTTCTTAAATAAGCTTTTTAATTCCTCTTTATTTTCTGCTCCATAATGGTATCCTATAATTGGTGCAGAACCTACACCATATCCTAAATAAGTTCCAGAGAATATGAATCCCACATACATAATAATTCCATAAGCTGCAACGCCATTTGGTCCTGCAAATTTCATTAATTGCATATTATATAACATATTAACTAATGAAGCAGAAATATTTGTTAACATTTCAGATGATCCATTAGAACAAGCTTGTAGAATCGCTTTTCTATCAAATTTTGCTTTTACTATTCTTAATTGACTATTGTTTTTACGAATAAAGTATACAAATGGAATAACTCCACCTACAACTTGGCTTATACCTGTAGCTAACGCTGCTCCAAATACTCCCATTTTTAAAACATAAATAAATAAAAAATCTAAAACCATATTAGTTATACCTGCACAAATAGAAATAATTAATCCCATTTGTGGCTTTTCTGCAACAACCAGAAAACTTTGGAAGCAGTTTTGTAATAAAAATGCTACTAATGTTATTAATAATGTTCTTCCATATATTACAGCATAATTTAATATATCTCCTTCTGCTCCTAACAAAGATGCTACTGGTCTAATAAAAATAATTCCTACTACAGTTAATATTAATCCAACTATAATTAATAAATATATAAGCATTGAAAAATATTCATTTGCTTTTTTATTGTCACCTTCTCCTATTGTTTTTGAAACCAATGCACTTCCACCAGTTCCCATCATAAATCCTATTGAACCTAAAATCATAATAGCAGGCATAATTAAATTTACTGCTGCAAAAGCATTACTTCCTACACAGTTTGATATAAATATTCCATCTACAACTCCATATATTGATGTAAATATTAGCATAATAATAGTGGGTAATGTAAATCTTATTAGTTTTTTATATGTAAAATGTTCTGATAATTGTATTTTCATTTTTATTTTCCTCCTTTTTGGCATAAAAATAGCCCCATTATTTTTATAAATAACCGAGCTCACTCGACATCTTATCGACCATATAATTACGATTATATGTCCTCCGATGAACTATTTAATTATTTTATTTGCTTCTTCTTTAAATGAAGAAAGTTGAACTTGGAAAAAATTTATTACTCTATCAAATTCCTTTTTATCTATTTTGGAAAAAGCTATATTTTCTACTTCCATTACTTTTTTTACTGTATTTTCAGCAATTTCTAGTCCTTTTGGTGTTAAACATATTTTCTTGTATTTTCTATTACTATCCTCATAATTTAAAGATATATATTCTTTTTTCTCTAAGTCTTTTATAGCTGTATTTATTGTTTGTTTACTATAACACCAATCAGCACATATTTCCTTTTGTGTACATCCTTCTTTCTTTTCATATAAAACATATAATATCCAAAAACTACTATCTGATAATTTGTAATGTACTGCAATCTTATGATAAACTTCATCAAATTCTTTATTTAATTGATTAATCATTGTCCATTTATCATTAATTTCTTTTTCCATATTACTCCTCCTAAATTCAACAAGAGATATTGTAGTACGAATTAGGACTATTGTCAATACTATTTTTAATTTTTATAAAATATTATAACATAAAAAGTTACTATCCAGTTTCAAATATAAATCTTGCGCCAGTTTTCCATGATAGAAGGATATTTATAAAAAATAATATAGCAACTAAAAAAATTGCTATATTATTCTAAAAATTCAACTTTCTTTTTTATTAGTTTTCTTTTTTAATAATTTCATCTAAATATTCTTTTATTTCATGTGTTATATTTTGGACTGACATTCCATTATCCTTTAATAATTCCTCTGGTTTAAAGTCTGTATGAAATTTTTTAGATATTCCGTAATTCTTTACACGTATATCGCTTGTTCCATAAAATGAAGCAATGTTTTGGCCATATCCACCTATTAGTTCACCATCTTCTAAAGTGATAATTAATTTATGATTTTCTTTTAATAAATTCAACAATTCTTCATCTAATCCAGTTAAAAATCTTGGATTAATTACTGTAATATTTAAACTCATTTCTTCTTTAACTTTTTTAGCAACTTCCATTGCCATAGAAAGCATTGGTCCTACTGCAAAAATTGCAACTGTATTTCCACTTAATTCTACTTTATTTTTGTTATATACTGAATAATCGGTATCATCTTCTATTCCTGTTGAAACAAATGTAGCTGGTACTCTTATTCCTACTGGATGTTCTTTTTGATTTACTGCGAATTTGAACATTTGATTATATTCTTCCTTGCTCGTTGGTGCTAGATATATAAAGTTTGGAATATGAGCAAACATTTGGATATCACATAGTGCAATATGAGTATTTGAGTTCATTCCATATACACCTGGACTTAATACAAGCATTGTTGCTGGATTATCATTTAAGCATAAATCATGAGACATTTGGTCATAGGTTCTTTGAAAAAATGGTGCAAATGTTCCAAATACAGCTATACCACCATTTTTTGCAATTCCACTACTCATTGCAACTGCATTTTCTTCTGCTATTCCTACATCCACAAATTGGCCACTTTTTACGTATTTTTCACGAACGCCTTTAACAAATCCAAGTCCCATAGGTGTTCCTGCATTTAATACAATTGCTTTCTCATTAGAATCTAATAAATTTTTCAAACTTTCAAAAACTGTCGTATCTGGTTCTTCCATAGCAAATCTTGGGCTTCCATCTTCTACATTAAATGGGCCACCTGCATGCCATACTTCTCTGTTTTCTTCAGCATATTTCAAACCTTTGCCCTTTATTGTGTGAATATGAAGAACAATTGGATGATCTATATCTTTTACACTTTCAAATAAATTAACTAAAGCTTTTATATCATGTCCATCTTCTAAATATTTATAATCCAATCCAAATGCTTTAAACATATTATTTGATGACTTACCATTTGTTTCTCTTAATTCTTTTAAATTCTTATAAATTCCTCCATGATTTTCGGCAATACTTTGGTCATTATCATTAACAATAATTATTAAATTATGATTATATTCTCCTGCATAATCTAAACCTTCTAATGCTTCTCCTCCTGAAAGCGAACCATCTCCAATAATGGCTACTATATTTTCATCTTTTTTATTTACATCTCTTCCTTTAGCTAATCCTAAAGCTAATGATATAGATGTTGATGTGTGTCCTATTGTAAACATATCATGCTTGCTCTCAAGTGGATTAGTATATCCTGTAACATCTCCAAAGTGCTCAGAATTTGTGTATGCTTCTTTTCTTCCTGTTAAGATTTTGTGTGGATAACATTGGTGTGATACATCAAATACAAATTTATCTTTTGGCGAATTAAAAACATAGTGCATTGCAACAGTAACTTCAACCATTCCAAGGTTTGGTCCTTTATGACCCCCATTATTACTTATTTTATTAATAACGGCTTTTCTTGTTTCATCTGCCAGTTCATTTAATTCTTCTAACTTTAATTTCTTAATATCATCTGGACCATTTATTTTTTCTAAATACATATTTTTATCCTCCCTCTATATTGTTTCTGTAAAATCTTTTCTCTTTCCTAAAATAATTTCATCATATAATTCTAATTTATAATCTAATCTTTCGATTGTAGAATTTATATTTTTTTGTTTTTCTACTAACTTTTTTCTTTGTTCTTCTAATAATTTTTTTCTTGCTTGTACTGTTGATTTTCCTTTTTTAAATAAATTAACATATTCTAATAAAATTTCAATTTCCATTCCTGCATTTCTCATACATTTTATAAACTCTATCCATCTGCAAGATTCTTCGTCGAAATTTCTTATTCCATTTTCTGTTCTTGGTATTGTAGGTATTAATCCTATTCTTTCATAATATCTTATTGTATCTGCTGTTAAATCATATCTTTTACATACTTCTGCTATTAACATTTTTTCACCTTCTATCATATTACATTATAATTTTTATATTATTCATTTGAAATATATTCTATCTATTATAAGAAAATATATTACTAGACTACTTTTATTTCTAACATTTTATTGTTATATACAAATAAACTCATATTTTCTTTCTTATTTGATTTTACTTAATATTATATATCACTTTGAGTTAACTTCAAGTCAATAGTTTTTACAAAAATTTTTTTAAAAAATTAGGAATAGCTAATTTTTACTATTCCTAATTTTGTAATAAAATATATTATATTCCTAATTTTTATACCTGTAATTTATATGAGCATTTTTTCCTTTTAAGTCTTCTACACAAGTAGTTCCTATATTCATTGATGATTGTCTTTTCTCCAACATTTGGTATTGTTATCAAATTAGTTTTCATTTTTATTCATCTTATAATTTTATCAGAGTTTACACAATTAATCTATAATTTGTAAGTTGTCGCTGAGACTATTGATTAGAATAATCCTTTATTCCATATACTCTATATGCATTTTGTGTTGTATATTTTATAATGTCTTCTTCTGATAATTCTTTAATCTCTGCTATCTTATTTACAATATATTTTAGATATAATGAATTATTTCTTGAATGTTTTTCAAATGGTTTAGGTGGCAAAACTGGACTATCTGTTTCAATAACAATCCTATCAATAGGCGTAATTTTAACCGTTTCTTGTATATCCTTATATCTTGTAACAGGTCCACCAACACCTATATAGTAGCCCATCTCAATAAACTTTTTTGCCATTTCTGGAGTTCCAGAATAACAATGCATTATTCCTACCTTTGTAACTGGATTTTCTCTTAATATTTTTTCTACATCCTCTTGTGATTCCCTTGAATGTATAATAATAGGCAAATTATTTTTATTTGCTAGTCCTATTTGTTCTATAAAATATTTTTTTTGTAGTTCTACTGGATAATTAAAATGGTAATCTAGTCCTGTTTCTCCAATTGCAACTAACCTTGATAATTTATTTTCTAATTGATTTTTTATTATTTGTTCAATTGAATCTATTGATATTTCTTTTTCTACTTCCATAGGATGTATTCCTACAGAATAGTACATATATGAATATTCCTTTGCATATTCTATAACTTTGTTTATAGATTCAATATTTATCCCTACATTTACAAGACCACATAATTTTCTTCCAAAACTTTCAAATAATTCATTTCTATCTTTATCAAACTCTTTCCAATCATAATGAGCGTGAGTGTCAAAATATAACATAATTTTTCCTCCATTTACTTTTACATTATATTTCTAAATTAAGAAAAAAGTAAGATGTCATTTGATACCTTCCTTAATTGCTTATCAATTTTGATAAAAAACAGGATATTTCAAACTAATCTATATAATAAATTTGTAATTACCTTTGTTTATTTATACAAGTTTTAATATCTAGTACCCATCCCTTTATAATATTACTATTTTCTTGTAATTTTTCTTTATTCTTTTCAAATCCCTGTAATAATTCATATTGGTGTTCCCAATAGACAATTAATGATTCTAATAATTTATATTCATCAGTAGATAAAATCCCTTTACTTTTTTCCATACTTTTCATCATTTTATATACTTCATCTGCTGACTTTCCAACACACTTTTTAAAATCTCGTAATACCCATTGTCTTTCAAAGATATTTCGTTCTTTCCATCCTAAGTATTGTTCTTCATAAGTTTTAATAACTTTTGATAAAAGTTCAAAATTACAACTTTCATACGATTCATTTTTGTTTTCTAATCCATTTAATACTTGTATAGAACCAATCTCTTGTCCGTTATACTCTTTAGCATTTAATACTGATAAAGCAAAACCAAGAGCAGCATCTTCTATACTAATGATATGTTGTTTATTCATCTCATAAAATTCTTCTAATGAAATATTCATACTTTTGGCAACAACTTCTATTGATTTCATAGCAGTTTCTGTCTTTACTAATCCTGGACTTATTGTATATGAATATATATTAGTGTTTTCTAATTCCATAGATAAAGTATTACTTAATTCTACTTGGGCAGTTTTAAATATTTCATAAGCTCCCATATATGCAACTGCTCCAGAACTAGAAACAAACACAAATGTACCTGAATTTCTTTTTCTCATTTCATCTATAAAGCAGTTTACTAACAAAACTGGTGCTTTAAAATTCACAAGATAACCATTATCCCAATCATTACTGCTAACTTTTCCTATTTCTCCTAAATGCAATATTGCAGCATTATTAAAAACTATATCAGGACAGCCATATTTATTAAGTACATATTCTTTCATTTTTAATATGCTATTTTCTTCTGCTAAATTTATATTATAGAACTCAACTTTATCTTTATATATTGAATTAATAATTTTTTCTGCACTTTCTCCTTTTTCTTTGTTATTCTCTAAAATAATCACTTTTGCTCCCATTATCACAAAGTATTTAACAGTTTCAAAACCAATTCCTCCACCTGCACCTGTTATCAAAACTATTTTATTATCTAATGTTTTTTTATAATCATTTATATTCATTTCTTCACCTCTACAAATTACTCGTATAGTTAGTCTATTTGTTGAATTGATTATACTATTTTTTCTTTTTTATTTCAATAAAAAGAGATATTAAACCAATTATTAATATCTCCTTAGCATAAATCATCTAATTATTTCTAATTTACTTTGGTTAAAAAGTTTAACTCATCTTATAAAATTTGTAAAATTAATTTTTTCTTGTTCTGGAAGTTTAATTCCTTTTTCTTTTCCAGCTTGTATACATTTTAGATAATAAGCCATATTTCTTCCTAGTATTCGCATCACTTGCATACCTTCTTCATCTTTTCTTACATCATCTGGTGTAGCTCCATGTACCATATTCCAATATCTTGATGAGATAATTGGCATTTGTGTAATTCCAAAATATTTATTTAATTGATCATAAGTTGCTGTTGTTCCTGCTCTTCTTGCTGAAATTACAGTTGCTGCTGGTTTAAATAAGAATATATCTCCTTTTCCTGACTGGAAGGGTGCATAAAATGCTCTATCCATAAATCCTGTCATATTACCTGTTGCTCCTGCATAATGTACTGGAGTTCCAAATATAAATCCATCTGTTTCTTTTGCTTTTTCTATAAATTCATTTACAACATCATTAAAAACACATCTTCCAAGTTCTTTACATTTTTTACATGCTATACAACCACCAACTGGTTTTATTCCTATCCAAAAAATTTCTGTTTCAATTCCTTCTTCATTTAGAGTTTTTGCCACCTCTTGCAAAGCTGTATAAGTACATCCCTCTTTATGAGATCCTCCATTTACTAATAATACTTTCATAACCTTCTCCTTTTTATATTCTTTATTGTGTAGCTTATCTGTAATTAACGAAATCTTATACAGTAAGATTAACTTTCATTTAAAAGCATTTGCTTCTTAAACAATTATTTTAAGCTATCTGTCCATTTCTTAATATCAGAATCTGATGGATTAGAACTAAAACGATGTCCTTCTAACCAGTTTCCTGAATTTGCTTCTTCCTTAAGTAATTCTCCACTTTGTCCTAAACCTGATGAGCTAGACGTACAAAATGGATAAACTTTCTTTCCACTAAAATCATTTGCTTTTATAAAAGTATCTACTGGCCATGCTGCAATTCCCCACCATATTGGATAACCAATTAATATAGTATCATAATCTTCCCAATTTTCTACTCTTTCTGTCACTAATTTAACATTTCTTAAAGATTCATCATTATGTTCTTTTGACACTCTTGAGTTATTATTAGTCCAATTTAAATCTTCTGATGTATATATTTCTTCTGGAATGATTTCAAAAATATCAGCATTTAAATTCTTTGCTATTTTTTCTGCAACTGCTTTTGTATGAGTTTGAGCTGAATAATATACAACTAGAGTTTTATTCTGATTGCTTGAAACTTCTTTATTTCCATCATTCTCTTCATTTGTCATATTCGTATTAGTATTCTCACTTCCTGTATTTTCTACACTATTTAAATTATTTTCTTCTGTTATATTATTTTGATAATATAATACAAAACTTACAATTGCAATTATTATAACTACTATAGCTATAACTAGCCCTATTATTGCTTTTTTATTCATTTTTAAGATTCTCCTTTTCTAGTTAATTTCTAATTAAATTTAATTATCTTTTTCTAATTATTTTGTCAAAAAACATCTAAGTATTACCCCTTAGTCTTTTCATTTAAAATCCTAATTCTTTATAAATATTCTTAATATTTCTTGTATTTGTTCTTCACTAAAAAAAATCAAGAAAATTCTCGTAGTATATAGGAATTTCATAAAATGAATGATTAAAAAATGAGGCTACTGAAAAGAATATATTTATTTATACTTTTTCATAGCCCCATAATAAGTACTCTTTTCTTTTTCACAATATTCTATAATTGTTCTATCCAATTATCTAATTCGCTATTAGATGTTAACATTTTATCTCTTTCTCCTTCATTTGCTGAAAATAATAAATCAAGTTTTCCCTTTATATTTCCTTTTACAAGAGTTTCATAATCTTTAAAACAGTGTCCTATCCAACCAGCATTAGCTGCTGCCACAATTACGTCTTTTCCTGCTAAATCATTTTCTTTAAGAAATTTCTTCATAACTGGTGTTATTCCATACCACCATGTACCTGTAATTAGAACTATTTTTGAATAATTTACTAAATCTATATTTATTGGTTTTATTTCAACATCTCTTTTTATATCATTGTTTTGCCATTCTTCAACTACTTGGTCATAATCATCTGAAAAGGGTATTTTAGGCTCTAATTCTAATAAATCGGCATCTAGTTTGTTTTTTACATATTCAGCAACTTTTTTTGAGTTACCACTAAAACTATAATAAATAACTAATGTATTTTTCATTTTCTTTCCTCCTCACTTTAAAGTTTATAATATTCTTCATCTGTAACTTCTTCGCACCATTCTGTTTTAGTATTTTCTCCTGGTACTTCTACTGCAATATGACTAAACCAAGAGTCCTTTTTTGCACCATGCCAGTGTTTCACATTTGCAGGTATTGTAACCACATCTCCAGATTTAAGTGATTGAGCAGGTTTACCTTCTTCTTGATACCATCCTTCTCCATCTACGCAAATAAGTATTTGACCACCATCTTTTGTGCTATGATGAATATGCCAGTTATTTCTACAATTTGGTTCAAATGTAACATTTGCTAAAAATACTGCTGAATCTCCTTTTTGAGTTAATGGGTTTAAATATGAATTTCCCTTAAAATATTGTGCAAATGCTGTATTTGGCTCTCCCATTCCAAATACTCCACCATGAGTTTCTTTTATATTTTCATCATCATAAACTTCTCTAATTAATTCAAATGCACTCCATGCTTTAGGCCATCCTGAATAAAATGCTAATTGTGTAACAATTTCAACAGCTTCCTCTTTTGTTATTCCATGTTTCTTTCCTAAAACAAAATGTGATTTTAATTGTGGGAATAATCCCCCAGCCATTAAAGCTGATATTGTAATCATACTTCTATCTCTTAAAGATAATTTATCTTCTCTATTCCATACTTCTCCAAATAATACATCATCATTTAATTCAGCAAATTTTGGAGCTAATTCTCCCAAATTTTCTCTACCTGCTGTTTGTTTTTCCATTTTACTTTTCCTCCTCTATTTATTTCTTTCTAAATATTCATCTAGCTTTTTTCATAAAAAGATTTAATTTTTTAGATATTTCATTTATTGTTATTTTTCTCTTTCAGCTTTTTGAATATTTATATTTATTTTATACACCTTAGACTTAACTCTAAGGCAATAGTTTTTTAGAAAAAATAGATAATTTTATAAACTGTCTATTCTATAAACTTATCTGACAATTGTTTTTATCTGAATTATATTTATCTTCTCACTTATTTGATATATGCCAATTATATAATTGCTCAATATAGTAATCAATTATACTATTATATTAATAATCTCCATTATAGGTATTTTCATTCCATTTATTAAAATTATTATTTTATTATAATCATCAATTTTTCTTATATTACCAGTTATAGTCTGATATTTTCCTCCTGATTTTTTACTATCAGGAACAAAATATGTAATTGTAATTTTAGGTCTACTTTCTATTTGGCTTTGAATACTAGCAAGCTTTTTATTTAAAATATCTTTTAATTCTTCATCTATTTCTATTCTTTCTTCTGTTATCCTTGCAGTTTCTTTTATAGCATCATCATATCCAGTAAGCGCCGAAAAAGGTGCAAACCCGAGCTGCCCTGCTCTCTAAGCTCATTTGTTTATGCATTTTTGATACATGATGCTTTAAATTTATAATATCATCATATTCATTTTGGTTGTTCATTTTTATATTCTTGCCTCCTACCCTTTATAACCTCCTATTTGTTCATTTCTTTCCTATCCTTTATGACCTCCTATTTGTCCATTTCTTTCAATAGTGGTTGCTCCTTCTTGTAAGTTCATACCTTTTAAAATTGCATTTTTACCATATTTATTTTTTATATCAATAATAGTCTCTTGTAACTTTCTTTCGCTTTGTAACTCTTTAGTTTCTTTTTCTCTTTGCTTTTCTAATTCTTTATAATTTGTAAATAAATTAACCTGTTCATATTCATTTTCATGTTTTATCTCTGATTCATCTAAGAGATTTCCTACACATATATTTATTTTTCTAATTAGTAATTTATTATTTACTATATCATCATATAGTTTTAAAAATCCATTCATAATTATCTTAGTTGATGATGTTTTCTTTTCTAATCTAAATGTGCCATGTGCTGCTTTTGGAGTATTTCTACCATAACGATCTACAGTAATTTCTCCATTATAAAATTTACTATAGTTCTTGCTTCTTAAGTTTTCTATATCATATATAACATCTAAAACTAATTGGTCTGTAACATACCCCTTTTGTACCATATCTAAAACTAGTAATTCAACCATTTCTTTTATAATTAACCTTGCTTTTTCAGAATTATATGGACAGTGTAATACTTGCCCTGAACTTAAACTTTTAACTTTAGGTTTATAGTTTTTTATACTTTCGATTGTTACACATTCCCATCCCCAGCTATGATCTATTAATAATTCTGCATTTACTCCAAATAGTTTATATAGTAATTCTTCATTATTTACTGAACATCTTGCAACATCTCCCATAGTATACATATTATGCTCTTCAAGTTTTCTAGCATATCCTTTTCCTACTCTCCAAAAATCTGTAATTGGTCTATGATTCCATAGTTTTTTTCTAAAACTCATTTCATCTAACATAGCTATTCTTACTCCATATTTATCTGGTTTAATATGCTTTGCTCCAATATCCATTGCAACTTTACACAAAAACAAGTTTGTTCCTATTCCTGCTGTTGCAGTTATTCCAGTTGTTTTGTAAACATCCATAATCATTTTTGTTACTAATTCTTTGGCAGTTAAATTGTATAATTTTAAATATTTTGTAATATCACAAAACACCTCGTCTATTGAATATGGAAATATATCTTCTGGAGCAATATATTTCAAATATATGTTATATATAGCCATACTATATTTCATATAGTAACTCATTCTTGGTGGAGCAATTATATAATCTAATTCTAAAGCTATATCTTTTTTTAATTCTATATCATTATAAGATTTACCTTTAAATATATGGTTATGTATTTTCATTTTCCTTTGTAAATTTACATCTTTAACTTTTTGTATTACTTCAAATAATCGTGCTCTTCCTGGTATGCCATAAGATTTTAATGATGGAGATACTGCTAAACAAATTGTTTTTTCTGTTCTTGAACTATCTGCTACAACAAGATTTGTAGTTAATGGATTTAAATTTCTTTCTATACACTCTACGGAAGCATAAAATGATTTTAAATCTATAGATGCATATATTCTTTCCATAAACTCAATCCTCCTACTTGTTTCTGACAGTATAACACAAAGAATCATTTTTGTAAACAGTTGTTTGTATGTAATTATAAAAATAGAATATTTTTCAAAAAAATATATGAAACAAAAAATAATAAGTCAAAATAGTTATATTTTCTTTTAATTTAATACAAATAAGATACAGTTTAGATATAAAAAGGTAGCTTCTTTTTGAAGTTACCTTTTTACTTACTAAATTGTAAAATCCCATTTATTCTTATTTCTTAAAATTGTCTTTTTATAGGACATAAATCATACACTTCTTCATCATATACTCGTAATATTCCCCACATACC
Organism: uncultured bacterium; assembly: GCA_905215935.1. Taxonomy (GTDB): domain Bacteria; phylum Bacillota; class Clostridia; order TANB77; family CAG-508; genus CAG-492. The sequence goes on from CAJMRY010000003.1 coordinate 55,135, forward strand.
TTGTTCTACATCCCATCTAAAACTGCCAGACCTATAACAATAATCACCTGGTAAACAGTTTACTCCGTTTTTTAAAGTATAGTTAAATACATTTCCTACACTAATAGCTCCACTAGTTGAAACAATTGGAGATAATGGGTCTTTATCTTGTTGTCTCCAAGAATGTCCATGGATTACAAATCCAACATTTCGTGGTTTATCTGCTGGCATAATTAATCTTACTTTCATATTGTCTCCTGTATAGGCTTCAAATAATGGTGTTGCTGGGTCTCCATGAATACAAGAGTCCATTACTTTAGTTAAATCTTTATTCTTTTTTAATCTATTTTCGTATCTTTCACTTCTATAGTTAAATCCTTTTTGACCTTGGTCTTCTGTGTCAAATTCTTCTGTTTCTTCATTATTTTCATGTCCTTCATGTTCTTCCTGTTTTAAATCAATTAATTCGCTATCTTTGTTATAAAGTGCCAATCCATTTTGCATAAATAGTACAATTTCCCTAAATGTTTCTTCTGAATTTGAAATAATGACTTCTTCTCTACCTTCTTCTGTTCTAGCTCCACAAGAATTACAAAAATACTTTGCTTCTGGCGGTTCTATAATAATAGCTCCAAATAGTCCATGTTTTCTGTGATTCATAATATCTGCAAATCCTGTTAATAAACAAGCTCCTAATTCTTCATCTGCATACCATTTATAGGTAATGCTTTCTCCCACTCCTATGGTTTGGTCTGGATTGTATCCAACTGTTGTTCCATCTGAAGATAATACATCATATTTTAATAAATTAGCATGAAGAGATACTCTATTAGATGCTGGATAATCTGTTTGAACTGGCACTTCTGGGAATTTGGATTCTGGCACTTTTTTAAATAAATGGTTTGTTAATTTTACTTCTATTAAATCTCCTGCATTTGCTCTTAATATTAATGGTTTTGCTTCTATTTCTCCACATAGTATAGCCTCTTCATCCTCTGCTCTTACAAACATAAGTCCATTTGGGTCATGGTCTCCATATTTGTTATACACAATATCTTTTTGTATGGCAACTATATTAAACTTTTTTACTTTCTTCTTTTTCTTATTACATACGAATTTTACACATTCTGGCTTTGGTACTTCCAAATGATTAACTACTTTTTCATGTTCTATGCAACAATATTTATCTTCTTTTGGTCTTTTTCTATCTGATAATGGAATTAAACATTCATTTAACTTGTCATATACTCTAATTAAGCCCCATAAACCTAACCATAAATCATCCATTCCTCCAAAATAATATAGATAATCACCTTTAGTATAATCTTCATTTATTTCAAAATTAAATGCTTCTGATATTCCTAGTGTTTGTGAGTTTGTAATTGGAGAGAACTCATCTTTTATTTCTTTCCTAAAACGCATTCCATGAATATTGAAACTATGCTGTTCTTCAAAGGCTCCATCCAATAGTCTAATTCTAATAGGGTCTCCTTCATATGCTTTAAATATTGGTGTACATGGATCTCCATGCTTATAAGAACTAAAGGCATATGCTGGATCTCCTTTTCTAAACATTAATGGTTCACATCTATAATTAATTCCCATTACTCCTTGATCATCATGCATGCCTGGTAGATTTGGTGGATTTAATGGTTCTCCAGCTTTGTCGTATAATAAAGCAAAATCGTGTACAAATAAAACAAATTCTCTAAACTCGTTTCCTATTATTGGTTTAATTATTGCTTGTGTTCCACTGTTCATTTCTTTTCCTGTTTCCATATCATAATATTTTGAACCTTCTGGCTCGATAATCATTCCTCCAAATAATCCATGTTGTTGATGTGCATTTGGAAATAAATGGTCATGGAAAAATACCGTATTTAATTCTTCATTTGCATAAAATCTTTCTATTAAAGTGTCATTCGGAACGGCTGATGCATCATTACAATAACCATTTGCACTTCCATCTGATGGAATTGTATCAAATTTAACTAAGTGAATATGATATCCTGCTTCTGTGGTTTCTGTTCTTATTTGAAAAGCATTTGGTCCAATATGCTTTGGTAGTTCATTGGTAAATCTAACTTCTATATTCTCTCCTGCATTTGCTCTAATGACTAATGGTTCTATCTTTTTCCTTCCTGCAAGAATATCATCTTTGTCTTCTTTTAATACAAATATCCTTCCTTCTGGATCATGCCAACCTTGTCTGTTATATACAATTGGAAGTTGAATAGCAACAATATCAAATACTCTTATTGGAGCTCCTGGTTTAAATGTTTTCGAATAAAGTTCTCCTGGAGCATAATCTTCTATAAAATTTGCTTCTTCTAAATCTGTTGGCTGTCTTTTTTCTTTGCCAATAATTCCAAGTGGTGGCTTTGTGGCTTTTTCTCCTGTTTCTCCTAAAATAAAGTTTGGAAACCCAGGATGCATTTCATCTGGCTTAAGTGGAATTTCTCTATCTGGAAGTGGTACTAATCTTGGAGAAATAGTTCCATCTGGCAATTCTCTTGTTCCATCTTCTAATCTATCTAATATTCTTAATAATCCCCACATTCCTTGCATAAAGTGAGGGTATAAATGGCAATGCCAAATTACATCACCGATTGTTTTGGTTAAACTTCCTGCTCCAAAAACCGGTGTAAATTCAATACATTGCTGTGGGCTAAAAGAGATAGAATCAATAAGAGTAGACTTTGAGTCATCTGGTTCTAATCTCCATTGATGGTTGTGAAAATGAAATACATGTGTTTCTTTTATTCCTGCATGAATTAATTTCCATTTAATTGGATCTCCTACATAGGCTCTTAAAAGTGGAACTGCTGGGTCTCCAAATGGCCATGAACTCATAGAAACTTCTTCTCCAACACCACCTGTACCTTCTGGGTCTCTATTCCTTGCAGGTTCTGTTCTATAATTAATTGCCATTGTCATATCATGAAGTCCTGTTTCAGGATTGATAGGAGTATTTCCATTTATATCATATACTTCTGGTTCATCCTGAAAAATAGTTACATATTCTCTCCAATCTTCTTTATAAGGGTGATGAATATCTGCTATTTCTCCAAAATCTAGTTCACATCCTGTTTCTGGATCTGTCCAGGTACTTCCTACTGGTTCAACAATAATTGCTCCAAATAACCCATGTAAATTAGTTGAAGTATTATTACTACTTGTATCTGCCATATCATGAAATAAAAAAGTTCCCTCCCTTTTTGCATACCATTTATATTTTTTTGTTCTTCCTTTTTTCGCTATTGTGTCTTTATTAAAACCTATATTAGCTCCATCAGATGTGTTTACATCATATTCATCACCTTGTATATGAATTGATGCTGGTTCCTTTGTTTTATTTTTAAACTTAATTTCCACTAAATCCCCTACATTTACTCTAATCACCAGTGGTTGAACTAAATTTATAGGTTTATATGGATTTTCTTTTATAGCTTCTTTTATTTTCCTTTCGTATTGTTTTAAGACATACATTTTCCCATTTGGATCATGATCTCCATATTTGTTATATACGATATTAGCATTTATTGCTATTATATCAAATTTTTTAATATTCATATAAAACTTTCCTTTCTTTTAAGTCTTACTACATAATATGAATTTTGTCATAAATTGTAACATTTTCAAATTAGATTAATATAAGTAAAAAGATTAGAAGCTACTAATAAAATAAATAGCTTCTAATCTTTTTACTTATATTAATCTAATCACAATTAACATTTTACTAACACACTTTTTTTCATTTCTGTATTAACTTATCCATTTTGTAATTTATACAAGTAACATGATTTTGATATTGTGTTTTTATCATGTTTTTATCTACATCTTGATTTACACGAATTAACACTCTCATTTTCATCATTCTTAATTATATATATTATTCATCCACTATTTTTCCTCCACCAATAACAACATCATCTTCATAAAATACTGCTGATTGTCCTGGCACTATATTTTTTTGTGGCTCATCATATATAACTTTTATTCTATTTTCTTCTTGTATTATCTTCGCTTTGTGACTTTTGCATGAATATCTTGTTTTTACTTTGGCATATACTGGTTTAGTAATTTCATCATATAGAAAAAGATTTATATCATCTACATAAAATTCTTTTCTGTACAATTCTTTTTCATCACCTATAATTAATTCATTCTTATATTTATTAAATCCTATAACATATAATGGATTTTCACTTGAAATTCCAAGTCCTCTTCTTTGACCTATCGTATATTTATATAAACCTGTATGTTTTCCTAATATTTTGCCATCTTTATTTACAATATTTCCTTCTTTAAATGTTAACTTCGAATTATTTTCAAAAAAAGTTCTATAATTACCTTCTGGCACAAAACAAATATCTTCACTATCTGGTTTGTTTGCTACTAGTAAATTATGTTTTTTAGCAATTTGTCTTATTTTATCTTTACTGCTAAAATTACCTAATGGAAATATAGTTTTATCTAATAGATATGGTGGTATATTATATAAAACATAACTCTGATCTTTAGATTGTGCATTTGCTTTTTTTAATATGTATTTTTTGTATTTTTTACTATACTCTATTTTGGCATAGTGACCAGTTGCAATATAATCACATTCTAGTTCTTGCGCTTTTTGATACATACTTCCAAATTTTAGGTATCTATTACATTCAATACAAGGATTTGGTGTTTTACAGTTTGAATAACTACTTATAAAATCTTGAATAACATATTTATTAAATTCATCTTTAAAATTTAATGTATAATGTGGTATTTGCAAACAATCACATACTCTTTTTGCATCTAAACTAGAAGAAAGACTGCAACAGCTTCCCTCTAATTCCCCTTCAAATAATTTCATTGTAATTCCAATCACATCATATCCTTGTTCTTTTAAAAGAATAGCCGATACACTACTATCAACTCCACCACTCATACCTAGTAATACTCTTTTTTTCATTTACATACCACAACTTTCGCATGGTAGCTTTTTTAAATTACATTTTTGCTTTATTTCCTCTTCAGTTAATTTTCCGCATCTTTCTATAATAATCTGCAATAGCTTCATGTATTGCTTCTTCTGCTAAAACAGAACAATGTAATTTTACAGGTGGAAGCCCTCCTAAATTATTTACTACATCTGTATTTTTTAGTTTTAAAGCTTCTTCTAAAGTTTTTCCTTTTATCATTTCTGTCGAAATACTACTTGTTGCGATTGCTGCACCACATCCAAAAGTTTTAAATTTTACATCTATTATAATGTTATTTTCTACTTTTATAAACATTTTCATAATATCTCCACAAACAGGATTTCCAACTTCACCTATTCCAGAAGCATTTTCTATTTTTCCAACATTTCTTGGATTTGTATAATGCTCTACTACTTTTTCTGAATATTCCATTTAATCATTTTCCTCCTCTATAAATTTTTCCCATAATGGTGACATCTCTCTTAATCTACCTACTATTTCTACTAAATTTTCTACAAGATAGTCTATCTCTTCTTTTGTATTATATTTTCCTATTGAAATTCTTAATGAACCATGTGCTATTTCATGTGGTAATCCTATTGCAAGTAATACATGCGATGGATCAAGTGAGCCAGAAGTACAAGCACTACCACTTGAAGCACAAATCCCTTTTAAATCTAAATTTAAAAGTAATCCTTCTCCCTCTATGAATCTAAAAGAAATATTACTATTTCCAGGTAATCTCTTTTCCATATCTCCATTTATTTTAATATAAGGTATCTTTTCTTTTACTTGTTCTACATAGTAATCTCTTAATTCCTTAATTTTTTTATTATGCTCTTCTAAATCTCGATAAGCAAGTTCTATTGCTTTTGCAAGTCCCACTATTCCAGCTACATTTTCAGTTCCTGCTCTTTTATTTCTTTCTTGATGTCCTCCATTAACAAACTTTTCGAATTTTATTCCTTTTCTTACATATAAAACACCTATTCCTTTTGGTCCATAGAACTTATGTGCTGATAATGAAAGACTATCAATATTTAATTCTTTTACATCTATTAAAACACTTCCAACTGCTTGTACAGCATCTGTATGAAAAATAATATTATTCTTTTTTGCAATTTCTCCTATTTCTTTTATTGGTTGCAAAGTTCCAATTTCATTATTAGCAAACATTATTGTAATTAATGTAGTGGTCTGCTTTATCTCTTTTTTCAATTCTTCTAAATCTACTATTCCATTTTCGTCTGTACCTATATAACTTACTTCAAAGCCTTCCTTTTCTAGTTGCTTGCAAGTTTCTAATACTGCTGGATGTTCAATCTTAGAGGTGATAATATGATTTCCTTTATTTTTATAACTATATGCAATTCCTCTAATAGCTGTATTATCACTTTCACTTCCTCCAGAAGTAAAATAGATTTCATTTGGCTCACAATTTAAAATCTTTGCTATCTTCTCTCTTGAATCTTCAACTACCTTTTTATTTTCTCTACCTATTTTATATATAGATGATGGATTTCCATAGTTATCTAACAAATATGGCATCATTGCTTTTACAACTTCCTCATCTGTTTTAGTTGTTGCATTATTATCTAAATATATAGTATTCATTTTCTATTTCCTTTCTTTTCCTATTATCATAGTAGGAATTATAACATCCATTTCCTACTAAGTCAATAGGATTTCTAAAAAAGAATAATAGCAATCCAAATTCATATTACAATTCACAACTTGTTTAAAAGTACATTACTTCCTAGCTAAGTGTTTAATATATATTTTTTAAACCAATCTTGAAGCGTGTCAGCAATTGCTAAAGATAAGTTTTATACCACGCAGAAAATTTGGGAAACGTTAGCTAAATGCGTACCATCTGCGATTGGTTTAAAAAATATATATTAAACACTTAGCTAGGCGATAACATTATTATAAAAAAAATAGAAATCACTATTTGATTCCTATCTTATTAAATCTTCTAATGTTTTGCTATTTACATATTCATTAATTACATCGTCTAACCCTTTCCAAAAAGAAAATGTTTTACAATCATCTTGTCTTTTGCATTTTCCTTCTTCTGTCAAACAATTTGCTGGAGTTAAATCTCCTTCTGTAGCCTTTAATATATCTCCTATTACATATTCATTTGGATTTTTAGCTAGTCTATATCCTCCTGCTGCTCCTCTTGCAGTTTCCAAATATCCTACTTTATTTAGCATCGCTATAATTTGTTCTAAATATTTATTTGATATTTCTTGTCTCATTGATATTTCTTTTGATGTTATAAATTTTCCATTACTATTTATTGCTAAATCCACCATAACTCTTAAAGCATATCTTCCTTTTGTAGATATTTTCATACACTTACCTCCAATTAGCTTAAGTTTAATAGATTATACTACTAAACAGGTAGGAATTGCAAGTATTTTTTATAGCTACTTGTTATAAAAAATTTATTCAATTTCAATATTAGGATATAATGAATTAGATTGAAAAAATGTGCTTTCTTCATCTATTTGAAATTGCTTCTTTACAAGCTAAATGGTAATACAGTATACTATGTTACTATTCTTTAAATAATATCATTTCTTCTCCTAATCCCGCTTCTGCTCTTGTAATAAACCCAAATTTTCTATAAAAACCTTCTTTCCCTTTTGAAGCTCCTAGATACACTCTTGCATATGGATTTTCTTGACATATTTGATTAATTTTATCCATCAATTTATTCATGATCTTTGTTCCAATCTTTTTTGATTGATATTCTGGAACTACCATTACATCTCTAATAAATATAAAAACAACACCATCACCAATTATTCTGCCATATCCAATAATTTTATTTTCGGCATATACTGACACTGAATACAAAGTATATTTTAATAATTTCTTTGTTGTTTCAATATCATATGCTCCCCATTCTACTTTATCATATAAATAATTAAATTCTTCAGGATTATTTACATTTTCTTTTATTTCTAATATTTCCATATTTTAGCCCCCCTCACTTGATTTACTAATACTCTTCTTAATATAAAAACAATTCAATACTAAAATTCTCAAATTGTCATCTTTTTTATATAACCTTCTGCTTCTTCCCTCGATTTAAAAATGATAATATTCTTATCTTGCTGATATTTCTCTAATAATTTGTATATTTGTGGTAATTTATTTTTTGAAAAGTCAACAATAATCTGCTTAAATTCCTCATCAACTTTTTCTTCAATCCAAGGTAAATCCTCTCTTTTCTTTCCAACACGCTCTTCTGCACCTGAAAGACAAACTTCTAAAGGATAATCCATTAGAAATACTGTATCACATTCTTTTAAACGCATTTCTATAGTACGTTGATAATTTCCATCTATAATCCATTTATCTTTTTTTAATATTTTTTCTAGCTTTTCATCAAATTCTTCTCTAGAAATATTTGTTCTATCTTTTTTGTGCCACAGTATATCTAAATAGTATAATGGAAGATTTGTAATATCTCTTAATTTTCGTGCAAATGTACTTTTGCCTGATCCTGGACTTCCTATAATAATTATTTTTAACATGACACCATCTCCTTTGGAATTTCTTTTCTTGTTTATAGAAATTATAATCAAAAAATAATTAAATAGCAAGAATTTTAAAAATGGGCAAGAATACTTGCTTGCCCATTTCTATATTTATTTTTTTACTTCTTTTTGATTATTTAACAACAATCCCAATCAACTAATCCATTTTTAAAATTTTTATTTACTATATCTTCTTTTGAAATTAATACAAATAAAATCCCTGCATCACCAATATATAATCTCTCGCTATCTAGACAAGAATCTAATTTTAATATACATTCTGTGCGTTCTTCTCCTTCATATTCTCTTGGATCGCTTTGAGTAAAATCTGCATATCCACCTATTGTTCCATATGGATTAGAAAGTGCATCCATAAACTCAACATAAAAATCGTCTGTATCTATAAAACTGTCTAATTCTTCAAATGTATTAAAATTTTGTCCAAATAATTCTTCTGCAATATTTATTAAGGTCTCTTCTCCATCAAAATTTGAAAGTGGTTTGTGACATATAGTTTCCTCAAGTTTAATTTTGATTGATTCATCAACTATAAACTCTTCTAATTCAACATTAGGAAGCTCTGTTTGGTATTCTAACCCTTCATCATAATATCTAATTTCATATTGGCAAGGATAATCAAGTGAACGATCTGTAAATATTTCTAAAAATCCTGAATTTGGCCAGCCATCTAGTTTAATATTTTTTAGGTTTACTTGTAAAACTAGTCCCATCATTTGACCGCTTTTATCAACAGGATAGCTTTCTCCAATAGGTAAATATGGCATTCCTCCAATTTTGTCATCTAATATAGATGTACCGACCATCTAATAAATTAATTTGGTAACATTTTCTCTCAGTTTCATTTTTGTATGCATTAATTAATTTTTCAAGTTTACTATTCATTTTCATTCCTCCTTGTTTTTATCAAAATATCAATGTGATTTTTCAATTTCTTAAGAGTCTTGTAATTATGTCTTTCTAATTATAGCATATCCTTTTTACTAGCTCAATAAAAATCAGTTACTATTTCTTTATTTGTTAACAATAAAATTTATATATTTTTTGAAAAACACCTTAAACATTTAATTGTTTTTATCTTCATTATTTTGATTTTTTAGAAGTCAAATCTTATTAATAACTAGTTATTTAAATATTAATAAAACTAGTTCAAGATAAAAAATAAATGAGAGTCACCTGTCTTTGTAACTCTCTAAAATAAAAGGGGATGTATGTGCTAACTGCTCTGCTACAATTAGCACATATTTTTATAATTTAATTTTACTCTTCATAATTTACTTTCACTTTTTCAGGAAGTTCATTATACTGCACTTCTTTCCATGAATGTACTCCAAAAGTTTTTACTTCTAGCATTACAAAGGCATCTTCTTTTAATTCTCTACTCGTCTTAAATTTTATTTCTTTTTTCTTTCCTTTTTCATTATAACAGTCTAAAGTATATTCATATTTCATCTCATCTGATGTAGAAATTTTTTCTATTTTAGTGTTATCTATTCTAGTATAGTAAACTGATTCGTAATTCTCTAAAAAATAGAATGCTATTGCACCAATTACTACAGCAACAATTGCTGCAATAATCATAGGTAGTTTTTCTTTTACATTTTCCATTTTTATTCCTCCTTAATAATATTTTTACTTCCCAAATAAGTAGCCAAGAAATATGCGCCATATATTACTCCCATAACAATAACTGTCACTATAATCGATGGTAATAAATCTTTTGATGATGCTATTCCTTCTAATATAGATAATGCAAACTGTATTCCAAATATAGAATGTATAATAGCTACAACAAGTGGACTTGCGAAGAATATCCCTATTTGTCTAAATAGTGCTCTATTTATCATTTTTTCATCACAGCCAATTTTTCTTAAAATAGTATATCTTTGTTTATTATCAGAACTCTCTGTTAATTGTTTTAGTGCTAGAATTGCTGAACTTGCGATTAAGAATATAATACCTAGATAAATTGCTATAAATGTAACTATTGTGGCTATTCCTACACTTGCTTCTATAAGACTTATTTTAGTTAATCCATCTATATCTAATCCTTTACTTGCTAAATTTTGCACAAATCCTGAATCATCACTTCTAAACAATGCTTCTATTTTTTCTTTTTCCTCATCTGTTTTTGCATTAAAATTAGCAACTAATAATTTTCTTTCTTTCATCTCTTCTGTTAATAAACAGTTATCTGGTACCAATATAATTCCTGTATTTGTATGACTAGTTGACATTACGATAAAACCTTTTTTACATTCATTATATTTTGATTTATATTGTTTTCCTGCTATTTCTATGGTATGTTTTCCATCTTGCAATACTTTCTCTCTTAAATTCTTCATACTTTCAAAATCGCAAAGTACAATATATTCATCATCTTTTAATTCATATTTCTCTATGCCATACAAATCTGCTATTTTATTATAATCTGATATTTTTACAATTTCTTCTGCTGTACCATATTCAAGTCTTGGAAATACTTTTTTTACTTCTTCTATTTTATCTCCAAAGAAATCTCCCCATGTCAAATCATTGCTAGCATATATTGGTATTTCTACTACATCTTTTAAGTTATTCATGTCAAATCCATTACTTGTCATAGTTTGTACTATTGATATTTTAGAATCTTCTATTTGTTCCCCTGTGTAGTTAATAGTTTTTCCACTTCTATTTATATAACTTTCTGGTAAATTTGCTGTTTTATATAGATTTAAATCAACTGGTGTCATTTCAAGTAATTCTCTTTGCATTGTATTTCTTAATGCTAAACTAGAAGATAAAATTGTAATAGTCATAAATAATAGTAAACAAATAACACTCATACTTATAACCATTGTGTTGATTTTATTATTTATTTGTCTTAATACAAACATATTTGTATCTTTTAAGTACGTTTTCTTCCTCATTTGTACTACTTGCAAAACAAATCCAGATAAAGACCAGAATATAGAAAATGTTCCTATAATTCCCATTATGATAGGCTTAATAATTTTATCTGCTGTATCTAGCGAATGCACATCTTTAGTTACTTTCCAATAAGCAAAACCTAATATACAACTTCCAACTATAAATACTAAAACAGAAATAACTGGATTTTTTATCTTTACTTTTTCATTTCTCTTAGTTGCATTTAATAAATTAATTAATTTGTATCTTGAAACAGTAAATGTATTAAAAAACATAACTAGCAAATACATAACTGCAAAATAAATACAAGTTTTTATACAAGCCTCTCTAGAAAATACAAATTGAAACTCACTCATATCTGCTTCAAACATCTTAGCAACTAATATTGACATGAATTGTGAAGCAAAAATACCGAACAACAAGTCCTACTATAAGTGAAATTATACCTACAAAGATGGTTTCCATTAAAATTATTTTTGATATTTTCCTTTTTCCCATTCCAAGTATCATATAAATACCAAATTCTTTTTTTCTTCTGTTAATTAAGAAATTGTTTGCATATACAATTAGTAATCCTAATACTATTGCTACAAATACTGATACAAAACCAAGCATTGTTATCATTAATTTTATAATTTCTCTTTGTGAGCTAGATACTCTGAGCATTGCTTGCTGACTATCTATAGAATTGAACATATAGAAAATTGCTACACCTATAACCAATGTTAAAAAATATATACTATAATCTTTTATGCTTTTTTTCATATTATTAAAAGATAACTTAAATAACATCGTTTAAATCACCTCCAAGAAGTGTTTGCACCTCAATTATCTTTTCAAAAAATTGTTTTCTTGTATCTCTTCCTTTAACTATTTCATTAAAAATCTTTCCATCTTTAATAAATAAAATTCTACTTGCATATGAAGCTGTAAAAGCATCATGTGTAACCATTAAAATAGTAGCATGTAATTTTTGATTTAAAAATTCGAAATTCTCTAGTAATTTACGGCTAGATTTTGAATCTAAAGCACCGTGTAGGTTCATCTGCTAAAATTAATTTAGGATTTGTAATAATTGCTCGGCTAGATGCTACTCTTTGTTTTTGTCCTCCTGATATTTGATATGGATATTTATTTAAAATTTCTTCAATTCCTAATTTTTTTGCAATTTCTTTTACTCTTGTATCAATCTCTTTGCTATTTACTTTTTGAATAGTTAATGCTAGTGCAATATTTTCATAAGCTGTTAATGTATCTAATAAATTGAAATCTTGAAAAATAAATCCTAATTCCTCTCTTCTAAATTTGTTTAACTTATTTCCTTTTAATTTTGTTATATCTTCTCCATTAACAATAATATTTCCGCTAGTTACCTTATCTATTGTCGAAATTATATTTAAAAGTGTACTTTTCCCTGAACCACTTGCTCCCATAATTCCAACAAATTCTCCTTTTTCTACATTAAAACTAATATTGTCTATTGCTTTTGTTAAGTTTGATTTGTTTCCATAGTATTTCTCTATGTTTTTTACTTCTAAAACTTTTTCCATAATAAAACTCCTTTCGTTATTTGTAAGCTCATACTTTGCTAACAGCTGTTTAATTGTATACAAACTTCCCTCTAACCAGTTTGCATAAGTTAACCGTAAGCTCATACTTCGCTAACGGCTAACTTAATTATAACTGCATTTTTCCATACTTCCTATCGATTTGTCTTACAAAAGTCTTACATTTTTGTAAGATTATTTTTTAATTTTAGATACTTAAAATTATTTGTTAAATATTTTTACTTTTTCTATTTTAGAAAAGAATTTCCATTAAAATAAGCTTTAGACTTTATTTATAAATCTAAAACTTTTTATTCTTTGATACTTTCAAAAAAATCCCAGATTCATCTGGAATTTCTTTATCTTAACTTGCTAATACTTTTTTATAAAAAAATCTCTTTTCAAATTCTTTTATTAATAAAATGGTTCCTATCAATTATTGACTTTTAAATACGAATATTCCATCTTCATAAGTATTATTACTTTCTGTATATTCATCTATTACTTTTTTCCAAAAATCAAATGCACTTTTACTTCCATAAGATGGCTTTACTTCCCAAATACCTTTATGCATATTAAAAATCTCTATTGCAACTCTTTTTCCTATTTTTAATCTTCTATATTTAGGGATAATCATAAACTCCGCTATACTATGTCCTTCTTGATTTTTTTGCATATATTGATTTACCATAGCAAAGCCCAATAGTTTATTTGAACTATATTCTTTAACAAAATAAGCTTCTCTATTATTATCTTGAAAATAATTGTCAAACCATTTATATTCAAATATTGCTTCTTCATTCATTTCATTTAAGTCATTTTTACTTTCTTCAAATAATGAATATTGTAGTAATCTATATAATATATCTTTATCTTCAAGTTTTGTTCTCTCTAATTTATATTTTATTTCTTTTTTTATTATAGCTTCCTCACATTTTTTACATATTTTTGATTCTTTGTATTTGGCTTATCTGGTATAGTCATTTGTAATTTTCCACTATCTAATAATGGTCTCATGTATTTTAAATAAAAATTTCTTCTATCTTTTAAACCTAAATATGCCATTATTTCTTTTGTTGTTTTTGGCTCTTTACAAAATTCCAATATTCTATCTTGGTGGGTATCTTGGTGGGTATCTTGGTGGGTTGTTTGTTTTTCTTTCATTTTATTTTCAAATCCATCGTGCATAAATATTGTTGTAATAAAATAATCTCTTGTTTCATTTGTTTCAAATTCTGGCTCTTTTGAACCATTATTTTTTAATGCTCTTTTTATTTTCGGAACTCCTGTATTTCTACCTTCTGTTAATTTTAATTCTTTTAAAAATTCACCAATTCTGCGGTTTCTATATTTTCTTGCTATCATATTTTTATCTTCAATTGATTTTTCACTAATTGAACGATCTGGACCTGGATAGCTTACAATATGAATTCTATCTTCCATAATTCTAACTTCTACTGGTTCTCTTACATCATATCCTCTGTGATAAACTGCATTTACTAAAGCCTCTTCTATTGCTTGATATGGGTAATTGAAAAATCTTACTGCTTCTGCTTGTCCTTCTATCTTTAATATTTTCTCTACAATAACAGTATTTTTGATATATGTTAAAGCACTTTTTATCATACTATCTATTGGTCCTTTGAATATTCTCTCCGTCATATCATCACCTTCTGGGCCATTTCTTAAATCTACTACTTCTATTTGTGAATATGGAAAGAATTTTTGTGGCTCATCATTAAAGAACATTAATCCTACATTTAGAGGTTTCATATATTCTGGTGTCCCATCTACAATTCTCATGCTTTTGCATAAATCCATAAAATCCATAGTTTCAGATTCTTTTAATAAATCACTTTTGATTTCATATAAGTAATTTTGAATTAGTGGTAATTTTAAATCTCTAATTTCTGCTTCGTGATTCATTCTATCATCAAAAGGAATTGTTCTTGCCATATCATATAACTCTTTTTGCTCTATTTCTGTTGCTTTTACTGTACTTGACATTTTTCTTATATAATACGAGTATCCTTTTGAAAAATCTTTATCTAATGTTGTTGGACATTTGTATGGTCTTGTTTGTCCACCAAAACACCATACTATTAATATATTATTTCCTTTATATTGTGCAACATCTACTATTGGTGTATAGGATGGTTGTATTAATTTACATTTTGCTAATAACTCTTTTTGAATTTTATCTATTTCAGATAATTCAAGTCCTGTTATTGGCATTTTAGGTCTTCCATTTTCTTCTTCAATACCTATTAAAATATATCCCCCGCCCCAGTTATCTATATCATTTGCAAATGCACATATTGTATGTAATATTGGTTCTGGATTCCAATTTTTCTTTAATTCTAATCTTGCATTTTCTACAATGTTTTCATTTAGTATATTTTCTATACTTGTAGGTAATTTCATGTTTTCACCTTCCTTTCAAATGTCCAATACTTTATGACAAATCCATCTCACTCATCTCCATATTATTTATTTTATAGTATTCTATCATTCTTCAAACTCATCCATTCACCATACTATAGCACTCCTTTAACTATGAAAATAATTTATCTCCACATATCTCTATTTCATAGTCCAATATAAATCCATCTATATCTATTCCTATTTTCATAACATATCACTCCCATCTTTACTATTTTATATCACGAATTGACAATTCTTCATAGTCTTTTGCCAATATTTACAAAACATATATAAAAAGATTTGATAAACCTTTTTATTCCATATCTATATAACTACTTTTTGGAAATACCAATTGCACTTTAGTTCCTTCATCTAGTATGGAGTTTAATTCTATCTGTATTCCTAATTTATTACACAAATTTTTACATAAATATAATCCAATTCCTGTAGATTTCTTACCTACTAATCTTCCATTTGTTCCTGTGAATCCTTTTTCAAATACCCTTGTAACTTCTCCTTCTTTTATTCCTATTCCATTATCTTTAATATATAAAATAGCATTCTCTTTTCCTTGTTTTGCATATATTTCAATTTCTAACCTACAATCCACTTTTTTATATTTTATACTATTCCCAATAATTTGATTTAATATAAATCCTATCCATTTACTATCTGTACTTACTTCTAAGTCTAAGTCATGAAGATTCATGGATACTTTTTCTTGAATTAGAACATTTTTATTCTTTTTAATACTTTCATATACAATATCTCTTAGTTTAACTTTTTTTATGTAATAATCTTTTTCTACAGTATTGCTTCTTGCATAAAATAAAGCTTGTTCAATATAATTCTCTATTCTTTGCAGTTCCTCATCTATACTTTTTGTAACATTAGTTTTATTATTTTCTATTATCATTTTGCCGACTAGCTATTGGCAATTTTACTTCATGAATCCATAATTCTATATATTCTTTATAATCTTCCTGCATATACTTATATTTATTTACGTTTTCAACCATTGATTTATCTACTTGTTCTAGTACATCTTTTAATATTTTTCCCTCTGTAAAATCAGGAGATTTTATGATTTCTGTAATTAAATATTTTTCATCTAACTCATTTAAAATATTTGATAAATTTTTATAAAAACTTCTTTTAGTAAAATATTCAATCAAAATTCCTATCAAATATAAAGTAAAAATAATGACTGGAATATATATTTTTATAAAATTCCCATATGGATATGGAATTAAAAATATTTCTATTGTTATAATTGCAAATATTAAAAGAATAGTTACAAGTATCTTATCTTTTATAAAATTTTTTAAACTCATATATTAATTCTCTCCTTTTAATATATACCCTTGTCCTCTTCTTGTTTCTATTAAATCTTTTAGGTTTAATTCCTCCAGCTTTGTTCTTAACCTGGCAATATTTACACTAAGAGTATTATCATCAATAAAACTTTCACTTTCCCATAAAGAGTCCATTATATCTTCTCTTGATACAATTTTCCCTCTATTCCCGAGTTAAATATTTTAAAATTTTATATTCATTTTTAGTAAGTTCAATAACTTTATTATCTTTTTCAATTGTACTGTTTTGTATATTTAAAATAAAATCTTTTGCATCTATTTTATCTTTAATTTCTATTTCACTATTGGTTCTTCTTAAAATAGAGGCTATTTTTGCTAATAATATTTGTATATTAAAAGGTTTTGTAACATAATGATCTGCTCCATAATTTATTGAGAGCAATTCATCTAATTCATTATCTCTGCTTGTAATAATAATAATTCCCATATTGGACTGTTTTCTAATTTCCCTGCAAACATATTCTCCATCTACTCCTGGTAGGTTTATATCTAATAAAATAAGATTAGGTGCTATATTTAAAATATCATTTATAGTATTATCAAAAGTTTTTAAAGTAGTTACTTGATAACCATTATTAGTTAAAAATATTTCTAATTCGCATCTTAATTTTTCATCATCTTCTACTATTAATATTTTTTGCATCTTTGTTTCCTCCATCATTATTACAGCATTATTATAACACAAATCACATAAAAGAACCTTACATTTCTGTAAGATTCTTATTTATTTCGTTTATTCAAAATAACTATAGTTACACTAAACTATCTTTAGTGTAAATCTCTTCTACAAACTTCCAAGTATGCCCATTATCCTTAGAAATATATTTAGCTCTTGTTTTACCTTGATTATATCCACCTTCTTCACCCCCAGAAGCAAGTACTGTTAATGTTCCATCATCTTCTTTTGTTGGTAAATAAAAATAATCATAGCAATTTCTCCATTCTTCCCCATTGGAATCTGATAAAGTAAATACTCCATCTGGAAATTCAATTTTGTTAAATGTTTTTCCAGAATCGTATGTTATTAATAACTCTGATTTACCGCAATATACATTATTTGGTCTTTCTAAAAATCCTAAACCATTTTCAAAAAATTTTATTTTACTTGGAGCTGGTACTAACATTGTATTTATTTCACTGTATTCTGTTCCATTATTAGTTAATTTTCCTATGGTCCATTGTGATATACCAGTAGCACTATCAACTAGCTCCACAAAATATTCTTCATTTTCATTTATAGTTTCTTTATATACATAACTCTTTTGTCTGTTTGTTGTCATTTCGCTAGTGTTTTCTTTTTTTACTATATTTTCTAGATTTAAAATTTTATCTTTTAATTCTTGTATATTAACGTTCTTTTCTTGCATCTTCCATTTTGATATATTAAATTCCTGCCACTTCATGTCTCTAGAATTCTCTGTAAGTTTTAATAAAATCTTATTTATTTCTAATTTTTCTAGTGAACTTGTCTTTTCTTCTTTTAACATTTCTTCTAATACACTATAGCTGTCTTCACTTGCAATACTAGATATATATTCATAATCGATAGATATTGTACTTATATTTCCGTTAATGTTTTTATTTATTATAACTTTTTCTATGTTTATATAATTAATTATACAATAAACACATACACATATTATAAAAACCCATTTTATAAAATCAAATTTTTCGTTCAAAATATATTTTATGATAGGAATAAAAGTTACTATTTCAGTTAGTAATATTATATACGAAAAAGTTCTTAAATACGTCAAACCATATTCTGTTTCATACATATGCATTCTATACATTGATGATATATCTATAATAATTGTAAATATAACTAAAAATATATTTAGAATTTTAATAATCTTTTCTTTATTTTCATTATATTTGTTTGATATTATTATAATTGCAAAATTTATAAATGAAACAAACATAAGCTGAAAAAAACCTGTCCTTGCATAGTCTGCATAGTCAAACGTTCCGTTTATATTTACTTTAGAAAATAATGATTCTACTTGAATAGAGCAAAAAACTAAATATACAATATTTAATGTAAATAAAAGTAACTTTATTGCAAAAGTATATTTATTGTTATTATTTTTTATTTTATTTTCTTCATTTACATATCCTTTCTGAATATGTAAAATAAAACTTAAAAATATAAAAAATGTTACTACTATAATTGTAAGTCTTACTATTAGACTTATTGTATTTACTATATCTATATTTGTAAATATATTTCTCATTCCAGAAAATATATTAGCAAATACACTATCTGCTGAACTAAGTAAGATTATAACTATTCCTACAATAGAAAATACAACCAATAAAGAGATAACAACTTTTTTTACATTTTCTTTATCTATTTTTTTATTTTCTCTAACATATTGTTTTGACTTTTCTTTTGTAAATTCTATTCCTTCTTCATAATCCTTAACTGTATCTGTTAATATTCTAAATGCATTATATAAACTGTTTTTGAAAAATTGCTTTTTACTAGTTACTATTGCAAACATTATAATATCTAATATAATTAAAACAAATATATTAGTTATATAAAAGATTTTATTTGCAAATATAAAATATGTACTACTTAATAATATTATTGGAATAAGTAACCAAAAACCATTTTTATTTTTTATTCTATTTTTTCTATTAAGTATATAATATATTATTCCATTTCCAATACTAAAAAATAATACCATTGAAATTCCGATTTCCTTACCATAAAACAAAATAGATTGAATTACAGCTAATATAAAACTTCCTATAATCTCCATAATAAATTTTATTCCTTTCTTACTTCATCTTGAAAATTAGAATAGTTATACTTATATTTTCAAATTAATATTTATTATCTTTTATTTTTCATAGTCTAATATGTCTCCTGGCTTACAATCTAAAACCTCACATAACTTCTCTAATGTTGAAAATCTTATTGCTTTTGCTTTATTTGTTTTTAATATCGAAAGATTAGCAGGAGTAATTCCAACTTTTTCCGCAAGTTCTCCAGAAGACATTTTTCTTTTAGCTAGCATTACATCTACATTAACAATAATTGACATTCTTACTCTTCCTTTCTTATTTTAAATTGTAAAATCATTTTCTTCTTTATACTCAATAGCCCTTTTATATATTTCATTTAGAATTCTAATACCTATTCCAAATATTAAGAATGCAACTGAAAAAACGAAAATTAACACTCTAATTAAAATATCACTTAATAAATCAAATGATAAATATTTACTTAGGCAAATACTAACTCCTATTAAACAAATTAAATATAATATTCCCATAATAATTGATAATATTGAAACTTTATTTAGATACTTTATATTATTTTTTTCAAATATCTGATTTTCTTTTAAGTTTTTAAAAATTTTTATAAATTCATAAATAATAAAGAGTGCAACAATTCCTGTAGATAAAAATACTACACTAATTATTGTAATTATAACTATTTTTAATAAATAATTTTCCATTATTAAAGATGTATTATGATGCAAAAATAATGTTATAATGTAAGTTGCTAAAACAATAATATCTAATAGTGTAATTATGCAAAATAAAATCTTTAATCCATTTTCTACCTTTGAAGAAAGACTCTTCTTTCCTAAAACTTTCATAACTTAAGTTCCTCCTTTATTGTGAATTAGTATATATTCTTTGTTTTTGTTTGTCAATATATTTTTATCGTTTTTCGATATGTTAAGTTTAAAAAGTAACAGATAATTACTAAATAATTATCTGTTATAAAAGAGCTTTATCTTTTTTTCTTTTTCATACTTTAAGTTACTATTTTCATTAGTTAAACATTTTTTTTATATTTTACATACAAAAAACTTATTCCTAATATAATTATTATACTAGCTACTATTGCACCAATCCAAATAAAATTTTTATTCCCTTTGTTTTCTTCTAGTTTTGGCTTTTCTTCATTTCTACTCTCATTATTACTTAATTTTTCTATCTCATATGCATCTTCTAATTTCTCCTGTAATTTACTTTGTTCTTCTACAAATTTATTCTCTTCTTCTTCATTTCTTTTATATACTTCAATATTATATGTCTTTTTGCTAAAACCGATTTGGAGCTGTTACTACAATAGTTATTAAATTATTTCCTTGTTTTAAGTTACTATTTTCATTAATCTTAACTACTCCACTCTCATTTTGTGGAATAGCAAGTATATTAATTCTATCTAATTTGCTAGATATTTCTGCTTTATAATTCGTATTTGCCATATCAAAAGGAGGATATAATAGTGTATTTTCTATGGCTAATATTTCTAAATTATTATTTGCAAGTTCTAGATTTGCAGTTTTGGTAACTTGAATAGTATAATTTTTCTGGGCAGTTTTATCTTCTGAAGTTACTATAATATTTATAACATTTAATCCTTCTTTTAAATCTGTATTTCCCCCTATTTCTACATTAGCATTAGGATTTTCGCAGGTAGCTAATACTTCTATATCCCTGATATTATTTGGAATTGTTAAATAATATTCATAAATGTCTTTTTCAAAATTTGGTGTAATTCCTTCAATATCTAATCTTAAGCTTTTTAAACTTACATTACTGCTTGTAAAATCTGTACCTAGTTCCTCTTGTAATTGCATATTTAAAATACTTTCTTCTTTTCCTATTTGAATTTGTTTTGCTTCAAAATTACTCTCTATTAAACTACCAATATTGTAAAAAAATTCTCCTTCTATAGTAAAATCTGCAGTTCCATTTTCTTTTGCTCTAAACTTAAATTTTGCAAGTTCTCCATCTTTTGCTCCGCTTCCACCACTTACATCATGCCAAACAAAAATAATACGATTATCTATTACATTAGTGTTTTCTAAATTAGATATATATTCTAATTTTGTATCATCAAAATAAAGTGAAAAACTAAATGCAGTTGTTTTAGCATCTTTTAAATTCACAGTAATTTCTATTTCTTCCCCTTTTTCTATTATTTCTTTGTTAGTTTCTATATAAACTTTCCCTATTTCTGATGCATAACTAAACTTAAGATAAGAGCTAACAATTAATAATAATATAAATAAACAAATTAATTTCCTTTTCAATTTAATCCAACTCCCTTAGTAGCCTTTTATCTTTATTATTAGTACTTTTCAATATAATAATACAGATTTCATTGCTCTATTAATTGAAAATCCAAAATATGTCTTTGTATTAATAATAAGTCAATAGACGTTGGCTTTTTACCATTTTTATTTATATTGCTTGCTTTTCTAAATATTTCTTCTAATGGTTCTATTTCTAAAATGTGTCTTTGAATCACTAGTAAATCAACACTATTTATTTTTCCATCTCCATTTGCATCTCCATATACAATTATTTGATATTTTCTTAATACTTTTCCATCTTCTTTAACAAGTATTTTGCTTCCTGTACCAACAGGGTCTTTTTCTTGTAATATTTCATTTTTATAATTTACAATTTGGATTTCCAAATTTGTTTTAATTTTTTCTTTTATATCTGAAACTTTGTTATTATCATATTCTATTCCACTAACTTCTAGACTATTTACTTTTAGAGGACTATCAAAATAAATTTCTGAATCATCCATTTTCCTTACTACATATAATTTACATTCTGCCAGAATATTTGGATTTTCTCTTGAACTTGCTATTAAATTTGTGCTTCCTTCTTTTTTTGCAGTAATAATTCCATTTTCTGTGATAACTGCTACATCAGTATTAGAACTACTATATAAAATAGATTTATCATTTGCATCTTCTGGCTCCAGCCCTGCATTAATTTGGAAAGTATCTCCTACTTGCATATAAATTTCTTTCTGGTCTAATATAATATTTGTTACTTTACTATATACTGTTATTTCAATTTGATTTTGTACATTATTTTCTTCTGCTTTAACAGTAATGGTTGCTTTCCCAGAACGGATTGCTGTAATATTTCCTTCATTATCAACAGTTGCAACATTTGGATTACTTGAAATATATTGCACTTTATGGCTATTTGCTTCTTGTGGATAAATCGTTACTTGTAACTTTTTTCTCTCGCCTTTTTGAATAGTGGTATTATCTATATTAACATCAATTCTTTCTATTTGAACTGGTGGCATTTCTGTTACATAGTTTTTAAAAATATATCCTATAATTCCATTTTCTAATATTACTTTATCCCATCTTTCTCCTGATTGTTTTCCTTTTGCAATTCTAGTCATTTTATCTTGTTTATTTACAGATGTAATAATTTCATAAGAAGTAGATGGTCCTGTTCTTATATTTACATTAGTAGCATTACAATAAACTTTAGTATTATCTTGCGCAAAATCATTAGCATTAATATCTGGACTTTGCATAGGAATGCTTGGCATATTGTTATAAACTGGAATAATAAAAGTCATAGATGTATCTAATAATCCACTTTTTTGATAACCATTATAAGTAGATTTTGATTCACTATAAGGTGCTAATACATTTGTCATATATTGATGTGTAAATAAATTACCATTTCTATCATCATTTACATCAAACTTTTGTAAATAAATTGTATTTTGCCCTACATTAATATAGCTGGAGCCAATAAAAATACCTCCACCAGTAATTGATTTTTCTTTTGTATTCCATGGAATTAAATATTTATTTTTAAGTGCCTCACTTGCACCTTTTCCATCCTGAGCATACCTAAGACCATTCTTTATTGCTCCCATTGGCTCTGGAGAACTTGTAGCACCTATATTATAAAAGTTATATAATCCTTTAAAACCTTCTACATTTCCACTAATTGAACTATGTGATAAAAAAGGTCCTACTTCTTGTTTAATACGAGATGCTAAATGATAAGGACTAACACTTGATGTTTGTCCACCTCTTAAAATTAAATCAGAATATCTTTCATTCATATTAATAGTATTTCCATTACTATCAAGATATGAAACTTTTTTGTTATAAAATTCTGTTCCATACAATATTTTTTCTATTCCATCCAAATTATTACTATGTGGTTCATAAGATAAAGCTTCAAATTGAAAAATGCGAACTTCATTTAAAAAATTTCTAGGATCCATACAATATTCTATTGATTGTCTTGAACTATCTACCCATCCACTATCAATCTCTACATTATATTGACCTGGAGTAGTATTTTTCCAACTATCAGAATAATTTTTAGGAACTAGATTTTTTCCATATATATTTTCTTCGTTTATAACATAAGTCCAGTCTAAGTTTGTGTATAGAGCTTTAAATTTCCAATTTGGGTGTTTTTTTGCAAGTTCTCTTAAATATGGCTGATAACTTGTTGGAAAGTTTTCTATTCCATCTAATTTGTTTGATGCATCTACTTTTAAAAGTGCAAATAATAGTAATGATAGGAGTAGAATTAAAATACATAGTAAGATATACTTTTTCGTTTTTTTCATATTGTATCCTCTTTTCTTTGAACAGGTAATTTTTGTTCTTTCGCTTTAATGATTGTTCTTTGTTTTGAATCATTTGTACATGTGATTAGTGTTACTTCTCTTTTACCATTTGTTTCTTGTGACAGAGGGCTTACATCTTCTGGAAAAACATTGTAAATGTTATAAATCTCATATTCTACTTTACCTATAGTATTATCAGAAATTGTAAGAGTATTCCCTATTTTTAATTTTTTCAAATTGTAGAACATATTTGTATTTCTTGGAGCATTATGTCCTGCAATACATAGATTTCCTATTTCATTTGGGTCTGCTCCCCAAAATTTTGCAACAGATTTATTTAAAGAGTTTTCTGTGCATGTTTCTAATATATAAGTTTCTAAATTAATTGCAGGAATTTCTAATTTTGCTGCTACATCATATTCCTTGTATTTTGTTATAATTTCTTCTTTTGGATATTCTTTTTTTATCACTTCACTATTTAAATTTTCTTGTTTTTCTTTACTATCTTGATTATAAGTTGTATCTAAACTTTGAGAATCATATTCAGAAAATCTTTGTACATTATTTCTTTCTAATTTACTATCTCTAATACTTTGAACTACTAACCATAAAATAATAACCAAAACTGCTCCTATAAAAAAACAATTAACAATCATCCTCTTTTTCATTAGTATCTCCCTCACATATGTAATAAGACAGTTTAAAAGTAATTAAACCATCTTATTATACTTACTTCTTTTTATTGTAAAAAGCATATCCCCCACCAAGTACTATTAAAGCTAAAATAACTGGAATATATATATTTCCACCTGTTTTAGGTAATTTACTAGGTTTTTCTTGTTTAACTTCTTCTTTATTTGTTCCATTTGTGTTACCTGGAACTTGAGCCCCATTATTTTCAGGTGTATTGGCTGGTGGAACTACTTGGGATGTAGTTTCTACAGCAGTAAAGTCAAAAGTTTTTTCGGCAATAACTGCATCTGAATTATCTCTATCTATTAATTTTAAAGTTATTTTATAATCACCTGCATCACTAAAAACTGCTCTTGTTTGCAAACCTACTAAAACATCTTTTCCACCTATTTTATAGCCTTGTGCATCTCCAAATCCACTTTGAATAATATCATGTTCAAGTCCGGTTGCTATCTATTGCTAATAGCTTTACAGTAGCATTCCCTGGAGTTACTGCTTCTGCTACTAATCTTGCATGTTCATAATAACGACCCATTGTAGAAAAATAAGAAAGTGTCATCTGTTTTTCTTCTTGTTTTATAATATCACCTACATTTTCTAATTTAAAAGAATAATCTACATATACTGGCTCTACTGTAACATTTTTAACAATTGGTACAGTAATATCATCAAAAGAAACACTTGCATCTGCATTTGCTAGTCCTTCTCCTGTAACCATAAATTCAGTTGGATTTGATGTAGTAATATTTGCTTTTGCCTTAAAAGTAATACTCATATTGTTTCTTGGACTTGTTCCTCCTGATGTATCATAAAAAGTTACTATCACTTTATCACCTGTATTATTTGCTGTTCCTCCTTCTGCTTCAACATATTCAAAAATATTATTATCATAAGAAATTTTGAATGTATATGCTCCTAAATCCTGTCCAAATGCAATTGTTAATTTCACTTCTTGTGATGGATTTATTGTTTGTTTATCAACTTGTACATTAATAGAATCTAAGCTTTGTGCATAACTATTGCCTGAAATAATAAGTAATGCCATTAATGTTAATATAGTAAAAATACAAATTATTTTTTTCATTTAAAAATCCTCCTTTTTTTGTTTTATATTTCTAGTATGATTAATTTTTAAATTTATTATGTATTAATTATTTTTACAATTTTTTCTTATTAATTTTTTAGTTGTAAAAACATAAAAAAACATAATAGAAATTATTTCCATTATGTTTTATAACTTTTTTATTTTTTTGCATACTTTAATTCACACTTACGAGTAATCTTAAGATTACTCGTTATAATGGTTTTGTATTATACATTTTTATCAGACTATAGATATTATCCATTAACTGGTAACACATTAATTTACCTCTTTTTGCTTTTTACTGATTTTCTTTCCAATCATAATATTTAATTAAATATTCCCAACAACCTTCCTTAGCAGTTATTCCATTACAATTATCTTTTATTCTTTCTATGATTTCATTTTTATCAACCCATTTAACCTCTGAAACTTCTTCCTCCTGTAATTTTAATGTTGTTTCATCTATATCTTTATTTACAATGTAAAATTCATTAAAATGATTGTTTACAATATCTCCTTGTACATTTGTTGAGATAGAAGAGCCTACAAAAGTTATATCATTTTTATTTAAACTTATGCCTAATTCTTCTTCTGCTTCTCTAATAATTGATTGAAAACCAAATTCACCTGCAAGTACATGTCCTCCTGCTGTTATATCCCACATATTAGGCCACATTTTTTTGTTTGCACTTCTTTTTTGTAATAATACCTGTCCTTCTGAATTTATAATAAACATTGCAACTGCTTTATGCCATAAACCTTTTGTATGGCAGTTATTTCTTGATTCTATTTTCCCTATATATTCTCCTCTTTCATTTAATACATCAAAAAATTCTTCCATAATCTTATACTCCTCCTTTATGTATCAGATTCAATTTATTGTTATTATAACATAATATATGTAAATAGATAATACATTTATATTAAAATTTACGTTTTATATCCTATTATGTTACAATTCATAGTTTAATAAAAAATACACACTAGCATAACAATATCATTTAAACAAAAAATCTGTAGATTATAACACTATCATTTATTAACACATTCAAATTCTATATCTTCTTTTTTATATTCCTCTGGCTTTAATCCAAATCTCGTCTTCATATAATTTAAAACGATAATTATACTTATTAATGCTAATATACCAACTACTAAAAAAGCATGTTTAACATTTAAAATGTTTAATAATAATCCACCTAAAATAGAAAAGAAACTTGCTACAATTCCACCAATAAATTCATACGCAAAAGTTATTTTATTTCTCATATTTTCTGTAGTAAAATTCTTTAAGTATTTGGGTTCAAATATGTACCATAATGAAACATTTATTTTTTGTATTGTACACATTATTAATATAATTGGTATTACCATTTGACCTTCAAATATACTAGAAACTATTCCTATAATTATACATGCACCAATATACATTAAAGATATAAATGCTAAAGTTCTATTTTTAAACTTTTTCTCTATTGGTCTTTTTAGTGATAGAGCAATTCCAGCAATTAATGTAAGAACTGCAAAAATCATTGAAAATTGCTGTTCTGGAATTCCTATATTTATTAACAAATCACTATTATAAGTATCAATAATTTCTATTACACTATATAATACCATCTGAAATAATATAAAAGCTTTCATTCTTTTTGATTTCAAAATAAATTCAAAACATACTTTTAAGTCCATTCCATAATCTTTTAAAGTATTTGCTAATCCTAAATCTCGTTTTGTATTTTTATCTACTTCATATACATCTTTAAATTTAAAAGATAATATTGTAGAAATTATAATAAATAAAAGACATATTAACATTGGTAAATAATTATTAATTACAAATAAATATCCAGCTACTAATGATGCTATTCCATCTAATATATAGTAAAAACTTCCACCTTTTGCATCTAATTTTGAATATAATCCTTCTCCACCTCTAGTAGAAACAGAATCATATAATAAATTAGATTCTGCAATTGTTTTTATATTATAACCTAAAGCAAATACCAAATCTGCAATTATAACACTAATTGCCCCTGGAAAGCATATTAAAATCAACATATATATAATAAGCAATATGTTTCCTATTATTATACTTCTTCTTTTTCCTAAGAAGTCTGTAATTGTTACAGCTGGTATTTGCATTATAATTTTAAATAATAAATAAAAACCATTTATTATTAATACCTCTGATGCTGTTACTTTCTTAGTAATTGTATAAAATAAAAATTCTATTGAATAAAAAAATAACAAATCCCATGAAAACATTTTATATATTGGATATAGTTTTGCATTGTTTCTCTTTATTTTACTTATTTCTTTTTTACTTTTAGTTGTTACTTGTTCTTGCTCTAAGCTTTTCATATTTCTTTCCCCTTATTATCTTTTACCTTGATTTAATTTAAAAATACTTATATTGTTTATTTCTCCTTTTTTATCACTTTTAATCTAGAAAACTCTTCCATTTCCATTTCGTCTAAAAATTCACTAATCTTATGTGCAATTTTTTCATCTCTTGGAATAATAACTTGTTCTAACGCATTAGCTCTTCTTTCAACTTTCTCAATACTTATTTGTAATCTAAATATTGTATTTTCTACTCTAGCTAATTGAACTAAATATTCCTTCACTTGTATGAATTTAGAAATAGCTTCATCTACTGTAGAAGTAGTATTATATAATCCATAATTCATTTCTGGCATTATTTTGCTCTTTAGTATAACTGATGGGATTTGAGTTCCCATAACTGTAAGATATTTTATATCAATAGAATCATCTTCTTTAATACCATTTGCAATACTAACCATTTCTTCTATACCAATATCTACATTTGCGTTTTTTAAAGATTCAAAAGCCTCTTGCAATAAACTCTCTCCATAATTTTTTAAATTTGCTTGTTCAGCCTTATATTTATCTATTTCTCGTTTAAGAATTATCTTTTTTTGTTCTAACAATTTCTTGCCTTGTTTCGATTGTTTTATAAAAGCTTTTAATTTTATCAAATTATTCTTTGTCGGTAAATCACGCATCCCCATTTTATTTTACCACCTTACTCTTTCACAATTTTAACATTCACAGCTTATTAAAAAGCACATACTAGCCAAGCAAGAGTTTAATATATATTTTTAAAACCAATCGCCGATGGCACTAAAGTTTAACCTTCCTCTGCAATACACTGCGTAATATAAAACTAATTCCTACTCATCACCCGCCACGCTTCAAGATTGATTTTAAAAATATATATTAAACTCTTGCTTGGCGGTAGCTATTTTCTCAAAAAAAGACTATGAATTATAACTACAATTTATTCAATTCTTCCTCCGGCAATATCTTTAATAACTCCAAAGCCAAATCTAAACTCGCATAAATTGTTCTCGTTTCATACAAATCTTGATTAATAAACTTTTCCTCAAAAGCCTTACCAAACTCTAAATATTTTTTATCTACATAACTTAAATCTGATTCCCCCAGTACCTTAGCCAAAGCTCTAACTTCTTGTACTTTAGAATATGATGCAAATATTTGATCTGCAATTTTTATATGATTATCTCTAGTAAATCCTGCACCCACACCATCTTTCATTAATCTAGATAATGAATCTAATATATTAATTGGAGGCGTAATACCTTTTTGATATAATTCCCTGCTTAAAACAATTTGTCCTTCTGTAATATATCCTGTTATATCAGGAATAGGATGTGATATATCATCATTTGGCATTGTTAAAATAGGAATTTGTGTAATTGAGCCTTTTCGGTCTTTAATTTGACCTGCTCTTTCATAAATAGAAGCTAAATCACTGTATAAATAACCTGGATATCCTTTTCTACTTGGTATCTCTCCTTTTAATGTAGAAATTTCTCTTAAAGATTCTGCATAAGCTGTCATGTCTGTAAGAACTACTAAAACTTCCATTCCTAAATCAAAAGCTAAATACTCTGCACAAGTTAAAGCAATTTTTGGAGTTAGGATTCTTTCTATTGCAGAATCACTAGATAAATTTTGGAACATAACAACTTTTGACAATACTCCATTTTCCTCAAAGCTTTTTTTAAAGAATTCTGCTGTTTCATATTCTGCTCCCATAAGTCCAAAAACCACTGCAAAATCACCGTTATCATTGATATTTGCTTGTCTTATAATTTTTTCAGTTAGTTCATTATGATTCATTCCACTTCCAGAAAAGATTGGCAATTTTTGTCCCCTAATTAATGTCATTAATACATCAATTGATGAGATTCCTGTTTGTATATAATTTTTTGGATACTCTCTTGCTATTGGGTTAATTGGTTTTGCATTTATATCTCTTCTTACTTCTGGCTTAATTTCTCCGGAGTCCATCAATTGGTCTACCTGTACCATTAAAAACTCTACCAAGCATTTGTTTAGATAAATCTATCATTAGTGGTGTTCCCATAAATTCTGTCTTTATGTCTTTAGAATTCATTCCTGTTGTACCTTGATATACTTGTATTGTTGTAATGTCTTTATCTAATTTAATAACATCTCCTATTCTTTTTTCTCCATTTTTTAGTTCTATAACTACTTGTTCTTCAAAAACAATACTCTTGGGTGTTTTTATAAAAACTAGTGGACCATTTATTTCTTCTAGTCCTATATATTTTACTTTCATTTGTTCACCTCTTTCATACAAAACTATATATGTTCCACATACTCTTCTTCAAGTTTTTTAAAACTACTTTTTATTCTAGTATTAATACGATCGAATTTTTCCAATTCTTCATTTCTTATTTCAAATTTCAACCTTGTATATTCATCAAAAAATCCTAAAGTTTTAATTTCCGAAAGAGGAATTCCTTTTTCAATTAATTTTAAAGATTTCTCATATAATAATATAACTGTTTGCATCATTTTATATTGTTTTTGTATTGGTACTGCTGTATCTATTAAATTTAATGCACTTTGCTGCAAGAATCCTATACGAATTATTCGGGCAATTTCTATAATTAGTTTTTTACTTTCAGATAATACATCTTGTCCTACTACTCTAGCAATTTCCAACAGTTCATTTTCTTCTTCTAATATCTTTACAATTTTCTGTCTAATTTCTATAAACTCTGAATCTACGTTTTCTTCATACCAGTTTTGCAGAGTAAGAATATATTCACTATAACTTACATTCCAATCTACTGCTGGATAATGTCTTGAGTAAGCAAGTTCTCTATTTAATCCCCAAAAAGTATGCACAAATCTTTTTGTATTTTGTGTAACTGGCTCTGAGAAATCGGAACCTTGTGGTGAAACAGCTCCAATAATTGTAACAGAACCTATCATACCATTATAACCATTAACCAGCCCTGCTCTTCCATAAAATTCAGATAATCTTGATGGCAAATAAGAAGGAAAGCCTTCTTCTGCTGGCATTTCTTCTAGTCTTCCAGAAATCTCTCTTAATGCTTCTGCCCATCTTGAAGTAGAATCTGCCATTACTGCTACATGATATCCCATGTCTCTATAATATTCTGCAATTGTAATCCCTGTATATATTGATGCTTCTCTTGCTGCCACTGGCATATTAGATGTATTAGCAATTAAAACTGTTCTTTCAATCATAGGTCTTCCTGTTCTAGGATCATTTAGTTTTGGAAATTCTTCTAATACATCTGTCATCTCGTTTCCGCGTTCACCACACCCAATATACACAATGATATCTGCATTACTCCATTTAGCAAATTGGTGCTGAAGCATTGTTTTTCCAGTTCCAAACCCTCCTGGAATCATTCCGCATACCGCCTTTTGCAATTGGAAACATAGTATCTATTACTCTTTGCCCTGTTAATAATGGTTCTTTTGTAATTAATCTTTCCTTATATCCTCTTGGCACTCGTACTGGACATTTTTGAATCATGGTAATTTCAAAAATGTCACCTTCTTTTGTTTTAACTTTTGCAAGTACATCTGTTACTTTATAATTTCCTTCTTTCGCAATCCAAATTAGTTCACCTTGCAAACCAGAACTATTCATAATTTTATTTACAATAAGTCTAGTTTCTTGTACTTCTCCTATAATAGTATTTTCTACAATATTTTCTCCTACACCTACTATTGGAACAAAATGCCATAACTCTTCTAGATTAATTGCATTTACTCCGTTTAATTCCTCTTTTTATGAAATCTCCTTCTTTATCTCTTAACGCTCCGAAGAGGTCTTTGTATACCGTCAAAAATATTTCCTATAATTCCTGGTCCTAATAAGACAGATAAGGGCTCTTCTTTGCTTATAACTTCTTCTCCTACGCTAAGTCCAGATGTACTTTCATATACTTGTATAGTAGCAATATCTTTTTTTATTTTTATTACATCACCTAATATCTCTTCTGTGCCAATATATACTATATCATGCATAGCAAAATCCCCATCACCTTTTGCAAGTATAACTGGTCCATTAATAGAAATAATCTCTTTCTTTTGCACGTTTTTATTCACCTCAATTTTCTTCGTCTACCTTTACGATTCACAGCATATCTAAAGGTTCTCACTAACCTAGCTAATAGTTATATATATTTTTTAAAATATATATAACTATTAGCTAGGCGGTAACATTATCACTTAACTACAACGACTGTAAATTATAACTATTTACCTTTTCTTCAATTGCATTTTTTAATGTATTATCAATTAATACATTTTTATTTTCTAATATAAGTCCACCTATAAACTTATCATCTATTATTTTACACTTGAGACCATACTTAGTTTGAATACTTATACTATATCTATCATAATCTTTTTTTATAACTCCAATAACTGTATTATTATCTATATTAACCATTTCTAAAGTCTCATTTAAAGTAGTAAAAAAGAACTCTTCATATAATTTTGTATCTAGCATATTACTAATATAACTTTTAATTTCTTTTATTAAATCCTGACTTTGTTTTTTTACTGTATCTATTATTTTCTTTTTTTGTTCTAATTCATAAGAATAAATTTGTTTATAAAATTCCTTTTCAAGTTTTTCGCACTTTTTATGATAAGCGGACTCTTGTTTTCCGGGTATATTCTTCTATTTCTTGTATAATTTGTTTCTCTATTTCCTCTTTTATCTTTACTTCAAGTTCTTGTTTTTCCGTATTTACTAGCCTTTCACAACTTAAGAATAATTCTTGTTTTTTAGCTTGTATATCCATTTTATCACCTATCTAAATAACCACAATAAGTGGTGTTTTTCTTTTTTCTTTTATTTCATCTAGTTTTTGTTTTGACTGTGTATATACTCGTTTTGATACAACTAAAATTCCTGCATCTTCTTTTTTTAAAATTTCATCAATATAATCATCTATTTTCTCTTTTTCATTTAAGACTATTGAAGATATTCCTGCAAGTTTTAAACCAACTGCAGAATCAATTTCATCTAAAATAGAATATATTTTCATAATACTTTGGATTTCCTTCCTTTAATGTGAATTTGATTACACTTTACTTAATATCATAATAGCAACAATCAAACCATAAATAGCAATACCTTCTGCAAGCCCCGCAAAAATAACAGTTTTTCCAAGCAATCCTGGATTTTCACTAATAGCACCCACTGCACTAGAAGCAACAACAGCAACCGCAATTCCTGATCCAATAGCTGCAAGTCCCACAGCTAAAGCTGCAGCAATTAAACTAGTTCCTTTATCTTGACTTTCATTTTGCTCTGTTACTACTTCATTTGTTCCTACATTTGTAGCATAAGAACAATTAATCATTTCTCCCAAAATCATTACTCCTAATATTATAAAACATACAATTCCTAAAATTCTCTTTAACATACTTCTTTCGTTCCTTTCTTACTTTTAATTTAAATTTATAATCATTCACACTTTATATTTTTTCATATGGCCAGTTTCACCAGTATATGAATCTCACATAAACTAATTCACCTTCAAAAGCATAAATCTTTAATATATTTTAGTTCTATAAAATGCTATACTAAAAAGTACTAATCATAGACTGTAATTAGTTCTTAGCCTGCACACTAATATTCTCATACTCTCTTCCATTTCCCTCGTAAAATCTACTAAATAATTCATAATATTCTAATCTTAATACTTGAATTGCAACAATTAACCCTTCTAAAACAATTACTATTCCATTTCCAATAACTGCAATTAATAAGTTCCCAGCACCTTCCACCATATTTGCAAGCAAATACACTGCCATACAAAGTCCAACATGATTAATTGCAAAAGCTGCAAGTCTCAAGAAAGAAATAGTATTACTTGCAAGAGATAAAAGCATCTCAATAATATCAAAAATACGTTCCACAAAAGGTACTTTAATTTTCTCTTTATTCTTTTGTATTCTACCACTTAAGCTATCACCAAATAAAATAAGCATTATCAAAACTAAAGCAATTACTATAATAGTAGATATATTAAATATCATCTTTCCAGTTACAAAATAATATGCAATAGCAAACAATACAAATCCATATAGTAAAAAACCGAGCCAGTCCATTTTTGTCGAAAAATATCTTTTTAATTTCTTTATTTCTTATTCCATTTACAATATTTAATATCATAGCAATTAAAATAAAAATACTTCCAACAACAATTCCAGAAATTAACATAGTATTAATACTTTCCATAGGACTAATCAATTTGTGGTTTAAAATATCTTCTTTTCCAAATATACTTCCATATAAAAATCCAAAAACAATTGAGGAGATTCCACCTGCTACCATTACTGGTCCAAGTGCTGCCTTTTTTTTCATTAGTACAATACCAATTAATAATAAAATAGTTCCATGCCCAATATCTCCAAACATAAATCCAAACATAATAAAAGAAGTAATTGCAACAAATAAAGTTGGATCTAATTCTTTTACATTTGGAATTCCATACATTTTTGTAAGCATTTCAAACGGTTTTATAAATTTATTATTTTTAAGTTTTGTTGGTTCTTTAATTTCTTCTTTTTTTCCATCACGAATACTGTAATCAAAATATTCATACTGTTTTAACATATTAACAATGCAATCTAAATTTGTTTCTGGAACCCAAATAACCATATAAAAAGTTTGCTTTTTATCATGCATGATATATTTTTTTATTTTATTAACCAGTTCATATTCTTTTAACTGTTCATAATATGAAATTAATTTATTTTTATTTTCATTTTGAAAAAATTTCAGATTTTTTTCTAATTCTCCTTGTATAATTTCATTTTCATTATATTCTAATTTTAAATTTGAAATCAGCTCACTTAATTTACCATCAAAATCATTTGGCATCAGGATTCTTTCAAATTCTTGCATATTAAAAAATGCATCTACATCATTTGCATATTCCTCTGTTGTAATATAAACAATCCATGTATTTTTCTCTTCTTTCTTTAACTTGTAATAGATTGCTTTCATTTCTCCTTGTAACTCTTTTTCTATCTCTACAATATTTTCATTTGGAACATTTCCATATCGAAATTTCATGTATTTCATTCCAATTAACTCTTGTATATTAAAATTAAATCCAGAAAGTTCTTTTATAGGTAATACTTTTCCCATAATATCTTTATTTCTATCTTCTAGATTATTTATTTTTTCTTCAAATTCATTGTATTTATTTTCTATAATATTAATTTCTTCTTTTATTTCATCTATTGTATTTTCAATTTTTATTTTTGCTTCACTTTCTTGTAATTCCAAACCAAATTTATTTAATATCTTTTCTACTTTTTTTAAATATTCCTTAATAGTATAATCGTAAGTACAATATTCAAACTTCCAGCCTTTACCATATATTTTTTTAGCATCCTCTATTCCGAATATCTTTACCTAACAATTCCTGTGCTAAAAATCTATCTAGTTTATCTTCTTTTCCGGTTATACTAAGAAGTTTCATCCTTTCAATTGACATTTTTATCTCCTTTTTTCTTATTGTTATTTTGTTACTAATTTCTTTTGTATTTCTTCTTTATTAAGGTTATATCGTATTCCTTCAATAATATGCACAATATCTGCATTTTCCATTTCAATTAAATTAATATAAGCACATATATTGCTAATATCAAACATCTGACTTTTGAATATTTTATAATACTCTTTGTATAAATATCTATTAATATTTTGTTCAAAACTAAGACTTGTTTCATATTTTTTTATATATGCTTTCTTCTTAAAAGTTTCTAAAATTTCTGTATCATTTTCTAAACTTAAGAATTGTTTTATTTCTAGCTTGCTATTACTCTTTTCCTGTTTTATAAAAATATCTTTTATTTTATCTTCCGAAAAATTATAATATTTCTTCATTCGATATAGCCATAATAAATTCATAAAATCAATTTTATTAATTATCATCTTTTCTAATCTTTCATTTTTATCTTTTGTGATAGCAATTAATTTATTTAAATAAATTTTGTCCATATCATTTTCTATTTCAAAAATATTTGTTTCTTTTATTTGATCTTCTTTATTGCTGAAGTTTTCAAACACTTTTTTATAATTAGTCTTATTTATAAAGTGCAAAAATCCAGCTATATCTTCTACATTTTGAATACCATCTATATCTTTAAAAATTGACTCTGTCCATATTTTTATACTTTCTGGATTATAATGAACTACTGTTTTTGAATATAATTTTCGAAATACACTTTTAATACATCGTATTTTATATTTTTCAATAAACCAATTAAAAGTCTCTTTATCATTTTTATCTAATAATCTCTTTATTTTTATAATATCTGCAATTAGAATCTTATCTAGTGCTGTTTCAATTTGTATTCTTCTAGCCGACTCATCTAATTCATTTAATTCTAAAATTTTTGTTTTTAAAATTATAATTGCACTTTTTAAATTATTTTGATGCAGGAGTTCTTGTAAATCATTGTATTTAAGCCTTTTTGCATACATTCCACTTAATTTTGCTTTAGAATTTCCATATTTCATTATATCTAATAAATACAAATGCGTAATCACCTTCTTTTTAATATACTGTTTATTATCGTATTTGCAATCTTATCTTTTTCATTTTCAAAATGTTCTTGCATTTTTTGTATTTCTATATTAGTTTCTTTATCTATTTCTTCTTTTTTTTGTTTTATTCGTTTATTATACTCTGTTTTTTGAAAATTAATTTTATACAGATACTTATTGGTTATTTCTTCTCTTTTTAGCTTTATTTCTTCTTCTATTGCTTCATCTATATTGGATCTTTTTAGCTCTAAATCTTCTATAATAAGCTTACAATTTTTGTCGAACTCCATTAGCTCTTTTATTGTTTCTTCCATAAATCTTCACCTAAAAGTTAGTATACCTCTATTAGTATATTTTTACAACAAAATTTCTAAAGTTTTGTATTTTTTTAATTTCTAATCTATTATCTTTAAAGCTTTTATTTGTTATTCATAGCAAACAACAAAAAAGATTATCTATACATTAAATATAAACATGAAAAAACGGTAGCCAAAAATATGACCACCGTTTTCATGAAACGCACGAGAATTTATCTCTTAAAAAAACGCTCAAATAAAGCTTCTCCCATAAGTATGAACAGTATGATATAAAATCTGCCAAATGTACCTGCTACTCCAATAATTAATATGGATAATAGTATTGCTTTTATAATGCTAAGTTTCGCAAAAGCAACTGCTATAAGCACTATAGCAAGTATAATTGCTAGAAAGAATGAAGTTTTCATCTCTTTAACAAACTCAGAGTCCTCATTCCAAAAGATTACATCACACCACTTGGTAAGTTTTTTTATCCGTTTCATAACTAGGATTCCTCCTTAAAAATATTAGCATACAGCTTAATAGTATTATATCACATTGTAATAAGTTTGTAAATTATTACAATTTTACCTTTTTCGTTAATCAAATACAAACTTTTCAAATTTATATTTCATATTCTATCCAATTTTTCTTTTCTTTCTAGAAACTACATTTGTAATTATAATAAATGTAGCAGTAAATATTACAATAACTTCCATATTAGTTATCACTGGTTTCATTGTATCCAAATTAATTACTTCTAATTGTTTTAACATTTCATTTGTACTTATATAATAATAAGATGGTAATATATGTGCAATTTTAAGTACTGAATCTGGTAACCATTCCATTGGTACAAAAGCACCACATAAAAAGCTAGAACCTAACGCTACTACATTTATAATTCCATTAATAGCATTTTTATTTGTAATTAGGTTTCCTATTAAAAAAGCTATTGTTAATGCACAAATGCTAAATATGAACGAATTTGCAATATACATCATTCCATGCATTGTAAACATCACATTTCCAACTAATATAAAACTTAAAACTACATAACTAAGCCATAAACCTATTGCTACCAAACTACTAGATAAAAGTAGTTTTCTATTTATTTTTTTATAATTCATACTACTAATAATTGTTCTTTTTTGTATATTTTCTTTTTTAAAGCTAGATAAAATCAAACATATGACATATACTAAACCTGCTAAAATACTATAGTTTGCAAAATTATAATAAAAGCATGCTTTCGATAAATTATCTGTATCTAATTTTGAACTAATTTCTATTTTAGTTTCCTTTGATAGAGTTTCATTTATTTTGCTTGTTAGCTCTTCTTCTGATTCGACATTTTTTACATATGTATTTGCTATCTTAATATATCTTGAAAGTAGCATTTCAGTATATGAAGCTGAATAATCTCCTGTGCTTTTAATCTCTATTTCGGGATTATTTCCTTTTAAAAACTCTTCTCTATAATTCTCTGGTATATATATAATATAATTTACATCTCTATAAAATAACGCATCATTTACTTTTTCTTCATCATTTTCTATATCAATTATGTTACTATTATTTTTTATATAATCTACAAAATTTTTAGTAATTCCTTTTTCTTCATCTTTATTTATTATTAATACATCAGGCTTTTCCGCTACAAAATTTGTATTATTTTCACTTGTTTGCATATTGAATCCACCAAAAAATATTAAAAATACTGTATACATAATGATAGGTAATTTGCATTTGTTTAATACTTTTAAAAATGTTTTAAATACTGTCATATTTTTGCCTCCTTAAACTGAAATACGAAATAGTAATCATAATAAGTGCAAAAATGAGTAGGCTTGCTATATTAAAGACAAATCTATCTAATGTATCATAATAATATAAAGAGTAAAATCCGTCTGTTATCATACTTGCTGGATTTAATTTATTTACAATAGGTATATTTTTATCTACAATATATTTCATTGTAATTCCCATCATTCCAGATAAAAAACATCCGAAGCATTGTAACAGATATAACGATTCCAGTTTTTATATTATCATTTGCTTTTAATAAACTTCCTATTGCAATTCCAAGTGATAAACCAGCTAAAGCTCCACATAGAGCTAAAATGATAATTAATGGTAAATTATCTCCATAGTCTACTTTTAATACAAAAACAGTATATGCAAATAATATAGCAAGACCAATTAATTGTGTTACATAACTTGCTAAACTACTACTAAATATTAATTTGAGTTTACTAGTAGGCGAGCTTGCTATTCTTTTTCCGTATAGCACTCATATTAGGTAAGTTTTGATTAATTGCTACCATACCAAGTATACCTCCATATAAGCATGCCATTGCAATTAGTGTATAAAATTCTATCATTGTATAACTTAAATTATTATTTGATATATTTTTTAGTTTAACTTCTTGATTATTAGTCATTTCAAATATACTTTTATATAAATTTTCATAATTTATATTATAATTTCCACTTGTTATTTCTTTTTTTATTTCATCTTCTGCTATAGTTTGTACTATCCCGTGCTGTTTGATTTATTTCTTCTGTTACATGTTTAAAAATTGTTTCATTAATTCCACTACTGTTTACTACAATTTTGGGATTATTTTCTTCTAATATCATATAACCTACTATTTCATCTTTTTCTAGTAATTCTTTTGCAGATTCTTCTGTTACTAGTTTTAAGTTAAATAATCTATCTTTATTATTTTCATCACTTAAAGTCTTAAATGCTTCTTTGAAAATTTCGTTATTTTTAAATTCCTCATTTTCAATTATTGCTATATTTATAATGTCTAATTTTTCGCTATTTTCAATATTTGAAAAAGCCATATTAAAAAATGTTCCGAAGTATTATTGGAAAGGCAAAAGTCCAAAATATTAGCATTTTATTTTTAAAGAGAGTAATAAATGCATATTTAAAATTATGTATAAACATTAGTCACGTAATTCCTTTCCTGTTAATTCCAAGAAAACATCATTTAAAGTAGGTCTTTCTGAATATATTTTATTATATTTAATACTCTCTTTTTTTAAATAATCTATAAATTCTACTAGATTATTCTTGCCTTTTTTATATGTAACTAATAATATGTTTCCATTATATGTTACTTCATCTACATTCTCTAATCTTTTTATTTTGTTAATATATTCTTCTTGCATCCCATTTATTTCTACTGTAACCTTTTCTTCAATTTTAGCAAGTTCTTTTAATTTATCAGTTGTACCTTCTGCTAAAACTTTACCTTTGTCTAAAATAATTACTCTATCACAAATAATTTCAACTTCTTCCATATAATGAGTTGTATATAAAATTGTTGCTCCATTCTCTCTTAATTTTTTTATGCCATCTAATATATTGTTTCTACTTTGAGGATCTACTGCTACTGTTGGTTCATCTAAAAATATTAGTTTTGGCTTATGTGCTATTCCACATGCAATATTTAGTCTTCTTAAAAGACCTCCTGATAACTGCTTTGGATAAAATTTTCTAAATTCATCTAAACCGAACTAGACTAATTGCTTCATCAATATATTGTTTTCTTGTACCTTTATCTTTAATATATAACCCACAAAAATAGTCTATATTTTCATATACTGTTAATTCATCAAATACTGCTACATCTTGAAATACTACCCCTATTTTGCGTTTGATATCATAACTATCTGGTCCGCATTCTCTTTCCAAAAATGTCTATTTCTCCACTTCCAAAATTTAATAATGATAATATACAATTAATTGTTGTGGATTTTCCACTTCCATTTGGTCCGAAGTAAACCTAAAATTTCTCCTTCATGAACTTCAAAAGATAAATTATCTATTGCTTTTAAATTTTTATATTGTTTAGTTAGATTTTTAACTTCTATTATGTTATTCATCTTTTTCCCCCTTTTATTATTTGTTTATAATGATTTTTATTATATCATATTAGAAAATTTTGTATATAATAAATTGTTGTTTTTGTTTAGATTTATGTTAAAAAATGGTTACTTGGTTATACATGTTTTTCTTTTTTAAATACAATTTAAAATTTGTACTAGAAAACGCCATATTTCAGAGACACTTATAATATAAAAATTTAAATTAAAACTTTCATATTATATAAAAAAGTAGTTTAATAACTGTTATATTCATAAGAACATTACTAAAACTACTTTTTATCTTTACTTTTTATTATAATAAACAAATCTCTTAAAATTGCTATTACTTTGGTAAGACATTCGCTATAGGCACTCAATAATAAATAATGTATTAAATTCAAAATATTAGATATAACCATATTACCTAATATTTTTCTTTTCTCTCTTTATAAACTTTATATATAATAGAGCTTACATTACTAACAATGGTTAGAAAATCAAATAATGCCATTGTATATCCTTTTATTGCAAAGTCATATACGAACCACATTACCATAGTAAAACATATTAATAATTTAAACTTTATTACATCTTTTACGTCCATTAGCTATATATATGTTAATGTACTAATCACTGGCAAATATCCAACAATTCCTAAATTATTAAATTTGATTGATATTATTGTTGCTAAACTAGATATTATAATTTTGGCTATAATATTTAATTTATCTTTATAACAAAGAATATTCCTAATTACACTTAACAAATTTACAATAATACCTGTTATACCACCTAGTATAATATTGCTTATTACTGTTATTCCTATTTGAATCGTTTGCCAAATTAATATCTTTTTTTTACTTTTTATTACGCCTGATAACATCATTATTATTGCTGCTATAAGTCCAATTATATTTCCAGTTATAATATTCATTTTTAAACCCTAAAACTCACAATTCTATTTTTTGTTTTTTCATCAAAAAGTTTTATTTCATTAGTTTTTTTAATAAATTAATACAAAAATCCACTGTTTCGCTCACAGATTCTTCTAAAGCTTTTTTAGAATTATCAAATGTATAATCTCCATTTTCTATTAGTTTCAAAACCGAATTGCTACACTCTTTTGAAACTTTTTCAGATAATGTATATGGTATAGCTCTATCTATTTTTCCATGAACAAATAATTTGGGTATATCTATATTTTTTACATTCTCAAAAGGTTTTAATTCATATACCTCTTTGAATAATTGTACACCAAAATTAAAATATTTTCCTGTACTTTGACTGTAAGATGGATAAAATCTTTATTTCTCCTCTATTTCTTTATTTTCTTCTGAAAAATATGCACCGAATTTTATATAATTGTACTCTAATGCTCCATACCAAAATATTAATCCTTTTATTTCTGGATACTTTTCATGCGATAATAAAGAAATTATGCCTGCTCCAAAACTAGCGCCTAATAATATAAATTCATTATAACCTTTAGTCTTAAGCATCTTTATAGTTTCTTCTAAATCTTCTATTTCTTTTGAAATTGTCATTTCTTTGTCTATTCCTGAACTTTCTCTATGTGCTCTAAAATCAAATCTAGATGAATTAATATTTTTGTCATTTAAACATTTGACTAAATAAGTGAAACTATTTAGTTCTTCTCTATTTCCTCTTATACCATGACATAGAATAACAATCTTATGATTTTTATTGCATCTACTTAATATACCGCAAAGTTTATATTGTCTGTACTATCGTAAAATATTTTTTCTTCCATAGTGCCTTCTTATAAAAAAACATGATATTTATAATATTTTTTACTTTGCATATTCTTCTAAGATTGTATTTAATTCATGAATTTCAGAAATACCATCTTCAGATGTAAAATGTCCTGCTCCCTTAACAAATACTTTATTAGCATTTAATTTATCAGCATACTTCTCACACTTTTCAATAGGACTGTTGTTGTCATTATCGCTATATAAAGCATATCTTTTTTTTATAAGACTTTGAGCAATATCGAATTCTTCATCTGATATTCTAAAAATTTCATTTACATCTTTTAAATAATCTGTTCTACCTACATAATCAACAAATCCTGCTACAGATACAAAAGTATCAATTCTTAAATTGTTCATTACTAAAAATTTTGGAATAAATTTTGTTCCTATACTATGTGTAATTACCATACTTTCTTGATTTAAAGTTCCATTCTCAACATATTCATTTAATATTTTCCCCCAAGATTCTGGAGAAGCTTCTGCTCTTATTGGAAATATTGGATAATAATAATCTAAATTATTTTCTTTGCAAAATTTCTCTACACTAGGAGCAAAAGAATCTATGGTGTTACCATTAACACTATGAATTAAGAATACATTTTTCATATAAATTTCATTCCTTTCTCGTATAAATCCTATTTATTTAACTTATCATACATTTCTTCATCTACAACAAATATTTCTAGATTTTTTGGCTCTTCAACTTTACTTTTATCGATAAAAATTCGTTTTAAAGTCCTCATAAAAGCATTATGTGTTACTATTAATAATTTATCGTCATCTCCATATTTACTAAACATATCTTGTAAAAAATCTCTAGCTCTTTTTTCAACATCTTTCAAGCTTTCTCCATTTGGCGGGTCTATTTGTCCCTTTTTATACAAAGAATATTCTGGCTCTGGTAATTCATTTTTGTAAAGACCTTGCCAATCTCCTGATGAAACTTCTATAATTCTTTTATCGATTATAAAATCAACATCACCTTTTATTACTTTTAAAGTTTGATGTGTTCTTGTTAGAGGAGAACAATAGTAATAATCAAAATCTTCTGTAAGATTGCTAGCTAATGCTTTTGCATCATCTATTCCCTTTTGTGTTAATTTTGTTTCAAGAGTTCCTGTCAAAACACCTTCAACATTAGCTTCTGTTTGTCCATGTCTTATAAAATATAATGTTGGCATAATTTTTTTCCCTTCAAATTTATAATCTTATATGTTTTTCTATAACATCTATCTTTTTGCCATCAAATTCAACAACAAAATATACTCCATCTGGAATACCATTGTTATTTATATTTTCTGTCATAGAGCCTAATACATAATAGTTAATTCCTTCTTCAACAATATTTTTAGTCCAATGCTGATGTCCTGAAAATACAGCCAATAAATTCTTATCTTGTTTTAATATGTTCTTTAAGTCTTCTCTATTTCCAAGTAAAGCAGTTTCTGGACAATTTTCAAACCACCAATTTCCCTTCATTTCATCTTCTGCTACACCAAAATGTACACACACAATACTAGGTAAACTATTGATACTTAAATCTTTTTTAACCATTCTAAATCTTCATCTGATAAAAATTGTGTTTTGAAAATCCCACCTTCTTCTGTTCCCAT
Source organism: uncultured bacterium (assembly GCA_905215935.1). GTDB lineage: Bacteria > Bacillota > Clostridia > TANB77 > CAG-508 > CAG-492. The sequence continues at coordinate 99,552 of CAJMRY010000003.1, forward strand.
TTCATTATTTACAAAAGTTCCTAATATGACTATATGCATTCCGCCTATTTAAAAGAAAATGTTGAATGTTCATATTCCATTATTCTTTCAACTTCTTCTCTTGATGTCATTGAACGTAAATCATGATTTCCAATACAAGAATAAAAAGGAACACTTATTTTTTTAAATTTATTCCATATATAATTTAGATTCTCAATATCTTTATCGTGGTCATTAAAATCTTAATAAAGTTATCTATTCAATAATGAATATCCTCCATCAGCTACTATTACAGAGCCTGTAAATATATTTGAAGTTGCCAACATTAAATATACCTCTGCAATTTCTTCTGGCTCAATAAACTTATTTATTGGAATATTTTTTAACCAAGATTGTTTCATCTCATCAGTTACAGCATTCATATAGTTTGTATATACAAAACCAGGTGCAACAGCATTTACATGAATTCTAGGAGCTAATTCCATAGCTAATGTTTTTGTAAAACTATTGATTCCAGCTTTTGCAGAACAATAACCTATAATTCCACCTCTGCCAGAATAATCAATTCCTCTTATAGAAGATGTATTAACTATCCAACCTTCATTCTTCATAAATTCTACTGCATACTTTGAACATATAATTGCAGAAGTTAAATTAGTATTTATATCTTTCACTATAGATTCTGCTGTTATTTCATCAAAAGAAACATTAAAAGTTCTTCCAGCATTATTAATTAGAATATCTAATTTACCATATTTTTCAGCTATTAGATTAAACATATTTTGTATATCTTCTTCTTTTGTTAAATCTGCTTGAACATACATAGCGTCTGAACCAATTTTTTTCACTTCTTCTAATACTTTTCTTCCTTCTTCACTAGATTTGTTTGAGCATATAATTACATCTGCTCCTTCTTTCGCAAATAGTATTGCGATTGCTTTCCCTATTCCAGAAGATGAACCTGTAATTAGTGCTACTTTATTCTTTAATTTCATAATTACCCACCTTTCCTATCTTGTAAATCTCCATTGCTTAAATAAGTTACATTTACCATCATCATTTAAAGATATTTGAAATATTCCATCAATTTCTTGCTTTTGATTCGTTTTAGTCATTGTTCTAATCATTTGCCAATTTATAATACAAACATCTTCATCATAACTTATAATCTTATATGTATATGAAATATCTTTTTGATTATCTGCTACGACATTCCACAAGTCCATAACTTCATCAAAATTTTTACAAGGTTCATCTATTGGATTTTCGTAATATTTTACATCATGAGATAATGTTTCAAGTGTTCTTCTCCAATCTAATTCTTTCCAAGACTCCATGAAATCTTTTGTCCACTTGTCATATTTGTTCAATAAATCATTCATTGTAATTCTCCCTCCAATTTACCATATAGTAATATTGTGTGCATTATATCATACATTTTATTATTTGCAATCCCTCTAAATAACAATTTTATATACCTTTACCTAAAATATTTTTTATTTTCAATACTCAAATACAAACTTCACAACATTTCATTTTCTTATATACACTAATTATAAAAACTAGCAATGCATATTCACACATTGCTAGTATCACTTATTAACACATCATGTTTAAGGCACTAAACATAATATCTTTAATTTAATCCTTAACTATACTTTTTTCTGCAAAACTATTATTTACAAGCTTGCTATATGGAGCCTTCTTATCTAATTCACCTGCCATAGTCATAACATCTTGAAGTAATTCAAAAGACTCCTCTTTTAGTACTGGATTATCATTCCATGCATCAATATCTTTGTAGTTTTGTATTACACCTGCAAGCAAGCTTAAATCTGTATCTGGGAAAAAGCTTTGAACTGCTTTTGCAATTTCTTCTGCTGAATGCTCATTTACCCATTTTTCACCTTTATAAATTGCATTTGTAAATCCCTGTATTACATCTTCATTATTTTGAATATAGCTTTTTTTAGCAAAATATGCTGTATATGGTATTTCTCCTGCTGCTTTGCCAACAGATGCTACAACATAACCTTTTCCTTCATTTTGTATAAGTGATGCTGTTGGCTCAAATAGTGTTACATATTGTGCTGTTCCACTTGAAAATGCTCCTGCCATTAAATCAAATTTTATACTATCATCTAATGTTAAGTCAGTTTCAGGATTTATTCCATTTTTCTTTAAAACATATTCTAAAGTCATATATGGAACTCCACCTTTTCTTCCAGGTATTACTGTTTTTCCTTTTAAATCTTGCCAGCTAAAGTTATCTGTTTTTTCTTTTGCAACTAAAAATGAACCATCTTTTTTAGTCATTTGTGCAAATACTTGGCAGAAATCTTCTTTTCCCTCATTATATACATAAATTGATGCTTCTGGTCCTGCAAATCCTATATCTACTTGATTTGCTAAAACTGATGTCATTACTGCATCTGCTCCTTGACCTGTTGTAAGTTCTATTTCTATTCCATTTTCTTTAAAATATCCATTATTTATTGCTACATATTGTGGAGCATAAAAAACAGAACGAGTAACTTCACTTACCTTAATATTTTTAATATTGCTTACATTATTTTGATTTTTGAAAATTGATATTCCTAGCGTAAAACCTATAACCAAAATTATAATTATTATTCCTATTATAATATTTCTTTTCATAAATTTCCTCCTCACTTTACTTATCTCCATTGTTTCTGGTATTGAATGTCAGATATACTAAATAAAAAATTCCATTCTCGAAAGTTGCTTTAGTTTTAGTGGAATTCATATTTTAGAGACACACTGTAAACAAATATAATAATTAGGGTTCACAATAATAGAATTCATTTTTTATTTATTATATAAAACCGTTCATCCCAAGCTTAGAGATATAATTCAATTTAATACAACTGTATTTATTTAAATTTTTTAGTTTTTCGGATAAATTTTTCTAATAAAATTACACATTCATACATTACTCCTGCAACTATTCCAAGTATTATTACACTTGCCATTACTAAATCTAATTTGAATACCTGACCACCATATACTATTAAATAACCAAGTCCAGCTTTCGATACTAAAAACTCACCTGATATTACACCAACTAGCGAAAGTCCAATATTTACCTTTAATGAATTTATAAATGTTGATATATTTGCTGGTATTACAATTTTAGTTAATATCTGCCATTTACTTGCATTAAATGTTTTTGCCATTTTTATTACTTCTTTATCTGTTTTTAAAAATCCATTTAAATTCTCAAGTATAGTTACAACAAGTGAAATTGCAATTGCCATAACTATAATTGCAGGAGTCCCTGCACCTACCCAAATTATAATTACTGGACCGAAGTGCAACTTTTGGCAAACTATTTAAAACAACTAAAAATGGTTCTGATACCTTTGCTAAAAAATTTGACCACCATAATAAAATAGCTATAAATATCCCAAGTAAAGTTCCAAGTAAAAAGCCAACTACTGTTTCATATGTTGTAACTAAAACATGTGTTAATAAATCATTTTGTGACAAATTCATAAAAGTATTTAATATTCTACTTGGCTTACTTGTTATAAAACTATCTATTATTCCTTTATCTGCAAGAAATTGCCAAAGAGCTAGAAAACCTGCTAATATTAAAATTTGCGCTAAAAAAACTTGTATCTTCTGTTTTCTTAAATTTCCTAGATATGTTTTTCTTTCTTTTGATATAATCTTACTTTTCATCTACACCCAGCTCCTTCCATAATGTATTAAAATATTCACTAAATTTAGGGCTTTCTCTACAATTTAAAGGAGTTCTTCCGCTTTATACCAAACTCTATTTTATGCACATCTTTTATTGTGCCTGGTCTTTTGCTTAATACAAGCACTCTATCAGACATACTTATAGCTTCTGAAATATCATGTGTTACTATAAGTGCTGTAATATGTTCTTTTCTTAATATTTCATAAATATCATTTGTTACCATTATTCTTGTTTGATAATCTAATGCAGAAAAAGCTTCATCTAATAATAGAATTTTTGGTTTTACAGCAAGAGTTCTAATTAATGCCACTCTTTGCCTCATTCCACCAGAAATTTCTGATGGATATTTATCTTTAAATTCATATAGATTATATTTTTTTAGTAATTCCTCTACATATTTTATGTTACTTTCGTTTTTCTTTCCCTTAATTTCTAATCCAAATAAAGCATTATTTAAAATAGTTTTCCATTCAAGTAAGCAATCTCTTTGAAGCATATAACCAATTTTCGGAGAAATACCATCTACTTTTTCATCTTCTATGTATATTTCTCCTTCACTTTTGCTTTCTAATCCTGCTATAATCGAAAGTAATGTTGATTTTCCACATCCGACTTGGTCCTATAATACTTACAAATTCGCCTTTGCTTACTCTAAAAATAACGTTTTTTAAAGCTTGCACTTCACCATCTTTGTTCTGATATTTTTTTCCTACACTCTTCACTTCTAAAATATTTGCCATAATTTTCCTCCTATTAATTTATCCTGATATATTTTATGTAAAACTGTTTGAAAGTGAGACAAAAATTAGACAGTAACTGTAGATTGTTTTTAATAATAGTTATTATTTACAGTTTTTTTAGTTATAGGTTACAATGTTACCGCCTCCAAATGGTTAATATATATAAATTTAAACCAATCTTGAAGCGTGTCAACAACTGCTGTGAATATGTTTTATATCACGCAGATAATTGAGGAGAAATTAGCTAAGTATGTACCATCGGCGATTAGTTTAAATTTATATATATTAACCATTACAAGGCTAGTATGTTCTTCACCTAGCAAAGTGTGAATTATAACAGATAGTAAAAAAAATTAACATTTATTAAATTATTAAAAAAATAATAAATGTTAATTTTTTATAAATAATATTCTCATACTTTATCTTATTTTAAAATTGTATAATATCTTTTACAACTTCACTAGCTATAATAAGACCTGCAACTGATGGAACAAATGAAACGCTTCCTGGCACTAAGGTTTTACCTTTTTTCATATCTTTTATATTGCTATTGCATTCCATCCCAGAAATATTTTCTAATATACTAGAAGATTTAATTGGTTCTTCTTTTGAATAAACAACTTTTAATTTTTTTATTCCTCTTGCTCTTAATTCTTTTCTCATAACTTTTGCAAGTGGACAATTTTGCGTTTTATATATATCTGTTACTTCAAACTTAGTTGGATCTAGTTTGTTTCCTGTTCCCATACTAGATATAATAGGAATATTTAAGTTTCTTGCCCTTAGAACTAATTCAATTTTTGCTGTTACTGTATCTACACTATCTACTATATAAGAAACAGTATTATCTATAATATCCTTACTCTCTGGCATAAAAAACTCCTGATATATTTCTACATTTGCATTTGGATTTATTTCTAAAATTCTATTTTTAGAGACTTCTACTTTTGGTTTACCTATTGTTTCAAAAGTTGCAATAATTTGTCTATTTAAATTTGTTAATGAAACTTCGTCATTATCCACTAATATAAAATTTTCAATTCCTGCCCTTACCAAACCTTCTACTACATAAGAACCTACTCCACCTATTCCAAATACTGCAACTTTCGCATTCTGAAGCTTTTCTATTCCCTCTTTTCCTATTAATAACTCTGTTCGTGAAAATTGATTTAACATTTTTATTTCCTTTCTATCTATTTATGAGTTACCATTCACAATTTATTTAAAATCTCATACTAGCCTAGTTAATAGTTTAATATATATTTTTTAAAACCAATCGCCGATGGTACTAAAGTATAACCTGCCTCTGTAAAAACTGCGTGGTATAAAACTAATTCCTACTACTCGCTTACCACGCTTCAAGATTGGTTTTAAAAAATATATATTAAACTATTAACTAAGCGGTAACATTTTCTCTTAAATAAAATAGCTACGAATTGTGACATTTACGATACTATTTTTCCCCCACCTAAAACAATATCATCTACATAAAAAACAGCAGATTGTCCAGGAGTTATTGCTCTTTGCTCTTCATTAAATATTACCTTTATATTATTTCCTTCTTTATGTATTTTTGCCTTTGCTTCAATACTTGAATATCTTGTTTTTACATTTACTTCTATCTCTTCTTCTATATCATCTATTAGTAATAAATTAATATTTGTAACTGTAATCTCTTTTTTATAAAGCTCCTTTTCTTCTCCTACAATAACCTCATTTTTTTCTTTATTAAATCCTAAAACAAACAATGGAGTCGGATTTGATATTCCAAGTCCTTTACGTTGTCCAATTGTATAATTATATAATCCTGTATGTTTTCCCATAATCTGTCCTTTAGAATTTACAATATTTCCCTTCTTAGGTTTTATTTTAGAATTGTTTTCTAAAAACTTTTTATAATTTCCATCTGGAATAAAGCATATATCTTCACTATCTGGTTTATTTGCAACATTTAAATTATTTTGTCTTGCAATTTCTCTTATTTCATCTTTTGTTTCAAAATCAGATAAAGGAAACAATATATGTTCTATCAAATCTTTTGGAATATTCCATAAAACATAACTTTGATCTTTTTTCCTTGCATTTGACTTTTTTAATACCCATCTTCCATATTTTTCACTATATTCTGTTTTTGCATAATGACCTGTAGCTATATAATTACATCCTAATTCTTTTGCTTTTTCATACATTACACCAAATTTCATATATTTATTACATTCTATACATGGATTTGGTGTCTTGCATGCCCCATAACACTCTATAAAATCATCTATTACATGTTTTTTAAACTCTTTTTTATAATCATATGAAAAATGTGATATCCCAATAAAATCGCATACATTTTTTGCATCTAAAAATGTATTTGTATTAAACTCAGTATCTTGTAATAATTGAAGACTAGCTCCTATTACTTCATATCCTTGCTTTTTTAATAGTAGAGCTGATACACTACTATCAACCCCTCCACTCATACCTAATAAAACTTTTTTATTTTCCATTTGTTATTCCTTTACTTAAAATATATTTCTTACTTTATTATCATTTTTGTCACTTTCCAGTTCTTCTTATACAACATCTACATTTTTCTTTATTAACATCATAATTGCAATCTAAACTGCTAAGTCCTAAAACCTTATGAACATATTTAGCAAGCTTATTTATTGTTTCATCTGATAAGCTTGATTTAATCTTCTCTGCCTCTTTTTCAGCTTCTCCTGAATCTAAACTTAGAACATCTTTTAAAAATAAATAAACAATATCATAAGCTTCTAATATTTTTTTTGCTAAATTTTCTCCATTTTCTGTAAGCTTAATTTCTCCATATGTTTCATAACTTACAAGTCCATTATCTTTTAAATTACATATAGCCTTATTTACACTTGGTTTAGTGCAATTCATTTTTTTAGCTATATCTGTAACACGTATGTCTCCTTTTTGTTTTTCTAAAATATACATTGTTTTCAAATATTCTTCTAATGCTTTTGATATCATAGTTCTCTCCTTTTTGTTAGCTCTGGTTAACATTATATTATGTTATAAATTCCTTGTCAAGGTTAACATTTATTTATTTCTCTTGTCCATTTTTATTAAATAAACTTTATATATAGAAAAGAAAAATGGACAAGAGAACCTTCCTTTGTCCACCTTAATGAAAATATTTAATAATAAATTTAGTTCCTCTATTTACTTCCGATTCTACTCCAATATATCCATTATTTTTCTCAATTATAGATTTTGATAAAGCAAGTCCAATTCCTACACTATCACTTGATGAATTCTTACCTTTATAAAATCTTTCAAATATATGAGGTAAATCTTCTGGGTCTACTCCAACTCCAAAGTCTTTTATCTCTATTTTAGAATACATCTTATTTTGTTCATAACTTATATTTATTTTAGAATTCGCACTAGAATGTTCTATACAGTTTTTAAGTATATTTGTTATTGCCTCTACTTGCCATTTTATGTCACAATATATATAACTTTTATTAGTTCCGAAAAATATTTATTTCAATATTTTTCAAATCACATATAGTAGATACATTTTTTATGCTTTCCTGTAATAGCTTTCCGAATATCTTCTTCTTTATTTATAAATTTTATACTATTAGCATCTAACTTTGATAATTTTAATAATGTTTCTACTAAAAAATTAACATTAATAATTTCTCTTTTTATATCTTTTATGAAATCATTTCTAGTATCTTCATCCATATCTTTGTTATCTAAAATATTATCTAACATAATAGTAATCGAAGTTAATGGTGTTTTTAACTGATGAGATATATCTGATAAAGAATCCTTTAAATTTGCTTTATCTAGCCTTGAATTTTCTGCAACTTCTTTTAACATAACAGTGGTTTTATATATTTCGTTTTTCAAAATTGAAAGTTCATCTTCTGTATTATCATCTATATCTAATTTATAGTTTTTATTATTTATTTCTTCAATATATCTTGTTATTTCAGCAAGCTTTTTATCTTTTGATTTATTATATTTAAGAAATACCCCGAAATATTGCAAATAATAAAAAAGTTATAATAATTAGATTGTATATTAAAAACTTTGTAAAATACCTATCATTTTCTAATATTAAAGATTCTTTATTTAAATCTATTCCGTATTCTTTAAATAATAAATCATTTTCTAGTTGTTCTTTATTTAATATTTTTATTAGTTCATTTTTCTCTACATTTGGATATTCTTTTTTTACTATTGTAACAATATTATTTAGCTTCTTATTGAAATTATCTGTATATATTTTATATTGATAAAACATCAATATTCCACAAATTATATTAGTGACTACTATGATAACTAAACTTGTAACAATTGCTTTTTTTAAACCTATTTTATTTTTCATTTTCATCAATCCTATATCCTATTCCTTTAACTGTCATAATAATATTACTATCTAGTTTCTCTCTTATTCTTTTTAAGTATACAGTTACTGTATTATCATTAACATCATTTCCTGTCCACTCCCATATTTTATCAATAATATCATTTCGTGTAACAACTTTATTTAAATTTATAAATAGCAAATTTAGTATTTTTAATTCTAAGCTTGTTAGCCCGTATTTCTTTTTCTTGCTTATATACAACCATTTTATCTAAATCGAATTTAATATCTTTTACTTTAATAATTCTATTTTTCTTTTCTTTTAATAAAATCTTATTCATTCTTGCAACTAATTCTCTTGTAGAAAATGGTTTAGTAATATAATCATCTGCGCCAATCTCTAATCCTTTTACTATTGTTTCTTCATCATCTTTTGCTGTTAGGAAAATAGTTGGTATGTTTTTATTTTTTATTTGACTTTCATACAGATTTAACCCATTTCCATCTGGAAGAGATATATCAAGTATAATAAGATTTACATTTTCATTTTGCATGAATTTAATTGTATCTTTTACATTTGATTTATGTGTTATGTTGTATCCATTTTGTTTTAATGAATATATTAAACCTTTTGCAACCATTTCATTATCTTCTACTAATAGAATATCCATTTTAGATTTCTCCTTATAATTTTTATTTGCAACTTTATTCATCTAACATTAATTTTGTTTTCCTGTTTTTTAATCTTTTTAATTGCTCTTTTTCAATTTGTTTAATACTTTTTTCTGGTGTTGGTAAGTCTTCTGGCATTGTTCCTCCAATATCTTTTATTGCTTTTCTTACAGTTGTTCCAACAGTATAATGAGTCTGATTAGCCTTTTCTTTTGTTTTTACATTTTCTCTTTTAAGTTTAGCTTCTGTTTGTGTAATACGAAACAAGTTAGCTGCTAATTCTTCACTCTCCATAAAATCAAGTATTTTTTCTGTAACACCTAAATTCTTCTTTTTATGTATATCATCAACAGTTAGTCCACCATATAATCCCATATATCCTGCATTTTGAAATTCTGCATATTCTTGATTAGTTATTACTCCTGAATTATGTGCTACATCTAATAGCATTTGATTCCATTGCTTTATATCTCCACGAATGACTAATCGTTTATTATCTTCATCTAATTGATTAAAATAATCTGCCACTTCTTGTCTTCTAGTTTGTATAGCAAAATAAGTTTGTCCCAAAGCAATTACTTCTTTTCTTGGATCCCCATTTTGTACTATTAAATAGCAAGCATATCTTGATAATTCATAGTCTAACAGCTCTCTTAATGTATTACTCCCTATTTCAACCATTTTCCTGACCTCAGGAAAATGGTCTTGAATTTCAAATCCACTATTGTTACAAGCTAATTTTGCTCTATCTATAACTTTTGCAAAATTCTCCCATTTTTTGTATTGTAAAACTACACTTAATTCTCTTGCATTCCAATATTCTGTTCCATCTTCTCTAATCCTTTTTATTTCTTCAAAACTTTTATATTCTTCTGCTTGTAAATTACTCATTACTATCATCTCCAATTTATTATTCTTTTATTTGTGGTATTGTATCAAACATTTGTTTATTTATCAAGTCTTTTTATAAAAATTTCAAAAAAAGAGAAGTATATTATTAAAAGTGGACAAAGAGAACCATCCCTTTGTCCAAAAAACTTAAATATTCTCCTTACGAATTGTCTCTATTGTATTTTGTTTATTTATCTTATTAATCGAATATTTCATAATTATAAATACTAAAATAAATACAAATATAATAGAAATTACAATTGGATTAATTGGTATATACATTCCACTATCCATTTTTACACTAAATGCTTTATACAAAGCAAATGTTCCTAAAAGTCCTGATATAATTCCATAAAGTAATGCTTTTGTAGAATAAAATATTGTTTCTAAATTAATCATTCTATTAAATTCTTTTTTCGTCATTCCAATACTTTTAAGCATAGCAAATTCTTTTTGTCTTAATTCCATATTTGAAGTAATTGTATTAAATATGTTAGTAACACCAATTAAAGTAATTACTGCCATGAATCCATATAAAAATATGTTAATAACTAGAAGCATTGACTTTTCTTGTTTTACTTCCGCATTCATATTTCTAATATTAATGCTTTCACTTATATTTTTTATATCCTGCTCTAAATCATCTGGCGCACTTGAATTAATACATATATTTCTAATTTCAAAATTAATGTTTTTATATTCGTTTGCATTTACAATTAAATATCCTCCACCATAATAGTTTCCTTCCATACCATATGGTCTTATATCAGTAACAGCACCAACTTTAATTTGTATTTCTTCTCCTCCATATTTTCCTACTATTGTATCATTTTTTTGATATTTATATCTTCTAATTTCTTTTGTATTATTTCCATTTTCATCATAATATTTATAGTTATCACATAAAACACCACTAGATTTTATCTCTTCATAATCTGCTCCTATTTTCTTTGCATATTTTTTAAATGATTCATTATCAATTCCAACTATCTGTATTCTTGATACCTTACCTTCTCCTGTGCTAATAGCTTCTTTCCTTTCTTCATCATAATAAAAATCATCCTCTAGTTCAATTCCTTCTATTTGATTTATTTTACTTAAATCTTTAATTCTTATTGTTCCTATTTTATCATCATAAATAATAAAATGTTCATCAATATTATCAAGAGATAATATTTTATCCTTTTCTTCATTTGATAAAAAATCTACACCACTATATATTTTCATATTATAATCATAATCTTCATAATAACCTCCTGTAAAATCAAACATATTGGTTATAAAACTATTCATTGTGATAAAAATAAATATGCTCACTGCTAAAGATATTACTGTTGTCCTATATTTTTTCTTACTTCTTTTTAAATTCTTATATGCTAAAACACCACCTGTTTTAAATAATTTTGATATTACTTTTGGTGCTTTTAATTTTTTACTTTTTATTTTAATTTCATCTGAATTTTTTAACCCTTCAATCGGACTTACTTTACTTGCTTTTCTAGCAGATGATATTGAAGATAAATAAATTGTAATAATTCCTAGTATTATAGATAATATTATTGGTATAATAGATACATCTACTACAATTCCATCTACATGACTAAGTAAATATTCTCCTAATATTGAATTTACTATTTTTATTAATACAAACACAGCAAATATTCCAGATAATATTCCTAAAGGAATTCCGAATAACACCTAACATTAGCCCTTCAAATATTACATTTTTCTTTATTTGTTTTTTTGTTGCTCCTATACTTGCAAGCATTCCATACATTTTAATCTTTTCTGCCGTTGCTATTGCAAAAGAATTTCTAATACAAAATACACTTGTAAATATAATAATAAATATAACAATCGTGCATACTGCAAATAGCATATTTACTGTAGAATCGCTAAATGCAAACGCTTCCCATCTTAATAATTCTCTGTTTATTTCATAGTTTTCATATTTAAAACTATAATTTGATTCTATCTGTTCATAACTTTTAGCACCTAATAATTCTGTAATTGAATTTTTATAATCTTTTGGATTTTTTAAAGATATATATGCATCTTTTATATTTCTATCCATACTAGTCGTAAATACTGTATATCCTGGATCACTATATCTTTCGAAATTATAATTTGGTCTTTCCATAATTCCTACTATAGTAAACTCTTTTTCTTCTGTATTTACTAGCTTTTCTGCTTCTTTACTATATGGATTATAAGAATCTAGCTCTTGTCCATCTAATGTATTTCTTTGACCTATATTTACTTTAATTTTATCTCCAATTTTATAATCTATTTTTGCATTTCCTATTATGTGGTTACTAATAATTATTTCACTACTATTATCTGGAAATCTACCTTTTATCAAATTGAATTTTAAGTTTTCAAATGTTTCTTTATCCATTGAAAATAATTTTAAATATGGTTTACCTTCATTTTTTGATTTATCTAATAATCCATATCCTATTTGCTTCATTGTATAAATATCTTTTATATCTCTATTATTTTGTAAAGTTTTAATATCTTCATCATTTATTCCATCTAGTTTTAAATGATAATATCCTGTTTCATTAATTGCATTTTCTACAAGTGTTGCTCTAAAACTTGTAGCCATGGTTGCTACTGCACAGATGAGTGCTACTGAAAGAATAATTCCTATTATGGTACTTATTGTTCTTTTTTTATTTAATCTTAAATTTTTTATTGATAATTTATTAAGGATTTTCATCGTCTATTACCTCCTACGAAACAATCTTTCCATCTTCAATTTTTATAATTCTATCTGCTACTTTTGCTATCTCTGTATTATGAGTAATCATAATTATTGTTTGTTTGTAATCTCTATTTGATTTTTTCAATAATTCAACTATTTCATCACTTGACTTTGAGTCTAAGTTACCGAGTTGGTTCATCTGCTAAAATAATAGATGGATTTGTTATTAATGCTCTACCAATTGAAGTTCTTTGTTGCTGACCTCCTGATAGTTCGTTTGGTAAATGCAACCTTCTATTTTCTAATCCTAAAAGTTTAACTAATTCATTTAATCTTTCTTTATTTACTTCCTTATTATCTAAGTTTAGAGGTAAAGTTATATTTTCTTCTACATTTAATATCGGTATTAAATTATAAAATTGATAAATAAGTCCTACTTGTCTTCTTCTAAAAATTGCAAGTTCATCGTTATTGAATTTATAAATATCTTTTCCATCTATAAAAACTTTTCCACTACTCGGTCTATCTACTCCACCAATTAAATGTAACAATGTAGATTTACCACTTCCGTGACGCTCCAACAATTGCAACAAATTCTCCTTTATTTACTTTAAATGAGACATTATCTAATGCTGTTACTTTAGCTTGCCCCTTTCCATAAATTTTGCTTAAATTTTCTACTCTTAATATTTCCATAAAACCTCTCCTTCCTTGTTTTCATTTTTATTATACAATTTTCTAAGTGACAAGTAAGTGACTATTTTAAATATTAATCAATTTTGAACAAAGGGACGGTTCTCTTGTCCAATTTTTCTATATAAAATCTGTTTGATTTTAGTTAATGAAAATGGACAAGAGAACCGTCCCCTTGTCCAAAATTGTCCATATTTTAAAATTCATTTAATTCTGTAAATTCAATTCCCTCAGGAATTGCTATACCACCATATAATTTATTGTTTTTTCTTCCTTCTTCAATATAATGTTTTACTACATATTTTGCAGTATGTGGCATATCTAAAGATGAAATATCATTAAATTCAAACCATTTTAGTTTTCCTTCATTACTTTTTATTTCTTTTGCTTTATCTTTTATTTTGGCAAAAAAATAGTAATTTTGTCTTATTTCATCTTTTTTATGTCTTAATGTTACATATCTTAATTCTGGCTTTGTAATATCTTTTATAGTAAGCCCAACTTCCTCGTATAACTCTCTTAAAACACAGGATTCTGCGTCATTTAGTTCATCCTTTTCAAAATGACCCCCTGCAGTTCCAATATATGAATTTTTAACAACTCTTGAACCTATTCTATATAATAATAACATCCTATTAGTGTCATCACATAAATAGATTGACGCCATATTTCTTAATTTACCATTCACTAATTTACACTCTCCCTTTTTCTTCAATCATTTTATCATTTGTTTTATTATATCATTTATATCTCCAAATTTATAGAAAACTTAACTGTTTTTCATTATTATTTTCTTTTTTATATGCCTTTATAATATCTTCCATTTTATAAAACAATCCATATTTACTACATTCTTCTTCAAAAACATTCTTCAAATTTTTATTTAATGAATAGCAAAAATAACTGTTTCCAAAATTTTTTATATATTTTTCTTTCATTCCTGGAAATGATTTATCCAGTTGATTAAAAAAGTAATCTTTTTGATTTTCTCTTAAAGTTACTCCTCCCATAGAAAATACAAATTTTGCTCCATTTTCTGCTGATAGTTTTATAACATTTCTTATATTTTTTTCTGAATCTGTTATAAAAGGAATAATTGGTGTAAGTAACGTCCCAACAAACAATCCTGAATCTGCCAACTGTTTCATTGCTTGTAATCTTTCAGAAGATGTACATACACTTGGTTCTATTATTTTTGACAAAGAATCATCTGCTGTTGTTATTGTAAGTTTCAGAATTACATCTGCTGTTGAATTTATTTTTTTTAACAAATCTATATCTCTAGTAATTAAATTACTTTTTGTTTCTATTGATATACCAAAACTGTAATATGATATAAGTTCTAATGCCTTCCTAGTTATATTATATTGTTTTTCAAGTGGATTATATGTATCAGACATTGCTCCAATACCAATAACTCCTTTTTTTCTTTTTGTTTTTAACTCTTGATTTAAAATTTCTATTTCATTTGCTTTAGCTCTTACTCTATCAAAATCATCTATATTATAACAACTACTTCTGCTATCACAGTATATACATTTGTGAGAACACCCTTTATATAAATTCATGTTATAATCAATTCCAAACCATTTTTCTCCATGACTTGCTTTTTGCATGATTGTTTTTGCCTTTATATATTCCATTACTTTTCTTCCTCTATTACAGGTATTCTTATTACAGTTTTTAATTTTTTTGCTTCAGTTCTTCTAGGATCTGATAAATATATTTCATGATGTCTTCTTATCATTCTATTCTCCAATAATCCGCCAATATCATTCTTTAAATTATTACTTTCCATATATTCTTCTATTTCACAAATTGTTTCTGGTTCATTATCATAAGAACCTATATGCATCATTTGAACACATAATCCTTCTTTAAGCTCTTTAAATTCTGCTTTACTTACATCTAATCCTTTTTTCTTCTTTAATTCTTGTAAAGCCCATTCAAATACAGATTCTGTTACAAATTCTGGCTGTCTTATCATAGAAATCCACTCAAATTTTTCTTTATGATTATAGTCAACATTTTTGTTTCCTTCATTCCACCAAAAACCTTCTAATGGTGGTACAACATATTCAAAATATCCATCTATTTTATTGGTACCCATTTTACTCATTTTTATTGTAAAAGATAAACCATATAATATTGATAAAGCTTCTTGATATTCTCCATTTTCTGCATTTGGATTTCCTTTTCCCTTTACCATTATAAATTTCATGTTTGGTACATCAATTAGTACTGGTTTTGTTTTTGGCATATATAAATCTTTATACTCTTTTTTATAATCTAATTTTTCCATATTATGAACCTTTCTTAATTTAGTCTTCTATTGCTATATAAATATGAATCTCTTGATTTTGCATATCTTCTGTATTATTTTGATATTCCTCAAAATCGCATGTATATTTTCTTTTTAAATTCATACTCCATATTTTCCCCCATGCTTCTCCTACTGATTTTTGGACATCTCCTGTTAATATAAATTTAGCATACTTGCCTTTTGGAATTATTTTAGTCACTCTATTGTCTAAATTTTTTGACTTTTTCTTTACCTCACTACATACTATAAAACTATAACTTGCTGTATAATCACCTTCATAGTCTGTGTATAATCCTATTGTTTTATTATTCAATTTGTTTTCAATATTATTATAAGCTCCTTCTGTAAAAAATTTTTGCCACAAATTTGCTATATCTTGCACAGATTTTCCATTTTGATTTGTTGTTTTTATACATATCCCCTCAATAATCTTTTCTTCTAATTCTACAATTTCATATTTCATAATTCTTACCTCCTGGTTTGAATTATACACATCTATAATTGACAACAGTATGTCATATTTTATTTTTTATTTTATATTTTTTCGACATTTTTAATAAATTATTTCATAATTATCTTAAAAAGAAACTTATAAATAGTTATTTATTGCTTTTTTTAATTTTTCCCTTATTATATTTTTTGCATATTCTGGTGATATCACCTTTATATGTTCACCAAAAGATAAAATATATCCATATACCCAATCATTCTCAGGATATTCTACCTTTATAATAAAGTCTCCATTTTCTTTTTTACTTATATTTTCTTTTTCAAACTCATCATATACTCTATATGACATTTCTTTTTTTATTTCTAATTCTAATGGTATTATTTTCACTTGATAATTTGTACTAGTTTCTTTTGGTAACTCTCTTTCAAAGTTTTCTTCTAATATTTTTATATCTTTTATTCTTGCAATTTTAAATATCCTATAATCTTGTTTAATTCTGCAATATGCTTTTATATACCAAGACTTATCTTTAAACCAAACTTGCAAAGGTTCTACTTGTCTTACACTTTCTTCTCCTCTAGAATTATAGTATTTAAACTCTATAATTTTTTTATTTAATATAGCATCTTTTATGCTGTTAAATTTATTATTTTGACAATTATCTATTCCCCAATTTGAAAAGTCTACTTCTATCCAATTTTTACTGCTTTTATTAAATAACATACTCATTTTTTCGAGTAGTTTTTTTTCATTGTTTATATTTAGCTTCTGTAAACTTTGTAAACTAAATAAAATCTGATTTTGCTCTTCTTCTGATAATATTGATTTATCTAACACAAAATCGTCTAATAAATTAATTCCTCCACCTTTTCCTTTATTTGCATATATTGGAATTTTAGAACTACTTAATATTTCTATATCTCTATATATTGTTCTTGTAGATACTTCAAATTTATCAGCAAGTTCCTTTGCTGTAATTGTTTTTCTTTCTAATAGTATATATACAATTTGAAATAATCGATTTATTTTCATATTCTCACCCAACTTTATTATATCATATAAATATGACACATAGATGTCATATTTAAGAATAAAAAAGAAAGTAAGTTAAAAAATATAAAAATTTCTTTCTAATCTTACTCACTTCTTTGTCTCTATTATTTCTTCATTATTTAGTTAATACTTTTTTATTCCAAGTTTTTTTACCACATTTTGGACACTTCATATATCTAGTTCTCCCTAAGTGCATTGCAAACATGACTGAACTAAAATTAGGAATATATTTGTTATAACAATTCTGGCATTCATAATATCCTGCATCTTTTTCTATCTTTAAAGCAAAAGTTATTCCTATTATAAATATAATTATTGCAATACAAATTAAAGCAATCTTCCAAATTATATTTGGAACAGCAAATCCAGCTGTAAAAATCATAACCAAAAACGATATTGAACAAGTATATCCAATAACATTTTCTAATACTAATAAATTTTTATTAGTGCTTTCTTGCCTATTTTTTAATTCTAACAAATTTTCTTCTGCCTTTTTATCATAATCTTCCATCTGTATCATCTCCCCACTTAATAACTCATTTACATTAATCCCAAGTTCATTACATAAGTCAAGCATTATGCTAGAATCAGGCATTCCTTTTCCTGTCTCCCATTTTGATATTGCTCTATCTGTAATATTTAATTTTTCTGCTAATCCGACTTTGTGTTAAATTTTTATTTTTCCTGCATTCAGCAATAAATTTTCCAATCTTTACTTGATCCATAACTTGCCTCCTTCATATTTAGATTAGCAGATTGTTTTTATAATGTAAACAAACGCTTAGTTGAGTTGATTATTTTGTAATGACTCTACGTTTAGTGGAGTTAAAAGTAACTGTAATTTTAGTTTAAATTTAGAACAAAAGTTCTTTATCAGAATTGTAATTTTAGCAATATCTACCAATTACACAATTTATATTTTTCTTCATTTTCAATTATAGAAAATTGCTTTTTTATCTCTTCTATATCTTCCAAATCCAGAGGTAAAAATGTATCATAAAACCCTGTATCTCTGGATGGTAATTGTACAGCTTCAGGCCATATTTGTATTTTCGCATCTTTTGCTCTTCCGTATACATGAATATGAAAAAAGAAAGGTTTCCCTGATTTTGCTGCCCAATTACCAGCTTCCATATAATTAATTCTTACAATCGGTACACCTCTTAATATCATTGCCCTCTTTAAAGCTTCCCCCGTCATCATAGACAATCGCATTACCTCTTTTGCTTCATCTGATTCAAAATCCATTCTACTGCTAAAATATTTTTCTTTTGATTTTATTCTTAAATGTCCACCTTCTTCTCTAGAAACATGTGGTTTTGGAACAGCTTCCACTTTAAAGTTTATTGTTTCATATATCGTAATATACTCAGTAATCATGACGTTTCCCCCTTATATATTTTTTAACTTTTTATACATTTCTTCATTGACAATAAAAACTTCTAAATTTTTTGGCTCTACTACTTTATCCTTTTCAAAAAATAATCTCTTCAATGTTCTCATAAAAGCATTGTGTGTAACAACTAAAATTTTTTCATTATTTATATATGTTGAAAAAATAAATTTTAAAAATGATTTTGCTCTTTCTTCAACGTCAGTTAGGCTCTCCCCATTCGGAGGATCTATTAACCCATTTTTATACAATATAAATTGTTCTTCTGGTAATTCTTTTTTATACAATCCCTGCCAATCTCCAGAATAAACCTCAGTAACTCTTTCATCTATAATAAAATCAACATTTCCCTTGATAGCGTATAATGTTTGATGTGTTCTAACTAAAGGTGAACAATAATATTTATCAAATTCTATATTTAATTCGTTCGCTATTTCATGTGCATCATCTATTCCTTTTTGCGTAAGCTCTGAATCTATAGTACCTGTTAAAATACCTTCAGCATTTGCTTTTGTTTGTCCATGTCTAATAAAGTATAATTCAACCATACTTCCCCCTTAATTTTTAACAAAGATTACTATTTGTATAAATTTTTTTACTTTATATTTCTTCATCATTATAACTATAATTTTTATCAATTCTACTCAGAGTAACCTAAATATTCATTCACTTAAGCCCAATATAACTCTTGCAAAATCCAATAAATCAGTCAAATGATTTTCTATTACATCTTTTAAAATCTCTTCATCAATTTCTTTATAATCATAAACTGCTATATTTCTAAATCCTACCATTCCTTGCATATTTCTAGACATACTCTCATCTATTATTTTGTTTTCTTCAAGTAAACCAAATGCTTGTCTTTTATTTTGTGGTAAACCTAATTTTCTAGTGGATACAATATACATTGCTAAATCTAATACCGCTTCACATGCTCTTTGTAAATTTAAAATAATCATATCCATTTTTCTATAATCTTTTAAGTTTTCAGAATCACCCTCATATTCTTCATTTATTCTGTTTATACATTTCTCTATTGTTTCAAATTTGTTTAAAATGACTGCCTTATTTTCCATAAATAGTACCTCCATTCTTTATTCTTTCAATTATATCTTTTCTACTTTCATTCAATTCAATATATTCTCTAATCAAATCTATTTAAATAATGATAATGCAAAAATTCCTGCATTCAAGTGCATCTTTGTTTCTTCTGAATCATTTCCTGTTGCAATTTCATATAGTGGATTCAAAATATTGATTGCATTCGCTACATCAAATAACATCTTAAAAGATTCCTTTTCAAATTGAGTTGCATTAACTTTTTTACACCATTCATCAAATGCTATCATTATACGTCTTTCTGATTCTTCTTTTTCACCAGGAACCACGGCAATATCATCACATATTACCACAATTTCATTTAATCTTGCTGTATAATTTGACACTGAAAAATCTATTACCCAAATATCATCATTTGTATCTAACATTAGATTTGTACTCATCATATCACCATGTACAAAAGCTTTAGGCAATCTATCATAGTCAAATTGTTTAAATTTATTATATATTGGTTCTATAATATTTAAATACTTTTCTTCTAAATATTCTTTCTTTTTTTCAAATTCATTACAAAAGCTTGTTATTGCCCAAGTATCATATATAAAGTTTGGTCTATAATCAATTTTATTTAAGTTACTTGCAATATCTACTATCTTTCTTAATTCTTCTAATGTAGGTTTTTTATTTAATTCAAAAAAATTATTTCCGTCTATATACTCAATTACACACAATCTAAATCTAGAATTTAAATATTCTATAATAGAAATCAGTTCGTTTTTAGAATTTTTATATATTTTAGGAGTTTTTACATTATTCTCAAACGCTATATAACTTCTATTTATGCATTCTTCTACTTCTTTATCAGTACGAGAATTTCTAAAAACTTTCATTAAAAACTTCCCTATCGAAGTAGTTATAACTGCATTAAAATCTTCATAACCTATTTCTATAACATATGTATCTTTAAAAACACCTAGCTCATATTCTTCACATACTAATTTTGATAATATATTTATATCCTCTATTGTATCTATTCTATTATAATATCTATTATTCTTTTTCAAATCGATTCCTCCATCTATTTAAATTCTTTATTAATAACCTCCATCAATTTTAATTATTTCTCCATTTATATATGTACATTCATCACTTGCCAAAAATGATACTAAATTAGCAATTTCTGATGGTTCTGCAAATCTTTTTAGATATATTTTTTCGCTTTCTTCATCTATTAATTCTTTAGGTAATTGTTTATTCATTTCTGTATTTACCCAACCTGGTGCAATAGAATTTACAAGTATATATGGAGCATATTCTAATGCAAAATTATGTGTTAAAGATATTACTGCTGCTTTTGATGCATCATAATCAATACTTGTTGGAAAAAAAGTATTAATTCCATTAGTTGATGATATATTAATTATTTTTCCTTTTTTATTATTAAACATTTCTTTTCCAATATACTTACACATTAAGTATGTTGAAGTTATATTATTAGTTATAGTTTCATTAAATAATTCTGTCGTTCTATCTTCTATTTCCATATCTTCAACTATAGCAGCATTATTTATCAAAATATCTATTCTTCCAAATTTGCTCTTAACTGTTTGTAATATCTTTTTAACTTCATTTTCTTTTGAAACATCTGCAATTATACCAATTGCACTTACATTATACTTTTCTTGTAACTTTTTAACTACGTTATCAACTTGCTTTTTATCTTCTTTATCATTTATTACTATAGAATAACCATTTTGTGCTAACTTATATGCTATCGCTTCACCAATTCCTCTTCTAGACCCTGTAATAATTGCAACTTTTCTTTCCATTTTACATCTCCTTTTGTTCTTTACCTAAACTTATCATACTCTTTATCACTAACTTATTCCTATCATTTATTTAATGTATTATTTTTTACTACTTTACTAAATTATAATTTCATTTATTATATCATAGAAAAACATTTTTTCAATGTATCATTTTCTTATTTCATTAAAATATAATTAAATGAACTTATAACACAATAAAACCATTATCTATTATCTAAAAAAGAGTAAAATTAAAGAAGACATTTTTTATCATATGTCTTCTTTTCTAAGATTAAAAATTCTATATACCTAATTTCTTTCATTTAATTCTACTTCTAACTTATTAAATGTAATATATTTTTCTTTCATCGATATCTTACTAACTTCATATCCATATTCTTTTAATTCTTTTTTATATGTTAAGAAAGAATGGTCAATATAAAATCCAAGAACATCTTTTATTTCTTCATAAGATAGTTTTATAAAGTCACCACTATTATTTTTAATATATTCCCATAAAGGTTGATATTTACTCATTTCTTGGCACCTCTTTTAATATTTAATATATTTTAGTAATTATATTAAATAATATTAACTTTGTAAATTATAAAATTCTATATAAAATTCTATTAAATCATTATCATTTTTTACATAAATATTTCCACCATGTAATTCTATAATTTCTTTTGTAATTGCAAGTCCAAGACCTGCTCCTCCTTTGTCACTTTTCCTTGATTCATCAGCTCTATAAAATTTATCAAATATTTTATCTAATTTGTATTTTGGAATTTTATCTCCCTTATTTTTGAATATAACTTGTATATGTTTTTCATCTTGCACAATTTCTATTTCTATATTTGTATTTTCATAACTATAATTAATTGCATTTTTTATAAGATTTCCAAAACCTCTTGCAAGTTTATCTCCATCTCCTAAAAAGTAAACATTATCTGGTTTATTTATAATACATTTTAAATTTCTTTCTTGTAACATTGGATAACATTCTTCTATTAATTGATCAATTAAAAAAGATAAATTTATTTTTTGTTTATTTATTGGCATATCATGTAAATTATATCTAGTTATTTCAAAAAATTGATTTGTTAAATCTTCTACTCTAAAAGCCTTGTCTAATGCAATTTGCATATATTTTTCTTGTAATGGCTTTGAAATATATTGTTCATCTAGTAACAATGTTAAATATCCTATAATTGATGTAAGAGGAGTTTTTAAATCATGTGCCATATACATAATTAAATCATTTTTCTTATTTTCTGCTTCTTTTGCTTCATTTCTATTTTTTATTAGTTCTATTCTGATATTATTCAATTTGTTTTCAATTATAGCTAAATTGGTTGGTAATTTAACCGCTTCATCTGGATTTATAGAAATTTGATTCATTGCTGATATTATAATAATTAGATTATTAGAAGTATTTCTTATTACAAAAAATGATACTATAGCTACTATTATAAAAAGTATTGTTGTAATAATTACAGGCTTTTGGGCAACTACAAAATAATAAACCAAATCATTTAAATTACTCATCTCTTCTGCTATCTGGTCGTTAAAAACACCATCAATTAATATCATAACTACTATAATACTAATAATTGTATAAATAATTATTTTTCCTACTGCTTTTAAAGCTATTCCATTTTTTATACTATTAAATTCTTTTATTTCATTCAATTTTATATCCCACTCCCCATACAGTTTTTATAAATTTAGGTTTTCTTGTATCTTCTTTTAATTTCTCTCTTATTCTTCTTATATGTACCATTACTGTATTATTATTATCTAAATACTTTTCTTTCCAAACCTTTTCAAACAATTCTTCTGAACTCACTACATGTCCTCTATTATTTGCTAAATATAATAATATATCAAATTCTAGAGGTGTTAACTCTATTTCTTCATCATATAATAGACATTTATGTTTTTCCTTACATATTTCTAGTCCATCTATAAATATTTTTTCTTCATCATTTCTATCATTATATTTTGTATATCTTCTTGCCTGAGATTTAACTCTTGCAATTAGTTCAAGTGGGTTAAATGGTTTTGTCATATAATCATCTGCTCCAAGTGTTAAACCTATAATTTTGTCTCTATCTTCTATTTTAGCTGTAAGCATTATAATTGGAAATTTTAAATTCTTATCTCTAATAAACTTACAAATTTCAAATCCATCTTTTCCTTTTATCATTACATCTAATATTGCAAAATCTAATTTTACTGTATTAATGCAATTTATTGCTTCTTCTGATGTATAAAATTTATATACATTATAGTCTTCATTTTTTAAATATAATTCTATTAAATCTGCAATTTCCTTTTCATCGTCTAATACTAATACATTCATAAATTTATCCCCTGTTTTTATATTTAATTAGTAAATATAGTATTTATAAAAAAATTATACATAATGCATTTTCTATAAAACAAGATAAAATTTCTTATAAATACCATATTTTCCCCGAAAAACTTGGCACAATATAATAAATAGTAACCTGTTTTTCAAGTTAAATTATAACATATTTTTATTTGCTTTTCATTTCATAATATGAATTGTAAGAAAACTTTAAGTTTTTATTAATTATTTCTTAAAACAATCTTTTTATTTTATCCTTATACTATAAACAAGTACTAAGGAGGTTTTCTAAAATGATGAAAAATAAGAGAAAGTTAAATGTAAAAAAAATAGTAGTACCATTATTTATTATAGTATTATTAATCGTTCTTTGTATAAGATTTCATAATCTTATAACTAATTACATTTCTAATAACCCTAATATAGAAATTCCTAAAATACAAAATAAATCAAGTTATAATGTAATTAAAGAAGATTATAATAAAAACTATTCTGGGGTAGGTATGCAAGAAGTTAAAGATAAAGATGGATATTTTTCTACATTTACTACTGAGGATAAAAACAAAAAAGTTTACAAAGAATATAAACAAAATGGTTATAGTTCTTGGAGTAATTTAGAGTATTGGGGCGGCACTATGACTGATAATGGATGTGGAATAACTGCAATAGCTACTATATTAAGTGGCTACAATAAAAACTATACTCCTGGTGAACTTAGAAAAAAATATTATCCAGTTTTAGATAATGAAAAAATTTCAAAAGAATTATCTTCTACTTTTGGAATTACTAATTCAGATTTCTTTTACGATTCTGAGCATCTAGCAAATACATATATCGAAAAACATTTAAAAAGTAACAGACCTATTCTTATTTGTGTATGGAATAAACCTACAAATAATAGGTGGACAACTAGCTCTCATTATATGGTCTTACTTGCTACCGATGGGCTTCGGAAAAGTTTATGTTTCTAACCCAAACGGACTTCAAAATAATAGTAAGAGCTCAGGTTGGTATGATATAAATGAAGTAACACCTTATATTGCAAAAGCATTATATATAGAAAGCTATAAATAAAGTAATAATAAATAATAAAAGTGTCATCTTTTGTTTTAGATAACACTTTTATTATTTTTTAATTTTATCTATAAATTTTCTTATTAGTTTTTATTCTTTTAATATTCTTAAATAATGATTAGCCTCCCTTAGTACATGATCCGCTAGTAGTGGTAGTATAATAGATTTTATTTTGCACCCTAGAATTCCTTCTGTTCCAGCTTTTTTAAAATCTCTATATTTTATGGTTTCTGTAATTGTTTTATCTGTAACTGATTTTATTGTTTCATCTGTCATATTTTTAGCCTCTTGTAGTAATTTTTTATATTCTTGTGCAAAATTATTTGATGTAGCAATTAATTCTTCTTCTGAAGGATCTAATAAACCTCTTATGAATAAAGCATGTTCCATCATAATTTGATTCCAGAATAATTCTACTTTTTTTCTATCATCACTTGTAATATTTTGACCATTTTGGAGCATTGCTACATATTGTCTGTATAATTTTGCTTCACGTATAATATGTTCTAATAAAAGTGGGTAATTTGCTGTAAATAACTTACAAGATAATACATTACATAAAATTCTTTCTTTAAAATCTATAAATCCATCTAATAGTTGTAACGCCCTATTATTCAGATAACAAGCACAATCTACTAAATTTGGATCTATATAAGAATATCCATCAGCTTTAAGTCTTAGCTCTTGTAATGTTATATTTGTATCAATAACAATTCCAGTAAATTCTGATGTCTTTTTTTCTGCTCCAAAAGTATATGGAGTTACAACTTCTCCAGAATTTAGAATTTCTTCGCTAATCATACAATTGCTTATTCTTACAGTATCTGATAATAATTTTTCAAATTCTCCTTTGTACCATTGAGCTTCACAAATATAATCATTACTAATTGGCATGAATCCTGCTTGTAGAAATAATGCATGCTCTTTCATAATTCTAGCAAAGAATATATGTAATTCAAGTGTTGTTTTAATATAATTTTGCATAGTTTTCTTCCCTCCCGATTGTAATTAATATAGTAATATGTATTAAATCTTTATTTTGTTACTTTCTTTTACAATCTATTTTTATTTCTATGAACCTATTATATGTTATCTTACATATTATGATATTATGGGAGGTGAAATTATGAACTACGAAAACTATGAAGATTATATGAGAAATGTTTTGGGCTATCGTACTAATATGAATTACTCAAATATGTATATGAATAATCAAACTCCATATCAAAATATGTATCTAGCTACTAATTCTTTGGAAAGAATGTATCCAGATACTTATCGAATTGTATATCCTATGGTGGTTTCTGCATGTAATATGGTTAATATGCCTATTACAGAAGAAATGTTAGACAGAATGACAGATGATATTTATGATAGAGCTATAGCAGATAGTAGAATAAATATTGATATTAATATAGAAATAGAATCTAGAGAAGATAATAATTCTAGACAACTTTCTGATGAATCTAGACAAAGAAGACCTCGCCGTCGTAATCGATTCTTTAGAGATTTAATTAGAATTTTATTACTAAGAGAATTATTAGGAAGAAGAACAAGTTTTTTAGGTTAGGTATTTTTAATATATTATAATCAAAAAAACTATAAAAAGTACACCTATATTAGTATTTCAATACATCTCTAAAAAAATAATTGTACTTTAAAATACTAAATAAAGGTGTATATTTTTTATAGTTAAAGTTTTATTATTTTATTTATCTATATTATAAATATTCTATCTCACCATTTTTAGATATAAAAATATGGAAATAACTATAAATAGTAATAAAATTAAATTTCATGTTTTTCAATTATATCTAAATTTGCTTGTCTCTTTATTTTATTAGTAGTAGTTTTAATTAAAGGAACTTCAGTTAATATCATTCCTCTTATTGCTTTATATTTTGGCATTGTTTGATTAATTTCTTTTACTTTACTTAAAATTGCCTGATAGATTTCTTCATCTGTTTCCACTTTGTATACATCTTTTACTCTTTCCCTGTCAAAAACAATTTTTACATTTATTTTTATATTTTCTTTATCTTCTGATAATTGTTTTCCAAATACAAAAGATTCATTTACACCTTCTATCTTATTAACTAAATTTTCCATTTCTTCTGGAAAAATATTTTTGCCATTTTTTAAGACAATTACACTTTTCTTTCTTCCACATATATATATGTAACCATCTTCATCAATTTTTGCTAAATCTCCTGTATAAAACCATTCATCTTTAAGAACTTCTTTACTCTCTTCTTCATTTCCATAGTATCCAAGCATTATACTAGGACCTTTAACTACTAATTCACCAATTCCATCATCATTTGCATCTACTATTTTTGCATCTACACTTGGAACTGATTTTCCAATTGAACCAGTTTTATAATATTTAGTTGTTCCAATTGCAACAACTGGAGAGGTTTCTGTTAGCCCATATCCTTGAACTAAATTTATCCCAAGTAACCTATATTTTTCTTCTATTTTCGAGTCTAAAGCTGCTGCACCACTTATAAATAGCTTAACCTTAGAACCAATCATATCATGGATTTCTTTAAACACTTCTTTTTTATCATTCATAGAAGCATTCTTATATTTTTCTTCATTTTCTAATATTTCTTGCAGTTTTCCTCGTTTTTCTATTTTTTTTCTAATCATATTAAATATTCTCTCATATATACCTGGAACACAGGCCATAACTGTAACATGATATTCGTTTAGGTTATCTACTATATGTCTTATTCCATCACAGAATACAGTTTGAGCTCCTTTATATAAAGAGAACAAGAAACCAACTGTACATTCAAAAACATGATGTAATGGTAATACAGAAAGTAAAATGTCATCACTTGTTACATCTAATATACTTGCTAAATCCATTAAATTTGAACAGATATTTTTATGAGAAAGACTAACCACTTTGGCTTTTGATGTAGTTCCTGATGTAAATAACATAATACTCATTTCTTCTGGATTTATACATGCATCAATAAATTCTGTATTTCCTTCTTCTAATAATTTTTTACCTGATTTTATTAATTCTTTTTGTGAATAAACACCATCTGTATGTACATCTAAATCCATTGAAATTAAATGTTTTAATTTATTTTTCTCACTAAACTTAACTTTTTCAATAGTTTTTGAATATTTTTTTGAGAAGAATATTGCTTCAATATCGGACCTTTCTATTAATGATTCTAATTCATTTTCAGGTAATGATTTATCAAGTGGTACAACTGTTCCAGTTCCACAAATTATTGATAAATAAGCAAGTTCCCATTCATATCTATTTTCACCAATTATTGCTACTCTTTTTCCTTTTAGCCCTAAATCTATTAATGCTGTTCCCAATGAGTTTACCATATCTCGTACTTCATTATGTGTAAAAATTTGATATTTTCCATCTTCTATTCTTATTTTATATGCTGGTCTTTCTCCATATAAATTCCTTGTTTTATTTAACATATCTTTTAAATCTGTTATTTCTATATAATTATATAATCTTTTGCTCATTCGTTTTCTCCTTGTATTTAATTTTTAGTTTTTTAGATTATTAATATCATAAAAAACTCTTCATGTCTTTAGACTGAAGAGTCAGTTTAACTTTATTTTTTATTCTACCATTTTTTATTGTATGAAAAACTTGAGAATCTGTTAAATAAAATAGTCCATTTTCTTTAATTGTTCTTCCATACTTCTTTTTATATAATTAATCATATGAATTTCCATGCTTATGATTTTATCTTAAAACATTTTATACAAATTTGCAGTTTTACTTCAAATTTGTATAAAATCATATTTTCTTTTACTTATTCACTTAATTCTATCATGATTCTGTTTAGTATATACTTTCTAACAAAATAATTTAGGACGAAATCAAATGTTCATTTAATTTCGTCCTAAAAAAGTCTATTTTAATTTGCTCTTCTTATTTCTTCATCTTCCACATCAGCCCAAATAATTTTTTGTTCTTTCATACTTTTTTTAACATCTATAAGTCTTTGATTTTCTGAACCTCTAAATTTTAGTGATGGATTCTTTTTCTCCATCTCAAATTTTCCATCAACAATAACATCTATATTTTGAACAAGTTCTTTTGTCTCATCCCATACATTATACATTTTTCCCATTACATCTTTTTCAAAATCAAATCCTGTATAACACCATATAGTCTTATTTGGAAATTTTTCTTTCACTTGTCTTACTAAATCTACTAAGCCTTTTTGATTTACATATTCTAGTGGTTCTCCACCAAGTAAAGATAATCCTTCTATGTAATCTTTATCTAAATCTTTTAATATTTTATCAATTGTTTCTTGATTAAACTCATTTCCATAATTAAAATTCCAAGCAATTTCATTAAAACATCCTTTACAATGATGATTACATCCACTAACAAATAGTGAAACTCTAACTCCAGGACCATTTGCTACATCGCATTCTTTTATTGTTGCATAGTTCATTTCTTCGCCTTCTTTCTTATGTATTCTAAGTTTTTATAAATGTAATACTCTTGATTTAATTTCCTTTGTTTTTCCTTCATTCCAGAAGTTTTCTCCTAAATAACCACAAGTTCTTCTAGTAACATTCATTTTATTATGATCTTTATTTCCACATTGTGGGCATTCCCATTCATTATTATCATTTATAATAATTTCTCCATCAAATCCACATACATGGCAATAATCTGATTTAGTATTAAATTCTGCATATTGGATATTATCATAAATAAATTTAACAATTTCTTCTAATGCTTTTAAGTTATTTCTCATATTTGGTATCTCTATATATGAAATAGCTCCACCTGAAGATATTTTTTGGAATTCACTTTCAAATGATAACTTCTTAAATGCATCAATTTTTTCTCTTACATCAACATGATATGAATTTGTATAATATCCCTTATCTGTTACATCCTGAATTTCACCAAATTTTTCTTTATCAATCTTAGCAAATCTATAACATAAACTTTCTGCTGGTGTTCCATATAAAGCAAATCCAAGTCCTGTTTCTTTTTTCCATCTATCTGTAGCTTGTCTTAAATGATTCATTACTTTAACTGCAAAGTCATGTCCTTCTTCTGTTGTATGTGATACACCTTTCATTATTTTTGTTACTTCATAAACTCCTATATATCCTAAAGATAATGTTGAATATCCACCCTTTAATAGTTCATCTATTTTCTCTCCTGATTTCAAACGAGCTACAGCTCCATATTTCCAATGAATTGGACTAGTATCTGATAAAGTTCCAAGTAATGCATAATGTCTACACATTAAAGCTTCAAAACATAATTCTAATCTTTCATCAAATAACTTCCAGAACTTTTCTTCATCTCCATCTGCTATAATACCAATTTGTGGTAAATTAATACTTACAACACCTTGATTAAATCTACCCTCAAATTTATATTTTCCATCTTTATCTTTCCATGGTGATAAGAAACTTCTACATCCCATTGGGCTAAATACATTGCCTTCATAATTTTCTTTCATTTTCTTGGCTGAAATATAATCTGGATATAATCTTTTTGCAGAACATTTAACTGCAAGTTTTGTTAAATAATCGTATTTTCCACCTTTTAAACAATTATGGTCATATAGCACGTATATTAATTTAGGAAAAGCTGGAGTTACATATACTCCTTTTTCATTCTTAATACCTTCATATCTTTGTTTTAGAATTTCTTCTATAATCATTGCATTTTCTTCTATATACTCACTATCTTCATCTAAGTTTAAAAATAATGTTACAAAAGGAGATTGTCCATTTGTTGTCATTAATGTATTAATTTGATATTGTATTGTTTGGACACCTGCTGCAAGTTCTGTTTTTAATCTTTTCTCTACAATACTATCTATAATATCTTGAGGTAATTTATCTTTATAAGTATTTTCTAATTCTCTTTTAAATTTCTCTTTACTTTTTCTTAAATATTTTCCTAAATGTTTTAAATCTACAGATTGTCCACCATATTGGTTGCTTGCAACAGCTGCTATAATTTGTGTTGTAACTGTACATGCAACTTGGAAACTTTTTGGACTTTCTATTAATTTTCCATTCATTACTGTTCCATTTTCTAACATATCTCCAATATTAATTAAACAACAGTTAAAAATAGGTTGTAAAAAATAATCTGCATCATGAAAATGTAATATTCCTTCTTCATGCGCTTTTGTAATTTTTTCAGGTAATAACATTCTTTTGGTTAAATCTTTTGAAACTTCTCCTGCTATATAATCTCTTTGTGTAGAAGCAAGTACTGCATTCTTATTTGAATTTTCTTCTGCAAGTTCTTTATTTTGATTCTTTATTAATCCTAAGATTGATTCATCTGTAGTATTTTGTTTTCTAACTAAAGCTCTTGTATATCTATATACTATATATTTTTTAGCAAGTTCAAATTTCTTAAAATCCATTAATTTTTGCTCTATTAAATCTTGTATATCTTCTACTAATATTCTTTTTTTATCTAATTCTTCTATATAATTAGTTATTTCTTTAATTTCTTCTTTAGTAGCTTTTTGTCTTCCTTTTACTTCACTATTTGCTTTTTCTATTGCAATCTTAATTTTTTCTCTATCGTAGTCTACTGCTCTTCCATCTCTTTTTATTACCTTCATTTTTATTTTCCTCCCCCATGTGTTTTGATGTCTTTATTATACATTAACTTTTTTGTTTTTCTGTTGCAAATGCAACAGATTATGATTTTTTTAATTCACACAAAATTTTTCATTGTTATTTCTAAGGAATCGACATTTAATTTTTTTTATTACAATTTTGTAACAAAGTTATTACGTCTATCTCTTTTTTGTTGCATTTGCAACAAAAGTTGTGTATAATGTTGAAAAATAAATAATATAGAATAATTATAAATTATAAAATGCAACTTTTTTAATTTATAATATGTAAACTATTATAGAAAGAAGTGAAATAAAAATGACTAATTATTCTGAATTTTTTAAAGATTTTTCAAAAAATTGCTCAAAAATCCAAGAAAAATCCTTTAAAAAAGGAGAAGTAATAACAACATATATCGCAAAAAGAAACCAATTTTGCTTACTTTTATCTGGTGAAGCAAATTTAATTCGTTATGATTTTAATGGAAATAGAACTATTGTAGAACATTTTTCTGCAAATGATATTTTTGGAGAAATTTTTTATATTGTAAATACAAATAATGAACTTTTTGTAGAGGCAAAAAAAAATAGTTTAGTTATGTTTTTTAGTTATGATAATGTAGAAAATAAATGCAATAACCATTGCAGGTTTCATAACAAACTACTACAAACTTTACCATCTTTATTTTTAAATCAAATTATAGATTTAAATATGAGAATTGAACTTTTAAGTAAGCGAACTATAAGAGAAAAAATTTTAGCTTATTTTACAATTATATCTACTAGAAATATGAGTAAATCTTTTACCATCCCATTTTCTTTAACAGACCTTGCAGATTACTTAAGTATTGATAGAAGTGCTATGATGAGAGAATTAAGTAGTTTAAAAAGTGATGGTATTATAGAGAAAATTGGAAATAGAATTACATTGTTATATTAATTTATGATGAAAGCTAATTTTTTAAGATTATTAAATTATAAATTTATTTTTAATTAGAATGGATTGTGATATAAAAAAGTTAAATATATATATTAAAACAAAAGAATGGCTTGTACTTTGTGTCTTCCATTCTCTTTTTTACATTTTATTAACCTACATTTTACAGTATAATTACAAACAAATTTTCTTTAGTAATATTGTAATAATGTAAAAAGGCAACAAAAAAGCTCCAAGTGAAAAGAGCTTTTTTGCAACATTTTATAGCGTAGAGTTAGTCATTCCAAATCAAGCTTCTCTGAAATCTTTTCAAACAACAAGAAAACAATTTTCTGCGCTTAAGTGCTTCAGATCAACAACAAACCATTTTTTCTGCAGATAGAAATTAGGGTAGAATCATCAAGCTGTTCACAGGCTTCACTGAGTAAGAGTACATCACTATCTTTAGAAGTTTTTTTATCTACATCATCGCACTTCTGTCGCAACAGTGCATTTTCCTTAATGAGCACATTGTTCATTGCTCGAAGTTCTGCTAACTCTTTTTCAATGTTTGTCAAGATTTCATCAAATGTTTTTCCCATAAGGATACCTCCTGTAAAATAATTATTTTAATTGGGCGGATATTCGAATGTGTGAAAAAATTTTTCACTATATATATTATATCATGTTTTATGTAAAATTGCAAATATTACTATTTGGTTAATAGATTATAACAAACTCATGGTTCATCAACAAGTACATTTTTAGATTTATTAATATTTTCTTTATATTATACATATCAATATTATAATAACCCTGTCATATATATAGGTAAAAACACAATATCATTTTCTATTTTCAAATCATCTATATGTAAAATATAATTTGTATATAAATAATCTCTATACTTTGTTCTAAATTTATTTAAAGAAGAATATGTATAATTTTTACCAGATTTAACTTCTATTGGTGAAACATTATGTTTTGAAGTTATTTTGTCTTTAGCAATTAAAAAGTCTATTTCCATATTATTAGAGCTATCATTCTTATCATAGTTAAAATAAAAATATAATTTTTTTCCAGATGATACAAGCATTTGAGCTACTATATTTTCCATAATCATTCCTTCATTAAATGATAACTTATTAAATAATATATTTTTATAAACTTCTTCATCAACAAGTCCTTTTTCATCAAAAGCAAGTGAAATAAGAAGTCCTGTATCTCCCATATAGCATTTTAATGCACTAGATTCTCTATTTAATCGTAAACCTATATTGGGTTCTGTAGTGTTATATGCAATATTTACAATCATTGATTCTTGTAACCAAAAAAATGCACCTTTATAATCCCTATATCTTGCATCTTTTTCGATAGAACTAAATTTAAATCTTTTTTCATGTTTATGTAATTGTGATGGAATTTCTTCAAAAATACTTTGAACTTTATTTGAATCATCTCCACCATATTTCACTATATCATCTTTATATAAATTTAATATATCTCTTTTTATTAAATCTACTTCTTTAAAATTTTGGGTATTTACATATTTATTAACAGCTTGAGGCATGCCTCCTACTATTAAGTATTGTTTAAAATAATCCATTGCTTCTCTATGCATTAATTGACCTAAAGGCTTTTTTTCGTTAAAACATGTCTTAATTAAATTCATCAAATTATTATTACCAACAGCCCATAAAAATTCTTCAAAATCCATAGGATACATATTTATATGACGTTCTTCTGATGGTATTAAAATATTTTCTACATTTTTTTTAAGAGAAATTAATGAACCTGTTTCAATATAATCATATCTTCCATCTGCAACAAGATATTTTATAGCACTTCTAGCTCGTGGATATAATTGAATTTCATCAAATATAATTAATGTATCACGTTCATATAAATCTACTTTATAATAACTAGATAAATACATAAAAAATATATCCAATTTTTCTAGATAATTATCAAATAATTCTTTTATATCTTTTCCTGCTTTGTTAAAATCAATTAATATATAAGATTTATAATTTTCTTTTGCAAATTGTTCTACAATATAACTTTTACCAATACGTCTTGCACCATCAATTAAAAGTGCTACTTCGCCATTACTTTCTTTTTTCCATTTTAATAATTCATCATAAATTTTTCTTTTCATATTCGTTTTCTCCTTTTGATAAATTATAGCTTTTATTACATTTTATCACATATCCATTATTTTTTTCAAGTTGTTTTACCTCATATCCGCCATTTTTTTATATTGAATTTTACACTTTTCCTTATTTTTCGATATTATTTTGAAAAATTAATTATTGCAATATAAAAATCTAGGTATAAAAAAGAATGGATTTTTACTTTTGTAGCATTCCATTCTCTCTTTTTTTATATTATTAACTTAAATCTAATAGTAAATTGCCAATATCTTTTCTTCAGCAATATTAAACTATATTACTAATCCTGATTTTTAAAAGGGTGTTTCAATTTATCTTTGATTCCTGTTCCTATTATTTGCATTACAATTTCATATACCTTATTTGCTTCTTGTTCTTCAATCTTTAGTTTTTCTTTAAATTCTACTATCATTTTTTCTTTACTTTTCTTTCCTATAATAAATGTATCTTCAATTATGCTATTAATTAAATTACATTTTCTTTCATCATAATTAGTTTGCTTTGATAATTTTTCTATAAATTCTTTTTTATCCATTTTCATCACCTTTATCCTTCCTTTTAAAATTTATTGTATTATTATTCTCCATTTAATAATTTATATGGTTCAATTTTCTTTATTCTAAGTGATAATACTAAAGCAAATATAAATGATAAAATCACAAATCCTATTCCCATACATATTACCAATGTAACTGGTATTTCAAAAGTAACTTTCATTACTCCAAACATACTCATTATAAGTGTAAGATATGGATTAACAATAAAACATGATACTATGCAAGAAATTATAACTGATAATATAATTGATGGCATAAAACTTATTGCATTTTGAATAATTATATTTTTAGAAGTATAGCCCAAAGCTTTTAATATTCCGTAGTCCTTCTTTTTACTAATTATTAAAGTTTTTATTAATAAATATAATACTAATAGAATTACTAAACCACATACAGTCAGCATTATAACTACCATAGCATTTGAAATTGTTTTAAATACAGATATTGATCCTTTCACTACTTCTTCAAAATTTACAGTTAAAGATATTCTATCACCAAATTCATTTTTTATTTTTTCTATACATTCATTAACATTACTATTATCTTCTATATCAAAATAATATAGTTTATCATAAGCTGTTCCTAGAATCTTTTCTATTCCATTACTTAAAATAACCGCTTCTTGACCATTATTATTTGTTGTCTGAATAAAACCTGTTATTAGAAATTTTTCTTTAATATCTCCTTTTCCAATTTCAATTTCATCACCAATATTATAATTATATTTTTTACAATACTTTCCTGATATTGCTATTTCATTATCATATTTTGGTAATCTACCTTTATAACATACATCTTTATTATTTAACTGCTCTGTGTCATCCATAATATAAGTTACTAATTTAACGTTTTCTGTTTCTACATTTATACCTGATATTAATCTAGTATTATTTACAACATTAAGACTCTTTATATAATTGTATACTGATTTATCTGCATCAGAATCTGTACTAATAGCACCATCAAATATTTCAAATGTTAATAAAGATAATTTAGGCCTTACAGAGAAGTTTTGAAACATTACTAAAGCAATTACTCCTGCAAATACTAAGAAAAATACAATTACAAAAGTTGCTATATTTTGTTTAATATTAGTAAACATTGTTTTTAAAGCCAAACTTATATTAATTGGTAATTTTGTTTTTTCTAATTCTATCCTATTTTTCTTAAAACTATGTGTTTCTATACCTTCCCTTAAAGCTGTAATTGGATGAATTTTATTTATTTTTCTTGCAATAAACAATACTGTTAATATTATAATTGTTATCAAACTAAGTATTGTTATTATTGAAGATACTAAGTTAAAATTAATTGTATATGGTATACCAATTTGTGATACCATAATTTTTATTACAGAGGGTAGCATTAAATATGATAAAATAATGCCAATTAAACTTCCAACTATTGTAATAATTACAAATTGAAGCACAAATGAAAGTTTTATATTTTTACCAGTATAACCAATTGCTTTTATAACTCCTAATGTTTTTATATTTTCCTTAATATAATTTGAAATATTGTTTGCTAACATTAAAAATACTATTATTAATATTATTAAACTTAAAACTAAAAAGCTAACTCCTAAAATTATAGAAATAAAAGTTCTAATATATAATGCATCTTCAAGAGTATAATAATTTATTGTTACTAATGAATTATCTTTAGAAATTTTATTTGATATTTCATTAACAAACTTTGTCTGATCCACTCCTTGTTTTAAATCAAATTTTATATATATAAATTCCCATGGCCCTCCCCATGTATCTTCTACAATTTTGTTATATGTAATATCATCAACTATAACATTTATAGTACCACAATTATATGACCCAGTAATTATATTATTTGTAAAACCTTTTATTTTGAAATTATAGATTTTATCCAATATTTTTAATTCATAGTCATCCCCAATATTATAATTTCCGCCTGTATGATATTGGTATGGTAAATATATGTATTCAGATAAAATCGCTAAATCTTCTTCAATAATTTCTGTTTTTCCAATTTCACAATTTAAAGCCATTTTGGCATTTTCTAAAAGCACCAATGGAGTTACAGTACCCTCTCCATATGGAGTATCTGTTAAAGCTCCTACAGTTCTTATAACTTCATAATTCTGGACATCATCATTTATAAGAGACTCTATATAATCATCTTCAATTTTTGATATATCTCCATTAAGTAATATATATGCATCTTCACTATTAAGTTTTATGGCATTTTTTTCTGCATTTCCTGTAAAATCCGTAAAAATCACTAACATTATATTTAAAAAACTAGTTGCTAAAATTATTAATATAATTAATCCTATTGTTAGACCTTTGCTATTTCTTATATTGGATTTTGATAGTAACCACTCTTTCATAATCACCACCCCATTCTCACTAAGAAATCTGAAAGCCTTTTATTTCTTTCATCATCATTTTTACTATATTTTTCTAAGTTGCATTCACCTGCTACTTGACCATCTTTTATATAAATTATTCTATTTCCTCTTCTAGCTGAATTAATATCATGTGTAACCATTACAATAGATTGACCTGCTTCATTAAAAGATGTAAATAAATCTAATACATCTGCTCCTGTTTTCGAATTAAGTGCACCTGTTGGTTCATCCGCAAATAGGACATTTGGATTATTTATTAATGCTCTTGCAATTCCAACACGTCCGAGCTTCTCCTCCAGATATTTGAGTTGGAAATTTTTTTGCATATTCCTTTTTGATATTTACTTTTTCTAATAAATTATAAGCATTTGCAATAATTTCTTTTTTATTTTTTTTGACTAATAAACCACTTGATAATATATTATCCATTATGCTCATTGAATCTACTAAATAAATTGCCTGAAAAACAAATCCACAATTTTTTCTTCTAAACAATGATAAATTATCTTGATTTAATTTAGCAATATTTAAATCATTAAAATAGATATTTCCAAGTGTTGGTTTATCCATTCCAGATAATGCATATAATAAAGTAGATTTACCAGCACCACTTGGACCCATTATTACTGTAAAGTCTCCTTCATAAATTTCTAAATCAATATTACTTAATACATGTTGCATAACTCCATTATTAGAAAAAGTTTTGCATAGTTTTTCGGTTTTTATTAAAACTTTTTTATCCATTATTAATTCCTCCTTAAAGTTTCCCCGAGAATTGTGATTACAAATCATCTGATTTCTTTGAACCTTATAAAATTATTATACAAAAATAATTCTTAAGAGACTTTAAGTATTTCTTAAATAATTCTTAAATATATTGTTGTGTTAAAACCTGGATTCTCATTTTTAATTTCTAAATTGCCATTCATTTTCCTTAATAATTCTTTAGATATGTATAATCCTAAACCTGCACCCTCAATACTTCCTGTGTTTGTACCTCTTTTAAATTTTTCAGTTAACAAAGGTACTTCTTCATCATTTATAGTATTTCCAAAATCTCTAATTGAAACTACTAAATATTCATTTTCTATAAATATTTTTGTTTCTATTTTTGTATTTGCATATTTATACGAATTTGCAAATATATTGTCAAATACTTGTTGCAAGCGTAATCTATCTCCAAAAATTTTGCATTCTGGTACAGAATATTCATTATTTCTATTCAAATAATCTGCATTATCAATTAGTTCTTTTATTATATTGCTTTTAAGTTCTATTGGATTAATATTAAGTTCCTCTAATTCCTCTAAAGTTGCATTAAATAAATTAGTTACTAATATATTAATTTGATCAGATTTTTGATTTATTGATTTAAAACATTCTTTAGTTTTTTCATCATTTGAAATTGCTAGACCTAGTTCGGAAGATGATTTTATAGAAGCTATTGGAGTTTTTATATCATGACTTAGTTTAGCCACTAATTCCTTTTTATCTTCAATAGTCTTTTTTTCAGCTATTCTAGCTTTTTTTATTTCAGATCTCATTATATCAAAAGCTTCGGTAAAAGCTCCAAAATTATTTTTTCTATCCATTTCTAATGGAATATCTAAATTTCCATTAGATACTCTGATAGCAAAATTTTTCATCTTATTAAAAGGCTCTAATATTTTTTTATATAAAACTATGTAATATATTATTAATGCTATTAGTTGTATGCTTGAAACCCAAATAATAATATTAATATAAATATTATTATTTCGATTAACAATACCTTTAACATCATTACATATAATAATTTTTCCTTTGACTTCGTTATCAATAATCAAATCTATTATTGTATCTCTATTTTTATAAGCTTCATTTAAAGACTGACTTAACTCATCTTTAGTTTTATAAATTAAATTCCCACTATTGTCTATTACTGTATAATCAAAATATTTAGGATATTTAGAAGTATCACCATAGCTTTCTTTTATACTACTTACTAATTCATTTATTTTAATTACATCATTCGAATACTCTGTTTTTTCTTTTATATTATATATAACTACAAATAATTCGAAAACAAAAGTAAATATAATAAATAAAATTAAATATCTTCTTTTCATAACTTATTTACCGATTAAATCGGTATCCCTCCTTCCATACAGTAATAATATATTGTGGATTATTTGGATTTTCTTCTATTTGTTCTCTTAATTTTCTTATATGTACATTCAAAGTTCCATCTTGAGTAAATTTATCATTCCAAACATTTTGGAATAACTCAAGTTTAGTAACTAATCTTCCTTTGTTGTCAATTAAATATGTTAATAACTTAAATTCTAAAGACGTTAATTTTATATCTCTATTTTTAACAGAAACTTTTTTATCCATATAATCAACTATTAAATTTCCATCATCATATCTTTTTATATTATCTTTTCCATATCTTTTTAAAACCACTTTAACTTTAGCAAGTAATACTCCTAATGAATAAGGCTTTTCAATATAGTCATCTCCTCCTATATTTAAAGCAATTATTTTATCATCATCTGTATTTCTAGCAGAAATAAATAAAATTGGTATATCTTTATTTTTTCTTATTTTCTTACATAGTTCAAATCCAGAACCATCAGATAAATTTATATCTAAAAGAATTAAAGAGGTATCATTTTCTTTAAAAAATTCATCACATTCATTTTGATTATAACAAGCAAATGATTTTACTCCAAATAAATTTAGATATTCACAAGTATTATTTGCAAGCTCAATTTCATCATCAACAATTAAACAATCATATTTCATAAAAACACCTCATGAGAATTATATAATGAAACTAAGAATAAATCATTAAATATTTCTTAATTTTTATTTAATAATAATATCTTCAATATTATTAAAGTTAAGAATAGGAGATCATATATATTGATCTCCTATCACAGTTAATTATGGATGTCCTATTGCTAAAATTGGATGTCCCTTTTCTTTCCCTTTTGAATGCGCCTTATACATCGGATAATTGGCTATTATATATTTTGCCACTTCATCCGCATCACATTCTGGTGGTAAAGAAACCTTTATGCTCCGAAGGACTACATCCCCCATTTGTTGTTGCTGATTCTTAAAAAGCTTAACAACATCTTCTGCAATTTTCTCCATATTATAACCTCCCATACTTTTTAGTACTGAGTTAATTATATCAAAAAAATTACATTTTGTCACCTTTTAATAGTATAAGTTTTTAATAACTTCTAGCGAATACTCTTTATTCTGTTTTGCATCTCTTATAATTTCCATACTTGAATTATAAGCTCTTAATTCTTTACTAGACATATTTTCTAATTCTTCTATAGAGAACCATTTTACATCTAATATTTCATTTTCATCGTATGATAGCTCTCCAGATATTATATTAGCATTAAATGTTATTTTCATAATATCTTTATCTATAAAGTTTTGTATTGAATTAATACTTGTTAGTTCAACATCGTATCCAGTTTCTTCTTTTGCCTCTCTTTTTGCTCCTTCAAAAATTGTTTCTCCATCATCCAAATGTCCCATAGGAAAATTCCATAGTTTATATATATCTTCTCTTGCTTCTTGAATCATTAAAATTTTCCCATCCTTTTTTATACATACACCAACTACAATTTTTTTCATTATATCCTCCTTATAAAATTTATTTCTACTTCTGTTACATCAATTTTATATTTAATTGTTTCTTATAAAGATTTAAGTCAAGAAATAAATATATTATTTTTTTGATTATAACATCACATATTTTTAATTTCAATATAAATAAAACATTATTAAATATATTTTTTGTTGTAATTTTATTAGTTATTTTTTATATCTTTATAATTAATATTTATTTAATTTTACAATTTTCTTTATTTATTAGTTATCATAATTTTTTTTCAAATAATTGATATAACAACATTTTTATGTTAAAATAAGAATAAGTTTTTTTAAACTTATCTACAGAAGGACCAATCTTCTGTAAATAAACTGAAAGGATGATTCAGAATTGAAGTTCAGTAAAAAAAAGAAGGATAAAATGCGGAAGTACCGTATGTCCAGAATAAGAAAGGCTTTCGACTATAATGGATGTTTCAGGAACTGGACTGATTGGGATACAGGTGAAGTCTATGAAATAGTAGACAAAGCTATGTCTAAAGATCAGTATTATCTTCTTGTAAAAGCACCAGATGGATATGGAATCTACAAAATGGTTTCTGACATAATTTCTGAAAGTGTGAAGCTTTCTAATAAGAAACTTCTCCAAGACAGAAAGTTTTTCGAAAATCCGAACAAATGGAAGAAAAAGTCCACAGTTAAGATTTCTGATGCTGGTAGCTTAACTATCGTTGAAGTAGGCAAACATGAAGAATCGTTTTTTGGAGGACGTAAGGTCGTAATTAGAATCTACGATGCTTATTAATTAAAAAACATATCTGCTATCATATTGGTCATGGTAGCAGATTTTTTTCTTCTCAAATATTCACATTTTTTCATTATATGATATAATCCATTTATAAAAATAAGAGATGAAAGGATTATTATGGGAAAACATTCTAAAAATACTATAAATATAAAAAGTAGAAAAAAAGATAAAAATAAAATAGATAAGAAACCTATAGAAAGAAATATGTCTGAAAAAGAATTAAAAAAATCGTCAAAGAAGCAAAAAAAAGATGCTAAAAAGAATTCTAAACTTAGAAAAAAAATTAAGAAAATAATCATTTTTATTATATTAATTTCTATATTAATCTTTGCAATTGTTAAAGGAATATCAATGTATAAATGGCAAACAATCGCTAAAGAAATGATTTCTAACACGAATTCTATTATTGTAGATAAAGATGGAAATACTATTGCAACTCTTGGAAGTGAAAAGATACATA
The DNA here is from genome assembly GCA_905215935.1 of uncultured bacterium. Taxonomy (GTDB): domain Bacteria; phylum Bacillota; class Clostridia; order TANB77; family CAG-508; genus CAG-492. The sequence continues at coordinate 142,368 of CAJMRY010000003.1, forward strand.
AGAACATCTCATTTTCCGAAATGCCTAGTAACTTAAAAAATGCTTATGTAGCTATAGAAGATGAAAGATTTTACAAACATCATGGTGTAGATGTAAAAAGAACTGGATCTGCAATCGTGTCTTATATTATACATTTTGGTTCTTCATCTTTTGGTGGAAGTTCTATAACCCAGCAATTAGTAAAAAATATAACAGGAAACGATACATCTTCAATATCTAGAAAAGTAGATGAGTGGTCTAAAGCAGTAGAACTTGAATTTTGCCTATCTAAAGAAGAAATTCTAGAATCTTACTTAAATATAATATATGTTGGACCTAATATTTATGGAGTTGAAATGGGAGCTAAATATTATTTTAATAAAAGTGCAAAAGACTTAAAGTTAGAAGAATGTGCATATTTAGCTGGCTTAAATCACAGTCCAAATTCTTACAATCCATTTGGTGATACAGACCGTGAAGATAAAATAAAGAAAAGAACAAAATTAGTTTTAAATAAAATGTTAGAATTAGAATATATATCTGATGAAGATTATAATCAAGCTGTTTCTAATGTAGAAAAAGGATTAAATTTCAAAAAAGGTAATTTGCCTTCAGAAAATGATGCAATATATTCTTATCATACTGACGCTGTAATATCTGAGGTTATTTCAGATATATCTAAAGAAAAAAAATTAGACACTACATTTGCTACAAATTATCTAAATAGAGCTGGACTTACAATTTATAGCACCGTAGATTCCAAAATTCAAAAACAAATGGAAGAAGAATTTGAAAAAAGTAAACATATAATAAAATCTAAAAATGATACTTCTGCAACATCACAAGCTGCAATGGTTATAATTGATCATACTCGTGGCTATGTAGTTGGATGCGTAGGTGGACTTGGTAAAAAAACTACCTCTAGAGGATTTAATCGTGCAACACAGGGAATTAGACAAACTGGTTCTTCAAGCAAACCTCTAACAGTCCTTGTTCCTGGTATTGATAAGAAAATATTTACCGCTTCTACTATATTCGATGATAAACAAACAAGCTTCATTGATAGAAAAAAAGAAAATTATTCTCCTACAAATAATTCTGGTTATTTAGGAAAAATAACTGTAAGAAGAGCTGTCGAATCTTCACAAAATATTCCATTTGTTGAGATGATGGAAAAAATAACTCCAAGTGCATCTATAAAATATTTAGAAAAGATGGGAATTACAACTTTAACTGAAGAAGATAATAACTTAGCTCTTGCTTTAGGAGGATTAGATAAAGGAATTAGTCCTCTTGAAATGGCTGGTGCATATAGCACTCTTGCAAATGATCGGAGTATATATAGAACCAATTTTTTACACAAAGATTACAAATAAAAATGGTAAGACATTAATTACGAAAAAACAAACCAGAAGAAAAGTTATTTCAAACTCTACTGCATTTATAATAAAAGATATTCTAACTGAGCCTGTACAGGGTTCACATGGAACAGCAACTAATTGTTCTATATCTGGTATGGATGTTGCAGCAAAAACGGGTACAACAGATGATGATTATGATCGTTGGCTTTGTGGATTTACAAATTATTATACAGCTGTTACTTGGTATGGATTTGACTTAAATGAAAATATTGAGTATGGTTCTAATCAAAATCCAGCTTCAGTATTATGGTCAAGTATTATGAGTTCTATTCATAAAGGACTTTCACGGAAGTAAATTTCAGAAACCAAATAATGTAGTTTCTGCAACCATTTGCTCATCTACTGGCAAACTTTCGAATGGTCATTGTCTAAATACTTATGAAGAATATTATTTAAAAGGTACTCTTCCATCTCAATGTACAGAACATTCATATGGTAATACCACTAATAAAAATAATACTACTAACAATAAAAATACTACTAATAATAATGTTACTAAAAATAATACTACAAATAACTATTCAAATAATTCCATTAGTACCCCAAATACAAATACCACTACAAATACTATAAATAATTCTGTAAATAATAATAATCCTATAAACAATACAAACAGTTCTGTAACTAATTCTACTAATAATACAAGCACTTCAACTAATACTAGTATAACTAATACTAATAACAATACTAATAACACACATATAAACTCTACAACCAATACTAAACCAACTAATTCTACAATATCTAATAGTACAATAACAAATACAACTCCTTCTGAAAATAACAACCAATTAGAATGACATTTTCACTTATATAAAATTTCAATAAAACATAAAATCACTAGTTATTAGCTGTAATAAAGCATTTGTTAAAGCTAAAGTTTTTTAAATGGTATTTAACAAAAAGACACTTTATTGGTATAATATTTTTCTAAAAATTAATACCAATGAAGTGTCTTTTAATACTATTCAAATATTGTTTCTATTTTTCCTCTTCTATTTTCATAACTAATATCTAATATGCCACCATTAACAATTGGCATTTGTGGTGCTATATGACCTATATCAACATCATATATTATAGGAACATTTAAATCTTTTAAAGCTTCTAAAACAGCCTCATGAAATTTTATTCCATAATCTTCTCTTACAAAAAGTGGTCTACCAAATAAAATACCTGTACAATTATCAAAATATCCTGCATTCTTCATTTGCCACAAATTTCTTACAACTTGACTGCTACTCATTTCATATACTTCTAGAAACCACAAAATGCCATCAGATTTATATTTATTTATATATTGTTTAACATGGTCATATTTAGTACCAATTAAGTTTATAATATCATCCATACATCCACCTATACTTCTCCCACGGAAATTCAATTTTTCTTCCCCTCTTAAGCTTTTCCATGAAGACTCTAAAGTTAATTCATATTCAGCTAATTCGTCATTTCTATTAAATTTACTTTCTTTATTTTCACATTTGCAAAAACTTTCTTGAACTACATTTTTTCCTTCCATTATTTTAATTGAATCTGTTAAATTTTTATATAAATTTCTCATCCCATAAGCCTTTATGTTTGGACCATAAATAGTAGCAATATCAAGCATTGTAGTAAATATAAAAGATAAAGTTGTAATATTCGAATACCCTTGTATCCATTTTATTTCTGTATTAGAAATTTTGCTAAAATCTAAATATTCCAAAATTTCGCATAAAAATTCTCCCCCTGTCGCCATTATAATGGACGATACTTCATTATTATTCCATAACTCCATAAACTCATTTGCTCTTATTTTAGCATCTGCACTTCTTCCCATTTCACTATTTCTAACATTTTCAGTTTCTATATATTTATATCCTATTTTATTTAGATTATATTTTACATTATTTAATCTAATAAAATCCCTTTCTTTTATACCTGCTGATGGTGCTGTAACACCTATTGTATCACCTTTTTTTATAAATTCTGGATATCTCATAACCCCACTCCTTTAATCAATTCGAAATTATTTAAATAACTTTCTAAAAAATACACTTTTATTACTATTTTTTGTAGCTTTTTCTTCTGATATGCTAACATAGTACTAAATTTTTTTCAAGCTTATATTTCTCTAGTTGATTTAATTATGTAAATATGCTATACTTATTTTTATATTTATATAAGAGGAGTTTACGTTATGAAAAAAATATTAATTATAACTCAAGACGAAATTAATAATGGACAAAACAAATCTTTATTTGATGAAAGCATTTCTTTTTTTAAAGACATTGCTTCAAATCCAGATTTATCATATACACAATTAGGATGTTTTGAACATCAAAATGGTCTACTCGATAATATAATACACACATATCTAGATAATAGTAATAGACATGCTAATATTATTTTCGATTCACCTGATAATATAAATGCATTTAACAAAGCTTTTCCTAAAAAAACAGAAGAACAATTTTATAAAGAAGTTTTTAAAACGCAAAGAGGTATAAGTGTCTCAAATATAAGAAAAATGGCACCATTAAAAAATTATAACTCAAAGATTAATATTTCATATTACTTTAATAAAACTCCTGAATCTATATGTAATAATTTTAATTATGTTATATTACATCATGGTGGTAGTAAATTACTTTATTACTTTACTGTATTAAATCAATTTTTATTTACATCTGCTGATGAACAGTTAAATTTTAAAAAATTAATTTTAATAAATAAAAATCATTTATTTGATAACTTATTAGCACAATATAAAGTTTTTTCCAAGTTTGGAATTGAAAAAAATGGTATAAATGAAAATGTCCAAGTAGTAGAATCTTTGTCTAAATGTTTAGACTTATTAGAACAAGATACAATATATACTCCACATTCTTTTCAAAATCAATTTACTATAGATTAATATTAACTTATTTTTATAGATATTGTAAGATAACTTACTAAATATAAAACATTTTTGTTTTATAAAAAATTGATATTATATTCTATATTTATTTGCAAATTATTAACCATATAATTTTTCTATTGTACTATAGTAAATAGCACTTTAATACATTAAAATATTAAAGTGCTATTTTATTTAATTTAGTTAAAATTTAACTTTACATTATTTAATTTTCTTTAGATTCTTCTATTTGTTTTTGTTCTTTCTTTTCCATCACACTTTTGAATTTCTGAAGTCCTAATATTACTGCTCCACCTATTAAGAAAAATACAATACTAAATGTACTAAAACTCATTGGATCTTTTGGAACTTCTAATGTTGTTGGTCCTAGTATTACAGGATATATAGAACCAATCATTAATCCAATTATAAGATAAATAGTTTGTGATCTATATTTTTCTAAACATTTTTTTATTAATTTAATTGTAGTTACAATACCTGTAATTATTCCAAGTCCAAATACTACTAATATTGGAAAATATGCAAAATTTAAATGTAAAAATTCTTTTATAGCTGAAATTATTGGTATATATAAACCAAATATTAGTAATAATGTAGAACCAGATATTCCTGGTAATACCATTGCAGATATAGCAACCATTGCAACTAAAAACACATAAATTATTAATCCTAAATTTAAACTTCCAGCTGCAACATTTATACCTTCACCAGATGCTGGATTTACCACAGAAATAACTACAACTAATGCAATTCCTAAAACAGTAAAAATTATATTTTTGTATTTATTTTTTAAATTAAGTTTTTCATCTTTTATAACAATAGGAATTGCAAATATAATAAATCCTAAAAATAGAGAACTTATTTTATAAATTTGTGCATCAAAAATATTTGCAAGAACTAATACCGATAAAATAAATCCGGGCACCCCAACCAATTACTAATTTAAGTAAAAATAAAATTGCTTCTTTTCTCTTTTTTTTATCTTTTTCCATTAAACTATTTAATGAATTTATAAATTTATCATAAAACCCCAATAAAAACGCAACTGTTCCTCCTGATACTCCTGGTACACTATCAGCAAGTGCCATACAAAAACCTCTAATAAACTGAATTATATAGTTCATATCTTTTCTCTCCTTATTTCATCATTTAGTACTTTTTACATACAAATAATAGTATAATATAAGTTTACTTGTTTGCCTAGTACTTTTTTAAATTATTTAATGCTTTTTGATAAATCACATTATACTAAAAAGTACATACTAACATAACAATAGTCAATATAATTGTAAATTATAAATTTAATTTTTCAAAATATATTTACTTTCTATTTTTTATGTTATAATAAAATTATATCTAAAAATAAAGGAGGAATTTTTCTAATGAAAAACAAAAAAATACTTATTATACCAATTATTCTAATCATTTTATTGGTATTAGGTGCAGGAGCATCTGCAATTATTTACTTTCAAACAGACTTATTTAAGTCACCAAAACAACTATTTTTTAAATATTTAGGAGACTCTATCGATTTTGATAAAGAATTTGATTATGACAAATTTTTAGCAGAATATAAAGAAAAAACTGAATATTCCTACACTGCTAATGGAGAAATCACAACTTCTTTAGATTATACTCCATCAGAAAATAATTCGGCTAATCTTACAGGTTCATCAACTACAAAGATTTCAAATTCTGCAAAAGATACTATAACTAATTTAAAAGATTCTTTAAATAATGCAAAAATACAATATTCTGCAGAATCAATACCTACTAAACAAAAATATCATATGAGTATTAAGCCTATTTATAATGATACAGAAATAACTAATTTAGAATTATTATCAAGTGGTGAGAACTATGGTATTAAATGCACAGATTTATATGATAAATATATCTATATAGAAAACAATAATTTGAAGTCTTTGGCTTCTAAATTTGGATTAAATTCATCTATGTTAAATATGATACCAGATAAAATACAAAAAACAGATCCATATGAACTTTTATTTATAGCACCAGAAACAAGAAAACAAATTAGCGAAAAATATACTAAATTATTAGATAACAAATTAACAAAAGATATGTTCTCTAAGCAAAAAAATATATCTACATCTGTAAATGGCGAAAATGTAAAGACTAATAGCTATACTTTAACTATAAATGGAGAACAAGCTTATGACATATTATTAAGCTTTTTACAGGAATTAAAAGAAGATGATGTAACCTTAGATTTACTTATTCAAAAAATGGAACAATCTGGTATAAAAGAATCTTTTGAAAATGGCTACAATGGATACTCTTCTAGATCTTCTTTAACAACATATAATAGTAACTCTACTAAAAAATCAAACATAACATTAGACAAAGATTACTTAAAAGATATGATTCAAGAAGCAATTGATAACTTAAAAGATGATAAATCATCATTTAGTGCTGATGATAAAATCTCATTTACAGCACACTCACATAAAAATAAATTTGTAAAACTAGAAATAACAAATAGCGAAGATACTGATAAGATGAGTATAGAGATAACAAATAATAAAAAAGATAAACTTATCACATTAAATCATAAAGATACTACCATCTTAAAAGCTAATTATTCAATTTCAAAGGATAAAGCTAATCTAGTCTTAAATGCATATGATGATAGTGATGAAATTTTTGTTATTACAGCAGAATATGGAAAAAATAACACAAAATTAAACTTCAAAACAGAATCTGATGATACATCTATAGAAATGAATATAGAAACAAATGGAGAAATTGGAAAAGGAACTGTTAATACTACAGGCTATTTAAATATTCAAACAGATGATACTAAGTTACAATTAAATATTAATCAAAATACAAACTACACAGATAATGTTAATATAGATGACCTAACATCAAATAATGGTGAACTTTTAAACCAAATGTCTAATACAAAAATGAATTCTCTTGTTAAAGAAATATCTGATAACTTCCAAAAAGTTTTACCAGAAAAAGCAAAAATTTTAGGAATTGAAATTCCAGATAATACTACAAACAACAATGGTGGAGACAATAATATTATTAATCAAAAAGATTTAACTGGATATACAGTTTATACACATTCATCTGGAGTACAATTTGCTTATCCAGAAGCCTGGAAATCTTTAAGTACCTCTTCATCTAAACCAGTATTTAGTAACTCAGAAAATGGAACAAATGTAAACTTACTTTCTGAAACTGTACCAACTGGATATGATCTAAAATCTTATATGAATGCTTCAATATCAAATGTCAAAACTCAAATGAGTAATAAACTTGATGGAGATATTGAAAATCAATATGTAAAATTAAATGGAAAAGATGCTTCAATTATTACTTATATTCTAACTCAAAATAATACTAAAGTTAGAATTAAACAAGTATGTTTTATAGATGATAATACAGCATATATTTTAACAACAGCCGCTCTTGAAGATAATTACTCTCAAGACTCAGAAATAATAAACAACATCATTAGTTCATTTAAAAAATAAATTAAAATAAATATTGTGTGCACTTATTTTATATAGTAAGAAATCTACATTAGTTCCATTTAGCTCTATACTAAAATTCTCACATTATATATAAAAATAATACAAATTAACATATAAATTAATTTGTATTATTTTTATATTCATTATTAAATTATTTGTAATATAGTAATTTTGAATTTTTAATATAAACTATTTCAGAATATAAAGCAAAATTTTTCATATTTTATAATCTTTTATATATCATAATAATTAAAATGTTATACTAAAATTCTATTTTCTCACTAATCCATTTTTCTACATCTTCTATTTTAAGTCTTATTTGTTCCATTGTATCTCTATCTCTTATAGTTACAGTATTATCTTCTAAGCTTTGAAAATCTATTGTTACACAATATGGAGTTCCAATTTCATCTTCTCTTCTATAGCGTTTTCCTATACTTCCTGCTTCATCATAATCACACATAAATTTCTTTGACAAGTTTTCGTATACCTCACATGCTTTTTCGCTAAGCTTTTTAGAAAGCGGAAGGACAGCTACTTTATATGGGGCTAAGGCTGGATGTAAATGTAATACTGTTCTTGTATCCCCTTTAGCTATTTCTTCTTCTTCATAACTGTTACATAAAAATGCTAATGCTACTCTGTCACATCCAAGTGATGGTTCTATACAAAATGGTACATATTTTTCATTTGTTTCTGGATCTAAATATGACATATCTTGTTTTGAATGTTCCATATGTCTAGATAAATCATAGTTTGTTCTTGAGGCTATTCCCCATAATTCTCCCCATCCAAAAGGAAATGCAAATTCAATATCAGTTGTAGCATTACTATAAAATACAAGTTCTTCTTTACTATGATCACGAAGACGAATATTTTCTTCTTGCATGCCTAAGTTCAATAGCCAATTTTTACAGAAACTTCTCCAATAATCAAACCATTCAATTTCAGTTCCTGGTTTGCAGAAAAATTCAAGTTCCATTTGTTCAAATTCACGTGTTCTAAATGTGAAATTACCTGGAGTAATTTCATTTCTAAAAGCCTTTCCAATTTGTGCTATTCCCATTGGCATTTTCCTTCTAGTAGTTCTTTGTACATTCTTAAAGTTGACAAAAATACCTTGAGCAGTTTCTGGTCTTAAATAGATTTCTGATGCCCCATCTTCTGTAACACCTTGGAATGTTTTAAACATTAAATTGAATTTTCTAATAGATGTAAAATTATGTTCCCCACAATTTGGACATGGTATATTATTATCATCCATAAATTTAATCATTTCCTCATCAGACATTCCATCCGCTATCATATCCTTTCCATTGCTATGTGCCCATTCTTCAATTAATTTATCTGCTCTATGTCTCGTTTTACATTCCTTACAGTCAATTAATGGGTCACTAAAACCTCCAACATGTCCTGACGCAACCCAAGTCTCTGGATTCATTAAAATTGCAGCATCTAGTCCTACATTATATTTACTTTCTTGTATAAATTTCTTTCTCCATGCTTTTTTTATATTATTTTTAAGTTCAACTCCTAATGGTCCATAATCCCAAGTATTTGCTAATCCTCCATAAATCTCTGAGCCTGCATAAATATACCCTCTGTTTTTACAAAGTGATACTATTTTTTCCATTGTTAATTTTTCCATAAAATACCTCCTATATAAATATTATTGCTATAGTTTAGAATAAAGTATAAGTACTATTTTATTTTTAATTATATATCTCTTTTTAGTTTTTGTTATTTACAATATTAATAATATAGCATAAAATCAAAAAAACTTTCATCCCAAACTCTAGCTTAAATTTAATAGCTAGGGACGAAAGTTTATAGTTTTCCGCGGTTCCACCCTAATTGATAATTCGTAAAAAATTATCCTCTTTATTATATTTTAGCTCCAAAGCTCCCCATATATTTATTATTATTAGCTTTTCACCAACTGCTAATTCTCTTTTTAATAATAAAATTATATTTTTTCTTCTTCATCACTAATATTTAACTTTAATTATTTTACCAGCTCTATATTATAAAGTCAATAAATTTTATAATAAATAGTTAATGTTTGCAAATTTGCATTTACTTTTTTACTTGACAATGTTTGCAAATTAATGGTTACTATTCAGACTTAATTTTAAAATCACATATAAAATTAGTCCGTAGCCTGTATTTATATATCAAAATAATATTCTATTCTTGTATCTACTTTTACTGGACTCATATTAATTTGACATTTAGGTTCTTGACTTATACTATCTATCTCATCATGTATAAAACCGCCTTTTTACTCTATTTATTTCATCATCAGATAAACCTTGTAACCTTAACTCTGGAATAGTTACAAAAGCTACATTTACTTGTTCTTTTCTTTCACTCCAATTACAACTTCTTTCTGGATGATTATGAATTGCAAATATTCTTCGATTTTTATCTTGTATATATATAGGTATATTTTTCTTGTATCCATATACAGTTGCAGTAGAATAGTGAATAGTATCTCCAAAATGTTCTTTTAAAAATTCTATTTGATTATCATTTATACTCATCAAACAATTCCTTTTAAAAAATCCTTTATCTTTTAAGATTCTACTTAAATGTGTATCTCCATAAATTAAATCTTTTATTTTATGTATAAAATATTTGTCTTCAGGAGTTAATGTTTCAAAATTTGACTTTTTTGCATTTTTTAAATCTAAATGTGAATATATTAAATTCATTAAAGATTGTAGATTAGGAATTATCATTCCCGAAAGATCTCTTACATAATGATTATTGCTATTTTCTGCAATATCAATACAATTACTATAGAATCTTATATCATCCCATTTTAAATACTCATCTAAATCTATATCTACACCCTTTTTCTTTAATTGATGTATAAATGATTTTAGGTCTTTTGCAACTTCTCCATCTGATTTACTATTTAAAATGTTTTGAAATAAAACACCTACTAATCCGTCTTCTACTTGTGTTATCTTTGAAAAATATCCATCTTTGTATGATTGTACTCTTCTTTCTAAAAAACTTTCTATAGTAGATAATGAAGAATGATTATATACATCTATTATTTTCTTTGGCACTTGTGACTCTTTATCAACCAATATAATACTTCCATCTTCATTTTGCATTATATTACCATTTTTATCTAATTTAGCATATTTTCTTTTATATTGTTCATCAAATCCTTTTTCTATTTTTTGACCTCTATAAATTGAATCTCTTAATATAAAATCTAATCTATCTACATCATAGTTTCCTTCATCATGTGATTTAAAATTTAATATATCATCTTGTATTAGATTCTTTAAAATATTTTTCAAATTAGGATTTATAGAATGTAAAACATTACCGTATCTGCTTATTTTCTAATAATATTCTTTTACCAATATCTTCATGAAAATCTCTTCTTCCTATTACTTGTACTTCCATAATATGAGAAAGTGGTAAATGTCCAATATCATGTCCACCTACTTTTATTAATTCTGCAATTAAATATAACTTTAAATTATTTTGTTCCAAATATTCTCTATAATTACAATCTGAAGTAAGATATATTAATTCTTCTAATTTTCTATTATATGTACCTTTAGAATGTTCCAAACGATTGTGATAACAATTTTTATTACTACATATCATTTGCCCTAATTGTCCAACTCTTCCTAACCTTTGCATTGCATCTGTGTTAAAAAAATCAGCTATCTGTTTAGTATAATATATATATGGATCATAATATTCTGATACTAGTGATAAGTCTATTTCCTTAACCAATTCAACATTTTCATCATCTAATACCCATCTAAAAAAGCTTTTTATTATTTCTTCTTTATTTTTTAAATTGCTTAATTTATCCATATATACATCCTCTTTTCAATCTATAAATAATTTATATAATATATTTAATTCTTATTTTAGTTATATTATGCAATATTTTTATGATTTTTGTCATTATATCACATAATGATATTATTTTTTAATATATTTATAAAATAATTGTAATAATTTCTATTAAATTTTGATGTAACTATTTACCCAAATATTATATAATTTAAAATCTGTCCCATTAAGCCACATATTCTTTATACGTAGTTTATTGTCGAGTTTTATCTTTTTTTATATATTTTTCCATTTTTCTGCTTATAGTATTACAAATCTGAAGCTTATTTTACAATTTCATTTCTTTTTCATTTCACTAGTACTATTTTATGTATCCCAATGTTACAATGTTTTTTTATACACATGCATGTGGATAATGTGGATAACCTTGTGAATAATTGATATATAAGTACTTTTTTGTTGTTTTTATTCACATAGTTTTCAACATATGCAGTTGCTGTAAAACAATAATATTTATTGTTAAATTATGTTTATCAAATAAACATTTGCTTATTATTCATTTTAATATATTCATCACTAAAGATATTTATAAATATTTTCCCAAAATCTATTTTTTCTATTTATAATAAGATCCCATTATTTAGTTTGTACATCTAAATAATGGGATTTTCTTTAAAAAATATATAACTTTAAATATATTAGAATAATAATCTCAGAAATTAATATAACAGGAAATCCTATAACAAATTGTAATTTTTTTGTTTTATGTCTAAAAGTATACATTCCTGCAATTCCTCCAATTCCTCCTCCTAATAATACAAGCATAAATAATGTTGCCTCTTTAATTCTCCACGAACCGATTTTTAGCTTTACGTTTATCTATCCACATAGTTAAAAAGGCTATTAAATTGATTGCTATAAAATAAATTATTATATTTCTTAAATTAAATATATTAGTCAAATTTATTGCTGGACTCATTTTTTTCCCTCTCTTTTTTTAAGTGTTACACTTTAGTAAGAATATAAATTCTATTTCTTTCAATGTATATAAATTTTTATTTTTTACAAATATGCCAAAAACACATTTTAAAATTACAAAATATTTCTTACTAAATTGTAACTTATAAGTATTATTATTTTCACATATAATTAGTAAAATCTATATTTAAACTTAATATAAACATTCTAATTCTTAATAACTTACCCAAATAAACTCATTTGATTACTTTGGCTCATTCCTTCTAAAACTCCTACACTCTTTAAAGTTTCTACAGCAACTTTACCAATTTTAGATCTAATTTTCATATCATCAATAGACATAAATTTGCCTTCTTTTGCAGCATTATATATTCCTTCTGCATCAATTGGTCCAAGTCCTGGAATAGCACTTAATGGTGGACGAATTCCGTCTTCTTCCATTATAAATTTTTCATGATGAGATAAGTATAAATCTATCGGTAAGAAATTAATTCCTCTTTCATACATTTCTAAAACAAGTTCTAGAACTGGATACATTTCTTTATCTTTATTCTGAGCATTATTACCTTCTAAATCTATCTCCTTCATTTTATTTTTTACTTTTTCTTTTCCATGACACATTATTTCACTATCAAATTGTTTTGCTCTTATAGAAAAGTATGCTGAATAATATGCTTTAGGAATATGTACTTTAAACCAAGCAATTCTAAATGCCATTGTTACATATGCTGCGGCATGAGCTTTAGGGAACATGTATTTTATCTTTTCACAAGATTTAATATACCAATCAGGAACATTATGTTCTTTCATTAAAGCTTTATATTCTTCCCATTTTGCAGGATCTTTTAATGCTTTTCCCTTACGTACAGTTTCCATTATTTTAAATGCAGGATTTGGTGGCAAACCTTGTTTTATTAAATAAATCATAATGTCATCTCTACAACATATAGCTTCATTTAATGTAACTGTTCCTTCCTCAATTAAACTTTGTGCATTTCCTAGCCACACATCTGTACCATGTGATAAACCTGAAATACGAATTAATTCATCAAAAGTCTTTGGTCTTGTATCTAAAAGCATTCCGTCTTACGAATTTTGTTCCAAACTCTGGAACACCAAAACTTCCAACTTGCGAATTTATTTGTTCAGGAGTTACACCTAAAGCTTCTGTGGAACTAAAAATTGACATTGTATCTGGATCATCTAATGGTATTTTTTGTGGGTCAACACCTGTTATATCTTGAAGCATACGAATAATAGTAGGATCATCATGACCTAAGATATCTAGTTTAAGTAAGTTTTGGTCAATAGAGTGATAATCAAAATGTGTTGTTATAATATCTGAATTTGGATCATCTGCTGGATGTTGTACAGGTGTGAATTCATATATCTCTCTTCCTTTTGGAACAACTATAATACCTCCTGGATGCTGTCCAGTTGTTCTTTTTATACCAGTACATCCGGCTTGCTATTCTTAATACTTCTGCATTATTTACAGGAACTCCTCTTTCTTCATAATATTTTTTTACATATCCGGAATGCAGTTTTATCTGCAACAGTACCAACTGTTCCTGCTTTAAATGTAGTTCCTTTTCCAAAAATTACTTCTGTATATCTGTGTGCTTTTGCTTGATATTCACCAGAGAAATTAAGGTCAATATCTGGCTCTTTATCTCCGTTAAATCCGAAGGAAAGTTTCAAAAGGAATATCCATTCCATCTTTATCTAATTTATGACCACATTTTGGACAATCCTTATCTGGAAGGTCAAACCCATTTTTATAACCATAATCACTAAAATCTGAATATTTACAATTCGGACATCTATAATGTGCTGGAAGAGAATTAACTTCTGTAATACCAGTCATATTAGCAACAAATGATGAACCAACAGATCCACGAGAACCTACTAAATATCCATCTTCATTAGATTTCCATACCAGTTTTTGTGCAATAATATACATAACTGAGAATCCATTTTTTATAATTGAATCTAGTTCTTTTTGTAATCTATTTGCAACTATTTCTGGAAGTTCTTCTCCATATAATTCATGTGCTTTAGTATATGCAATATCTTTAATTGTTTGCTCACAATTATCAATATATGGTGGACACTTTTCAGGTGATATTGGGCTTATTCTTTCACACATATCTGCTATTTTATTTGTGTTTGTTACAACAACTTCATATGCCTTTTCTTCTCCTAAATATTCAAATTCTTTAAGCATCTCTTCTGTAGTTCTTAAATACAGTGGTGCTTGCTGATCTGCGTCATCAAAACCTTGTCCTGCCATTAAAATTCTTCTATAAATCTCATCTTGTGGATCCATAAAATGTACGTCACATGTTGCAACTACTAGTTTTCCTAATTTTTCTCCTAAATGTACTATTTTTTCATTTATTTCTTCTAGTGCTTTTGTATCTGGTACAGTTTCATTTCTAACCATAAACATATTATTTCCTATTGGTTGAATTTCTAAATAATCGTAATCTTTTGCTATATCTTCTATTTCTTCATCTGATTTACCAGCAATAATTGCTCTATATAATTCACCCGCTTCACAAGCACTACCAAGTATTAATCCTTCCGAATATTTTTTATATATAGATTTTAAAATACGAGGTTTTTTATAAAAATAGTGCAAATGTGAAAGAGATATTAATTTATATAAGTTTTTAAGTCCTACATAATTTTTAGCAAGTATTATTGCATGGTAGCTTGGAAGTCTTTTGTAATCTGCATTACCTGAATTTAATTTATCTATATCATCAACAGTTTTTACACCTTTTTCTTTAAGCATATCAAACATTACATTTAATACTTTTACTGTTGTATCCACATCATCTAGAGCTCTATGTGCTACTTCTACCTTTATGCCTAAATTTTCTGCAATGATTCCAAGTTTATATTTTTTATATTCTGGAAAAAGTTCTTTAGCAAGCCTTAAAGTATCTAAGTATGTGTTATCTAAAGTAAGCCCTAATTCTTTTGCATTATATTTTAAAAATCCAATATCAAAATCTGCATTATGTGCAACTAAAACACTATCTCCAACAAATTCTATAATCTTAGGCATAACTGTTTCTATTGTTTCAGCGTTTCTTACCATATCATCTGTTATATGTGTTACTTCAATTACTCTTTGTGGAATTGGCTTTTCTGGATTTACAAAGCATGAAAATTCATCAATTACTTCTCCATTTTTTACTTTCATTATACCAACTTCTGTAATTTTTTCTGTTCTAAAAGAAAATCCTGTGGTTTCTAAATCTAGAACACAATAAGTTGTGTCTATATCTTGTCCTTTTGGAAAAGATACTGAAGGTACTCTATCTGGTACTAAATATGCTTCCACACCATAAATCACCTTCATATCTGGATTATCAAAACCTAATAACTTATGTGCTTCTGGGAATGCTTGTACCACTCCATGATCTGTTATCGCAATAGATTTCATTCCCCATTTCATTGCACGTTTTATTAAATCTTTTGCAGATGTCATTCCATCCATTTGACTCATTTGAGTGTGCATATGAAGTTCTACTCTTTTTACTTTTGCTTCATCTTTTCTTTCCTGCTTTTTCATTCCAGCTGTTTCTACAATTGTATTTGCAATAACTCCAAGTTCTTTTGCAAACGGATCAAATTGTGCAGTACCGCCAATTTTTACCCCTTTGGCAGATTTTATTCTTCCGAGAAACAGCTTTAAATTTATCTTTTTCTATAAAGGCTTTACAAGTAATTGTACTTGTTCCATCATATAAGTCAAACATAAATAAAAATTTACCAGTTTTTAGTTCTCTTGAATCTGTATTAATTACTTCTCCTTCAAGGGATATTTTTCCACTATCTATAGAAATATCTATTACCTTTACTAATGGATCTTTTATATTTTGATTTCTTCCTAATATTAAAGGTGTTATTTCTTCTGGTTCTTCTGATTTTTTGTCTTTACTTTCATGTTTATCTTCTTGTTTATTATTATTTGTAACTTGCCTATTTGAATCAGTTTTAGATTCTTGCATGCTAGGTTCTATTTTCTCTTTTTCTGGCTTATCTTCTTTCATATTGTCTAGTATATTAGATTTCTCTTGAACCTTTTTTATTACATTTTCTTGTAACTTTTGTCTATATTCTAAAGCTTTTACTTTTTCTTCTTCTGAATCATTATCTATATATTTTATTTTTAATTTCTGATTAAACACATCAAATATTAAATCTGATAGAATTTTATCCATATTCCCACCATAAAGTATATCTGAACCTGATAATTTTAATCTAACATTTAAATTATTTCCATCTAAATCTAATATACAATTTCTTAATAAAGCTTTAGTAAGAGGATGTTTATATGACAAATAATCTAAAATATCATCCCACTCACTTAAAAAATCATTTTTTATTCCCTCTATATAACTAATATGTATTAATGCATCTTTAAGCATAAATCTTTTAATTAAATATTTCTCAAAAGCTCCAACATCTTTTACTTTTATAGGTTTATCTGATAAAATATTAACTTCTAATTTATTCGTCTTTTTATATAAATTTATAGATTTTATTTTCGTATTTATAATATCGCTATTTATTTCAAAATCTTTAAAGATTTCTTTTAGCATTTTTTCTTGTGCATCAGCCATATTCTTTATTACACCCTCCAAAAAGATATTGTATTATAATTTATACAATAGAATTTAATTTATCATATACAGTTTTAACATCTTCAATGTTATGTATAGTAATACCATTATTTATTCCATTTTCTGCATTTGTATTAATTATTATATCTCCCAAATTAAAGAATGTTTGTAATAAACTTTGTACATATTTTATTTCTTTTACATTCTCGTATTTAATATATTTATTTTCTACATTTATAAAATTTGAATTAAATATTAATTTATCTTCATAAAATTCATATTCTGTTGATTCATATCTTTGTCTTGCAAACAATAATACAACACCCATAACTACAGCTATTATTCCTATAGAAATTAAGTAAACTATTAAAGTTTTATATATTATAGATGGTATTAACATTAATATAAGTAATAATAATAATATTGAACCTCTATGACATATTTCATATATAATTCTAAATCTTGGTTTTATTTTTAATAGTACATTTTTTTCTTGCATTTTACTCTTATATGCTAATTCTAATAATTAACATATTTCCTCCTTTTTATTAATATATTTTAAGTTTAAATATTAATCTAAAATATTCTTAGTATATCATTATATGTTATATATATAGATAAAGCTATAAGTATATAAAACCCTAACATTTGTATTGACATTTCTGTTTTTTCTTTTAAAGGCTTTCTTCTAATCCATTCTACTAATAAAATTACTATTTTTCCTCCATCAAGTGGTGGGAAGGGAAGTAAGTTAGTAACACCTAAAGATAAAGATATTAATGAGATAATATAAATATAATCTTTTATTCCTTCAGTATTTGAAACTACACTTGAAATTCCTACTGGACCCATCAGCTGTTCTGTTGATACCTTACCAGTAAAAAGCTGTTTTAAATTATCTAAAATAGAAAAACTAAAATCTATTGTAGAATTAAAAGCATAATATATTTTATTCATAAGTGTATTTTCAGCAATCTTTAAATTAACTCCTAAGTAATATTGTGATTTTTCTGCAGGATTAATAGTAAGCTCTTTTTCTTCCCCATGTCTTTCTACTAAAATTTTAAAATCTGATTCTTTATTTTCATTAATCAAATTTATTAGTTTATTTACATTATCTTTTACATCTTCTCCATTTACTTTTAATATAACATCATTTACTTCTACCCCTTGTTCTTTAGCAGGTGTTCCTTCACCGAATAGCTACAACTTTTGTAGAATCTCCTTCTTTTAAGTATATTCCTGTTTCTTTATACTTTACTTCATTTGGAATTATTTCATATTCTAATAAATCACCATCTCTTTTTACTAGAACTTTTACCTTTTCTCCTTTAGAATTTGAAATTTGCTCATTAATATCTTCCTGATTAATTACTTTTTTTCCATTTATTTTTTTAATTTCATCATTAACTTGTAACCCAGAAATTTGTGCATTATAACCATCTACTAATGAGTCTATTTTATTAGTAGTAAAATTAGTATTTGTTGTCATTAATCCAAAATATATAATTAGTGCAAATATAATATTTACCATACCGACCAGCTAATACTATAGCTATTCTTCTTGGAATTGAGGCTTTACTAAAAGAACCCTCTTTTAAAGAGCGTTCTTCTTCACCTTCCATGCTTACAAATCCCCCTAAAGGGATTAATCTTAATGCATATTTTGTTTCTTTTCCTTGTTTTTTCCAAATTGTAGGACCAAATCCAAGTGCAAATTCATTTACTTTAACCTTGCAAAGTTTAGCAACAATAAAATGTCCACCTTCATGAATAAAGACTAATAATCCTAAAAGAAATATAATTTTCACAGTATTTATAATAAAATTAAGCATATATTGCATTTCCTCCATTATTATAAATTTATTAAAACAAAATTTAATATTTATCTATACAGTTTACTAAAAACTCTCACTAGCCTATCAAAGTTTAATATATTTATAAATCATATTACATAAACACTAATTAAATAATCTATAATCCAGCTAAAAAATAACTTATATTACAAACAATAATAAAAAATAAGCAAATGGCGCTATAAATATTAAACTATCTATTCTATCTAACATTCCACCATGTCCTGGAAGTAAATTACTAAAATCCTTAATTCCTACATATCTTTTTATACTGGATGCTGAAAAGTCTCCAATTTGACCTATTATACTTAATAAAATAGATATGCCTGCTATATATAAATAATTAATATTCATTCCTAAATATGTATTAATAATTAATGTATAGATTAATGTCAAAGCCGCCTGACCAACTATTCCGCCTATACAACCTTCTATAGATTTATTAGGACTAATTTGGCTAAACTTATGTTTTCCAATTGATTTTCCTACTATATATGCAAATATATCGGTTCCCCATGCAGCAATTATCATGTACCATACAAGTAACTTTCCATTCTCTGAACCCATAAGTAATGGCATATACATTAAAAATAATGGTATATAACAAATACCAAATAAAGTAATTGCAATATCTTTAATTGTAGTTTTCATATTAGAAATAATAACTTGTATAAATAGCAGTAATATACTAGTTGGAACTAATATACCTATTGTTATAATTATATACTGCCTTGGTACAATATGTATTAATGATATTAAAGCACATGCTAAATATCCGAAGCCAATATACTGGATTTGCTTTTCCTTTAAAACTGTCGAAATATTCATGTAAACTCATTGCTGCAATTATTGCAAATAAAAAATCTATTAAATATATATTTCCAAATATAAACACAATAATAACAATTGGTAATCCTATTACTGTTGTTAATATACGATTTAAATTCATTTATTATTTTCCTCCAAATTTTCTATTTCTAACTTCATAATTTTTTATTGCTTTACCGTAAATCCTCTTCTGAAAATTCTGGCCAGTATTTATTATCAAAGTAAAACTCTGTATAAGCTATTTGCCAAGGTAAAAAATTACTTGTTCTTAATTCTCCGCTTGTTCTTATTAATAAATCTGGATCTGGCTGTCCTTTTGTATATAAATAATTTGATATTAATTCTTCATTTATATCTTCTATTTTTATATTATCATTTTTAATTTCCTCTGCAATTTTTTTAATAGCATATGTTATTTCTGCTCTTCCGCCATAATTAAAAGCAATATTTAAAGTTAGACCAGTATTTGCTTTAGTTCTCTCTACAGCCTTATTTATGCTGTTTTGCATTCCTTTAGAAAGTACTGAAATATCACCTAATACTTTAATTTTTATATTTTCTGTATCTGCTCTTTTTGAAAAATCATTTAAATAATTCTGAAGTAATATCATTAAAGCCCCAACTTCTTCTTTACTTCTTTTCCAATTTTCTGTAGAAAAAGCATATACTGTTAGATATTTAATTCCTATATTGTTACAATATTTTGAAATTTTTTCTAAATTTTCTGCTCCTTTTTTATGTCCTTCTTTTATTTCTAAGTTATTTTCTTTTGCCCATCTTCTATTTCCATCCATAATTATAGCAATATGTTCTGGATAACTATTGTTCTTCTTGGGATTGGTATTACTCATATTTTTCTCCTTTATTTATTTCTATTTGCAATATATAATGCAAGCTCTTTTAAAAAT
Organism: uncultured bacterium; assembly: GCA_905215935.1. Taxonomy (GTDB): domain Bacteria; phylum Bacillota; class Clostridia; order TANB77; family CAG-508; genus CAG-492. The sequence continues at coordinate 163,220 of CAJMRY010000003.1, forward strand.
TCATCATCTGTTTTGTAAGAAGATATAATTTCTATTGATTCTTTTATTATATTTTCAAGCATTTTCTTTGATTCTTCTAATCCATATTTACTAATATATGTACATTTTCCTTTTTCTTTATCATTTCCTACTGGTTTGCCTAAAACTTCTGCATCTCCTATTTCAGATAGTATATCATCCTTTATTTGGAATGCTAATCCTATTTTTTCTGCATATAACGATAATTTTTCTATATCTTCATCTGCCCCTCCAGCAATTATTGCACCAGCTTTAACAGATGCTTTTATTAATGCACCAGTTTTATTTTTGTGCATATATTCTAAATAGTCACTTGAAATTTGCTTTCCTTCATATTCTGTATCTATGTATTCTCCTGCAATCATTCTATCAATTCCATAAGAAATTTCATGCATTGCTTTTATTTTTCTTGCTTTTGTATTTTCATCTTTACTATTAATGATATCATCAATCATTATCATATATGCATTATTTAATAATGAATCTCCTGCTAAAATTGCAGTTGCTTCATTAAATTTTTTATGATTTGTTAGATTTCCTCTTCTATAATCATCATTATCTATCGCTGGCAAATCATCATGTATAAGTGAAAAAGTATGTATCATTTCCATAGCTACTGCAAAAGGAAGACATTCTTCTACATTTTGCTTAAATAATTTATATGTTTCTAATATTAGAATTGGTCTTAGTCGTTTTCCTCCTGCAAGTAAACTATATTTTGTAGATTCATTTAATATACCTTCAGGACAATCAGTATTTCTAAAATATTTTTCAAAACTATTATTAATTAATTTTGCATCATCTATTAGTGCTTGTTTAAAATCCATAATCCTCTATGTTAGCTTATTTATCTAACATATTCTCCTTTCCGACTAACTTTTTTTAGTTTCTATAAAACCTATAATCTTTTTATAGTTAACCATTGTAGTAAGCTATCTAAACTTTAAATAAATATATATCTATTATCTATATACTCATTATTTCTTTTTCTTTATTTTCTAAAATATTATCTATTGAAGCTATATTTTTATCTGTTATTTTTTGTATATCTTCTTCTGCTTGTTTTAATTCATCTTCTGTAATCTCGCTATCTTTTTGCATTTTTCTATAACTATCTATACTATCTCTTCTAATAGATCTTATTGCTATTCTTGCTTCTTCTGCTATTTTTTTAACTTCTTTAACAAGTTCTTTTCTTCTTTCTTCATTTAATTCTGGGAAATTTAATCTAATTACTTTTCCATCATTATTTGGGTTAATTCCTATATCTGCTTTTAATATTTCTCTTTCTATCTCTTTTAATATTCCTGTATCCCATGGTTGTATTACAATTAGTCTTGCTTCTGGAACAGATATTCCAGCAACTTGATTTATCGGAGTTGGCACACCATAGTAATCTACTTTTATTTTATTTAATATAGCAGGATTTGCACGACCAGCTCTAATCTCTGATAAATTTTCCTCATAAACACTTACTGTTTTTTTCATTTTCTCTTCTAAATCTGTATAATTCATAATATTCTCTCCTTTTATTTTTATAATTAATTTAAATTTTTATATATTATCTTTTATTAAAAAATTATAGTTTTATACTTAAACAAGTTCCTAAATAAAACATTTACCATAATATTTTTAATGTAAATTTTTCTATATAATATGCAAGGAATTATTTTACTAAAGTTCCTACCTTCTCACCTTTAACAGCTTTTATTATATTTTCTGTATTATCCATTGCAAATACTATTAATGGTATATTGTTATCTTTACATAATGATATTGCTGTAGAATCCATTACTTTTAAATCTTTATTTAATATGTCTAGATAAGTTATTTCATCATATTTTACTGCATTTGAATCTTGTTTTGGATCTGCTGAATATACTCCATCTATTGTTTTTGCAACTAATATAACATCTGCATCTATTTCTGCTGCTCTTAATGCTGCTGCTGTATCTGTTGTAAAGAATGGATTACCAGAACCACAAGCAAAAATAACTACTCTTCCTTTTTCTAAATGTTTAGTTGCTTTTCTTTTTATATATGGTTCTGCAATTTCTCTCATTTCTATTGCAGTTTGTACTCTTGTATACATCCCTCTTGATTCTAATGCATCTTGAAGTGCTAAAGCATTCATTGTGGTAGCAATCATTCCCATATAATCTGATGTAGTTCTCTCCATTTCTTTTCCATATCTTCCACGCCAAAAGTTTCCCGCTCCTACTACTACTGCAACTTGTACTCCTAAGTCTAGCATATTTTTTATTTGATTACAGATATCGTCAATTACTTCTGGTGATATTCCAGTTTTTGCATCTCCAGCTAGTGCTTCTCCACTTAATTTTAATAAAACTCTTTTATATTTAATATCAGACATAACTATACTCTCCTTATCTTTTTTATACTTTTGCTATTGTACCATATAATAAATGATTTTTGCAGTATTTTTTTAAAATTTTTATAAAATATTTGTATTAATTTCAATTTTTCCCTTAATATTATTTATAATATTACAAAAACTATTATAAATGAACATTTCTAGGAGGAAATATGAATCAAATATTAATAACTAAAGAATATAATAAAAAGCAAAAAATAAAAATATTTAGTTTTAAATTACAATTTTATGTTTCAATTACTTTTTTCGTTATAATAATATTATTATTTTCATCTATAGTTTATAGTAATACAAAAAAAGAACAAGAATCCAAAGTGTTAACAGATTCATTTAATATTAGTACATTATATGATTCATATGTAAATGATATAGACAAATTAAGTACCGAATCTTTTGTAATAGGAATTATTGAAATCGAAAAAATAAAAATTAATTATCCCATTTTATCTAATCAAAATGCTGAACTTTTAAAAATTTCACCTTGCAGATTTGCAGGTCCAATACCCAACAAAGTTCGGAAACTTGTGTATTGCAGGTCATAATTATGCAGATAAAAGATTTTTTGGTAGATTAAAAGAATTGGAAATTAGTGATAAAATAACTATTTACGATTTATCTGGAAATAGTTTAGATTATTTTATTTATGAAAGAAAAGAAATTAGCCCAAATGATTTATCATGTATATCACAAAAAACAAATGGAGAAAAAATTGTAACATTAATTACATGTAATAATTTGTCTGATAAAAGACTATTAATTAAAGCAAAAACACTATAAACAAACTAAAAGATTTTTAGATTATTTATAGTGTTTAAAATTTCGTTTTATATTTCTATTTATTTTATATTATAATTCTTTACTTTTTTATATGCATATATTGCTGAAATACCACATACAACAGCAAAAGCTATTATTGCATAATCTTCTGTTATACCTGTTTTTGGTAATGTTTCATTTGATGATGTATTGTTAGTTGTATTAGTTGTATTTGCTATGTTAGTTACGTTATTTGTAGTATTTGTAGTATTTGTTTCACCAACTAAATCTTGTATTTGTTGAAAAAGCTCATCATCAGTAGCTAAAACTGAAGTTTGTAAAACGACAAACAATAAACTTATAATTAAAATTACACTTAAAACTTTTCTAACCATTTTCATATCTCTCTTCTCCTTTTTTCTTTTGATATTAATATTATTATCTATATTTTTTGATTTTTATATACAAAATATGCAAAAATATAAATAATCTTTTTATTTTCTATTACATTTTATACTTAATTTCTTATATAGTCAACATTTTTTTCAAAAAATTATTGTATATTTTTTTACAATTTGCCAAAGGGGACGGGGTATTTTGACAATTTTCATAAACATAATTTTTTTATTATTTTATTGCTTTATATAAAAATTGTCAAAATGCCCCGTCCCCTTTGGCACCCTTTGGCAAAATTTGGCTTAAACATTAAATCTAAATAGTACTATATCTCCATCTTGCATAATATATTCTTTTCCTTCAGATCTAACTAATCCCTTTTCTTTAGCAGCTACCATAGAACCTTCCCTAATTAAATCATCATAAGAAACAATTTCAGCACGTATAAATCCTCTTTCTATATCTGAATGAATTTTTCCGAGCAGCTCCGAGGTGCTTTTGTTCCTTTTTTTATTGTCCAAGCTCTAACTTCAGGTTCTCCTGCTGTTAGAAATGACATAAGTCCTAATAAATCATAACTTGCTTTAATTACTTTATCTAATCCAGATTCATTTAATCCGAAGTGCTTCTAACATTTCTTTTTTATCTTCACCTTCTAGCATTGCTAATTCTTCTTCTATTTTTATACATAATGGAATAACTTCTGCTTTTTCTGATTTTGCATATTCTTCTACTTTTTTTACTAATTCATTACCTCTTGCATTTTCTATATCTTGTTCTGATACATTTGCTATATATAAAATTGGTTTCATTGTTAATAAATATGTTTCTTTTAAAATTTCCTTTTCTTCATCTGAAAATTCAATTGTTCTCGCTGATTTTCCTTCTTCTAGTACTTTTTTTACTCTTTCTAAACAATCTATTTCAAATTGATATTTCTTATCAGATTTTAGCAATTTTCTAGCTCTATCTAGTTTTTTATCTATTGTTTCCATATCTGCAAAGATTAGTTCTAGATTTATAGTTTCTATATCTCTTAAAGGATCTACACTTCCATCAACATGTACAATGTTTGGATCTTCAAAGCATCTTACAACTTGCACAATGCTATCTACTTCTCTTATATGTGACAAGAATTTATTTCCAAGTCCTTCACCTTTGCTTGCTCCTTTTACTAAACCTGCAATATCTACAAATTCTATAATTGCATGTGTAGTTTTTTCTGGTTTATACATTTCAGTTAATTTGTCTAATCTTTCATCTGGTACAGGAACAACACCTACATTAGGTTCTATTGTACAAAATGGATAGTTTGCACATTCTGCTCCTGCATTAGTAATTGCATTAAATAAAGTACTTTTTCCTACATTAGGAAGTCCCACTATACCTATTTTCATTTTTATACCTCTTTCTCTTTATATACATATATTAATAATATCTACAGTTGCTTGTAAAGCTGCATTATAATATTTTTTTTGATTTTCCTCTTTTTCTTGTAAATCTTGTTTATATTTAATCCAAGGATTTGATTCATTATCATCTGTTGGATCCCAATTTCTTAAATCTTCAGAATATTCGGATATCTTTTCTACGCTAGGAATTCCAAATGGCCCTGGATCTTCTGATGAATAAAATTCTACACCGAGTCCCTGTATCACAATTATCAAAAATCCATTTAGCATTCTCTACAGTAAGTCTAATACAGCCCAATGATACATCTTGTCCTAATTTATCATATTCCCAATATTCTAAACTTGCAGGATTATATTTTTCTACATATGGCACAGAGTGAAACAATATATTTCCAACAATTTGTGTACAATATTGACCATATACATTTCCTTGTAAACTTAACCACTCTTGTTTATATGTAGTTATTTTATATGTACCTGATTTCGGTGTATATTCACCTGTAGAACAAAGCATTGTTTTTACAGGAATACTATATCTATTAAGTTCATCTTTTTCATATATATTTACTGTTTGAGTTTCTAAATTTACTTTTATATAATATTTATTATTTCCTGTAGGATAATTATCTTGATTTTCATTTGGCGAAATGTCATTTATTTTTGTATTTTCATGTACTTCAACAACTATTGGTGATTTTGTGCTAACATTTTTTATATTTATTTCTTCTACATTCTTTTCTTTATCTGAAAAAGCATATGTGAAAGTATATACAATAGCAATATTGGTTACAATAGCTATTGCAACCAATAAAAATATTATAATACTATTATTTTTAATTATTTTTTTAATTTTATGCAAATTTATTCCTCCCAAATTTTAATTTTTGGAGCTTCTAACCGGATTTGAACCGGTGACCTCTACCTTACCAAGGTAGCGCTCTACCTCCTGAGCTATAGAAGCAGGTTAATCAGAATAAAAGTGGACCTACTTTATAATTTTTCTATTTTGTTTTTTTACTAACAAATATTATGTATTTTAATCTAACTTTCGTAAAAGAATTTTAAGTCCACATATTTTATTAAATAATTATTAATCTTTTATTCATCATCATTCATATTTTTAATTGCTTTTTTTCTTATTCTTTGTATAGCATTATCTACCGATTTAACCTGAGTATTTAACTCTTCAGCAATCCTTACATATGATTTACCATTTATATATCTACTAAGAACTTGTTTTTCAAAACTACTTAAATGTTTATCTATAGCATCTTCTACTGTTTGATAATATTCTTTTTTAGTAATTGTGTCTAAAGGATCTTCTATTAAATTAGATTCAAATATATCTATTAAAGAACTATCTGTTTCATCATTATCATAAGCTGATACGTTTAATGATAAGTAAAAATTAAGTGGTGAATGTTTTTGTCTATTTGATGTCTTTATAGCTGTAATAAGCTGTCTTTCTATACATAAGTTAGCAAATGTTTTAAATGAATTCTGTTTTTCTAAATCGTAACTTTTAATGGCCTTAAATAAACCTATTAAACCTTCTTGAACTATATCTTCTTTTTCTGCACCTATCATAAAATATTTACTAACTTTCATATTAACTAAATCTTTGTACTTATCTATTAAATAATTAAGTGCTTGCTTATCACCAGATTTAATAATTTTAATTAAATCTTCGTCAGTCATACTATCATAATTTATATTTGTAGAACTCCACATATTTCTACTATTGTTCATAATTATTATTGTTCTCCCTTCTGATGATATGCTTATTCTCGTATGTATTATAATCTAGCATGCTTTTTAATGTCAATAGAAATTTGTGGAAATATTGATAATTTGTTGTATTTATACTATAATCTATAAAAAAATATATAAAAAAAGAAAAAGGAGATTTTTTATGTCTTTTGATGGAATCACTTTGAAAAGTATTATTGGAGAATTAAATAATTCTATTATAGGTGGAAAAATAAATAAAGTATTTGAACCAAGCAAAAATGAAATTATTTTTGGTATTTATTCTAATGGTAACAATTACATGCTTAATATGTGTATTTCTTCTAATAACTATAGAATAAATTTAAGCACACATAATAAACCAAATCCACTTAATGCTCCTCGGTTTTTGTATGTTACTTAGAAAACACCTAATAGGTTCTAAAATAAGAAAAATATATACTAACGGACTTGAAAGAATTGTTATATTCGAACTAGAATGCTATAACGAATTAAATGATTTAGTAAACAAAAAATTAGTACTTGAATTAATGGGAAAACATAGTAATATAATCCTTGTTAATGAAAATAACAGAATAATTGATAGTCTTAGACATTTAGATACTTATTCTAAATCATATCGTAATATTTTACCAGCACATGAATATGTATTTCCAAAATCTGAAAAATCAGATTTTTATAATATTAAAAGTTTCGAAGAATTCTACTCTATTGTTAATAATGATTATAAAAATATTGTAGAAGCTGTAACTTCAAATTTCAATGGTATTAGTAACTTCTTTATAGAAACAAGTATAAAAATTTTAGGCATAAATTCTTTAATCAATTCTGAAAATTGCTTAAAATTATATAATTATTTAAAAAATATATTAAATAGTATTGGTACATCTAATTTAACTTGTAAAAACTTTGACAATAACTATGCTATTGTTTTAGAAAATAATACTCCTCTACAAATCAACTTTTTTATTGACGATTTCTACTATAAAAAGGAAACAGATAATATATTTGTAGAATATAGAACTAATTTATCAAAACTTGTATTACTTACATTAAAAAAAGTAACTCAAAAACTTAGTAATATTAATAGTAAATTAAAAGAATGCAATAAAATGGATATATATAAATTATATGGTGAATTAATTATTGCTAATCTTTATAAGCTTAATAATATAAATGATAGTTCTGTTACTCTAGAAAATTATTATGATAATAATAATTTAGTTACAATCCCATTGGATAATCGATTTTCTATTTCAGATAACGCAAAAAACTACTTTAAAAAATATAATAAATTAAAAAATGCTCTTGAAATAGTAACTATTCAAAAAACCGAAACACAAAATGAATTGAATTATATTGAAAGTATAATATATGAACTAGAAAATTCAAAAACAATATCTGATATAGACGAAATTTATAACGAAATTTCTGAAAGTCCTCTTTTTGCTAATATAAAAAAATATAAATCTAAAAAGATTTCAAAAGTTTCTAACAAAAAATATGTAGAATCTATTAATCCTATTGTTTTTGAAATTGACGGATACTCTGTTTATGTTGGCAAAAACAACAAACAAAATGACTATTTGAGTACTAAATTCGCAAAAAAAGACGATGTATGGTTTCATACAAAAGATATACATGGAAGTCATGTAATTTTAAAAACGAATGGAACATCACCCAAGCCCCAAACACTTGAAAAATGTGCAAGTCTTGCTGCCTATTTTTCAAAAGCAAAACTTTCATCAAATGTCCCTGTTGATTATACATTTGTAAAATATGTAAAAAAACCATCTGGCAGTAAGCCTCGGAATGGTAATATATACAAATAATAAAACATTATATGTTAATCCCCAAAAATAATATTACGAAAAATGGACAAAGGGACGGTTCTCTTGTCCATTTTTATTAACTTTCCGCTCCTTGTTCCAATTATGAATTAAACCTGTTCTTTCAACCTATTCTGTTTTTTAATTGAAACTATATAATAAATAAAAGTTTGCATATTCCATTAGTTTTTTCAACTTTAGATTCATTGTTTATTTGCTTTTCTGGTACATAAAATTTTTTATGTTCTATTGCTGATATTGATAAAAAAATCAGCAATAACAATCATTTTCGAAATTGATACTGATATGAGCCAGTTTTTCTTCTCACTATCTTTTGGCTTCTTAGGTTTGCTTAACAACTAGCTATACTGAATCAGCTGTTTAAATTTCCAGAGATGGTGTTTATCTTAAACTTGACTTGTTGAAATTGTAGATAAAGGGAACTATCCCTTTATTCACTTTATATTATACTATCTATTTTTTGTCAAATCATAACTAAAATCAATTAATTGTTTTATTTTCTCACTTTCTACACTCCCATCTAAAAGAATAGTAATCCAATGTTCTTTATTCATATGATATGCTGGCAAAAAACCTTTCATTAATCTTAAACTTCCTATCATTTCTGGTTCACATTTTACATTTAATATATCTATTTCCTCTTTCCCATCTAATCCCAATTTTTCTTTTGATATATTAACAATAATTCCATACCATTTATTATTACTATGTTTTAACCCTGCATACATAGGATACTTCTCCCACAAATATTCCTCAATTGTATTATATTTTTCTTTTACATATTTAGATATTTCTTTTCTATTCATATTATACCTCTAAAAATTTCTATATATTTTATCTATAACAACTTCATTTCTTTTAATTTTGATTCCATATTTTCATTTTTATGTAGAATAATAGTAGGTAATTTTTCTGACTTTATATAATTATTTATTACATCCAAATATCTTATAACTTTTTCTCTCCAATCTATTGGATTTCCTCTTTTAGCGTATAATTCATCTAAATAAGATCTTATATTTTCTTCTTTATTATCCCATGTTGCTACTAAATATTCTATATTCTCTTTTGAAAGAAGTTGTAAGACCTCTATTTTACACCATACAAATATAATTTTATGTGTTCCATTTTGTATTTCATCTTTTACAGCTTTAAAGTATTTTTGTAAAAAATTTTCATTTAATATATGTTCCATACTATACCACTGCTGTAATGTATACTCTGGATTATAGTTAGAATATTTATATTGTCTTATTTCCATATCTATAACATCTTTTGAATTTATTTTTTCTAGTGTCGTTTTTCCAATACCTGCAAACCCAGCTATAACTATTTTTTTCATAATTCCTCCTTTGTAAACTCAATTTATTTTTCATATTTACTATTATATATTTGCATTATTATGAAAAATAAATTTCTAGTCATATATAGCTTATTTTTAACTATTTTATCAAATTAAAATTGGACAAGAGAATCCTTTCTCTCTGTCCAATTCGTTAATTTTCCTCCTTTGGATTCAAAATATTTTGCACATCTTCATCTTCAAATAAGGTCTGACATATATAGCTTTTAGCCTTTTTGTTTTGTGTTAATGCAGCTATTGCAATATCTTTATCTTCTCTCAATTCCTTACTTGCATATTTTAATATAATTGCTTTATTTTTTACAGCCTCTAAAACTATATCTTTGTCATTTCTTAAATTTTCGCTTGCATAATATAAAATTTGTCCATCTTTTTTTACTGCTTTTAATATTACATCTTTATCATCTTTTAATCTATCACTTGCATAACAAGCTACCCACCCGAGTTTTTTCTAGTGCAGCTATTAATATATCTTTATCATCCTTTAATCTATCACTTGCAAATTCTAAAGCACCACCATCTTGCTTAAGAGCTTCTAACACAAGTTCCTTATCATCTTGTAGCTCAGGTGATGCCCATTCCAGGTATGCGCCTTTTTGTTTTACAATTCCTAATATATACTCTCTATTTGTATTATTATTTTTTATAGTTTCTATATCATCCATTATATCTTCACCTCTTAGCTATATTCCTACCTTATATTCTATGTTTTCCATAAAAGGAAACATCTCTTTTAATCTTTTATGTGTTATAACTATATTCTTTGGCTGAGGATTTTTATAATCTTCAGATAACAATTTTTGTGTATAACAGTTTTCTGAAGTTTTAAATATTAAATATCTATTTCTTACATAAGTACAAAAAATTTGATATCCGTCATCTAGATTTTTCTCAAAATCTTTAAATGTATATTGTGAATTCATATCTTTCTCCTTTTTTATTTTATCATTTCTTCAAATTGTTCTTCTGTAATCACTTCAATTCCTAAACTTTGTGCTTTTGTAAGCTTGCTTCCTGCATCTTCTCCCGCTAAAACATAACTTGTCTTTTTAGAAACAGAACTAGAAGTTTTTCCTCCAAATTTTTCTATAATGTTACCTGCTTCATCTCTTGTATATTTTGAAAGTGTTCCTGTTAATACAAATGTCTTATTTTCAAAACGATTATCTGTATTTTCTTCTTCTAAAGATGTGGTATTTACACCTGCATTCTTTAATTTATTAATTAAATCTATTGTTTGTTCTTGCCCGAAAAAACTCATATATGCTTTTTGCAGTTATTTCGCCCACATCATTTTGATTACTTAAATCTTCTAAAGATGCATTCATCAAATTGTCTAAATTTTTATAAACTCTTGCTAAGCTCTTTGCACTTTTAGCCCCTACATGTCTAATTCCTAGTGCAGTTATTAACTTAAATAAATCTCTTTGCTTACTATCTTCTATTGCATTTTTTAAATTTTCGGCAAATTTTTTCCCATTTTTCTTCAATGATGCTATATCTTCTAATTCTAAGTCATATATATCTGAAATTTTGCTAATTAAATTTTTATCAATTAATTGTTCTATAATACTATATCCGAAGTCCTTCTATTTCCATTCCTTCTTTTGAAGCAAAATGAACTATACTTCTTAAAGCTTTAGCTGGGCATTCTATTCCCATGCAACGTTTTACTGCTTCTCCTTCTTCGCGAACTGCTTCCGCCCCACATACAGGACATTTATCTGGCATTTCAAAATCTATTTCTTTTCCTGTTCTTTTCTCTTTTTTAACTTCTACAACTTCTGGTATTACATCTCCTGCTTTTTGTATAACTACAGTATCACCTATTTTTAAATCTTTTTCTTTTATAAAATCTTCGTTATGAAGTGTTGTTTTAGATATTGTTGAACCTGCAACCTTTACTGGTTCTAAAATCGCCATTGGCGTAATCGCACCAGTTCTTCCTACCTGGCAAATTATATCTTTTAAAACTGTTTCTTTTTGTTCTGGTGGATATTTATAGGCAATTGCCCACTTTGGAACTTTATATGTTGACCCTAAAACTTTTCTGTCTTCCAAATTATCTACTTTAATAACTGCACCATCTATTCCAAATTTTAGTTTTTCTCTATCTTCACCAATTTTTTTAATTGCTTCTATTGCTTCTTCTATTCCATTACAATATATTTTAACTGGATTTACATTAAATCCTAATTCATCTAAATATAATAATTGTTCATAATGAGAATTCAAATTGTTATTCTCTATTTTTTGAACATTGAAAATATATATGTCTAATGGTCTTTTTGCTGTAACCTTAGAATCTAATTGCCTTAAAGAACCTGCTGCTGCATTTCTTGCATTTGCAAATAAACTTTCTCCTAATACTTCTCTTTGTTCATTTAATTCTTCAAATTCTTTTTTGCCAATAAAAACTTCTCCTCGAACTGTTATTGTTACATTTTCTTTCAATTCTTTAGGTATAGTTTTAATTGTTTTTATATTTTCTGTAACATCTTCTCCAATTAGACCATTTCCTCTTGTTGCACCTTGAACTAGCTTTCCATCTTTATATTCTAGAGCAAGCGAAAGTCCATCTATTTTAGTTTCAACTACATATTTAATCTCTTCTTTATCTAATTGTTTTTTTACTCTATTATCAAATTCTATTAATTCATCAAAAGAAAAAACATCTTGTAAGCTTTGAAGTGGAACTTCATGTGTAACTTCTTTAAAACCTGTTTTTACATGTCCACCTACTTTTTGTGTTAATGAATCTTTAGTAATTAATTCTGGGAACTCTTTTTCTAATGATTTTAGTTCTAGCATCATCATATCATACTCGTAATCTGATATTTCTGGTTTATCTTCATCATAATATTTTTTTGCATGATATTCTAATTCTTTTCTTAATTTATCAATTTTTAATTTAGCATCTTTTTTGTTCATAATATCTTTTTATAATACTTGTTTAGTATTATTTTCATCCTTTCATTTTTAATTTTTAGTTGTTGGTTAATAGCCTTTTAAAATGGAACTGCTTAAAAAAACATTTAATATTATTAAGATTTATTTTTATTGGTATATATACTTAAATATGTATATTATAATTCTTCTTTAAATAATTCTTTTCCTGCTTTTATATAATCAAAGCCAGAAAAAATTGTTGCAAAAACAGATATAAGCATAAGTATACTTGAGATAGCATTTATAATTAAACTTCCTCCAGATAAAGTTCCTCTAAAACATTCAAAGAATGGATTCATATCTAGTATTGCAATAATTAGTGCAAGCATTTGTGTTACTGTTTTTAATTTTCCCCAAATTGATGCTGCAATTACCTTTCCACCTTTTTCTACTGCAACTAATCTATATCCTGATACAATAAATTCTCTAAATAATACTACAATAGGAATCCATGCAGGTAACCTGTTATTTGCTTCTACAAGCATAATCATTGCAGCTAAAACTAATATTTTATCTGCAATTGGATCTAAGAATTTTCCAAATGTAGTAATTTGATTTCTTGACCTTGCTATATATCCATCTAATTTATCTGTAATTGATGCGATTATAAAAATTAAATCTATAATAATCCATGTTAATGGTATGTTAAATATTTCTCCATTTATTTCTAAAAAAGGTATTATAACCATAATTGGAACAAGTATAATTCTAAATATTGTTAATTTATTTGCTAAATTCATAATTTCCTCCTTGGTTTTAAATTTTCTTAAATTATATACAATGTATGCAAAAAAATCAATAGAAAGTATGAAGTAGAAATAGAATTATTATTGTTTAATGTTTCTTTATAAAATTACTGTTTATTTTTTCATTTGTACTATTTTACATGTTTATATGTTTTATTACATGATTTAGGAGTTTTCCAAATTCAACATAAAAAAGAAGAATTATATTTTGAGATTAATAATTCTTCTTTTTTATATCTAATTATTTATCAAACATATTTTCTTTAATAAACTTGTAATTATTTAACTATTTATTTTTAATTAAAGTTAGCAATTAACCATTTTTCTCCTTCTTTAACAAAAATTACATATCTACTATATTCATTTTGCAATCCTTCATAATTTTCATATTCATTGCTCTTTGCAACAATACAATCATTTGAATAAGATACAATTACTAGTTTTCTTTCTCCCTGATCTGTTTGTCCAAAAATTGTAGACATCATATTTCCAAAAGGGTCTAATTGTTGTTCTGATTGTACAAACATATCTTTTTCATTTTCTTTGTATATATCGCATACTGCCTTGATTCTTTCAATACCATCATTGCTAAAATATTTTTTTAATTCTTCGTTTAATGATACCTCAAATTTCAATCTATCATCATTTTTGATATTTGGATTAACTTTCCCTTTACTTACAGAATTTCCCATTCCAGAGCCATCTGCAAATTTTTGATATGCATTATGATATACTTCTTTTGCAATCTTTAAAGCTTCATCCTTTGTTATTTCATTTTTTTCTTCTTTTTTATTATTTTCACCAGTTAATATTGTATTTTCTGTTTTTTCGTTACTTCCAGTTGTTTCTAAATTAGCTAATTTGTTCTCTAATTCCCCTGTCTTATTCTTTTCTTTTTGTAGAGAATCCCATAAATACCATCCACCAACTCCTGCTACAGCTATTATTACAATAACTAATAAACTTACAACTACTCTTTTCATTTAAACATTCCTCCTCTTATCATTAAACTTTTAATTTTCATCTTTGGTTCGCAAAATTACTATTGTATTTAATAAATTATAACCTTAAGATTTATTTATAGCAATATTTTATTATAAAAATTCTTCTATTTACTATTCTCCACTATCTGAGCAATATCTGAAATATATTCACCAATAACAGGTATATTTAACCTCACAATCTTCTGTAGCAAATATATTAATACTGCAGAAAGAATAGTAACTCCTATTCCAATTCCTATCCCCTTAGAAATCCCTGCCATAAAATTTCTCCATATTAATTTTTTACTATTTCCTAACAATTCTACAAGTTCTATCACATTATTTTTAGATAAAATATAATTAATTTTATCTAAATTCTCATTCAATTTTTCTATTTTTTTCTTTTTTCTCAACATAAAAACCACCTTATTATTCTTTATAATAGGGTGGTTTTATTTTTATAAAACTATTCATTATTTTTTTTAGAATTATTGTTTATTATATTTGAATTTGTAATATTTCCATCTACTGTATTAGTATTTTTTATTTGATTTGCTATTTCGTTTGCCTTTTCCTTTTCTTCTTTTTGTACAATTTCTAATTTAGTTATTAATTCTTGAAGCTTTTTCATGTCTTTTCCTATCATTTCCCAATCGCTATTATCTGTAGATGTTTGTAAGTTTTTATTTGCCTTTATAATTGCTGTTACCAAGTCTTCAACACTATCTGTATTTTCTACTTCTATATCTACTGCATATTGTGATACTAAATTAGCCAGTGCTTCTTTTAAGTTATTTCCAATTGCAACTTTATTTCCAGAAGCTACTACTATTTTCTTTAATGTTGGCAATGCATTTTCTTCATTTATATATTGTTGATAGATTGGTTCTATATATAGCAGAGTATTATCAATTGGAACAATTATCATATTTTTTGTTATTTTAGTTCCATTTACATTTAAACTTTCAATTTCCTTTGAAATTCTATCATCTTGTTCTATTTGAGTATCTAATTGCATTGGTCCTAAAACATTGCTATCATCTGGGAATTTATATACAGTTAATTTTGCATTTCCATTTTCGTCATATGTTCCGAACTAAATATGAAATAACATTTTGTTTATCATATGGCGTATATGGTAATACTAATCCTAAACTTGATTTATCATTATTTTTTACTTTAAGCATTGTATAATAAGGTTTTATTTGTGTTCCTGTTTTTGTTAATACTTTTCCTGTATTATGTGTTGCTATATCCCAAACATCATCATTTCTATAAAGGACATCTGGTTGTACATTATGATATCTTTTTAATATTTCAGATTGAATATTATATAAATATTCTGGATATACAAAATGACTACTAATATCTTCTGGAATAGATTCTTCTAAATCTTCAAATAAGCTTGGATATATATTTCTATATGCCATAGCTATAGGATCTGTTCTGTCTGTTATATAAAATTTCATTGTTCCATCATAACTATCTATTAATATTTTTACAGAATTTCTAATATAATTTATTTCTGTTTTTGTAACACCATTTTGATTAAGTATTGTTCTTTGTGAATATGGATAATAATTTGAAGTTGTATATGCATCTAGTACCCAAATTAATCTTCCTTCACTGTTTATTACCATATATGGATTCTCATCATAAGTTAAATATGGCATTATTTTCTTAGCTCTATTTATTATATTTCTGTTTGTTAATATTTTACTTTCGCTTGTAATATCTCCAGAAAACGCTAATTTTAGATTTCCTTCTTTTATTGAAAGTATTACTCTGTCTAAAAAGTTTAAACTTAGTCCAGCATCTCCATCATACTTATTTTCTATATTTTCAGTACTATTTGAATCTAAGTTTGGATAATCAAATTCTTTTTTACTGCTACTATTAGTAACAACTGTATCATTTGTTTCTAACCCAAAGTATATTCTAGGTTCCGTTATATTAATAGCCTCTGAAGTAGTTTCAAAACCTTTTTGAATATGCTCTAAATTACCATTTCCATTTGTTTCAGATGCACTAGTAATAATCGCTCCAAATCCATGAGTATATTCATATGTTTTATTGTTGTATGTTCCATTACTACTTACTATTTCTCTTGGAGATATATATACCAATTTTTCTTTTCCATTTATATTATATTTACCTATTCCAGCATCTCTATATGTATAATATCCCTTACTTGTTTGAGAACCTTTTAAATCTTTAAGTACTATATCTTTACCTACAATAGTTACATTATTTAATAAATCTGTATTTGCAGCAATTTCTTCACCAGTTATTGTACCACTATTTTCTATATTTAATTCATCTATATTAATTCCATATGCATTTTTTGTATAATTTATATTGGCTTGTATATATTTTTTCTCTTTA
The DNA here is from genome assembly GCA_905215935.1 of uncultured bacterium. Lineage (GTDB taxonomy): Bacteria > Bacillota > Clostridia > TANB77 > CAG-508 > CAG-492. Next base: position 180,222 of record CAJMRY010000003.1, read on the forward strand.
TCAAGTTCATTTGAATTAACAAAAATTATATCAAAACCTAACATTACGATAAATAATAATACTAAATATGAAGGTACAACAGCTATACATGTAATTACTTTTTTCGTTTTTCCATCATAAAATGCTTTAATTGCCATAAATACTGAAACTATAATTACCAAACATAAAATTCTATATCCCCACAATTTTATTGTAACATCTGTAAAGCCTGCTCCAAATAGTGAGAATGTAGCTGTTTCTTCTTTGATATTTAGGAATTTTTGAACACCTGCATCTCCGAGTTTTCACATATACTAGCCCCGCAATTAATATTGCAAGTATTCTAATATACTTTGTTAATTGTTTTAAAATAGGACTTTTCTTTAATGTTTGTCTATCAATACCTTCAAAACAGAAATTAAAAGTAATTATATAATAAATTGCAGAATATACAGCCATTGCAACTACTGCTATTAATAAATACATTATAACTAATTCTATAAATGGTTTTTGGAATATAAAATATCCTATATCATACCCAAATACAGGGTCTTGAATTCCAAACAAAGTTGAATTAAAACATAATAGCAATTTTCCTAATATAAATTTTGATGTAACAGCACTTATTATAATCCCTAATATAAAAGCAATAGATTTATTTGGTAATTTAGGCATTGGCTTATTTTCCGTTTTAAAGAAATCTTTTAATGTATTTTTTATTTTATTTGTTGTAAAATAAATCATACTATATAAACTTAAAAAATTAATAACTAATGTAATTAATGTATATTTTATATTTTGCCAAAATATATCTATATAATTTTCGCCAATTTCTAGAGTTTCTAGGTAAGATCCTCTAAACATGATATATGAGACAATTATAGCAATACTTCCTGCTATTAGCACAATAGTATTTCTTTTTTTCTTTTGTTTATTTGATTTCTTTTCTATTTTTTTTGTACTTTTTTGCTCATCTATTTTTACATTATTATTTTTCTCTTCCAATATTATCACTTACCTTTCTATTTATATTAAAGCTTTAACAAAATCTTCACTATTAAATTTTTCCATATCATCTATTTGTTCTCCGACACCTATAAATTTAACAGGTATATTGTTTTCAGATACTATTCCTATTACTGCTCCACCTTTAGCAGTTCCATCTAGTTTTGTTAAAACAACTCCATTAATATCTACTGTTTCTTTAAAAGCTTTTATTTGAGATATTGCGTTTTGTCCAGTTGTTGCATCTAGAACCATTAGTATCTCTTTTGAAGTATTTGGTAATTCTTTATCGATTACTTTTTTTATTTTTTCTAATTCATCCATCAAATATTTTTTATTATGTAATCTACCTGCTGTATCACAAATTAATACATCTGCGCCTTTTTCTTTAGTGATTTTTATAGCATCATATACAACAGATGCAGGGTCTGCTCCCTCATTTTTCTTTACTATATCACAATTTGCTCTACTCGCCCAAACTTCTAATTGTTCTACTGCTGCTGCTCTAAATGTATCTGCTGCTGCAATTACTATTTTTTTTCCATCTTGTCTTAGTCTATTTGCAATTTTTCCTATTGAAGTAGTTTTTCCAACACCATTTACACCAACAACTAATATAACAGATGGAGTTGTATCTAAATGTAAACTTTCATCTACATTATCAAAGATAAGTTTTATTTCTTCTCTTAAAGCTTGTCTTACTCCTTCTTCATCTTCTATTTTTTCTTTTTTTATTCTATTCCTTAGATTATTTATAATTTTTGTAGATGTATCTACTCCTACATCTGACATTATTAAAACTTCTTCTAATTCTTCTAATAACTCTTCATCAACTTTTCTAAAATTACTAAAAACATTATTCATCTTTTCATTAAAAGAACTTTTTGTCTTGCTTAGACCTTCTTTTAATTTACTAAAAAACCCCATAATTATTTTCCTCCGTTATTTACTATATACATCTACTTATAAAATTATTTACTTAAAAGTTATTTTCTATTAATTATCTACTTTAGTTAGTATAGCATAAAATGGAAAAACTGGCAACTAATTATTTCTAACTAGTTGCCTTGGTATTATATTTATCTTTACTATAATTTATTGCATTTTATAGTGTTTTTATTCCAATCATCTATTCTGTTCCAAAAGTCTTTATCTCTTCCACTGTAGTATTCATCTAGAACTATATCCATTATTCTATATGTCTCTAACGCTTCTTTTGCAGTACAAACATTTAAATATTTTCCTGTTATTAATGAATTTACCACATTTTCAATCATGTATTCTTGTATTATTTTAGGATTACTTATATCTATATTTTTCTCTTCTTTATCTGTTACTATAACTATTGGATCATTTCCATGCATAGAGAATTTAATTTTTCCTTTTGTACCATATATTATCATTTCATCTTTTTTATCTAGTGCTAAGGAATTAAAATTGGCAGTACCTAATACACTTTTATCAGTTTTAAATGACATTACAACAACATCTTCTACATCATATTCTTTATTATTATTAGCAGCCATACCATGAATTTGATTAAAATTCCCTAAAATTTAATATTACTTTTTATATTTTTATTACATGTTTCTATAAGCCTTTTAAAGATATTATTCATATTTTCATCTATTTTGTACAAACTTTCTGGATGAAACCTTATACCTATATAAAAATCTTTATCTTTTGATTCGATAACATCTGCATATCCATCCTCACAAAATCCAACTTTATCTAATTTCGGGCAATCTTTTATAGTTCTTTTATGTCTTGAATTAACCATAATTTCTTCTTTTTTTATAATATCATAAAATATAGATTCTTTATCAATTTTTATTTTATGAACATATTGCTTTGACATTTGCATATGTTTTTCTGGATTCTCTATCCTATATGTTGTTCCACCGATTGCTCTAGCAATGATATTTTGTCCACAACAAATTCCAAGAGTTGGAATATTATTTTCATAACAATATTTTGCAATAATACATTCATAATTATCAGATTCTGCTCCTCCTTGAAAAATTATCCCATCGCATAATTTTACTTGAGAAATTAAGTTTTCATATTCTTCTCCATGTAAATCTTCTTTCCAGTTATCTCCTATGTATTTTATCTCATTATCTGTGGGTAATATTGCAATAGCAATCGCTCCATTATCAAAAATTGCTTGTTTTACTTCATCTCTAACAAATGTATCTGCTCTATCATTTTTATAAGTAGCATAATGTTTACTTACAATACCTATTATAGCTTTCCTCATATTTAACTCCATTTATGTAATTATATTTTTTATAATTTAACATAGCTTTTAGAATTCCTCAATACTTTTGATACAAATAATAAAAGATGCTAAAACATAAGTAATTTTTCATCATATAATAAATTTTAAAAGTAATCGAATTTACAATTTATATTATATTAAAGTAAACAACTCACAAACTTTTCTAGTTCGTAAGTTGCTATAAATTGGAGCTACTGGGGAGAATCGAACTCCCGACCACCAGGTTACGAATCTGATGCTCTACCAACTGAGCTACAGTAGCATTTTATATACCATTACGGTATACAGTTTTAATTTTAACACATTTTTAACAAATTTCAATTATTTTTATGAAAAAATATTTTTTACGAAAATTTATTTAATATTTTATTTTTAAGTAATTTATTCTCACTAAATAATAATTTTTGTATATTAGATACTATAGAAAAAAATGGCTATATAAATATTATAGCCATTTTCCATTTTTATCTTAAAAATGTTTACCTTTTTTTCTTTTTCTTGAATCTTTGTCAATATCACTAAAATCAACTTCGTCTTCCACATTGTATAATTTATTAGTGCTTCTATTATGTATATCTCCCATTACGATATAACCATCATCTTCATCATCTTCTCTATCATTATCATATTTTGTATCATTTTCTAAGTTATTATCATCATCATTCATAGCTTTAAGATCATCCATAAAATTTAATTCTACACCATCATCTTCTCTGTTGTTTCTAATTTTCTTTATTATTAAAACAATTATTATTATAAGTAATATACCACCTAATACGCTACCTACAATAATATATTGCATATTAGAATTGCTTTCTTCTGAAACATTTGAGCCAACTACTGTTTTTGCTTTCTTCTTAACTACAATTTGATATGTAACATTTTGTTTACCATCTTCAGATTTTAACATTATAGTTACAGTATTTTCTTCATCTTGTAAATCTTCATTTCCTAATATTTCTATAGTTGCATTTTCAACATTACTTATTGCTTCTATATCTAGTTTTGTTATATCACTACCAATATCGGCTGTGTATTCATATATATCTGAACTAAAACTTGGGTTTAAATTTATTCCTTTTATTACTAATGTATCTAATTTTAATTGTTCTTGTGCCTCTTTTGTAACTGTTATTGTATATGTTCTTGCTGTTCCATCTTCTGCTGTAACAACTAATTTTATAACATTTTCACCTAATTCCAAATTATCATTTCCAGAAATATTTAACTTTGATTTTTCATCTTCTACTACAGCTTCTATATTTAATTTTGTTACATCTTCACCAACTGTAATTTCATATTTTGTTGTTTCAGGATCAAATTCTGGAGATAAAGTTCCAGGTTCAACAGTTAATGATTTTAGTGCTTTTATTGTAGATTTCTCTTCTTCTGGCTTAGTAGTTGTTAATAAACTACTACTAATATATGCAGTTGTTCCATTATAATTAACTTTGCTCCATCCATTACTTCCTACACCAGTTCTAGTAACTTCTTCACCTTTTTTTAGTTTTCCTACACTACTGCTTGATGTACTGTAGCTACTTCTTACATTAATTCCATCTTGAGTAGCATATACAGATTGATTTACTGTAGTAAAAGTTGGTTCCTTTGGTTTGTCATCATTGTTACCAGCTGTACTACCATTATTTGTAGTTCCACCATTGTTTGTTGTTCCTCCATTATTGGTTGTACCACCATTTCCACTAGGATTTGTATTAGTTTTTTCTGATACTTTAACAGTTACAGAATCTGATATATTTGAAGGTGTTCCATTTGCATCTGTTACATCTCCAGATAGAGTAACTGTATAAGTTCCAGGACTTGAAGTGTTTAATTTATACGATTTACTTGTTGATTTGTTAGCTAATTCGTCTAAATTACCACCAACAATTGTATCTGAGACACCAGAGCCATTTACTTTTAAATTCCAAGCTATAGCATTAATAGAAACATTTATATTGACACTATCACCTACTTTAACATCTTTACTACTAGCAGAGATACCTGCTGTTCCAGCATTACATATTGATTTATTAAAAAATAACATGATACCTGCAAAAAGCATTATTATTACTATTTTATAATGTATTCTTTTCATTTTTATCCTCCGTTTTATAAATTAATGTTGTTTTAAATATAATATGATTTCATATAAATCACTTGAATTTACTTTATCATCTTTATTAACATCATAAGACTTATTGTATTTATCTGGATTTTCCTTTAAAAACTTAATTACATGATATAAATCAGTTGAGTTAATAGCTCCATTTCCATCTACATCGCAATTCTTATTTGTAGAAGTGTTACCTCCACCATTATTATTCGATACAACCTCTATATAACTTTCCTTACTATCTCCTCTTGCAATATAACCTGTAACACCAGTTCCTGTAACTATTTTATCCCATACATATCCATTTGCATTAGAAGAATTTTTTTCAACTCTTGTTATTACATCTCCTTTGTCAAGATATGTTAGTACTTTTTGATTAGTACCAGGAGTTTCTCTTACTTTTAATCCTGAGCCACATATTACTTTTACAAGTTCGTTTGTACTGTTACCTCCAGAGTTATTATTTCCTGCTACATTTATATAAGAACTTACTAAATATCCTTGTCTACCATCTGCTAATTTTACTCTATCCCAATTGTATCCATCTAATCCATTATATTTTCCTGTCTCAATTCTAGTAAGTGCTTGACCATTAGTTAATGTAGTAATAATAGATGTATTACTTGTTCCTGGACCATTTCTTAAATTAACATCTGTATTTGCTATTACTTTATCATTACAATTTGTTATATCATTTATTTTTTCAATATATGTATTTGCAACATATCCTTTTCTACCATCTGGTAAAACTACTTTATCCCAATAGTATCCGCCTTCTGCTACATTTGCAACTTCTATTCTTAATAAAGTATCTCCTGAATTTAGTGTTGCAAGAATAGTAGAAGTTGTATTTTTGCTTTCTCTTATATTTACATTTGAACCTTTAATTTTTACGTTTTGCGTAACAATTCCTTGTGTTCCTGGCTGAGGGCATTTTTCTTTTGGCATATTTTCATAAACTGGAATAAGGAAACTAACACTACTATTAAATGTTCCCATTCTTTGGTATACATTTCTTACTGTATAACTTTCTGTAAGTGCTGCTGAAACGTTTTGCATATATTGGTGATAATATAAACTTCCATCACTATTATCTACATCGAATTTTTGTAAATACAAAGTATTTTGTCCTATTCCAATATATTTAGATTTTAGAAAATCTATTCCACCTATTATAGATTTTGCTAAAGTATTCCATCCATGTTCTCTAGCATATGCTGTCGCATTTGCTATTATTTGTGATGATGAATTTCCAGATGCTCCAACATTAAACACATTATAATAACCTTCATTTCCTCTACTCATAGTAGTTCCGCTTTTTCCTTGTTCTTGCAAGATTCTAGAAACTACTTGATATGGATTTATATTAACTTTCTTACATGCTTCTATTATTGCATCTGCATTTTCTCTTCCTTCTAAGAAAGAGCCACTAGTCATACTCATAACACCATCTGCACTATGTATTGAAGAATTAAAAACTGCTTGTTCAAATTGAAAAATGCTATCATCATTTAAGAAATTTCTTGGATCCATATAATAAGATACTGTTGCTTCTGATGCACATCTCCAGCTACCATTATCATATTTCTTATCATTACATGTTGGGCAAATCCAATCTCCTGTTTTGCTTGATGTAATTAAATTTCTTCCATGCCATGCTGTTGTTTCATTTTTTATAACTTGATTCCAATCTAACCCCGTATAAAATATTGTAAAATTCCAATTTGGATGTGACGACCTTAATTTATTAATAAGTTCTGCATATCCTGGATAATTATTTAACTTACTAGATACGCTCTCTTTAGTTTGAGCTGCATTTACTTCATTTCTAAATACTAGTCCATAAATAAAATATATTAATATATTTAAAACAATTATTATGCTTAAAAATTTCTTTATTTTTTGTATATTCCTCTCTATAAAAATATTATTAGTTAACATTTTTATCCTCCTCTTTTGCTACATTTTTTTGCAAGTACAGTATATCATTCTTGTTTTTTCGAGTCAATTAAAACATAAAAAAAAGTTATATTTGTTTTATTTTGCGTTACAATTCACAGTTATTAAAAAGCTCATACTAGCATAGCTAATTGATTGATATACAGTAACATTCTCTCTTCATAATAAACATATGCTGTAAATTGTAACATTTTGTGGTTACTATCCACCATTTCTAAGTGTTAGTTATAAAATTTTCATCTAATTTACGCACCGCAAAAGAGCTATAACCTCTATAGTTATAGCCCACAATTTAATATTTTATTTAAGTAACAACTAGTTACAACATCCTCTTTGGCATCCACATCCAAAGTTTGTGAATAATAATAAGAATATTATTATGAAGAATAATATTTCGCTATCTCCACATCCTCCAAATAATCCATTTAAAAATCCACCATTATTATTGCATCCGCATCCACATCCGCAGTTTCTTCCTTCTTCTGGCATATCTTTTCCCTCCTTTTTATTTTTATAAGATATAATATGCAATCTTTAATTTTTGTGTTACAATAAGTATAATTCAATTTTCTTATTATAAAATTCAACAATAGAAAATCTAAGGAAGGATAATAAACGATGAAAAAAATAGAATTACTTTCACCAGTAGGTGATTCAGATTGTCTAAAAGCTGCTGTTCAAAATGGTGCAGATAGTGTTTACTTTGGTAGCAATTTATTTAATGCAAGAGCTTCTGCAAATAATTTCGATATAGATGCTTTAAAACAAGCAATTGAATATTGTAAATTAAGAAATGTAAAAACAAATTTAACCTTAAATACTTTAATAAAAAATGACGAATTGAATGATGCTATAAATCTTGCAAAAACTGCATATAGGTTTGGAATTGATGCAATTATTGTTCAAGATTTGGGACTTGCTAAATTTTTAATAAAACATATTCCAGATTTGCCTATTCATGCAAGTACACAAATGAGTATTCATAATTTAGAAGGTGTTAAAGCTTTGCAAAATTTAGGTTTCAAAAGAGTAGTACTTTCAAGAGAATTATCAGCTGATGAAATTGAATACATATGCCAAAATAGTCAAATAGAAATTGAAGCCTTTGTTCATGGTGCACTTTGTATTTCGTATTCTGGACAATGCTTAGCATCTAGTATGATTGGTGGTCGTTCTCGGAAATCGTGGAAAATGTGCTCAGCCATGTAGACTTCCCTATACACTTTTAGAAAAGTCTTCAAATGAATGCAAACCAATAGATACTGGATACTTACTTAGTACTAGAGATTTATGCTCTTTAGAATTTTTACCAAAGCTAATTAATAGCGGTGTTACTTGTTTTAAAATTGAGGGACGTTTAAAATCTCCAGAATATGTTGCAACAGTAACTAGAATATATAGAAAATATATTGATATGGTTCTTAATCATCAAGAATATATATTAGATGAAAATGATAAAAAAGAACTTATGCAAGTATTTAATAGAGGAGCATTTTCTTCTGGTCATCTTTCTACCACTCCAAACAAAGGACTAGTTTATCCTATTAAACAAAATAATATGGGGATACCACTCGGAACTATTAGTAATTATAATCCTAGTAAAGGTTATATCACTCTAAAGTTACAAGATAATATAGCAATAGGAGATTCCATTTCAATTGATGGTGAAAACGGAAGTTATAAAGTATCTGAATTATTAATAAATGACAAAAACTCCCCTATTGCTTCTTCACGGTACTATAGTAAAACTACGGTAGAATGAAAGGAAATATAAAATATGGAAGTAATGTATTTAAAATAGCAAGTAAAGAACTATCTTCTAAAGCTATTAATTCATATAACAATTGTGAAAATATAAAAATCCCATTAAAATGTACTGTAGATATACATGAAAATGAACCTGTAAAAATAAATATTTGCACTATAAATACAATAGATAGCTTTTATAATGATATAAATTTCACTTGTTTTTCAAATATAATTCCTGAAAAATCTATAAACAGTCCTATTACAGAAGAAAGAATTATAAAACAAATTACAAAAACATCAAATACACCTTATGAATTTAAAGAAATCTGTGTAAATCTAGATAATAATCTATATATACCTCATATATCTGAATTAAATGGGTTAAGACGAAATTGTATAGAAAAATTAGAAAATATAATAAGGAACAAATATTGTAATAATGATTCATCCAAGGTACCTACAGCTTCAATTAAGATGCAAGATAAAAATTTTGCTGATGCAAGTAAAATAAGTATATCAATATTATTAAATACGATTAACTTAAACTTTAATTATCTATTGCTTAAAAATGTACAAAATATTTATATACCTTTAAAATATTTTGTAAATAAACACTACTTAAGTATACTAAAAAGTATCTCTTCTAAATTTAATCTATATATTTATATGCCTGTTGTTATGCGTAAAAATTATACAAGTTTATTTAAGAATAATATTGATAATATTCTATCTTCTTTTAATATTAAAGGATTTGTTATATCTAATATTAGTAATCTAATTTTATTAAAAGATTATACTAAAAATTATAAACTTATTGGTAACTATACACTTAACCTTTTTAACAATTTGACAAAAAAAGAATTAACAGATTTACATATTGAAACTTTAACATTTTCACCTGAACTTAATAAAAATGATTTAATAAATTTTGGTAGCGATATTAATAACCACGAAATAATTGTTTATGGTAATACCCCTATTATGAATATGAATTACTGCTTACTTGGAAAAACAAATCATTGTTTCTCTAATTGCAGTCACAAATGTAATTCAAATAATAAATTTTATATAAAAGATAGACTAGGATTTGAATTTAGGGTTTTACAAGATTCTATAGAAACAGTTACTACTATTTACAACAGTAAAACTACTTTTATAGATACTTTAAATATTAATTGTAAATTTTTTAGAGTAGATATTTTAGATGAGGATATAGATACAATAAATAGTATAACTTATGCTATTATAAATGGAAATAAAATAGAAGGTAAAAATTTTACTAATGGTAATTTTAATAGGTCAGTTTAACATAGATTTTATTTTTAAAAGAATTTTAAAGATAAAATGTTAATTTAAAACATATATAAATATAATTTTATAAAAAGGAGTAAATACATATGATGAAATTCTATAAAAAAATAATTATTCTATTAAGTGCTCTAGTTTTACTATCATTTAATATTGTAACCGCTTCAGATTACACCAGTTCTAAAACAAATAATAGTACTACTATCCCTACTAATACTGCTAATTTTTATCCTTATACCATCTACAATTATGATATTAATATTGTTGTAAATGAGAATAACACTTTACAAATAACAGAAAATCTAGGAGTATACTTTAATACTCCTAGACATGGAATCATAAGAAAAATACCTATTAAAAATAAAGTAACTAGATTAGATGGTTCAACATCATATAACTATAGTAAGATTAGTAATATCAATGTTATTGAAAAACATACTATATCAACAGAAAATGGGAACAAAATAATAAAAATCGGTGATGAAGAGCAAACTTTGAGAGGTCCTAAGAATTATAGCATAAGTTATTTATATGATCTTGGCAAAGACAAAATTAAAAATTATGACGAATTATACTTTAATCTTATTGGTAATGAGTGGGATACAACTATTAGCAATATTGATTTTACTATAACAATGCCTAAAGATTTCGATGAATCTAAATTAGGATTTTCTAGTCGGTTTATATGGATCTACTGATAATTCTAATATAACTTATAGTATTGATAATAATATTATTACAGGAAAATATCTTGGAACTTTAAAACCAGAAAATGCTTTAACAGTAAGACTAGAATTACCAGATGGCTATTTTTCACAAGCTTCAAATAATTATTTTGATATGTATACTAAATCAGCAATTTTTCTTCCAATAGTTTTTGTTGTAATAGTAGCGCTAATATGGTTTGTTATAGGTAGAGATAAAAAAATCAATACTACTTCTTATTATACTAATCCACCTGATCGGATTTAATAGTGCCGAAATCGGTTTTTTATATAAGGGGTATGCAGATAAAACTGATGCACTATCTTTGCTTGTATATTTAGCTAATAAAGGTTATCTACAAATTACTGAAACTGAACATGGAAGATTTAAAATAACTAAATTAAAAGATTATGATGGTACTAATAAAAATGAGAAAGTTTTCTTCGATGGATTATTTAATACTAAAAATGTAACTCTGCGGAAATATTCTTTTTAAAAATCCTTATTCATCACCATGTCCCAAAACTGAAGTTACAAATGAAGATTTATATAATAAATTTTATATAACATTAAATACTATTGTAAAAAACTTAAACTCCAGAACAAATAAATACACACTATTTAAATATTTTTCTTTAAATTTTAGACATATAATAGCATTATTTATATTAATAACCTTTTCACTAATATTTGTAAAACCAACTATAGAACTTTATAACACTGGATTTTTATTGTTTTCACTTTTATTTCCTATTGCAGGAAGTATTAATATTTATAAAAACTTGACTTGTATAAGAGAAAAAAAGTGGGAAAAAATACTTTTCTCAGTTCTTAGTGGATTATTTATTGTCCTTCCTTTTGGGTTTGTAATAGCACCTGCAACATTCTATAATATTATGTATCTATTAACTTTTATTATAGGTATCTTATGTGTTTCACTTTTATATTTATTTTATTACATAATGCCAAAAAGAACTATCTACGGTAATGAAATATTAGAAAAAATTGAACGGATTCAAAAACTTTTTGGAAATATCCGAAAAATCAAAACTGGAAGTTTTAATAACTCAAAATCCTTCATATTTTTATGAAATATTACCTTATGCATATGCACTAAATGTTTCAGATATATGGATAAAAAAATTCGAATCAATTTCGTTTGCTGCTCCTATTTGGTATCCTCATGATAATTATTCAACATTCGATTCTTCTTCATTTGGAAATTTTATACAGCATACAATGAATTCTGTTTCATCTAGTTCGTCCTCCTCATCAGGTGGTGGTTCCTCAGGTGGTGGATCTGGTGGTGGTGGTGGCAGCTCATGGTAAAAAATCACTAGAATTCAAGTATATAGTACTTATCTATTACCCCAGACAAATAAAAGGAGATAAAATTTAAAATGAATGAAAATTTATTAGAAAAAATGGAATTATTGCAAAAAGTAAATACAGATGATTCAAATTTTATATTTAAAATTTGTAAAGCTTATTTAAACGATAAAAAGAATTATGAAAACAAAGCCAAAACAACTTCAATCGTTTTATCAGATAAAATAAAATCTTTAGAAAATAATATTATTAATTTGGATTCTCTTTGGGCTACACCCTATTTTTATACTAGAATGAAGACAAGAATAATTAAAATTGTGAACTCGTTATTACATACAAATAACTCTGATATTTTATCAAACTCTTCTAAATTATTGCATAAAATTATCTATACTAGAAACATAAAAACTATTGAGATATTTCAAAAACCAGACACTCAAATTGATATAGTTGACTTTATAAAATCTCTTAACGAAAAGAAAAAATTAAACCCTGATAGTAATTTTGACTTTATCTTTACAGCTAGTCAAATTAATGAAGAAACCCTTTTTAAAGAAGAACAATTAAAAAAAGCAATTGAAATTATTAATATAGATACTATAGAAGAACGTTATGAAAATATTTATGATGATACTTATAATTATTTACAAAAGGATTTTATTTCAAACTGTTACTGTGACTTTTGCAATAATAAATGTATTGCGCAAAGACGCCTAATTAGAATATATCCAATCACTACAAAAAACGGATGTTGTTATACAAACTTTGGTTATTGCTCTCATCTAAAAAATGGAAGTTGTGATGCTAAATGTATAGCTTGTACTTTATATTCATGTCAATATCTAACTAAACGAGGTATTGGATATTGGGCAACTGAATTTATTTTATTAAATGCATTTTTAAACAAAAAACAAAGACATCATTTAGTTTTTGACTTTTTTAAAACTAGAGAAGAGATATTACAGAATTTGAAAAAACGAATGAGCTAATTCTAAAATTAGTTATATAAAAAATTTAATATAGAGGTGAAATGTAAATTTATATTAGCAAATAATTTCCATTGATTTATTAATTATTAATATTTATACTTATATCAGTAAACATAATATTTGGTTGCAATCGAAAGGATGTGTAAATATAATGAAAAATATAGGTATAGATATTGGAGCAAGTCACATTTCGTGCGGACTATATAATACTAGTACACAAATACTAGAAAATAAAATTTATATTTTAAATAAGATGGATAAAACAGTAGATATAGATGTTTCTACAAGACATTTTATTAATATAATTATAAACTTAATTGATAGACTAATTATAGAAAATAATATAAATATAGACGAAATATCTTCAATTGGTCTTGGTTGTCCTGGAGGTACCGATAAAGGAAACGGAATTTTTCTTGGCTCTTCCTCATTAAATGTAAGTGAAATTAATTTTAGAATAGAACTAAAAAAGTACAATACAAAAGTATTTGTAGAAAACGATTGTACTTGTGCTGGAATATGTGAAAGTTACATTAATAATTTAAATAATTTTATAATGTTTACATTAGGTTCTGGATTAGGAGTATCTTATATGCAAGATTATAAATGTATAGACGAAATTGTATGGGATATTTTTAAAATCAATAAAAAAATGGGAAACACTCATGATAAATATATTAAAAGTTTTAATAGTCTATCTAAAAGATATAATGAAGTTAAAAATGAAAATTATGCAAGATGTGAAATTTTTAAGTGCCTTGATAAAGGTGACAAAGATGCCAAAAATATTTTGAAAAATTATATAATTAATTTTATTGATGGTATAAAAATAATTCAAAGTCACTATCCAGTTAGAGATATTGTTATTGGTGGAGGTATGTCAGAATATTCTAAACATTTTATATATGATATCAGAAAGGAATTTCAAAATATAAATATACATATTGCAAAATATAGAAATGACTCTGGAATAATTGGTGGAGCTTTATTAGAAATTATTTAGACTAAATTTTTAGTAATGAAATACATTCATTATATTTTACCATATTTTTTATGAGTTTACTTATTATATTTTATAAACCACTGTCTAATTTTTATAAATTTAACAGTGGTTTAATTATGATTTTATTTCATTATATCTTTTAATGGTTTCTTCATATTTTCCAGTTCCTTAAAACAATCTTTAGCTTTTTTTATCTCCATTTTATTTAGTGTAACATATCCTCTCGAAGTTCCATCACTTGGTAAATCTACAAGTAATGCATAGTCATCAATTCCTATCCATCCATTTTTTATAATATCTAAAAGTTTTGGTTTTGTCATTTTAAGTTCCTCTAAATCAACAAAATTACTCACTATTTTATTACTTGCCAAATATCTCTTAATATATGGGTTAGATTTAAACTTTTGAGCATTATTTTTATTAAAAATAAATATTCTCTCTATTTCAACTCCCCTATCTGCTGCATCAAAATTACTTTGAATAAATTTTCTTTCTGCTGGTTCTTCATTCCATTCGTTTTCCATCATAGTTGAAATAATCCACATTTTAGAACCTTTTTTTGTTTCTGTAAAATATTTATCTAGTATTTTATAAAACTTTCCAGAATCTAAGTCTTCTGTTCTAGATTGTGAATCCATTGATAAATATCCACCATCAGATACTAAAGAGCTACCATTAGTATATTTATGTCTAGTAAGCATTAAATAAATATCATCTGCTATTTCATGTGGATAACCAAGTCGTTTCATTGGAATAGATTCTTTGGCCTTGTTAAAAGTATCATCACTTTCCATAACACCACCAATCCATCCTGCCATAACAGAATTAATCCTAACTCCGTACATTTCTGTAAATATATTAGCAAAAGTTTGTACAAGATTTACTTTAGCAGCTTGTGCAGATGCATACGCCGATGCTCCAAAAGATCCACGATAAGCCTCAATACTATTTACCATTACAATACTTGAATCATAATTCATTTTCTTTACAATCTCTCTAACTAATAAATTAGCAGCAAAAACATTAACTTTATAACTTTCTTCAAACTTATCATAATCAAAGTCAAACATATCTTCTAAATTAAAATATATTTCCATAAATACAAAACCAAATATATCTTCTGTTATACTATTTGTCACTGTTAATAAATTATTTCTATCAAAATAATCTACTTCTTTTAGTTCTATATCTTCATGTTTTAAGATATTATCAATCTCACTGCCTTTTTGATATAATCCAATAATTCTATAACCAGCTGATAATAATACTTTACTTAATTCCTTTCCTATATCAGAATTAATACCTGCAATAACGATTACTTTTTTATCACTTTCTAATTTTGAAAATGAACTTCTTTTATCTAATGGCTTGTGTGTATCTTTAGGTATATTCCAATACATTCCATTTTTAAATGCTCCGGGAATTCGGTTATTTTTAATCAAATTAATTACTCTTCTTTCACTTATATTCCACATTTTAGCCACTTGCTTAACTGTTAAATATTCCATTTTACATCACCGCTTTTATTTTATACCGAATTAAGAACCATGTCAATCATTAATTATAAAAAATATTTTCATTTTTCATTTTTTAATAAAACAATATGTAGTATTTTTTTAATTATTATGATATAATCCCATTTAACAAAATGATACGAGGTGATTTAAATGGAAAAAATAACAATGTTAGGTACAGGAATGGGCGGAACATTAGACCTATATAATACTTGTTTTGTTATTCATAATAATAATGGAAACTTTTTAGTTGATACAGGTGGCAGTATTGAAATTATAAAAAGATTAAAGAATATAAATATAGATTTAAAAGATGTTAAGCATATATTTATTTCTCATAGTCATACTGATCATATTTTAGGCTTTATATGGATGTTAAAAAAAATAGGTGCATCTTCTATTAATGGTAAAATATCAACTACAATAAATATTTATTGTAATGATGTAGTTTACGAAGCTATACAAGTAGTAGCTAAACAAATAATTCCTCAAAAATTCATAGACGGATTTTTAAGTATATCAAAATTTCATATTTTGAAAGATGAACAACAAATCAATATTAATGGAATAGATTATACATTCTTTGATATACATGCTAGAGGAACAAAACAATTTGGATTTGAATGCCTTATTTCTGGAAAAAGATTAATATTTTTAGGTGATGAAACTTTAAATAAAAATTTATATCCTAGAGTAATTGGTGCAGATTATGTTATGCATGAAGCTTTTTGTTTAGACTCAGAAGAAAATATATTTCATGCATATCAAAAAAATCATTCAACTGTAAAAACTGCCTGCGAAGTTATGAATAATTTAGATGTTAAAAATTTAATTTTATATCATACTGAAGAATCTCATGGAAATCAAAGAAAAGCTTTATATACTGAAGAAGGTAAAAATAATTTTAATGGAAATATTATAGTTCCAGATGATTTTGAAGAAATCATTTTATAAAACTAGTTAGATTGATAAAAAGAGTAGTTATAATAAAGCGAATCTTTAGAAAGTTTGGGTTTATTACAATTACTCTTTTTATTCGTTTTCTTTATTCATACAATATGTCTCACCCTCTATTTAATATCTCTAAAACTGCATGTTCTATTACTTCGGAAAAATTCATACTTGTATCGATAAATCTTATATTATATTTTTTGCATTGCTTTTCAATTTCCTTGCTTTTTTCTATAAGTCCTTTGGTAAGTTCTAACATGTCCTGATCATTAAAATGCCTTGTCCAACATAGTTTACCATCATTTTTTCTTATATTATTAAATTTTACTTCTGGTAATATATTAGGATATCCTATAAAAAATATATCCCATTTCTCTTTGTTAAGATATTGAATAATATCTTTTGGCATAACATGTGCAGAATCAATTACAAATCTTTCATTTGTCTTATTCATTTTTTCTATTATTGTAGATAAAAATAAAGACAAATTTACACTTCCATTATCTATTATTACTTGGTCATTAATTCCACATTGCGGAAAATTCCTCTTAAATGATGTTGCAATATAATCAACTGGAAAATGATTGTATATACTACTTGCACATATTTTTTCTGAAATCGTAGATTTACCAGCCCTTGCAACTCCTCCTATAAATATATTGTTTTTATTATTTACCATAATTTTTCTCCTTTTTTTCTATTGTCATAATCTGTTTTATATATCTATTTATTTTTATATAATCTCTAATAGGAATTTTCACTCTTTGACAAAATCTATCCATCACTCCCCATATTTTTATCTCTCTTTTTTTGTATTGCTCCCATCTCCTAAAAACATCTCGTTTAAAAGCTCTTTTATATGAATGTAATAAACTTGTCCTTTTTATAATTATCTTTCCTTTTATTTTTTCTTTATTCATATATTCATAAATGTGTCTACCTTCTATTATAATTGGTATTGATACATTTTCGCACAGATACTGATAAAATTTTTCTGTATACTCATAATATTTTATTTCAATAGCTTTATCTTTTTTCTTATTATTAAAGTATCGAAAAATAATCTGATTCCTTGTTTCAGGATATATCTTTTCTAAATTTTTAGTGATAAGATTAATTTTTTGAGGCATATTATTTCTTCCATATCCAAATATCCAATCTAAACTAATTAATTCAATATTATTTTCCTCTTTTATCTTTCTTCCTAATGTTGATTTTCCAGATCCCATCATTCCAGTTATATTAATAATATTATCTTCTGTCATATTAACTACTAAGTCTCTTTTATCCTTTAAAATCCCTATCTTATAGTTATTCATTTTTACACCTAATTTCATCTATTGTTTATCTAAATTATAGTTTTCTAATTTATCACATAATTTTTTATTAATAAATATCTCTATAATACTCAACACTAATAATATAAATTCTATTACAATCAACTCATATTCCATTAAAATCAAGGTAAATTCCCCAAATATTCGTGCAAAAAATATTTAATCACCTGTAAATGATGCAAATATAGGATATATTTTTATGCTTCTTTTTACTTAATTTATATTTTGCTTCATCTTAATCTTTGAAAACTCCTTATATTGTTACTAATCTTCTATTAATTTAACTTACTATTACTAATCTATATCCTAAATAAATAACTACATAATTCATCATAACATTCATCTCTTTTTACTAGCAAATTCTTTTCTCTCATTTTATTTAATTCACTAACATTAACAAATCTTATTGCTTGAACTTCGCTCTCTTGGAATCTAATATTATTAGATGTAAGTCCTGACTGTCTTAAAATAAAGAAATCATAAAATTGTCTGTCATAATGATTTTCACTTACTTTTTCTTCTTTTCTATAAGAAAACATAAATCTAAAATCTTTTACTTCAACACTATATCCTAAACTAACACTTACCTCTTCACTTATTTCTCTAGTAGCAGCTGTTAAAGAATCTTGACCTGCTGACAAATGACCTGTAACAGAAATATCCCACATGCCAGGATTTTTATCCTTATCATTGCTTCTTTGTTGTATTAATATTTCATTTTTTTCATTTATTATAGCAACTACAATAATTCTATGCCATAGCCCTCTTTTATGCACTTCTTTCCTAGTTAATACTTGTCCTGTTTTTATTCCATTCTCATCCAATACATCAATTAATTCTTCTTTCATATTTCACCTCATATAATTCATTCATAGTTATTGAATATTCTAACTATTTGTTATACTGTATTATTTTAGATATAATTATATAATACATTTATATATATTTCAACGAAAGTATCTTAAATTTCATAAAAAAAGCTAAGTTTAAAAGTAAATTCTAGTTTTAAGCTAAAACTAGAATTTACTTTTGCAATTAGACAATTTGTATTTATTTCAATTTAAGTATAGTAAATCTTAATATAATATAGTATAATTTTACTCAATAAACATTTAATTAATTTATTAAATATCTTAGGAGGTATCTTTATAATGGAAGAAAAATTATATTATAATAGTTCTGATAATGTAAAATTGTGTGGATTATTGTCTAAAGTAAATGATAATAATAAAATTATCATTATGTGTCATGGAATTAGAGCAAATAAAAATGAAATAAATAGTTTCATAGTTTTAACTGAAAAATTACAAAATCTAAATTATAATTCTTTTAGATTTGATTTTAGAGGTCATGGAGAAAGTACTGGAAATGATTATGAAATGACTGTTACAAAGGAGATAGAAGATTTAGAATATACTATTGATATGTTAAGTAAAAGAGGTTTCGATGAATTTATTTTATTAGGAGCAAGTTTTGGAGCTAGCATTATATCTTTACTTGATTATACAAAATATAGCAATGTAAAAGGTTTAATTTGTTGGTATGGCGCACTAGATTATAAAGTCATTAATGATAATAGTTTGTTTTCTAAAGAAAATCAAAAAGTTGCTGAAAAAGATGGCTATTATACTTCTGTTAGTAAACGAACTGGTAAAAAATTCAAACTAGGATTACCACTATTTAAAGAAGTAAATAATATTATACCTTATAAAAATTTAACCAAAATTAACCTCCCTATTTTATTTGTACATGGAAAAGAAGATAAACTAGTTCCATATGAACTATCAGCACAAGTTTCTTCTATGTGCAAAAACTCAAATTTGGAGCTAATTAATAATGGCGAGCATTCCTTTATTAATTCTGAAAAAGCATTGAAAGAAGCTATTGAAAAAACAGTAACATTTATCAAAGATATATTTATTTAATTTTACTTATTTTTGTGAACTTACACAATGTAGATTATAAAATTAAAGGAGGATACTATTAATGAAAAAAGCTTATTGCACATTTCCAGGTATGAATAAACAAGCTATTGATATTTTAAAAAATAATAATATTAAATTAACAATAAATAATACTGCTTATAGAGCAAATGGTGAAGAATTAATTTCTTTATTAACAGAATATGATATTTTAATAATTGGTATAAAGTCTTTTATAACAAAAGATATGTTACAATATATAAAAACACCAAAAATAATTGCTACCTCATCTATAGGATTAGATCATATTGATAAAGAAGTTATAGATTCTGACTTAGTTACAGTACTCAATATAAAAACAGCAAATACATTATCAGTAGCAGAACACATTTTTTCACTAATACTTGCTCTTAATAAAAGAATATATGAATCAAATAATCTAGTATTAAATCATAATGGTAATAGATCAATTATTCATGATACCCCTCAAGATATATCTGAAAAAACTTTAGGATTAGTAGGTGCAGGTAATATTACAAGAGAAGTAATAAAAATATCAACTGCATTTAATATGGAGATTAATTGCTATACAAAAAATCCTAGTAAACACGAAGACTTATTAAAATATAATGTAAAATTTGTATCATTAGATGATGTCTTAAAAGAAAGTGATATTATAAATATTAGTCTTCCTTTAACAGATGAAACTAATAATCTTATCTCAAAAGATAAAATAGAATTAATGAAACCTACTGCAACTTTTATTAATACATCTAGACGTGATGTTGTAGATACAAATGCCTTAATTGAGTATGCAGACAATAATCCTAACTTTTATGTAGGTCTTGATATAGATTTAGATGGTTATGAAGATTTATTTGCAAAATATAGAAATAATGTTATTGTTACACCACATACTGCTGGAGTATCAAAACAAGCTATAGATAGAATGGACTTTGAATTAGTAAATAGTATTGTAAGCCATTTAGAAAATGAATAATGAATAAAAAATATATATCATTTAACCTATATATAATAATCATAGAAAGCAAATCTTTTTTACTAATTAAATACACCACAATGCATTTCAAAGCAAAATGTGGTGTATTTTTTTCATCAAATTATATAATAATTTCAAATATAAATTATCAATTAAATATGTGAATTTATATTTAGTTCATTAACTCTTCTATAAGTTCTTGTACATTTAGATTCTCTATATCTTCCACTTTTATAACTTTTCCTAGATTTATGCTGTTTGAAATTAATTCATCATATTCTTTTTTAAATGTATCATAATTATATTCAAAAAAAGGTGTATATTCTTTTAGATTCTTAAGACAATAAGAATTTAAATAATGTGATGGATGCCTATCTTCTTTTGATATTTCTCTTTTTAACAATCTATTCCAAATAGTTTCAAAATCTTTGGCAAATATATTAATAGTATATACTTGATATTTATATTTCTTACTTAAATCATAAAAAAAATTCTTCCATTCTTTTTTAAATGGTTTCTCTAAAATAATTACCTTATCTTTTCTTTGCATACATTGTTCTATTAATTCTTTATATATTTTTATATTTAATATTCTTAATTTTTTCTTTTCATTATTATTCTTAAAACCTACTATATCATAGATGCTTTCACTTAATTTATCATATGATAATAAAGTACTATTTTCTATTTTTTCATATAAAATATTAGCAAAAGTCGTCTTTCCCGTTCCACTTACACCTGTAATTATAATTAATTTGTTCATATTAATCTCCTTCTTTTGTTTTATACCTAAAAAATATGATACTAATTACAATAATATAATTCTAATACTCTTCCATCTTTACATATACTTTTTCTGTTTCTGCATATTTCTTTTCTACACTTAACTTTGTAATTTGTGTATCGTCTTTAAAAGCAACTTCATTCATAGCATCTAAAATAATCTTTACAATATTATCAATATCTGGTTTTTTTGTTGGATTTATTTTGTTTTCTAGCATCAAAACTCTATCTTGTTTTTTTGTACTTTTTGGAATTTCAAAGTTTGCTATAATTTCTACTGATACTCTACCTTCTAAAGGCTTGATTCTTGGATATTTTAACATGAAATATTGCATTACTAAAGTTTCATAGTCTTTGGTTCTTGTTGGTGTATAAACTGAGCCTGTATAACTATTTAATCTAGGTCTTCCTTTTCCTATTATTTTCCCTGGTATTTCAAATTCATATATCATTTGTTTAATCTCTCCTTTAAATTAATTTTTTAGAAAGTTAGTATTTTATTTTCATTGATTGTATATTTATTTTCTGTTTTAACATTCTTTATTACATTTATATTCTTTTACATAACTTTAACCATTTTTACATTTACACTAGATTAAATTATTAATTGTAGTTACTTTTTCAAGATAAAATGATAACTAATGTTTCTTAGTTATCATTTATTGTCATTTATTTATTTTTCGAATATAATGATAGTATATTTCCTTTTAGAAGTCAATTAATACTCTCTAAAATTTTTTTCTAAAAAATATTAAAAAAGTATTGACAATTACATATGCTTTGTTTATAATAAATATTGTTTTTAAGAAGAGATGCAGGTGTAGTTCAATGGTAGAATTCCAGCCTTCCAAGCTGGCTATGCGGGTTCGATTCCCGCTACCTGCTCCAATATAATATTAAACATTGGTTATGCAAATCTATTCTTAAAGAAATGCAGGTGTAGTTCAATGGTAGAATTCCAGCCTTCCAAGCTGGCTATGCGGGTTCGATTCCCGCTACCTGCTCCAAAAATTAACCACATTGTTTATTTATAAGCAATGTGGATTTTTTTACTATAATTATACATTTGTTATCTATTATAATTATGCGGGTATAATTTAGTGGTAGAATGTCATGCTTCCGACCTGATAGCGCGAGTTCGATTCTCGCTACCCGCTCCATTTGAAAACAACGGCTCAATGTCAATAGTTGGGGTGAGATACCTGAAAAGTATTCTCGTCTCAGCTTTTTTAATTGGTCAAAAATTTTAGGTAAAAAATGCCCAAAAGATAATGTTCTCTTTCTAGGAAGGAGGACATTTTTTATGCTTGAATTTAAAACTATTGAAGAACTTAAATCTAATCCTAAACTACTTGAACTTATTAAAAACTATGCTTATGAAACTAAAAAAGGAAAAATTAAAGTTCTTCTACATACTAATTTACAGTTTATTGAACCAACTGAATATCTAATTACATATCCTACTGCTCTTACAATACTTGAATACAAAGTTAACGAAATCAGTAATAAACCATTCTACATTAAAGAGCATAAAGAAAAGTATAATTTAAAAGAAATTGATAAACTAACTAAAAAGAAAACTACTCTTGATCCAGATAACGACTTTAAAGAGTATACAGTAGAACTACTTAAAAAGTTAGATTGTGAACAAACAAATGAAGATATTATATTTAAAAACAATTTAAATTTTTCCTATCTATTTGATAGCTTAAATAGAAAAGCACAGAGAGAATTAATAAACAGATTAATATCTTCTATTAAAATAACTAGAGATGATAACTACAATATTGAGATAAAAAATATCAAATTTACTGAAGAATTTATCTCAAAAAGTACAAAAGATTATATTGATTATTTAAATGAATTACTCACCTGTAATAATATTGGTATAACTTATAAAGAACAAATACCAAAAGATAATTTAAAAGAATTAGAAAAAGATTATACCATTATGTCATTAGAAAAAATGGAAAATAATGAGTATTCTGAAGAAGAATTAAATAACTATATTGATTTAATGAAAGAACATTTCTATGTAGATGGGATTATAAACTGTCCTTATGTTGAAGGTAATAATATAGTTGATACTTTAATTCTAATACCCAAAACAGAACTAATAAATATATAAAAATTAAGAAAGGAAAGATAAAATTATGAAAATAAAATATACTAGACAAGGAGATTATTTAATACCAAATTTAACTTTAGAAAAGGATGAAAATTGTGGAAAGATTGGCAAATATGGAATACTAAGATTACACTTTATTGCTAAAAATAAGAAGGCATTTTATATGTCACTTTTGATGAAGAATAAATTAACTCATCATCTTATTTCGGTCGGTACAACTTGTGATGCACTATATGAATCACTAATGAAAAACTATATAAAAAATGATGAAAGACTGTCTGAAAAAAGTAAAGAATTAAATCCAATTGAATGGACAAAATTAATGAATAATTACAAAAATATAGCTGAAGAAATTATCCTAAATGAATATGTTTTTGTATAAATAATTATCAAAAAAGAGGAACAAATTATCAAAATAATTTAATCCTCTTTTCATATTTTATTAAGTTTGGGAGTAAAAGTTGTGTCTAGCAAGCACTGAATTTATACTCCCGCATAAATTCCACTATGGAAATTCCCATACCCTTTAATTAATAGTTAGCATTCCATTCATCTAAAAATTCTTTAACAAATGTTTTCATAAATTTGGTTCTTCTATTGGCTAGCTGTTTAGCAGTTTTAGTATTCATATTATCTCCAAGCTTAAATAGTTTGTGATAAAAATGATGAATAGTAGATAGATCATCGTCATTTGATTCAGAATAATCATTACTTTGATTTAATGGAGTTTTGTCATCATACATAATAACATTATGAGAACCACCATAAGAAAAAGTTCTTCCTATACCGATAGCACCGATTGCATCTAAATTATCTGCATCTTGTAAAATCAAGGTATTTATATCATCTACATTATTTCCATTCCAATTATATTCTTCGTGCTGTTCTATAGAATAGCATATCTTGTTAATTTGTTCTTCTGTTAAATCAATATGAGATAAAAATTTTTTAACTTTACCTATTGAGTCCTTAGGCGAAACAAATCTACCGCTTTCATTTTGCATTATTCTATGCACATCGTGTAAAAATGCTGCTACACCTATAATAATTCTATCTCCACCTTCTTTTTCTTGAAGATATAAAGCAGTATTCATAGTTCTTATTAAATGACTTATATCATGACCACTAGAATCTTTTTTAAATAATTCTATAACATAAGGTTTTAATTCTTCTATATAATTTTCTAGCATAATTTTCTCCTCTTTAATTAAAACTTGCTTCATCCAATAATGGAATAATATCTATTGCTGGTTCTTCATAAGGATGAACTTTTATTAATTTTGATATTACCGTTTTAACTTTATCAACATCACAAACAAACTCTAACTTTTCTTCTTCAACAAATTCTAAACTATTTTTCTCACCAATATATGGATTAGCATTATTATTTGGTATAAAAGTACCAATTGATTTTGTTGATGAAGTACAATAAGTATAATTTCCAATTATTCCTGCCCCAGCTTCACATACAGCATTTCTAACTTCCTCTACATTTTCTAATGGTATTGTTACAAATATTTTTACTTTATTAACATTTATATTCATATAAATTTTTCCTCCTTAATACTTGTTAAAAGTATTTTCTAATTGCTCCATAGCCCATTCTAATTTTTTTCTTGGTAAAGCAATATTTAATCTCTGAAATCCTTTTCCTGTTTCTCCAAACATTTTTCCATTATCTAACCATAGTTTGGCTTCATTAAGCATTAAATCCTCGATTCTTTCATCAGACATGTTTAGTTCATTAAAATCCAGCCATAAAAGATATGTTCCCTCTGGATATATTAGTTTAATCTTTGGCAATTTTTCCTTTAAAAAATTATCAACATAGTTAATATTATCAATTAAATACTTTTTTAATTCATTAAGCCAAACTTGACCTTTTTCATAAGCAGATTGACAAGCTACTAATCCCATTATATTTATAAGACTATATCCAGTATTCCATAATTCTAATTGGAATTTTTGTCTTACTTCTGTATTAGGAATAAATATATTGGAAACTTGTAACCCAGCAAGATTAAATGTTTTTGTTGGTGCAGTACATAGTATTACATTATTTTGATAATCCTCGTATTTTAATAAACAAGTATGATTTTCATTCCATACAAAGTCACTATGAATTTCATCACTAACAATAAATACATTATATTTTTTACATATTTCAACTATTTTATTTAATTCATTTTTATTCCAAACTCTACCAACTGGATTATGCGGAGAACATAATAAAAATAGTTTAATATTATAGTGTTTAATTTTATTTTCAAAATCTTCAAAATCAATTTCATAGTGCTTATCTTTTAATATCAAATCACTACTTATAATCTTTCTTTTATTATCTTCAACTACTTCCGTAAAAGGATAATAAACAGGATTATTAATTAATACATAATCATTTTCTTCAGTAAGTATTTTAACTGATGTTGCTAAAGCAAATACCACTCCAGGAGTTGTTATAAGCCATTCTTGTTTTAATTCTATATTAAAATTGGATTGATACCATTTTTTGATAGCATTAAAGTAATTTTCATCATTTTTAGAATAGCCAAATATACCATGATCTATTTTTTTATGCATGTCATTTAATATTTCATCACAACATTTAAAATCCATATCTGCAACCCACATAGGAAATACATCATCAGATTTGTTTTTATCAAATTTAAAATCATATTTTAAACTATTAGTTTTATATCTGTTTATTTCTTCATCAAAATTCATATTTACCTCCTTTATTTAAATATTCTAGTTAAAATAGAATATTTCCAGTTTAATACCGCTTCTTCACAACAATGTTCATATTTGATGATTTTGACCTTTAATAGTGTGTCATCAAATGATTGATTACTATCAAGAACTTTTTTAATTTCTAAATATTCTTTTCTAATATCATTATCATTTAACATAGTACTATCTAATTGTTTATTCAGTAAATTAATAATATCTTTTTTTATATAATCTCTTTTATCTGCATTGTATAATTCAACATATTTATACATTGAAAGTAGAGCTAAATATTCATCCTTTTTTATATCATTTAGTTGTTGTAAAATTCCAAATATAACTATTTGATAAAATGTATAAAAAATTGTCATTCTTTCTATAAAATCGATAAAATTCTCTGTTTGCCAAAATATATTTGTTATAAATGTTAATAGATATGAAATACCTATAACTTCTAACAAATATAAAAATATTTGAAATATACGCTTTGTAATTAAATAATTATTTTTAATCATATACATTTATCTCCCAAGTAATTTAATTAATAAAATTATACAATAAATAACTAAAATTTGCCATACTCCCATTGAATTTTAATTTGAATTCATATAATATATATATAGAAAGAGAACGTTATGGTTCGTAAGCTGTTGCTTAATCGCTCCAACAACGTTTCTGTTCGAACTTTGTTGAACAGATGATACAAAATCAATCAGAAAAATAAAATCTGGTTGATTTTTTGTTTGCACTTTTCAGAGTGTATTAATTATATATTTTCCTCGAAGAGCCCCATGTTTTGATAGAATATCAAAACATATATGGGATTAGGACTTCCGTCAAGACAAAGTTCTATGCTCAAAAACAAACTCTAAAGAAGGAAAAAAACATATGTAAAAATTAAAAATATTATTGACCTTTACAAACAATTGTTTCATAATAATAAAAATGAATATATAAAAACGGAGATGATATGAATGAAAGAAATAGATAAGAATAACAAAACTTTTGAAGATATTAAACATGTTGATGAAAATGGAATTGAATATTGGTATGCAAGAGAACTACAATCAGTTTTAAATTATAAAGAATGGCGAAAATTTGAAAATGTAATAAACAAAGCAAAAGAATCTTGCAAAAATAGTGATATTACTGTTTTTGACCATTTTGTCGACGTCGACAAAATGGTACAAATAGGTTCAGGAGCAGAAAGAAAACAAAAAGATTATAAATTAACTCGTTATGCTTGTTATTTAATAGCTCAAAATGGAGATAGTAGAAAAAAGTGATTGCATTAGCACAAACTTATTTTGCTGTGCAAACGAGAAAACAAGAAATAACAGAAAAAGAATATAGTTCATTAACTGAAGATGAAAAAAGATTTTATCAAAGAAATTTAACTAAAAAAGGTAATTATTCTCTTAATCAAACTGCTAAAAAAGCAGGTGTTAAAAATTTTGATAAATTCCATAATTCAGGTTATAAAGGATTATATAATGGAGAAACTGCTGATGATATTGATAAAAGAAAAGGTTTAAGATATAGAGAAGATATTTTAGATAATATGGGAAGTGATGAACTTATTGCTAACTTATTTAGAATTTCACAAACCGAGCAAAAACTCAAAAGAGATAATATACAAACTGAAAAAGATGCTAATAATGCTCATTATAAAGTAGGCTCAAAAATACGAAAAACAATAAAAGAACTTGGTGGAACTATGCCAGAAGATTTACCAACACCTAAGAAGAGTTTAAAACAACTTGAAAAAGAAAACAAGAAGATGTTAAAAAAATAAATTAGCTCCTAAGTCCAATGAACTTTAATAATTTTTTACTAATTCTTCTTGAAATAGCCTTTTTAATACTATATAATTCATATAAATAATAGAAATGGAGATGTGAGAAAAAATGATAATTGGGATAGATATAGATGATACATTGACAAATACATCAGAATTATTATTAGCATATGCCCAAAAATATGATTATGAGGTTTTAAAAGGAAATGGATCTATTAATAAAGAAAAGGTATATTCTATAATTAATGGTGAAAAAGTAAAAGATGGTATGGGATGGACTACTGAAGAAAATAATGCTTTTAAAGATATGTACCATGCAACTGTGTTAGAAAATGCACCAATAAAACCTTTTGCAAAGGAAATAATTAATAAATTAATTGAAGAAGGAAATGAAATAATATTTATAACTGCAAGAAATAACAAAAGCGATAGAATTTCAGATTCATATTCTATAAGTAAAAGACTTTTAGATAAAAATGAAATAAAGTATAACAAAATTATTACAGAATGTGAGGATAAATTGTTAGAATGTAAAAAAAATCACGTAGATATATTTATAGATGATAAGATAGAAACTTGTTTAGAATTAGAGCAAGGAGGAGTACATTCATTTTTAATGAATACACCATTTAATAATTCATTAGATGGAAAGAATTTAGTTAGAGTTTTTTCTTATATTGATTTGTATTATAAAATAAAAAAATTAAATAATAACATTGAATAATTTTAAATTGAAAATTATCCCAAATATGATATACTTTAATAAATTGATTGATATTTATATCAATCGTTAAATGAGAAAAAGTTGTAGATAACTACGACGTTCGCTCCATTTGAAAACACCTTACAAACATTTTATAGTCTGTAAGGTGTTATTTTATATAAAAGACTTTAGTTCTCTTTTTAGGAAGAAAGACTTTTTGGATATTGAAATTTAAAATTTAGCCTCACTTTTCCCATTTTAGCGAGAAAATATGAGATGCTTATTTTAGAAATTAAATTAGGAAACATTAAAAGAACTAATTTATGTATGAAAATTGGACTGCAAAATTGCAGTCCTTTAAAATTTATAACTAAAACTATGTAAGGAAAAATGAATTATTATTATGTCCTATCCAGTACTAAATACCTACTCCATCATGTTTTCTAATATGTAACTTTTATTTAATTGAATCTTACAAGAATTTATTTATTAATTCTACTAATTCAGGTATTTTATATATTCTGTGATAACCATCAAAATGATTATAATATTTTAAATACATTCCTTCTGCATTTGTATCATCTAAAAATCTAGTAAATTTTTCTATATTATTATCATCTTCATCAGAATACAAACAATATTTTTTACTTAAAATACCTTTCATATAATCTAATGAATCTTTCTTAAGATATGATTGTTTCTTAACTTCTACAATATAATCATTTCTAGTAGATGGGTACTCATAAATTGCTCCTGGAGCAACTGCAATATATGCTTTAGGTACATAATTAAATTCTTTACAGAATCTAATAAAGTAGGCATTACCTATTGAGTGAGCAACAACAATTGAATTATTGTTAAGTTTACCATTATTAATATAAAATTCTAATATCTCTTTAAATTTTTCATATCGTGATTCTGATCTAATAGGGAATTCAGGCATTATAACATCAATTTCTTTTTCCCCAAATTTTTCTTTTATATCTTGTCCCCACATTTTTAATGTGTCTCCATTAAGTGAGTGCAATACAAATATATTTGAAACATTTTGTTTTTTTGCTGTTTCTAATTCTAAAATATTTAAAAACTCTTGATTCATCGCCGCAGCATGAAATCCATCAATACTTTTTACTGATGCACCTGCCATTTTACAAATAAATAGGCCTGGCTCATAATCCCATGGTTTGTTACTCCTGAATACAGCTCCATGAATTCTTCCACTTGCTACAAATGACATAGATACACAAACGCCACCAAAGTTTCTTCTATTCGATGAATATTTTCTCATTCTTTGCATACTTGGTAAATTATTATTTCCATCTATCGCATATAAGGCTTTTTTTATTGGAACTTCATTAACTGAAATTTTATTATCATTTAAATAGGCTCCTGTTTCATCTGCATAATAAAATTCGTTAATGCGTGGTAAACTTATAACACTAGCAATTGTTTTACCATTTTTAATACAAGCAACTTGGATTCCCCAAAGTGGTATGTTATTTGCAAAATTAATTGTTCCATCTATGGGATCTATAACAAAACAATTTTCAGTGATTTTATTATTAGTATTAAATTCTTCACTAACAATATCAAAATTTGGATATTGTTTTTTTATTTCATCTATTAGAAATCTTTCTATCTCTAAATCTAAGTTAGTAACTAAATCGTTTTCTCCACCTTTATTAATAGTGTCAAATTTTTGTGTTGATAAATTGTTTGCTTTTTTTACTACATCTCTTAAAAATTGACTTTCAGTTTTCATTTAACATTCTCCTTAGCTTTTATAATATATATTTCTCTGGCATTTAATCCTTTGAAAAATATATATTTAACAGTAACATATTATACCTCTTATACAAAATTTAAACTAATTATACTATAAAATAATAAAATTTTACATACTTCTATTGGATTTTAATAAAAAATGCAAAAATTATGCTATAATAAAATTAATTAAGTAATATTTTAATAGTAAAAAAAGAAGCATAATTAATAAAGTGATATTAATAGAAAAGAGGAAATTATGCAAGAAACTGAAAAGATAATTAATTATAAAAGTATAGATGGAACAAGATTAAGTGGAACACTTATGAATAATAAAAATAAAAAATGTATAATTATGTGTCATGGACTTAAAACAGATAGAGAAGAATATGGTGATTTTACTGAATTATCAAAGATACTACTAGATAATGGTTATGATTCTTTTAGGTTTGATTTTAGAGCTCATGGAAAAAGCGAAGGAAAAGATATCGAAATGACAATGGATGGACTAAAAAAAGACTTAGAAGCAACTTTATATTTAGTGCAAAATGAGGGATATTCTCGGACTCGGAATAATAGGTGCAAGTTTTGGAGCTAGTATTTTAAGTTTAATTAATTATGCATATTTTCCACAAGTAAAAAAACTTATTGTATATTCTGGTTCTATTGATAATAATTATGGAAACCCAAAAGGTTCATTGGGAATCCAAAATTATAAAAAAGCCTTAACAGAAGGTAGTGTAAATATTCAAAGTAAAACAACTGGAAAAATAATGACACTCAGTAAAACATTCTTTAAAGAAACAAGAGATTTAAAACCAGCAGAAAAAATAAAAAAGATTAATCTTCCAATATTATTTCTGCATGGAACAGAAGATCAAACAACACCATATGAAGTTAATAAAACTATTGCTGAACAATGCAAAAAATCTTATTTTGCAACTATTAAAGGAGCATCACATGGATTCCATGACCGAACTGATAGATTAATAGCAGTTCAATATATGCTAAGATTTTTGCAAATGGAAAAAATCCAAGAAAAAGAATACGATGGTAGATAAAAAACTATCTATTTCAAAACAACTATAAAAATAAAATATCAAAAGTTGGTGTAAAAATAAGCTTACACCAACTTTTTATTATATAGAAAAGTCTACACTAGCTCTAGAAACTTCCAAACATACTTGGAGTACCACCAATAAAATTAATTTCTCCATCGACATAAGAAATCATCTGATTATCATTTATTGCATATATAGGAAACTTTTCATCTTTTAATGTTCTTTTTAGAAAATCTTCATTCCATTGTTCTCTACCTTTTCTCATATAATGTGGAATAATATTAAAATTTACTATTCCATAATCTTTATCTTTAATATCATCTACAGATTTATTATAACGTTCTTTAAAATATTCTTTAGATTCAATTTGTTTTCCCCACATTATTGCACCAGCAGATGTTCCCATTACTACTTTAGTATCTAGCATTTCATCAATAATATCTTTTAAGTTATATTCTCTAATTATTCTTGTTACAATATTTTGTTTACCACCAACAAAATAAATTAAATCAGCTTGACTAATTCTATCTCTTATTTCATTTTTTGAGAATCTCTTTAAATCAATAAAATCTATTCTTCCTCCAATATATTTCTCTAAACAAGATAATTCATTTATTACCCATCTTTTATCCTTTTCTCTATCTAATTCAAAATAAGATTCGTTTATTATTCCAATATTAATTTCTTTTAAGCTCTTTCCTACAACCCTTTCTACTTCTTGTGCTATTTCATCTGTCAAAAATCCTTGTGATGCTAGTAATAATTTCATAAAATCACCCTTTCTAAAAAATAATTAACTTCTACTACAATAATTTAATATATAATGTTTTCAAATTAGATACATTAATAAAATTTTCTCATAGTTCCTAACTTATCAATTCGAAAAATACCTTAATAATTTTGTATTAAAAATTCCTTATTATCATATTTAGGTATAATATCTTTTGGTGTGCCAAAATCAACTATTTGTCCATTTTCAACAACTAAAATATTGTCCATATCTTTTAATGTAGATAAACGGTGAGCTATACAAATAATTGTCTGTTCTTTAAAATATCTATGTATGTTTTTTTGAATTTTAAATTCTGTATTATTATCTAAACTACTTGTCGCTTCATCAAATATAACAATTTTTGAATCTCTTAAAAAAATTCTTGCTAATGCTATTCTTTGACGCTGCCCGCCCGAAAGTTTTATTCCTCTTTCTCCAACTATTGTATTATATTTATCATCTAGACTTTCAATAAATTCATGAAGTTCTGCTTTTTTTGCTGCATTAATTATTTCATCATTACTTGCATTTGGCTTAGCTATTTTTATATTTTCATATATACTAGAATGAAGTAATATGGTCTCTTGTGGTACATATGTTAAATTATTATATAAAGATTTAGTATTATAGTCTGAAATGTCTTTATCACTTATTAAAACATTTCCTTTTTGTGGTGAATAAAATCTAAAAAGCAGATTTACTAACGTAGTTTTTCCGCTTCCACTAACGCCTATAATACCTATCTTTTGTTTATCATTAACAACTAAATTAAAATTTTCAAAAACATAGTTCTTATTATATTTAAATGACATATTTCTAAATTCTACTTTTCCTGTTTCTACTACCAGATCTTTTTTGTTATTATCTTCTACATTATTGTTTATATATAATAATTCATAACAGTTTTTCATCTTTACAAAAATTTCTCCAATATGTATATACGACCATGTAAAACTTGTTGACTGGCTTTTTAATGATATCATTGCATTTATGAAAAATATAAAGTTTCCTAATGACATTCTATTATTTTCGAATAAACTAATTGAATAAATCATTAATATTACTAAAACTATTATATAAACTACATTTGCTATAGCCCCATACGAAAACTCTCTAGTAGAAGCTTTATTTTTATAAAAATTTGCTTCTTCTTTTTTTAGTTTTAATGTTTTTGAAAAATTTTCTACTGCATTATATATTTTTAATGATGTAAAGTTTAATACTGCATCGTTTAACACTCCATTATAATCTCTATTATATTCTTGTGCCTTTTTAACTAATGGTAAGTAACTTTTTGAAAAGTAAACTAATCTTGTTACTATTATGCTAGTAAATAATATAGTTGCAGTAATAAAAATGTTAAAATTTATTGTATATAAAAGAATCAAACTACTTATCATAGATGTTAATATAGCTATAAATTTTGAAGTGATTTGTGTATTTAAATTAATAACTTCGTTATTTATTTCATTAATTGATGTAGATATTTTTCCGCTATAATTATCTACAAAAAATGGGTATGATTTTTTATCTAAATTACTGAATAGTTTTTCAGAAATATAAGGAGTCTGCTTTTTCACCATATATATAGTTCTAATAATATTAGATATATAATAAAATATTAACTCCAATACAATAATAATTAATAAGATACTAATTGCTTTGTATAAATCAGTAATTTGAAAGTTTTCTATACTTGGTAAATCAATTATTCCTTTTATTATATATTGTTTAACAAGATCTAGTATTTGAGATATAGCCATACTTCCTATCATTATAATTGTTAAACATCTTACAGGTTTATATAAAGATAATAAAAAATCTTTAAATTTTTTGTTCATATCATTGCTCCTTATTATATTTTTAACATGTACAGAAGAAATATAGATTAGTATTTCTTTTTGTGTTAGTACATAATAAATTGAAAAATTTCATATCTTAACCAATATCTTTTTATAAATTATATTCTTTTATACACTCTTGATAATCCAATTCTATAAATAACACTTCTAATATAAAAATCAACAAAATTTGAAATTCCAAAAATAAACAAATTAATATCACTATTATTAAACATTAAACATAATATAACTCGTACAAAAGCCCCCATAAATGATCCTACCAACATAATTTTAGGTTTTCCTTGAATAATTAAAAGAGTTTGATATGTAACATATAAATACAATCCAAACATTCCTAAAGAATAAAAAATTATATATGGAAAACATTGGGTAATAGGCAAACTACCATGTGATATTATTAATATTAATGCTCCTAATATATAATCAAGTATTATAATTATCCCAAAACATTTATTTTTCATCATAACGCAATTTTTATATTGTTCATCTAATGATTTATATTGTGGAAGTTTTATCATTAAAGTAGCTTGGAAAGCACTGGCAACAATCTCTAATTTTAAAATAGTTGAATAACAAATAGTGTGTATAGAATATTTTTCTGTTCCCATTTTACTTGCAAGTAAACCATAAATCAGAATAAACGTTCTAGATAAAATTCTTTCTAAACATGTCGGAACACCTATTTTAGTAACATTCCTTAATATTGCTTTATTAGGCCAAATAAATTTCAGCTTTAAGTTGTAAAGCATATAAACAATTGATATTAACCATGATACAATAGTTGCAGTAAATAATACTAATAAATTTTTAGTACAAATAAATGCAATAAAGTCTAGAGAAATTAATGATGCATAATACAATATCAAGCTCTTTCTATATAGTTTCAAATTATTTTTTAATCTTACCATTTCAAATATTGCATTAGAAAGTCTTCCTATTGTTAAATACCCAATATAAAGTGCTAAGACACCAGATAATAGCTGTTTTTGAACATTAGTTAAATCAAATAAATTAATAATAATATTTCTTGTAAAAAATATTATTATTCCCAAAAAAAGTCCAATTATTACATTTATAATTAAATATGCACTTTCATTTTTTCTATCAGTTCTATAAGTAAAAATACCAATATCACTAATTGATTTCAATATTAAATCAATAGAAAATAAACTACCACAAACTACTATTGCATCTATACTTAATGCATTATTAAATGCAGAATCTATGCTGTCTGCAATGCTCATAAAAATAAAACTTATGAGCAAAGATATAAACTCTTTCATCTCTACTACCTCTTATATTTTAACATATCAATAATTATTTTATAGTATATAATAAATTACTTACCTTTTATTATTAATTATTTCTTATATTTTTTCATCAATTTCTGTCTATTGCTTTTGTTTGTATTGTATTTATTATTTCTAAATACTTGTACTATCAAACTATCTATTATTCATCATTTAAAACATTAGTATACATACTAATTGGCTCACCTGTATATTCTAGTACTTCTTCTTCCCCTCTTATAGTTCTTAAAACTCCATTTGAAAGTGCTTCCATCTCTTTTTCACCTGGAATAATTATAACCTTACCTAAAAATTCTATATATTCTTTCAAAATTGATGTAAAATATTCACTATTTGCAATTGCTCCTGTTAATATAATTGCATCTATATTGCCTCTAAAATTAACACTATATGAACCAATTTGTTTTGCAATCTGATAAATCATGGCATCTAAAACAAGTTTTGCTTCCTCATCTCCATCTTCTATACGTTTTACTATTTTTTTAATATCATTAGTTCCAAGTAAAGATGTTAATCCTCCTTTTTTAGTAACTATGTCGTATATATCATTTTTAGTATATTTACCAGAAAAACACATATTCATTAAAGTTAATGTATTTATACTTCCTGTTCTACTTGTTGTAAATGGACCTTCTCCATTTAATGCATTATTTACATCTACTACTTTTCCTAATTTATGAGCTCCTATAGTAATTCCGCTTCCTAAATGTACAACAATTAAATTTAGTTCATCATATCTTTTCCCTATACTTTTAGCATATTGATATGCTACTTCTTTTTGATTTAATGCATGAAAAATTGTGCTACGATGAACTCCTTTTATTCCAGTAATTCTTGATACATCTTGCAATTCATCAACAGTCACTGGATTTACTGTATATGCTTGTTTTCCATTTACTTTAGCTAGATTATATGCAATTTGAACACCTAAATTAGATTGATGTTTCATTGTATATCCCATCTTCGCATGTTCTAACATTTTATCATTTACTTTATATACTCCACCTTTTATAGAAACAAGTCCTCCTG
The DNA here is from genome assembly GCA_905215935.1 of uncultured bacterium. Lineage (GTDB taxonomy): Bacteria > Bacillota > Clostridia > TANB77 > CAG-508 > CAG-492. The sequence goes on from CAJMRY010000003.1 coordinate 217,306, forward strand.
CTCTACCAGAAAAAGCAGTTATTGAATCTAATGAAATTTTATGTTTTTTTAATGTTTCTAATACCTTTTCTGTTCTATATGGAAGTTCATCAGAAATTTCTGTAAACTTTTTCAAATCATTTTCATCATGATATATACTCTCCTGAAAAACCATTTCTTCATTATCATATAATGCAATTTTAGTTGAACCAGACCCTGGATTTATTGATAAAATTCTATACTTTTCCATACATTATCCTTTCATATTGGTTTGATTTAAAAATAAGAACAAAAGTTATCCTATTTACAACATTTTTCTATTTAAACATCTAAAGTCTGCTTATTTTATTGATACCGTCTTATCTTTAAAAGTACAATTATTTTATAATAAGAAGTTATCTGGAGTCAAGGAAAATAGACTATTATATCAACATTAAGTTTTAATCTAATCTTTTAAATTTATTCTATTTGCAATATTAATACTATTCTAATATGATTAGAAAAACCGATCAGGATATTATCCTAATCGGTAAAATGAAAATTATAAAATTTTAGAAAAGAATGTTTCTATCTGCTCTTTTCCTGTACTCACATATTCATCTAAATGTTTTCCACCTCGATCGAGTACCTTTGCATTTGGATTTTTTATCAGAAGAGAATAATCAGCTTTCAACCTTTCCTGTTCTGATAAAATCCACCGACATCCCATAAACATTGTTCTTCCAATGGAAACAAAACCTTTTACTTCAGGTTCGGGTACATCGTAACCACACGCAACAATCTCAGAGTTATATCTTTTTAAAGACTCTACAGCATAGTTACCACGAGCACCGCCATCAGAGCATAATATTTTATTTCCTTCATCATCAATAATAGTTTTACCATTATAAATGATTGGAAGTGCAGAAGTTGCTGCAACAGCATCTCCTGGAGTACACAAGGTGATACAGTATTCCCCCTCAATTGGTTCATTGGTGAAATACACTTTCCTATTAGCATATACATCATATGCAACCAATTGAATTGGTAATTTGAAATCTGACATTGTAAAGATTTTCTTTTGCATACATACTGTATTAATCACATCTCTAATATGGTCATTAGAGAATATACCATATGAGTTCTTCCATCTTGGATGAAAATGAAGCTCATTAAAGCTCTTATAATGCTTTTTGAGCAAATATGAAGCTTCTTCTCCATTATACCCTGCTGCAATGAGTATCGCTATAAAAGAACCAGAGCTAATTCCGGAAACCGCTGTAACTTCAATTTCCATTTCTTCTAAAACCCGAATAAGCTCTGTGAACTGAATCACTTTTGCTCCACCTCCGGATAGTGCTATTGAACATTTTTTCATATGAATTCTCCTTTTCTGTTTAATCATTTTGTTACAATATTATAACATTATTGTAACACATTTCCAGCATTATGTAAAATAAGATTACGAAATCTTCATCCCATTTCGTAATCTTATCTATTATAGACTATTTTTTCTTACTATCATTTCCATATCCTGGTTTGTCTAATAATTTAAACATATTTGTTTTATACTTTTCTACACCAGGTTGATTAAAAGGATTTATTCCTAAAAGCATTCCAGAAACAGCACAAGCCTTTTCAAAGAAATATATTAACCCACCTATAGTTTCTGCATTTAATTCATCTATATTAATTAATATATTTGGAACTCCTCCATCAACATGTGCTTTTATAGTTCCTTGCATAGCTTTTTTATTTACAAAAGACAATTTTTTTCCTGCTATATAATTAAGTCCATCTAAATCATCTTCATCAGAATTTATTTTTATATCACTTTGACTATGCTCAATATTAATAACTGTTTCAAATAAACTTCTTCTACCCTCTTGTATATATTGTCCTAAAGAGTGTAAATCTGTTGTAAATTCAGCTCCTGTAGGGAAGATTCCTTTACTTTCTTTTCCTTCACTTTCACCAAAAAGTTGTTTCCACCATTCTATCATATAATGCATTTTAGGTTCATATGTAACTAATATTTCAATATCTTTATTAGTATTATATAAACAATTCCTTAATACAGCATATTTATAACATTCATTATATTTTATATTAGGATCTGAATATTTTTCACATGCAAATTTAGCACCTTGCATTAATTTATCAATATCTATTCCAGCTACTGCAATTGGTAATAATCCGTACTGCTGTTAATACAGAATATCTTCCTCCTACATTATCTGGAATAACAAAACTTGCGTATTTTTCTTCTGTCGCAAGCTGTTTTAAAGCACCTTTAGATTTATCTGTTGTAACAAAAATTCTTTTTCTTGCCTCTTTTATTCCATATTTACTTTCTAAAAATTCTCTAAAAAATCTAAAAGCAATTGCTGGTTCTGTTGTTGTTCCAGATTTTGATATAACATTAATAGATATATCTTTATCTCCTATTACATCAATTAAATCATTTAAATAATTTGGACTTAAGTTATTTCCTACATACAATATTTGAGGAGTATTTCTTTGTTCTTTATCTAACATATTATAAAAAGTATTTGTTAAAGATTCTATAACAGCTCTTGCTCCTAAATATGACCCACCTATACCTATTACTAATAATATATCTGATGATTCTTGTATTTTTTTAGCACACTTTTTTATTTTTTCGAATTCTTTCTTATCATAATTTTTTGGTAAGTCTAACCACCCTAAAAATGCATCTTCTTTATTTGCATCTTCTTGCAATCTATTATGTATTTCCTCTACCCTATATTTGTATAGCATAATAGATTTTTCACTCACACTACTATTTTTAAAATCTAGCTTTATATTAGACATTTAAACTCACACCTTTCTTTTGTATATATGTAACTTAAAACAAACTATTTAAAACTAAACATACTAAAACAAAAAACTTAAATTTTCACTTATTATTCTAGTTCATATTAAAGTTACATCTTATTGTTTTTAATTTTATATTAAATATGATTTCTATGCAATAAAAATATAAAATAAATTAAATTTTATTACTTCATATTTCTGGATAATACTTTAACATTGTATAAATAATCAAAATTTCATATATATAAATATTGTTAGAGACATAATGTTTAACAAAAATAATTTCAAACCACCAATTATTATATGACTATTTCATAACTTCACTAAGCACCTTTGCTAAATACTTCATACTATTATTCGATTGTTCTAATGTATTACCAGTTGCTCCAACTTCAATAATACATGCTGCTTTAGATACATTTTGATTGTATCTTGAATTCCTTACAATTATTGGTTTAAAAAGTCCTGGATACATCTCATTTGCTTTTTCTTGAACTTTTATTGCAAATTTTAAATTTTGCACCCAATTATCATGTTCTAATCCAGATCCGCTACTTCCAATTACAAACATTAATTGTGCAGCATATTCATCACCAATTTTTACTGTTGGAGCATATGAGCTATCTGCAATAGCATCTCTATGTATATCAATTACAACATCAAAATCTTTATTTGTTTTTAATAAATTTTGTACTGTTACCAATGAATTACCATATGAACCATTATATGATGGATAATCATGATATGTTGTATTATGAATTACATTGTATCCATAAGATTTTAGTTTTTTTTCTAATTCAGTTCCAACTCGTGCAACTGAAAAGTTTAAATCTGTTGTTCTAAAATTACCTGTTTGATTATATTTGCTTGTTTCAGTAGGAGTATAACTTTCACATGTGTGTGTATGGAAAATTAATATATTTTTATTATTAACAGTTACACCATTTGTGTCTAACATTTCTTCTGTTAATGAGTATTTACTTTCATTTTTTATCTGCACACTATTATGAGTATTAGTATATTTAGTTGGCACATTGCTTGGCAACACTTCTGTTTCTACGCCTATCGGTACTTTTTTTGCTCTATCTTGCTCTTCTAAATCTTCACTTGATATACTTGATTCATTACTTAGTTCTATAAGTTCTTCACTAACATATTTTTTTTCTATAGAATTTAGCACTCCTAATTCTTTGGTCAAAGCTAATTTCAATGGTTCTACATAATTATCATTATCTAAATCTCCAATTTCATTTTTATTTACTTCTTGTATTGTAGGAATAGTATCATCTAAACAAGAAATAAAAGCCTTTTTGCTTTCTTCTTCTATTTTTGCCATATTAGAAATATTTTTTTCCTTAAGTCCAGAAAAATATCTAGCAAGAATACTAACCATAATAATAGCTATTCCAATTCTTACTAGATATTTTACCACATCTTTTCTATTTATAACTGTTACATTTACCATATTTTTCTCCTTTGTCTATAAGCTCTTATATATAAATATATGCTTGTACATAAGAGAATATGATAATTTTAGTTATTTATTTAAATATTTTTTTATCTCATCTACTTCTAATTTTATATTTTCTTCTTTTCCAGAAATCATTTCTTTTATTTTTGCTTCTCCATTTTTTAATTCGTCATCACCAATAATTATTATATATTTACTATTTTTCTTATCTGCATATTTAAGTTGTGCTTTCAAACTTTTTCCTGTTATATCTTTTTCTACAAATATATCTGCTTCTCTTAAGTTTTCCACTAATTTAGTTGCAAATATATTTGCTTCATCACCAATGTATGCAATATATAAAGACATATTTTTATCTTGAACCATATTATCTTTATTGTATTTTTCATAAACTTCTACTAATCTTTCTACACCCATTGCAAATCCAATAGCAGGAGTATCTATTCCCTCTAACTCTTTTACTAATCCATCATATCTTCCTCCAGCTAGGACTGTATATCCTTCTTCATCAGAAATAAATTCAAACACAGTTTTTGTATAATAGTCTAATCCTCTTACAATCCCAGGGTCTACTACATATTCTATGCCTAATGAATTAAGACTATTTTTTACATTTTCAAAATGTTCTTTACATTCTTCACATAAATAATCTAATATAACTGGTGCACCTAAATTTAATTCTTTGCATTTTCTTTCTTTACAATCTAAAATTCTCATTGGATTTTTTTCAAATCTTGTTTTACATGTATCACAATACATATCTAAGTTTGGTCTTATAAATTCTTTTAATGCCTCTTGATATTTTTTTCTACATGTAGGACATCCAATACTATTAATTGTTAATTTTACGTTTGGTATATTTAATACTTTAAATATTTTACTCGCCATTGTTATAATTTCTACATCAGCTAAATATGATGATGTAGAAAACATTTCGGCACCTATTTGGTGAAACTCTCTAAGTCTTCCTTTTTGAACATTTTCATATCTATACATAGCCATGTTATACCAAAGCTTTACAGGTGATGGAAGGCTTGCCATTCCATTTTCTATATAAGATCTAACTACTCCTGCTGTACCTTCTGGTCTTAAAGTAATACTTCTTCCGCCTTTATCATCAAATGTATACATTTCTTTTTGCACAACATCTGTAGTATCACCAACACCTCTTTGAAACAATTCTGTATTTTCAAATACAGGTACTCTAATTTCTTTAAATCCATAATTTTCAAATATATTTTTTACTTTAGATTCGATATACTGCCATTTATATATTTCGCTTGGCAATATATCTTTAGTTCCTTTTGGTTTTTGTATCATACTATCTCCCCTTTTTTTTTTGGCGAGTGCCAATAGGGACGGGGCATTTTGGCACATTCTTTAAATATTGTATTAATTTTGTTATTTTATAAAAAGTGCCAAAATGCCCCGTCCCTATTGGCACTCGTTCATAATAATATTACATATCTCGTCTTTCTTGTAAATCATAATAAATTGGTTTTTCTTCCTTTATTTTCGTAGACTTTCCATGTCCTGGATAAATAATTGTTTCATCTGGTAAAATAAGAATCTTATTCATAATAGAACTTATAATATCATCGAAACAACCTGTTGGCAAATCAGTTCTTCCCCAAGTACCTCTAAATATTGTATCACCTGAAAAAACCAATTTTTCCTTTTCACAATATAATGAACTTCCTCCATTTGTATGTCCTGGTGTATGAATAACTCTAAATTCTAGCTTTCCGGACATGTATTAAATCTCCATCATCAACTCTAGAATCTGCCTCTAATTCTTTGGGTGGTTCCATTCCTATATATGAACATAAACTAATATCATCTCTATATAGCCCTTCTGCATCATATCTATGAATTAGTATCTTACCACCTTTTTTATCCTTTAAATAATTTACAGCTCCTATGTGATCACCATGACAATGTGTTAAATAAATATATTTTAAATTAGCATCTAAAACATCTAACATTTCTATAATCTTGTCCGCTTCTGCACCAGGATCTATAACTATTGTTTCTTTTGAATTTTCATCTTGTACTATATAACAATTTGTAGCTTCATTTAACATTGCTGTTACTTTAATTCTCTTTAGTATCATTTTAAACATTCCTTCTTTTATTTCTTTCTATTAACTTCATAAATACTATCTATTTTTCTTAAAGCTTTTAAAATCTTGTTTAGTTCTTCTAAATTTTCTACCTCTACTGTTAATTCTGTTATAGCAATTCTTTCTTTATTAGCCCTAGAATTTATTCCAATTAACTTACATTTGTTATTGCCAATTTCTTTTATTATGTCTGCTAATAGTCCATTTCTATCATTTGCATATATTTCTATATCTACACTATAAGAGGCCTTCTTCTCATTATACCAGTAAACATCTATCATTCTTCCATCTTGGCTAATTAAATCATTCATATTAACACAATCTTTGCGATGTACAGATACACCTCTTCCTCTTGTAATAAATCCAACTATTTCATCACCTGGAACAGGATTACAGCATTTTGAAAGTCTTACTAAACAATTATCAATGCCTTCTACCACAATTCCTACATTTGAAGGCTTTATCCTTTCTACTCTTTCTTTAGATAACTCTTGTAATTTTTCTTCTAAATTATCTGCATCATGATCTTTTCTATATTCTTCTAGCATTCTTGCAATTACTTTACCAGCTGATATTGCTCCAAATCCTACGCTTGAGTACATATCATCTATAGTATTAAATTTATATCTATTTAGTGCAGCATTTATAAAGTCTGTTTTAAAGATTTCTGAGTAACTAATACCTAATCTTTTTATTTCTTTTTCTACTAAATCTTTACCTTTTACTATATTTTCTTCTCTTTGATTTTTCTTAAACCAACCTTGGATTTTATTTTTTGCACTTGAACTTTTAACAAATTTTAACCAATCTCTACTTGGTCCTTTTGCTTGTTCTGATGTGATAATTTCTACAATATCTCCATTATGAAGATGTGTAATAATTGGCATCATTTTACTATTTATCTTAGCTCCTGTCATATGATGTCCTATTTGTTCATGAATGTTATATGCAAAATCTATTGGTGTACTTCCTCTTGGTAATACTTTTATTTGACCCTTTGGAGTAAATACATATACCTCATCTTCAAATAATTCTGTTTTTAATGTATTTAAAAATTCTTGTGGATCTTGCATATCTTTTTGCCATTCTAATGTTTCACGAAGCCATGCAAGTTTATCTTCATTTACAACAACAGATGTCTTTTTGTCTTTATTTGCTTCTTTATATGCCCAATGTGCAGCAATACCAAACTCTGCAATTCGATGCATATCCCATGTACGAATTTGTACTTCAAAAGGAGTACCTTTTGGACCAATAAGTGTTGTATGTAAAGATTGATACATGTTTGGTTTTGGAACCGCTATATAATCTTTAAATCTGCCTGGCATAGGATTATATAATTCATGTACAACTCCTAAAGCTGCATAACAATCTTTTACAGAATTAACTAGAATTCTTAAAGCAAATAAATCATAGATTTGGTCTAAGTTTTTTCCATCTCTTTTCATTTTTCTATATATACTGTATAAATGTTTGGCTCTTCCTGTTATTTCTGCTTCAATTTTTTCTTTTTTTAATTCTAATTTTATATCATCCATTATTTTTTCAATGAATTCTAATCTCTGTTCTCTTTTTCTATCTATGCCTTCTACGATTTCTTTAAAGTCTTCTGGATATAAATATTTAAAAGATAAATCTTCAAGTTCCCATTTTAAACTATACATACCAAGACGATTTGCAAGTGGAGCATATAAATCCATTGTTTCTTTTGCTATTGCTATTTGTCTATCTCTTTTAAGGAATTTTAGAGTTCTCATGTTATGAAGTCTATCTGCAAGTTTTATTAATATAACTCTAATATCCTTTCCCATTGCTAAGAACATTTTTCTATAATTTTCTACTTGTTGTTCTTCGGCACTTGTATAATTTAATTTTCCAAGTTTGGTTACTCCATCGACCATACCGAGCTATTTCTTCGCTAAACTCTTTTGAAATATCTCTTATAGTTACATCTGTATCTTCTGCAACATCATGTAATAGTGCTGCACATATAGTGCTTTCATCAAGTTCCAAATTAGCTAGTATATATGCAACTTGCAAAGGATGTATAATATATGGTTCACCAGATTTTCTTAATTGATCACCATGATGACTTTTAGCATATTCATAAGCTCTTGTAATTATCTTTATATCTGTTTTTCTTTTATTTTGCTTCATTTTTTTTATAATATCATCTATTGTTACATCTTTTATCTCTGACACATACATCACTCCTTATTTTGTTAATAGGTTTTACTATTAGACTAAAATTTTGGTTGTTTTTCATGTTATGATTTTAATTTTTGCATTATAGTTCTTTAAACTAATCTTTTTATTTAGTATGACCTTCTAATATCTTTTAGATTTATTTGTACTTTATCTATCCCATTAAAACTATTAATCTCTAAGTTTCCAACTACATCTACTTTATCTCCAATTAAATAATCATTTGTATAATCTCCCATATTAAATCCAATAGCATCGATAAGCATATTATCATCTTTTAATGTTAATTTTAAATGTTTTCCTTCAGATAAAGCTCTAATTGAATCTATTTTTAAATTCTTGTATAAGAATAATGGCATTTTGTTGCCTTCTCCAAATGGTTCTAATAATTGTAATTCTTGAACTGCTTTTAAATTAATATCTTTTAAAGTAATCTCTTCATCTATATAAATAATTGGAATAATTTTATCTATATCACTATTCTTAGCATATTCCTCAAATTGTTTTTTAAATTCTTCAAAATTATCTCTTTTCACTGTTATTCCAATAGCCATTGAATGCCCACCGAATTTTTCAATATATTTATCACATTTAGTTAGAGCCTCATGTAAATCAAAACCTGGAATACTTCTTCCAGAACCTTTTCCATCACCTTGCTCCTCAAAGCAAATTAGTATACTTGGCTTAAAATACATATCTGTTACTTTTGAAGCAACAATTCCGATTACTCCATGATGCCAATTTTCATTTCCTAAAATAATGCAAGATTTATCTTTCTCACCTTTTTCTATTTTTTCAATTGCTTCAGCAAAAATTCTCTTTTCTTTGTCTTGTCTTTCTTTATTATATTCATTTAATTTATTAGAAATATTTTTAGCTTCTTCTAAATCTTTTGTTAAAAATAATTTTAAAGCTTCTTCTTGATATCCCATTCTCCCACATGCATTAATTCTAGGTGCTACCCCAAAAGAAATAGTTATAGAATCAATCTTTTTATATCCTACTGTATCTAATAAAGTTTTAAGTCCCAAATTTCTAGTTACTTCTACTAATTTAAGTCCAAGTTTTGCAATTACTCTATTTTCATCAACTAAAGGAACTATATCTGATATTGTTCCAACACATACCAAATCTAGATATTTTAAATATTCCTTTTCTTCTAATCCTAAACTAAAACCTATTGCTTGAATTAGTTTAAATACAACTCCAACACCTGCTAATTGATTAAATGGATATTTATTATCTTTTCTTTTAGCATCAACTACTGCTAAGGCATTTGGAATAGTTTCTGCTTGTTCGTGATGGTCTGTAATAATAGTCTCTATTCCTAAACTATTTGCATATTCAACTTCCTCTATTCCAGAAATTCCACAATCTACTGTAATCATTAAAGTATAGTTTTGTTTTGCAATTTCTTCAATCGCTTTTTTATTTAATCCATATCCTTCATCTAGTCTGTTTGGTATATATGTATCTGCTACAATTCCTCTATCTGCTAAAAACTGCTTTAATACAGTTATACTTGTAATCCCGTCTACATCATAATCTCCATATATCATGATTTTTTCTTTTGTTTCAATTGCTTTTATAATTCTGTCTACTGCTATTTTCATGTCTGGCATTAGAAATGGATCGTGAAAATCATTTCTTGTAGGACTTAAAAACTTTTCTATATCTTCTTTCTTAGATATTTTTTTATTAGATAATATTGTTGCAAGTAATTTACTAACATTAAATTCATTTGCAATTTTTTCTACTTCTTCATTATTGTTATTATAACATTCCCATTTCTTGTTCATATATTTCTCCCCATTTTTTAAATTTACCCTATTGTATACTATTTTATTTGTTTTTTAAAGAGTATTTTGAAAAAAAGGTGAATAAGTACAAAAAAGACCTCGGGTTCGTAGGTTATCCGAGGTACAATCTACTATAGATAGTATATATTTAAATTTATACTTATCCATTCAAATCACTTGATTTTTGCACTATTTTTTTACTTCAATTTTGTAATATTTTAAATTACTATATGGTGTTCTACAACATCAACTTTTTCATTCTCTAAATTGACTTCAAAATACACTCCATCTGGTATCCCATTACTATTTATATCTTCTACTAAAGAACCTAATAAATAATAATTTATTCCATCTTCATTAATCTTTTTAGTCCAATGTTGATGTCCTGAAAAAACTGCAATTATATTATTATTTTCTTTTATTATTTGTTTTAATTCTTCTCTATTTTCGAACACAGCATACTCTGGTTTTTCTTCAAACCAATAATTACCTTTCATATCATCTTCTGCAATACCAAAATGTGAGAAAATCATACACGGAAGTTTATTTTCTTGTAAATCTTTTTGTAACCATTTTAAGTCTTCTTTTGAAATGAATCTTGTTTTATTCACTCCACCATTTATATCTCCCATATTAACCTCCACATCACTGCCTAATAATACTAAGTGATAACCATTAATATTTATAGAAAATGTAGAATGTTCGTAACCCAAAATTTCTTCTACTTCCCTTCTGGATTCCATTGTTGCTAAATCGTGATTACCAATTAATGAATAAAAGGGAAATTTTATATTATTAAATTGTTCACAAATATATTTTATATTCTCCAAATTCTTATCATGATTTCTAGTATCTTGAATTAAATCTCCAAGATGTATACATACATCTGGCTTATATTTATTATTAATTTCACCAGTTAATTTATTTAGTATTGATACTGCAAGCTCAGTTATTTTCCTTTTATTTCTTGGCTCTGTTCCTATATCTAAGTAATGAATATCTGAAAATATAATAATTTTACATTTTTGATTCATTAAAATTCCCCTTTTATTTTACTTTTTATTCATGTATTTTAGTCTATTTTAAATTGACTCGCTAATTTATCAATTGTAATTCCACCTTCGTTTTTCCAGTCAATATCAATACATTCAAATCTTTTATCTTGAAAACTATTAAGTGCTTCTATATCATTGCTATCAAGAGAAAAATTTAATGCTTCTATATTATTATCTATATTTTTTATTGTATTTGTTTTTATAATTGTATTTAAATCTTTTGCTTTTACTAACCAATTAAGTAATATTTGATTTTGAGTCTTATTATATTTTTTAGCCATTTCAACTAAAAATGGATAATTCATTTTCATTATATTATTTCTTCTTAAAGCTTGATAGCATACAAATTTAATATCATTTTCTTTGCAAAAATTGATTAATCCTACATTCTCATTATATTTACATTCTAAATTATATACACCTTCAAAACTAAACAATTTGAAATTTTTTTGAATTTCTTTTAATGTTTCTAAGTTAACATTACTTGCAGATAAATATCTTACCTTACCTTTTTTAACTAATCTATCCATTTCTTCATAAGTTTCTAATAAAGGAATCTTTGAGGCATAAGATACATGAACTTGAAGTGCATCTACATAATCAATGTTCATTCTTTTTAAATATTCATCTAATTGTTTTTCTATATCTTCTCTTTTCTCTATATATGGTTCTAAATGACATGTAAGAAATATATTATCCTTATTTACTTCTTTAAAAAAATTATATAAAAAATCTACCACATTATAATTATCATATATTAGGCTTGTACTCATAAAATTCTGGCCTTTATCTACTGAATATAGTAATGATTTTAGAGTATTTTCTTTATTCTCTAAATCAAGTTTATATGTTCCAATTCCTATCGGATTAATTTCACTTTTTTGTATCATTTCTTTATTTTCCTCTCTATTTAATAGTTTTTATCACAAATAAAGTAAAATAAATATATACATATCTCTTTTATTATTTGTAATAATTAAACCTTTAATTTGTAACAAATCTATATATTTTCTGTTTTATAGACTTCAAAATAGTTAACATTATAAAGTTTATGAATATCTTCTGTCCCCATTACTACTACTCGATTATTTTCTAAGCCTAATACTTTTAAAATTGATTCTATTGTATATCCTTCATCTTCAATATATTCTACATCAATTTCCAAAAATGGTGGAATTGCTGGAAACTTGTCAATATCAAAATCAATTTTTCCTAATTCATAAGATATTCTATGTGCTTTTACATTACTTATTGGATTAAGACCTAATTCAGAAAAAAAGTCCATAGTTTCTTTCAATCTACTAGTTTTAAATTTTATTCCTTTTTTAGACTCTGGATCACTTTGGTTAACATGCATTGTAACTTTAATATTTCCTTCATCAGTAATTCTAATAAGTTTATCTTTCTTATTTAGAAAATATTTATCCAAAGTATCTAATGCTATAATTGTTCTAGTATCATTATATACTTCATTTGCACCAATTTCTTTTAGTTTTTCAATTAAATTATCAATATCTAAAACTTTAATTTCATGTTCTTTATATTCACTTAAATCCTTCATAAAACACCTCTATCTCACTTTATTTAAGAAATTATATCATGTTTAAAAAAAACTACAAGTATTTTTAAAACTTAATTCTAATAACAGTTATTATTTAGTAACATTTTTAATGTATATTATAAAAAAATAGAATAGTAAATTATATATACTATTCTATTTTTTATAATTATATAATCTGTTAATAATATCTTACATTTATGTTATTCTTCTATTTAATTAAATATATTAATCTCATCTCCAAAATAATAGATTCCATTTTTATATTTTGCAAATATTAAAATTGATTTTATATTATATCAATTATATCTTTATTTATTTCAACAATTATTAAAACTCCACTCATATCACAAGTTCCAATCTCAGGTTTTATAATTCTATAATTAACTTTAATTTTGTCTTCATCTATTATACTTGCATTAATAAACTGTACTTCATCTGATCCACTAGTTTTCTCAACATATTGTATAGCTAATGAATTTTCTTGAAAAAAATTATTATCATATTGTGTTAATAATTTGTCTAATCTACCATATAATATATTGCCTTGTTCATCATAAGTATAGTTATTATATTTATGGCAATAATCTTCTAAAGATTCATAATTAGTTATTATTATTTTATCATCTAAAGAAGTCATATTAGAAATAAATCCAGAATAAAATGTATATCCATACAAATCTTTATTCTTTTGTTCAGGAGTATTGTTTTTGTTATTTTTTTCTTCTCTTTCCTTATTATACTCTTCATTATCATGTTTTTCAGTCACATTGTCATTATATCGATTATCTTTTGTACTTTGTATGTATATAGTAAATGTGCATCCTATAATAATTATAAATAACATTGCATATAAAATCTTTTTCTTCATTTTATTTGCCTCCTTTAATTCTATCTATTATTTAGATGCTTTTACTATTCAATTTTGTTGGCTTTTTGTAATTTTTTATATAATTTATTAGAACCATCCTTACCCTAAATAGCTTTTGAACATACATTAAATTATGCAAATAATACAATAAATAACAACCTTCAAAATGCAATTTGCAAACACTTGAAAATTCACTAGCTTAATTCCAATTTTATTAATTATATCATAATTTTTCATAACTATATCTAATTCTTCTTTTTTAATAACATCACTTTTTTCTATGTATTCTTTGGCAACATATGGAGCTCTAGTCATTGCATCTGTTTCTAAATAGCTTCTTACTTTATAATAAATAAAACTAAAAAGTGTTAATATAACTACATGTAACATTGGGTTTGAAAGTTTATTAAATAAAGTTAATAAACAAATACAAACAAAATATAATAAATAAAAATTAGAATATATAAAATTAAACATTAATATGCGTCTATTTTGAGTAGAATGTATACATTCATGAGCTATTGTTTGAACTCTTGTAAAAGATTCTTTTATGTTTGCAATACTGATTGTATTAGTTATAGCAATATATAAACTCGCTTTAGCATTTTTGTCTTCTACAATTTTAACATCCCCATTATTGTTTATCTGTTTTAAAATGTCTTCACATATTTCTTTATTTTCTGGCAATTTATCTGTAATATTATTTAACTCTTTCGAAAATCCTATTTCTTTTATTTTTTTCATATCTTTTATTTTTATTTGATAAATAAATGCTAAAAAAACCAAACAAATTAAACTTATACTTATAATAAAAATATACTCCATAATAAAAAACCTCTTTTCTTTTTATCATCTTATTTGCTTTGCCCAAAAGGTGCCAAAAGGGACGGGGCATTTTGACAATTTTTTAATTTCCTCATATAACATAACATTTATATATGTATAAGTATTGCAATCTATATTTAAATAATTGCAATAAAATGTCATTTTACCTAATCATTATACTAAGCTAAACAACGTTTTATTTCCCTCATACATTTTATACAGTAAGTTAAAATATTGTCAAAATGCCCCGTCCCTTTTGGCACCTTTTGGAATTCTTAAATTAATACATCTTTTATTGATTCTGCAATAATTTTATTTACATCAGCAATCATTACATTGAATTTTACTTCTAAATCGAAATATTCTTTTATATCACTATTTTTAACTAATATATCATATAACTCTTGTAATTTTTTTATTTTCTCTTGGTCTTCTGCTCTTGCTTTTATTGAAAGAACTTGTGCTTCATATCTTACTTTTTCAAATTCATCAATTTTTGCTTTTAATTCTGGATTTTCATTTATCTTTTGTCTTGCTAATTTATATTCTTTATATTCTTTTGATTCTTTAATTTCATAAGCAAGCTTATTAGCTATATCATATACATTGTTCATAAACGACCTCCATATTGTCTTTATTATTGTAAATAAAGTCTTAATTTATTTTTCTATAAAAATGTTCTAGTTTATTTTTAATATTGCCAAAATGCCCCGTCCCTTTTGACATTGCCAAAATGCCCCGTCCCTTTTGACACTTTTTATGCATAAGCATGTCTCTTTTTGAAACTTAATAAATTTGTAATTTCTTTATCTGTATTTTTAGCTTTATCCCACTTTTTAGCTTTTTCTTGTTCGATTTCTCTTGCTTGTTTTTCTGCCATAGTTTGGCAAATTGCTTTTTCATAAACAAAATGTGTATCTTGTGCAATTTTATTCCAATTAAATTGTTCTTTAACTTTATTTTTTGCTTTTTTCGAAATATTATCACATAATCTATGATCATATAATAAAGTTAAAACTGAATCTGCAATAGAATTTGGATTTCCAGCATAACTTTTCATTCCATCTACTCCATGCTCTACAATTTCATTTAGTCCACCTATATCTGATACAACAGTTGGAACTCCTGCAAGCATTGCTTCTAATGCTACAATTCCGAAAAGGCTCATATGTGCTTGGAAAAACTGCTATATCTGCACATTTGTACATTTTTTGTACTTGTTTTGAATTTAAGTATCCGAGTAAAGTATACTTTATTTCCAAGTCCCATAGAATTTGCCTGAGTTCTTAATTCATCTATCATTCCACCTTTTCCTGCAATCACAAGTTTTGTATCATTATATCCATGTAAAATTTTAGGCATAGCAGAAATTAAATTTTGTATTCCCTTTTCGTATACAAGTCTTCCTACATAAAGTATTATTTTTTCATTATCCATCGCATATTGTCTTCTAAAATCATAATCTTTTTCTATTCCAGAAAAATTATTTAAATTGATACCATTTGGAACTACATTTATTTTTTCAAAAGGTAATCCAAATAATCTTTGTAATTCACATTTCATATAATTACTATTAACTATTACTTCTGTAGATTCATAAGTAAGAAGCCATTCTGTATCATTAATATACTTTTGAGTTTCATCATGTATTCCACTATTTCTTCCAGCTTCCGTAGCATGTATTGTAGAAACAATTGGCATCTCATAAGAATTTTTTAATGTCTTTGCAGCATATGCTACAAGCCAGTCATGGGCATGAATACAATCAAATTTGCCTTCTTTATTAATTATCTCTGTAGCTTTTGCAACCATGTTAAAGTTTAATTGCATAATCCAATCTATAAAATTATTAGGGCTTATCATATAATTATTTACTCTGTAAACTTTAACTCCCTTATCGTCTTCATATTCTGGACAATCACCATCTTTATATGTTACAACAGTAACTTCATGTCCATCTTTTACTAATTTATGTGATAAATCATGTACAACTCTTGCAATTCCTCCTACTATTCTTGGTGGATATTCCCATGTTAACATCAAAATCCTCATTTAGCCCTTTTATCTCCTTTCGATTTTCTTTAGTTTTTCCCTTTTTTCTACAAATAATTCTATATAAATTTCCTCTAAAAGTCAATATATATTTTTAGACATTTTTTATTTTTTCTATTGTATTTTTTTCCATTATGTTATAGTATGTTTATGGAAAAATGAGAGTTCTACAAAGGAGGAAAACATGCCAAGAAAACCAAAAGAAAAAGAAATAGAAATAAAAGATGAATTAATAGATTCTGTATCTAGTAAAAAAAGTGCTAATTCTAAAAAGACAAAAGATTCTAAAGAAATTACTTCTTCAAAATCCACTGTAAAAAAGTCTACTAAATCTGCTTCAAAAAAGGCTACAAAATCTTCAAAAGAAGATAAAGACTCCTCAGAAAAAGATACAAAAAAGACTGCTACTTCTACAGAAAAGCAAGCAAAAAGTACTAAAGATACTACTTCTAAAGTAACATCAAAAAAAACACAAAAAACAAAAACAACTTCAAAAAAAGAAGCAAAATCTAAAAAAGAAAAAAAAGCTAAAGACTCTACATTATCAAAAACTTCTAGTAAATCAAAAAAAGCTCCTTCTAGTACAAAAACTAAAACTACAACTAGTAAAAAAACAAATTCATCTAAAACTTCGTCTAAAAAATCATCTACAACAAAAAAAGCTTCTACTACTAAATCAAAAACTACTAAAAGAAAAATAGAAATTTTAGAATACTACGATTTACCATATAGATATAATCAAACAATTGTTAAAGTTCTAGCTCAAACTCCTACTACTTTATTTGTCTATTGGGATATATCAGATTCAGATAGAGAAAATTTAGTTAATAAGTATGGTGAAAGATTTTTTGAAGAAACTAAACCAGTTTTAATAATTCATAATCAAACAAATAATTATTCATTTGAAGTAGAAATTAATGATTTTGCAAATAGTTGGTATCTTCATATTTCTGATAGCAAATGTGTTTATAGCATTGAACTTGGAAGAAAACCTATTAACCAAAATAATGAATCTATACCGCAAAATTATATTTATATAACATCATCAAATAAAATGGAAGCTCCAAATGACCATATTTTATTTGATAGTTTAGGAGATACAGTCTATTTTAGAAATGTAAAAACAAATATTATAGAAGGAAAAAAAATAACATCTTTGTCTTTTATTCAAAATATCGGAAAAATTTATAATATATATGACATTTATCAAAAAATTTATCCAGCAGAAAATGTTAAATATTTTGATTTAAACAATCCATCTTCTGGAAATCCATCATCATTTTTTAAATAAATATATAACTATTGGTTTAAAAAATATATATTAAACAATTAGCTAGGCGGTAATATTTCCACTTGAATGAAACAACTGTGAATTATAACTATTTTTTTATTATAGACTCAGAAAGAATAAATTAGTATATATATGTACTAATTTATTCTTTCTAAGTCACCCTAGAAAGGAATGAATTTTAATATGAATAACCCAAAAGGCTATGTAAGTTTTGTACTTCATGCGCATTTACCATTTGTTCATCACCCAGAAAGTGAAGATTATTTAGAAGAACAATGGCTATATGAAGCAATTTCCGAAACATATATTCCATTACTTACAAATTTTCAAAAATTAGTAGATGAGAATGTCAGCTTTAAAATAACAATGTCACTTACCCCTCCTCTACTAAATATGTTAGATAATAAATTATTACAAAAAAGATATATAAAATACTTAAAAAAACATATTGAACTTGCAAAAAAAGAAGTTAAAAGAACTGTTTATGACGAAAGAGTAAACACACTTTCTAAATATTATGTAGAACGTTATTCTAATGACTTGCATCTTTTTAAAGATGTATATAATTGTAATCTTATTGAAGCTTTTAAACATTTCCAAGATATTGGTGTTTTAGAGATAATTACATGTGGTGCAACACATGGATATTTTCCTATTTTATATACTACTCCTCAAACAGTTAAAGCTCAAATTGCAGTTGGTGTTCAAACTTATAAAAAATATTTTGAAAAAAACCCTCGTGGAATCTGGCTTCCAGAATGTGGCTATGTTCCTGAAGCTGATAAATATTTAAAAGAATTTGGAATAGAATATGTTATCACAGAATCACATGGAATTTTATATGCAGACCCTACTCCTATTTATGGTACATTTGCACCAATTGTTTCACCAAATGGTGTGACATGTTTTGGGCGTGATATAGAGTCATCAAGACAAGTATGGAGTTCTATTAATGGTTACCCAGGAGATTTCAATTATCGTGAATTTTATAGAGATATTGGTTATGAAACAGATTATGAATATATAAAACCATATATTGCTTCAAATGGTGCTAGAGTTCATACTGGTATAAAATATCATAGAATTACTGGAAATACAGAAAACAAAGACTATTATAATTTACAATGGGCAAAAGATTCTGCTGAAAAACAAGCTGGTCATTTCTTAGATAGCAGAACTTCTCAAATTAATAATTTAGCACCACTTATGGAAAATCCTCCAATAATATTATGTCCTTATGATGCTGAACTATATGGTCATTGGTGGTATGAAGGTCCATATTGGTTATACATATTATTTAAGAAAATTCATTTTGACCAAAATAATTTTAAATTAACTACACCTGGAGAATATATAGATAAATTTCCTTGTATACAACAATGCATGCCATGTCGTTCTAGTTGGGGTGCTAATGGTTATAGTGAAGTATGGCTAAATCAAACTAACGATTATGTTCATAGACATCTTCATGTAGCTGGTGATAGAATGGTAGAATTATGTCACATGTTTCCTAATGAAAATGATAAAACAAAAAAATCAGCTTTAAATCAATGTGCAAGAGAATTACTTTTAGCACAAAGTAGTGATTGGTTATTTATTATAACTAATGGAACTATGGTTGATTATGCAAAAAAAAGAATTAAAGACCATATAGGAAGATTTACCAAACTATATGAACAAATAAAAAATGACGAAATAGATAAAGAATTCTTAAAATCTATCCAAGAAAAAGACTGTATATTTCCTGAAATAGATTATATGATTTATTACTAAAACTTAATAACAGAGGCTCTAGAATTAATTTCGTTAATTCTCCCCTGTTATTTTTATAGACTTTTATATGATAATATAGTAATATAAATACTATATTTATCAATTTAGAAAATATAATAATTAATAAAGAAAGGTAAGTATAATAAATAAATCTCAAACTTTATTTATCATACAAGGTAAACTTTTATGAAAAAAATTGGATTTTATGCAGGAAGCTTTGACCCTTTTACTAATGGACATTTACATGTTGTAAAAACTTCATGTAAACTCTTTGATGAAGTAATAATTGGTATTGGAATTAATTCTGATAAAAAAAGACGTTATAATCAGGAGACAATAAAAAAAGCTATTGAAAAAACTTTAAAAACAGAAAAAATTACAAATGCCAAAGTAATAACATATGATAATTTTTCTGTTGATGTAGCTCGTATATATAATTGTACATTTTTAATCAGAGGAATTAGAAATGGTATGGATTATGATTATGAAGAAAGTGTTGCTATGATTAATGAAGAAGTATCTGGAATGGATACTATTTATATAAGATCTGGTAAACTCGGAGCAATTAGTTCTAGCATGGTTGTTGAACTAATCAAACATAATAAAGATGTTTCAAAATATTTACCAAAAGATATTTTAGACTGTATCAAAATTTAAATATAATTATATTGTTGTATGAAATATTATTTTTATGTGTAAATCACTGCGCTATTAAGCACATTTACTATATATCAAGTTTGCCTGTCTTTAATTAGACAGGCAAATCCAATTTTACTTAACAAAATATATAAAATTAATTATCATCATTTAATATCAATGTAACATTTTTATCCATTTCTCTTTGATATACGTGTTTCTATGTTTCTAGCTCCAACATATTTTTCTAGTATTTCTGTCGCTTTTTCCATATAATATTCTAAGTTAGCATCATCTGAAAAAGCTATTAAAACAGTTAATATATTTTTAGAATCATTATTAATCATTGCTTTCTCAGAATCACTTGTTGGACTTCCATATGCACCAAATTCGTCTGAAAAAACTGGTAAGTTTTCGGTATTTATAATATCTTTCCCTATTCCTTTATAACTTTCCCCTTTCTTACCTATTCTAAATGTTAATTCTTCTCCAAGTTTATCAACATCATAAGATCCAACAGATAATTTAGAAATAATAGAAATTAAATTATTAGCATCAACAACATTATTTATTTTATATAATCCCTTGCCTTGTAATATTCTTCTAATTAATGCTTCTGATGATATTCTATATCTATGAGGATCCTTCCCTATTTTTCTATATAATTCTCTAGAATCACTGATATTTTTTTCCTTAGAAATATTGTCTAATGACATATTCTTTTCTATATTTTTAATATTATACGATATTTCCTCCCATAATTCTTTATTACCTTTCTCTACATTTGTTATATATTGAATACAACCTAATTGTATTTTGGGACAAATATCTAATAATTCATTGTCAATTATTATCTTTTTCATAACAACCTCCTTTTGGTTAATTTATATATTTTTTTATTCATATTTTCAATAACTTTTTAAATATATTATCTTACCATAAATATTTAATGGTTAATTCAAAATATAGGTTTGATTTTTAATTATAATTATCTATCTACTTCATAATCAAATCCATCATTTAAATGTGAAATAACCTCTCTAGTTCCTGTTTTAAGTCTTTACCACATAAAAATATTGTATTTATTAATGTAATTATAGCTATACCTGAACTTATTATAACAGGAATCCATTTTTCTGTAATATGCATAAAAAATAATATTATTGGTATCATACTTATTGCAAATATGCAAAGTTCAAATATTGCATATTTAAAATATTTTTTATGACTAACAATTGTTAATACAAAAATGGTTATATTTGCTACACCTATAATAATTGGAAATGCAAGTTCTAATGACCACTTTCTATATCCAATAATTATATCTAATAATATTACTAAAACAGATATACATATTGTTTGAATAAGTACATGTGATGCTATGTTCACATTTTTTCTTATTGAATATAAAGTTGTAATCCAAATATACAAAATTCCTATTATTACAATAAACGACCATTTGAATTCTTTAGTACATAACTCATTTACAATAATTGATACTAAAGATACACAGGCTGAGATTAATACTAATATTTTTATAATTATATTTGTTTTTTTAACATTAATTAATTTAGGATAAATCATAATTTAGCTCCATTTCCTTTGATTTCTACATCTATTCCTTGCTCTTGTAAATGCTTAAAAAATGCTTTTTCTATACTTACATCTTCTAATATTGATGTAAATGTAAAAATCAACTTATTTTCATATGAACATGCCGCACACTTTATTTTCTCTACTGGTTCTGGTGCTAATAAAAATAAGAATTTGTCAATATACTTTTTATATTCTGGTAAAACACTTACCCTACCTACATTAGAAAGAGTTGTTGTAGTGTATTTTCTAATTTCCATATAACTAATTTTCAAAATTATATTTTTTAACAGTAAGGGTATTAACTTTACCAATATATTATTTCCCCATTTAACATTAGCAGACATTGTTTTTGTAATTTCCTCTTCTGTTAATCTATTTTTAAAATCGCTTTTGACAAATTCTATGATTTTGTCAAAATCCTCAAATTCCTCATTTTTTAAATTTGCTTCTAATGTAATATAAGAAAAGAAGTTACTTATTGTTGTTGATTTAAAATACTTCTTCAAGTTTACAGGTATACATACCTTTATTGGTTTTTTTCCATGATATTTTTTATAATTTTCTTTATATATTGCTTTTATCAAAGTAGCTGTTAAATATCCGAGTTATTGTTACATCCTTTTCTTTACAAACTTCCTTTAATTTAAATAAATCAATATATCCATGAAGTACACCTGTTGCAAATAGAGGCAATTTTCTTCCTTTAATAACATATGCTTTTTTAGATTTTTCTCTTTTACCTAGATATTTATTATAATTTTTTAAATAACTGTCTTCTGTATTATTTACAATTATAGTTTTATTTCTACAACTTGATTTAAATTCTTCTTTATGTGATTTTTCAATATAATTATAAATTATTTCTTTAAAAAAACGTGTTGCACTATTTCCATCTGTTAATGAATGAAACACATCTAAATTAATTTTATTTTTAAAAAATGTCACTTTAAAAAGGTAATCATTATTAGTATTTGGATCTATATATTTACATGGATAATCATTTTCCTCCTCTATTATAGGATTTTTTCTATTTGCTTCTAAATAATACCAAAATAAACCTTTTCTTAACTTAACTTTAAATGAAATGAATTTTTCTAAAGCCTCATTTACACACATTTCTAAAATATCCTGCTTTATTTCTTCATTTAATATTCCGGATATTCTAAAAACTGTACTAAATCTTCTAGTTGAAATACTAGGAAATAGCTTAGCTGAATTATCAAGCTTTCTCCATACAATTTTATTATTATATTTCATCATTATCCCTTCTATCTAATGTTTGAACAAACCTAAATAGAAAGAAGAAATCCATTATTTTAAGTTTCTTCTTTCTATTTAAGTTGTTTAAAAGCTATCTATCCTTTGTTTAATTGTTCTTATCTTTATATATTTTTAAGATATCTTTCATTTGTAATTTTGTCCCATAATGTAATATTGCTGAAGAATATATTTTTATTGCAATTTTTGCTACTAGTAATATGGTTATAATCATAATAGCTATAGATATAATTATTTGACTAGTTGTTGCTGTATTTCCTATTATCCTAAATGGCATACTAAATGCTGATGAAAATGGAAAAATTGATGCAAAAGTATTTACATTACTTGTAGGATTCATCATAGAAAAATATGCTAAATAAAATCCTATCACTGCAAGTATTGCAACTGGACTATTTGCCGAATTTATATCTTCTGGTTTACTTACAGTAGAACCAGTTAAAGCATATAATAATGCATAAAGTATATATCCTAATACAAAATAAACTAATGTAATTCCAATAAACCCTGGTGTTATTTTTGAAAAATCTATTATTCCATCTAACATTCCTTCCGGTAAAAATGCTTTATATGATATAAAAGCTACAATTATAATTGTTATAACTTGTAATAATCCGAACCAATCCAATTCCCGCAGTTTTACCAAGTACAATTGTCTTTGGAGTAGTTGATGTTACTAAAGTTTCCATTATTTTAGAAGTTTTTTCTGTTGTAATAGAACTAGATACTTGGTATGCACAAAAATATATAGCATAAAATAAAACAATACTAAGCATCATTGCTACAAATAACATAGAACCAGATGAACCTTCTTTAAGTTCTGTTACTGTTGTTATAACAGGATTATTAAATTCTACGATTTTGTCTGCAGAAAGCCCCATATTTGCAAGTTTTATATTTTTGTACATATCTGTAAGCATATTTATAAACTCCTCATTTGAGCCTCCTATTCCTAAACTATCTACAATATAATCTAATTTAACATTTCCATTTTCCCATGAAATTACTACTGCAGATTCTATTTCATTATTATCTATTTTTTCTTTTATTTGCTCTTTAGAAATATCTTCATGTGTTATTTGAAATTTATTATCATTTCCAGTTTGATTTAAAACGTCCAACATTTCTCCATAAACATTACTCGAATCTATTATTAATATATTTTCTGATGATTCTTCACTATTATTTCCTTTTATATTATTAATAATATTTGGAATATTAAAACCTACAATTATTATTAAAATAATAATTAAATTAGATATTAAAAATGATTTTCTCTTTAGCATCTCTTTTGCTGTAAACTTAGCAACTATTGTAAAATCTTTCATTTTTGTACACCTACCTTTTCTATAAATATGTCATTCAAACTTGGTTTCTTTAATTCAAATTTAATTACATTTAAATCATCTACTAAAGCTAAGTTTTTAAATAATATATTCGCTTTTTCTTCCGAATTAATTGCTATACTATATCTGTTATCTATATTCTCATAATCGTGAAATCCTATATTTTCTATTTCTTTATCAATATTTTTATTAACTACAATTTCTAATTTATTTGCTGGATATGAATTTTTTATAGTTTTCAAATTTCCTTTTAATATAGTTTTTCCTCTATTTAGTATTAAAATATCTGTACAAAATTCTTCTATAGATGTCATTTGGTGACTTGACATTATTATGTATTTTCCCATTTTTACTAACTCTAATATAATCTTTTTTAATAATTCTGTATTAACAGGATCTAATCCGCTAAAAGGCTCATCTAGTACTATAAGCTCTGGGTCATGCATAACTGCAATAACAAATTGAACTTTTTGCTGATTTCCTTTAGATAATTTTTCTGCTGGCATATTAATATATTCTTCAATTTCTAATTTTTTTAGCCAATATTTAATAGCTTCTTCTGCTTTACTTTTCCTCATTCCTTTTAATTCTGCAAAATACATAAGTTGATCAAATATTTTTGTTTTTGGGTATACTCCCCTTTCTTCTGGCATATATCCAAAATTTACATGTTTCCTTTTTACATCTTTACCATTCCAAGAAATTAATCCTTTATCTTTGTTTATTATTCCTAATAACATTCTAATTGTTGTAGTTTTTCCTGCACCATTTGTTCCAAGTAAACCAAAAACACCTGGCTTGTCTATTTCAAATGAAATATTATCTACTGCTTTTTTACCAGAAAAACTTTTATCTACATTTGATACTTTTAATCCCATGATATTCCTCCCTATCTATTTTTTAAAATTATATCACATAGCTTAATATTGTACTACACTTTTTATTACAAAATAGTATGTCAAATCAAATTTATATATAAACAAAAATTATATATTTCATAAAAATATTATAAAATATATTGCGATTTTTTATAAAGTCTGTTATTATATATAAAGACTTTTAGTTTATGCCTGAGTGGCGGAACTGGCAGACGCACACGACTCAAAATCGTGCGGGAAACCATGTGGGTTCGAGTCCCACCTTAGGCACCAACGATGTTTCTGCTCGAACTTTTTAGAACAGATAGATATAAAAATCAATCAGTAAAATGGTTGATTTTTTTGTTTGTAAAAAATCATCCTAATTCTATAATGAGGATGGTGTGAAAAATGAAGATAATTAAGCAAGAACTAAAATTTGAGGAATGTCTAAAACAACGATTAGAGTTTATATGCGAATTTTCTAAGGTTACCCCTACTTTTGTAAATGGTAGTATTAGAGAAATTGAAAAGACTAATATTTCATACATAGAGCCTCATAGAGTGATCATTAAAAATATTACATTTCTAGTATTCAATTACTCCCAATGATGTTTATGTGTCCAATTTATCTAAAAAAAATAAAGCTATCAGAACTAGAAGAATATCTGCAAAACATATAAATGAAAACCTACACCTTTTTAATTAAAAATAGTTGATATATTTTTAATTAAAGTATATAATATTGTTATTAGAGGTGATATTATGAAATTTTGTACAAAATGTGGGAACAAATTAAATGAAGATGTTAAATACTGTCCAAAATGCGGAAACCCTACAAAAATGGAAATTGAGAAGTTAAAAATAGAAAGAAACCCAAAAAAAGAAGAGAAAAACTTGGGATTAAAAATTTTATTAAACTATTCAATTTTACTTATTTGTGTTGTTGGACTTATAGGCGCCAGCTTAGTCTTTCTATTACCTGTAGCTCAAATATGCATATCCATTTTTAATTATAACTTTAGCAAAAAATGGCAAACTGTTCTTATGCTAGAAGTTAATTTATGGATTTCTACAATTCTTGGACTTTTTTTTAGCAGATATCTATTTCTCAAATATATTGTAGATGACGAGTTAAGTTCTGCTATTTTTTTAGAAATATTGAAAATCGGAGCAATCTTCGTTTTTATTATGGCAATCGTAACTACATTGATTAAGTACATTTCAATAAAATCAAATAACAAAAATCAAAAAATAAATCAATAATGAAAGTACAACAAGTGCTCAGTATTGTAAAAAAATGTTACTACTACGAAAACAAAAAATAACACATAACTTTGGTTGATTCCACTTATAACTTGCAATTTTATAGTTTTACCTATTTTAAGTTTTATCTATATATTTGATCAGTCAATTGTTTCCAATACTGTTGAAGA
Organism: uncultured bacterium; assembly: GCA_905215935.1. Classification (GTDB taxonomy): domain Bacteria; phylum Bacillota; class Clostridia; order TANB77; family CAG-508; genus CAG-492. Next base: position 244,274 of record CAJMRY010000003.1, read on the forward strand.
TTATCAGAAACTCTCATAAAGTACTTCCCCTCTTTATCTGGTTCTGTTCTTCCACCCATACTTAAAACATAGAAATATAAATCATCATTATATTCATATACTGTTACCTCTTTATATGTATCACTATAAGCCGCTCTAATACTAATTTCTGTATTTAACATTTTATTAAATTCTTCGCTTTTACTCTCTAATTTTAAATCACATTCTTCTATATGTTTTCTTAAATATACTGGATTATATTGTGCTTTTTCATTATAAAGATCTATAAACATTTGCTTTTCAAATTCAAAATCTATATCTACTAGTTCTGTTGAATATCTTGCACTTTCTCCATATCTATATTCACACACATATCCATCATCTAAATCACTAATTTTTTCTTTTTCTAAAACTATTCCACAGCCAGTCAAAGAAATCATTAAAATTAAAATTATACTTATAATTATTCCAACATTTTTTTTCATTAACACACCTCTTGTTTTACAATATTATTGCTATTTTTTTATTATTAGGTACTTCAACTATACTAAGTTTATTCTTTTGCATATAAAATTCTTTATATGCTTTTTTATAATCAAAAGCCATATTTTAATGCTTCAATCTTTTTTCAATTGTAATCTATTTAACATTATTATAAATTTCAAATCCTAATATTTCTACAACAATTCCCTCATTATAATATTTTCCATTTTCCATTTCTTCTACTAAAGTTAATGAATGAACTTTTGAAACCTTATATAATAATGCTTTATATTCAACTGTTCCCCCATCTTTTAATTGATACCTAATCGGAAACAACAAAATTAGTAAAATTATAACTACCATTATAGCTTTCTTTTTCATAAATACCTCCCATTTTACAAATTTATATAATTAATTTCCACCAATTGCTATTACATAAATTGTTTTTGAATTTTTATCTAAGTATATACTTCTAATTGATGCATTTTCAATACTTTTAGTTTCTATTACTTGAATATTTTTTATACTTTTCCAATAAAATTTTAGGGCTATTTTATTATTTTCTAAAACTTTACTTATGCTATACTTTATATTTTTTGCATACACCATTTTTTGTCTTTATCTATTATCATCCTTTAAAGACATTTACATATTCTTTTTCTCAGACTTAATTCGTTTCGCTTGATTTTTCCACTTTGTTATAGGTGCATTTTTCCAAAATCCATAAATGAAAAACACTGCGAATATTCCAAATACAATCCCCATAATAATATTAATGAACAACAAAATAATAGTTACAGTTATCATTAATATAGTTACAAATATATATCCTGGTATAACTTTTCTATAATCATCAGTAGTATACGTAAAGCCAACCTGTACACCTTTAATGTAACGATTTTTCTTACCTTGTTTACTTACCATATAATATGCATGATTTTTTTGAAAACCATCTTCTGGTGATGTTTTATATTTTTGATATGAAGTATGTATTGCTCCACTGTCGTCATCCCAATCTATTTTATTATTACCTTGATTTTCCATAATAGCTCCTTTCTTTAAGCATAATTATATCATTTTATAACTATTTTTTCTATAACAAACCTAAAAATTAAACATTCTAGTTCTCATAGGAAAATAGTATTGGCCCAAATCTTACTTAAACCAATAAGTAAGATTTTCTGAAATTTTTATAATAGCATTTGTTTACTAATATTATAAATATTATATAAATCCTAAGTACCTCCTATAAGTCCCATTATAGAAAAACCTAATATATGATAAATTATATACAAATACATCAATAAATATTAAGGTACGCTAACTTATGTACATTTTTCACAAACGTATCTCGTTATCTTCACAAAATAAAAAACAGTAATGTATTTTTTCATGCACTACTGCTTCTTTTTATTATTTATATATTACTCTTGCTCTATTAATATATCCTTTTGCAAATCTGTTCTATATATAGTCACATTCAACTTCTCTAATCTTTTAATAACTTCATCATGTGGATGTCCATATTTATTTCCTTGTCCTAATTGTATAACAGCAATCTTAGGTTTTATCTGATTTAAAAATTTTTGTGATGAACTTGTTTGCGAACCATGATGACCAACTTTTATTATATCAGTTTCTGGCCAATCTCTTGCAGATTCATTTATCGTTTCCGCATCCCCCATAAATAAATAACTTTTATTATTATATTCCATTCTAATTACTATAGATGTAGAATTCAAATTAGAAGAATCTTCACCTACAGACATTACCTCACAGTTTGCATTTCCAACTTGAAATTTATCACCTATTTTTGGAGCTGTAACAGTTAAATTTTTATTGCTTATTGAATCTAAAACGTCTTCAAAAGTCTTAGTACTTGTTTGAACCTTTGGCATATATATTGTTCCTATATCAAAAGCATCAATTACATCATCTAATCCTCCTATATGATCTTCATGAGGATGTGTTCCAATTACATAATCAAGTTTTGAAATTCCTAGTTTTTTTATATTATTTACAATTAATTCTCCATCATCATTATTTCCTGCATCGATAAGCATTGTTTTATTGTTATTAACTATTAATATACTATCAGCTTGCCCTACATCAAAATAATATACTTTAAGATTATTTGTATCTGTAATTTCTTTAATTACATGTTCCCCATATGATATAGTTAATCCTTCTAATTGTACTTTTTCTGCATTTTGATTTGTATCTACGTTTCCAAGCATTTTACCTATTTGCTCATTTGTACTTCCTAAAACTAGAAGTATAATTCCAATAGCAATTGTTAATATAAGTTTTACAATATTATTTTCTTTAACCTTTTTCATCATTTGCCCCCTAAAATATTTATCTTAATTATTCCATAACTTATCCATCTTTTGCTTTATTCTATCTTCAATGTTATTTTGCTCTTCAATATCTATCTCATATTTTCCATTATTCCATTTTAGTACTGTTCCTTCTTTTATTCCTTGTGGTAAATCTTGCAAATTTATATCTATCATTTCTTTTGTTTGTCTGTTTTCACAAATAGCATATCCGCCTTCAATTCTATCAATAACTAAAATGTCTTGCATTTTTTCTATCCTTTCTGAAAGTTCTTTTAGAAAATTGGATATATTTACTTTATCTAAATTAACTCTTTCGCACTCATTTCTAATTTTAAAATGTTCACTTTGGATATTATTAAGTTCCATAAGACAGTCCTCCTTCAATTTTGTAAAACTGCCCCCTAAAATTCAAATAAAGTTCGATACCTACATATATCTTAATATTTATTTCTTTAATACTATATCAAAAGACTATATTTATGGCAAGTAATTTTATAATTTTTATTAACTTTTTTGCACCATTATTGCTATCTACAATTAACAAAAAATGTTGATACTAACATAACAATATTTATAAAGTACATTTTCATACACATTTCCTAAAAATCTGGTACATATTCCTCTTCATGCTCTCCAAGTTCCTGCATATACCCATTTTTCAAATCTAATGTATATAAAAAAGTTTCTATTTGCTTATATTCCTTTTTATTAATTTTTCTATTTAATAATAAATCCTCTTTAGCTTTATATGTAGGAAAATATTGCGCCATAATGCTTACATAAATTCTATCTGATAAATTTTCTTTTATCCATTTCAAAATGTTTTTGGTATTTTGCATATGATTTGGTAATACTAGATGTCTAATTATTACACCTTTTTTAATCATTCCCTCTTCATCAAATATTGGATATCCTACTTGACTAATCATTTTTTTAATTGCTTTTGTAGTAACCATAAAATATTTATCAACATTTGAATACTTTTTTGCAATATCATCAGAATAGTATTTTAAGTCTGGCATATACACATCAATATATCCATTTAACATATTTATAGTTTCTACACTTTCGTATCCATTAGTATTATATAAAATAGGTATATTAAGCCCCTTACCTTTTGCAATCTTTATAGCCTCAATTATCTGAACTGCATACATAGTAGGTGTTACTAAATTGATATTGTGTGCACCTTTATTTTGCTGTTCTAACATTATTTTAGCTAATTCTTCTATGGAAATTTCAAAACCCTTTCCTTCTTGGCTAATCTCATAATTTTGACAATACATACATGATAGATTACAATTTGAGAAAAATATAGTTCCTGATCCATTTTTTCCACTAATACATGGCTCTTCATATTGGTGCAGAGAAACTAGTGCTATTTTTATTTTATCAGTACATTTACATCTTCCTATATTTCCATTTAATCTATTAACTTTGCACTCATGTGGGCACATCTTACATGATTCTAAAATATCCATTCTTATTTGTATGATATATAATCATACACTCCTTTCTTTTATCATTATTTTTGATTTTATCATCTTTATCTACTTTTTTCAAATAAAAATAAACCCCAAATTATTAAACCTTTTTATTTAATAATCTGAGTTCATTTCAATTTAGTTTTTTATATATTTAAAAATAAATTTACAAATTATATCTTACACTCCTCCAACTTTTTTCTAATTAATATAATAGGCGTTAATTCCCTTCCTTGTCCTGCCGGGTTATCTCTAATAATGCCTAACATCTCTTCTTTAGTTAATTCTTCTTCCATCTTAGGCGAATATCCTAATAATTCCTGTCCCAAATCATTTGCATCTACAATCATACATGGTATTTTAGTCTTTTTCTCAATTTCTTTACATACTTCATATGGTTCACTTGGATTTTCGATTCCAAATTCTCCATATTCTTCAAATACTTTAGAATAGAAACCATCTAATCCTGCCACTTCTTGTCCAACTATTTTATAAAAAACTCCTTTTTTTCCAAAAAGTTTTGCAAAAGCCCCACAAATAGATGCATATATTGTTTTTAATAAACCTACCTTTTTTATGCAATATGCCATTTTAAATGTATTATTCACACCTTGTCCTGCTGTAGATTTAGAAGCAAATTTAGATAAAAATTTTGCCCAAAATCCTAGCTTTAAATCTTGTTTATATACAACCCTATTTTGACAAATAGCTATCATCTTTTCACTTATGCTAATTTTATCTCCTTCTTTATATACAGGTTTAATATATTCATTTATAATATCTATATAATTCTCCTTTAATTCTATAAAATGAGTTTTTATTGCATAACGAAAATATGTATCTTCTCCAACATTAATTTCTAAATTCTTTTTATCATTAGCTTTTAATTCCATTTTTAATCCTTTCCTCTTCTTATGTATAAATAAATTATATCATCTTTACTACATATTTGAGCTATTTATTCCATTTTTTAGTAAAAATCGTATTCCATTATTTTACATTTTTTTATTATTTATTTATATATTTTTCAAATATAAATATTTTTCTAAAAAAATAGATAATATAAAACCTAAAATTTAAATTCAAACAATAATATTACTAAATCACTCTAACTAAATTTTATAATACATTTCATACCTTCCTTAACAGTATATACTAGACTAACAAATGGTAATATATTTACAAATTTTGTTTTTACATTTTCACAAAAAGATGATATAATTATCCCTTGAGAAGAGAATTTATACTGCTTACGTTTTTAATTACTTAAGAGTTTTAATATATGCTTAAAAATTAATTAAATATATACAGTATTTAATTCTATTTATGCTATTTTACAAAATCCCATAAAGTAAAATGCATAAACTAATTTTAAACTATTTATTAAAAATTGGAGGATTACATGTTTTTTAAATCAACTTTCCGTGTAGGACTAAATCACATTAATACAAAACGGAGAAATTAACAATATTCGGACTATTAGCTATACTAGAAGAAATCGCTGAAATGCATTCAGCAAGCGTTGGACTAGGTCTAAATGACTTTAATAATACAAAATTGACTTGGGCATTAATAAATTGGAAACTACAATTAATAAAACCTTGTAGATATGGAGATATTTTAACAGTAAAAACTTGGGCAAGAAATGCCTGCCGAATATATTCTTATCGTGATTTCGAGGTTTATGATAATAATAATAATTTATTAGCAATAGCAACATCAAAATGGGTTTTAATCGATATATCAAAAAATGGTATGATGAAAATTGAAAAAGACTTAATTCGGAAAATATGGTCCTGAGGAAAAAAGTGTTTTTGATTTATTAGAAGTACCAAAATTAAAAGAACCAGAAATAAGCGAGTATAAATATTCATATACATGCAATAGATATGATATAGATGTAAACGAACATATGCATAACTTAAATTATATAAAATTAGCATATGAAACATTACCAGAAAATATTTATATTTCTGAATTAAATAATGTAGAAGTACTATTTAAAAAACAAATAAAAATCGGAGAAACTGTAGATTGTTTTTATTCTAATATTGATAATACTAATATAATAACAATTAAAAATAAAGAAAATAATACTATTAATGCACTAGTAAAGATATTTTGAAAATCCAGACTAAACATACTTTGTAATATGTTTAGTCTGGATTTTATTTAAGTTGAAATTTTTTTACTTTAAAAAAAAACAACCCATTAATTATCAACTTTCACAATTTCATTTTTAAAGCTTATTCCATTTTCCAACTTTTCTAGATTTAATATATCTAACACAGTTGCCGAAATATCTGCATAAGTTTCCCTTGTTCCTAAATTAACATTCTCTTTTATATCTTTGCCATAAATTAAAATCGGAACATATTCTCTTGAATGGTCTGTACTAGGTGTACTTGGGTCATTTCCATGATCAGCAGTAATAATTAGTATATCTGTATCTTTCATGCTTTTCATTATTTCTGGTATTTTATTATCAAAATATTCTAAAGCTTTTGCGTATCCTTCTATATTATTTCTATGACCATATAGCATATCAAAATCAACTAAATTAGTAAATATTAATCCTTTTGTATCTTGTTTAATAAAGTCTATAGTCTCATTTATTCCATCAGCATTTCCATTTGTATGAATTGCCTTTGTTATTCCTCTTCCAGAAAATAAATCTTCTATTTTTCCAATTGCAATAACCTCATAATCATCAGATTTTTCTATTATATCTAACATATTTATTCCAAATGTAGAAGATTCAAAATCTCTTCTATTATATGTTCTTACAAAATTATCTGATTTATCTCCTATAAATGGTCTTGCTATTACTGTTCCAATATTATATTCTGGTTTATCTAACATCTCTCTTGCAATTTCGCATATTTCATATAATTTTTGAACAGGAATAACATCTTCATGTGCTGCAATTTGAAATACACTATCAGCAGAAGTATAAACAATCGGAAATCCTGTTTTTAAATGTTCTTCTCCAAATCTTTTTAAAATTTCTGTTCCTGATCCTACTTCATTACAAAGAAGCCCTTTTAATCCTGTTTTTTGTTTAAATTCTTCTAATAATTTTTCTGGAAAAGCCCCAGGATATGTTTTAAAACCTGGACATTTAATATAACCACACATCTCCCAGTGTCCTACAGGACTATTTTTTCCGCAAGATTTTTCTGCAAGTCTTCCATATGCACCGCAGACATATTCTTTTCTTTCATCTATTTTTAAACCATCTATATTATATAATCCCAAGTTTTTCATATTAGGTAATTTAAGAGATGTGTTATTATAAATTCCTTCTAAAGTATTACTTCCACAATCTCCATATACATTTGCATCTGGAAGCTCTCCAATTCCAAATCCATCAAGTACAATAATAATTGCTCTATTTATCATTATTTGCCTCCTCTATACACTTTGGATTTAAATCATACTCATAAATTTTTATGCTTTTTACTATATTTTCATATTCATTTTTAGCTAAACATACTTTTCTTTTTAATTTTCCTTTTAGTTCTCTGTCAAATCTACTTAAATGTAATAAAGTTTCTGAGTCGTCATTTATTCCAATATTTGTATTGTTTCCTTTATATAAAATACAATTTGTATAAAATAATACTGAAGAACCTTCTGGAATATTATATTTTATTATGTCTATATTCTCTCTTTTAGTATCTTTTTGTATAATATTATCTGGATTAATATTTGCTATACTCCATTCTGACATAGTATTTTGATTTAATAAACAATATAATGAAATATCATATGGCAACTTTATTTTATTATATTCTTTTTCCAATATTCTTTTAAACTTATTTAATGTTTCTTTAAACTCATTTAATTTCATTTTACTATCTAAATGAAGAATTTGATATTTATCTTTTCTTTCTTCTATAGTTTCTGGTTCTTTTATTTTTTCTGGTTCTTTATCAATATTTCCAAAAATATCAAAATATATAACATCTTTTTCTGATAATTGTTTATCATATTTACTTTTTTCACTTGCTAGTACTTGACTAATAACTGAGTTATCTTCATCATCAATCTCGGTCTTGCAAAGAATATTAATAATATCTATATAATCTTTTACAACATATAATGCATCAATTTCATTTTTAGATAATGTATTTTTCTGAAATTCATCCATTTTTTTTCCTAAGTTTTGCATATCTTCCTGATAATTGAAACTTTTCTTTATTTTATTTTTTTCTTCTTGTTTTAGCTTTTCTGCCTCTGCTATAGCATCTGGTAAATCTTTATTAGTAAACTTCCAAAATTCAAATATACTACGTTTATGTTTTTCTATTTCTTGTATATACAAATCTGCATTCTCTATTTTTTTATTTAATATATTAATTTTTTCTTCCAATGCTTTTATAGTAGATTTTTTATCTTTATATATTGTTTCCTTTTTTTCTAAAATATGACAAATAGTAAGTAAATCCTCAATTGTATATCTATCCTTTTCTTCAAATACAAAATCTCCATTTTCTTCTTCATCTTCTATAAAATCAATTATTTTAGGTAAATTTTCTATTCCTTTTAATGTTATTTTCTTTTTACTTTTCTTAGTTTTGAAAAAATATTTAAATCTTCCTATAAAAGTCTTTTTGCATTGTAAAAACATTACTATTTGTTTTTCTTTATTTGTATATTCTTCATTTCTTTTTTCATTTTCTTGTTTTAAATCTATTAATTTTTCTTCTAATTCTTTGGTATCTTCTATAATATCTTTAGTTTCATCTAATTTCTTATCAACTTGCTCTTTAAGGAATTTCTCCAAATATTTAAATTCTAGTTCATCTTCTTGAAATAAAAATTTTAATATACCATTATCATCTACTTCACATTCAAAATTGTATATAAACTTTAAGTCTGAAGCTATAATAAATAAAGCCTTCATTAATTTATACTTTTCTTCCGCTTCTTTATTATTTTCTATTATTATTTTATAGCTACTCTCTACACCTTGATATACATTTGTTTTTCCAATAATCTGTATATATTTGTTATTTTGCTTATCATAAACTTCATATATTGAAGGCCATTTCTTTGTGAAAAACCATAGATAATTTTCTATATCAGAAACTTGTCCTTTTGATAAGTACTTATATGAATATTCTTCATCGCAAATCGGTACATATATTTTTTTATCTATATTATTATTTAAACAGTTAATTTTCTCTTTTAATAGATAAAATAGAGTAGCATTATCTTTTTCACTTAATGGAACTAACATAAAATATTTATTGTCATTTTTCGAATAATATATTTGCCATTTGAAAGCATTTTTATACTTTATATTCCATGGCATTTTTTCATTCAATAGCTTTTGTTCTTCTTCTATTTTTTGTATTTCCTCTATACTAGTGTTAGATAATGCTTCTATTAATTCTATATATTTGTCTTGGCTTTTATCTAAATACTTAGATAAGTGTTCAGCTGTTTTATATTTTTCTTTAAGACTTGCTAGTCTTTGCTTTGGAGTTATAAATATTTCTATATCTTTAACTGATATATATTTATATATTTTATATGAAGAATTATCAAACTCTTTTACTACTTTATAATTTAAATTTACTTGCTGTTTTAATGTATCTTGCGCATTTTCTAAGTTTAATCCTATATATTTTAGCTTTTCATCTATATTTTCCCTAATCATTTTAGCATCCCCAGGCATAACTACCCTCCTAGAATATTTTTTATTAGTATATCAATAAAAAAAATAATAAGCAATATTTTTGCTTATTATTTTCCATTATTTATAATTTTAAATTAGCAATTTATTTTATAATTTCAAAAATATCATTTGCATTATTTGCAAAGAATGTGGGATTTGCTGTAGATAATATATCATAGGAATCCATCCCATATAAAACAGCTAATGTATCTATTTTACAACTTTTTCCTGCTTCAATATCACTTTTTCTATCCCCTATCATTATTGCTTTATCAGAATCAATTTGATTTGTCATATACTTTAACATTTCTTTTTTATTCTGATTTGGAAATTCATCACACATACCTATAACATTATCAAAATACTTATATATATCTAAATACTTTAATATATTAATTGCAGTTTCTTTTGACTTTATAGTTACAACATTTAAGCTTTTACCTGAATTTTTCAAATTTTCTAGTAAATCTTTTATTCCTTCATATATTTTAGACAATTCAATTGTATTTTCAGCTTGATATTTTTTATATACTGTAATTGCAGATTTTATATCTTCTTCAGATAAGTCAAACTTAGAAAACGATTCTCTAAGTGGTGGTCCACAAAAAATTCTTCCTAAATCATCAATATTATCTGTATTAATTTTAAATTGATCTAATGCATATTTAGCTGATGCAGCAGTTCCCTCTACAGTGTTTACTAAAGTACCATCAAAATCAAAAAATATATATTTATACTCCATTTAAACATCATCCTTATATAAACTTTATTTTTTTTATGCAATCTAATTTTACTATTTATATATTTTTTTATTATATTTATTTAATATAATTTTCTATTTCATATTTTATTTTAGAAATAAATTCATCTACCAAAACAGCTCCAATATCTCCTTCTTTTCTTGAACGAACTGAAACTTTATTTTCATTAACTTCTTTATCTCCTATAACTAACATATATGGAACTTTTTCAAGTTGTGCTTCACGAATTTTATATCCTATTTTTTCGTTTCTATCATCCAATTCTACACGCAATCCTTGTTTTTCAAATTCAGATTTTAATTTTTTACTATATTCTACTTGTGCATCAGATATTGTAAGAAGCTTTACTTGTACTGGTGCAAGCCATGTTGGGAATGCTCCTGCAAAGTGTTCTGTTATAATTCCTATAAATCTTTCAAAAGAACCTAAAATTGCTCTATGAACCATTATAGGAGTTTTCTTATTTCCATCTTTATCTATGTAAGAAAGATTAAATCTTTGTGGTAATTGAAAATCTAGCTGAATTGTACCCATCTGCCATTCTCTTCCTAAACAATCCTTCATTTTTATATCTATTTTAGGACCATAAAATGCTCCATCTCCTTCATTTATTGCATAATTATCTTTTCCGCAAATTTCTTCTAATACATTTTTCAAGTCTTCTTCTGCTCTATTCCATGTTTCTATTTCTCCCATAAAATCTTCTGGTCTTGTTGATAATGTTAATTTATACTCTAATCCAAATATACCATATATTTTATTAGCAATTTCCACAATAGATTTTATTTCACTACCAATTTGATTATCTGTTATATAATTATGAGAATCGTCTTGTCTAAACATCCTTACTCTAAATAATCCATTCAATTGACCTGATTTCTCATATCTATGTATTACATCAACATCATTAAACCTAAGTGGCAAGTCTTTATAACTTCTTAACTTATTTTGATATACTTTAATTGAATTAGGACAGTTCATTGGCTTTAGAGCTTGTTCAAATCCTTCTGCATCAGTTAAAACAAACATATCTTCTTTATAATGATCCCAGTGTCCTGATGTTTTCCATAACACACTACTATTTAATTGTGGTCCTGAAAATTCTTGATACCCTCTTTCTTTATGCTCTTTTCTCCAGAAATCAATTAATACATTTAACATTGTAAATCCTTTTGGTAACCAATATGGCATTCCTGGAGCTGTTTCATCAAAGAAAAACAATTCTAATTCTTTACCTAATTTTCTATGGTCTCTTTTCTTAGCCTCTTCAATTCTATATATATATTCTTCTAACCCGCTAGCTTTAGGATAACTAATACCATAAATTCTTTGTAATGTTTCTCTTTTCTCGTCTCCTCTCCAATATGCTGCTGATGAACTTAATATCTTTATTGCTTTAACTTTTCCAGTACTCATTAAATGTGGCCCTGCACATAAATCAGTAAATTCACCTTGTTTATAAAAACTAATTTCTGCACCTTCTGGTAAATCATTAATAAGCTCTACTTTATATGGCTCATCTTTCATAAGTTCTAAAGCTTCATCTTTTGTAAGAGTAAATCTTTCTATAGGCAAATCTTCTTTAATTATTTTTTTCATTTCGCTTTCTATTTTAGCTTTATCTTCATCTGTAAAAGGTTTTTCTATATCAAAATCATAATAAAATCCCTCATCAATTGATGGACCTATTGCTAACTTTACATCTGGAAATAATCTTTTTATAGCTTGAGCCATTATGTGTGATGTAGTATGCCAATATGCCTTTTTACCAGCTTCACTTCCCTCAAATGTATGAATTACTAATGTACAATCTTCTTCTAATTTAAATCTTAAATCTTTTACTTCTCCATTAACACTACATGCTGTTGCCATTCTTGCTAAACCTTCGCTAATCTTTTTAGCTACATCTAGCACACTACTTCCTTGCTCAACTTCTAATACAGAACCATCTTTTAATTCTACTTTTATCATATAAAAACCTCCCTTTAAATTTTTTAAACCAGACAAAAGCACTCCTATAAATGCTACGTATTTGCATTTATAGGAGTGCTAAAAATATATATTTTATTTGCACGGTTCCATCCTAAATTTAACTTAATTTAAATAACTTTTAACGCAAGCTATACGTCTAGTTTTTTATTCTAGAAACTAAATTGAGGTAGTCTTTCAAATATGTTTATCCAGATTAGCTTTCAGCCAAATAGACTAATCCTCTCTTTTGACAACCTTTATTTTACTTTGTCTCAATATTGTCTTTAATTTATTACTATATTTCTATTATACTCTGAAATTTTTTATTGTCAATGATTTTTTTATTTACTTGTTAAAGCTATTACTTTATTTCATTTTACATATAATCTTGTAAAATTTTGATAAGCTTCTTTAATATCAATAATTATTAATTTAAATTAAATTTTAAGCTGCAAGCAATACCCAATAACAAATTCCATTATTTACATATTTTGCAATTCCAACTTTTGTATAAGATGCTCTCATCATATTCTTTTTATGTGTAGATGATCCCATCCATTTTGAAAATAATGTACTTGTACTACTAATTCCATATGCTATATTTTCTGCTTTTGCACCACTTGGTCTGTTATGTGAAAAGCTATTAACTAATTCTTTGGCTCTTGTTTTTGCTAATGATTCTAAGTTAGAATCCCATACTAAATCTCCACTTCCTGCTTCTTTTCTTGCATTATTAATCATTGCCACCATACTTTTTGCATCTGACTGTGAAAAACTTCCTGTATCTGCTGATTCTTTAGCAGGTTGTTTTTTGTTACTACTAGATTCGGTTTTATTATTGCTACTTACTGTTTTATTACCAGTAGTTGTACTTCCTCTGTTAGTAGTCGTTACATTCTTATTAGTAGTAGAATTAGAACTATTATCTGATTTTTCTACTTGTTTACTGTTTGTATTGTTATTATTAGTGTTGCTATTATTGTTATTATTTGTATTATCTGTATTAGTTTTCTCTACAGTATTAGTTTTATTATTATCACTATTACTATTATTATCTGTTATTTCTTTAGCTATAATTTTTAATGTAAATTCCTTTTCTTGTATATTTCCTGATTTATCTTGTGAAACATATTTTAATTTATATTCTCCAGGAACATTTATGTCATATTCTCCATCAACTTTTACTTCCAACTCGCCATCAATTGAATCTTTAGAAGTTACATCTTGTAATAAATCTATTTGTTCACCTTGATTTATTTCTATAATATCTTTACATGTAATTTCTGGTTTAGTTGTATCTACTATATCTATGTATAGTGGAAATTCCTCTACTTCATTATTTGCATCTTTAACCTTTACTTTTAATTCTAGAGTTCCTACTTTAGTTGTATCTATTTGAATTTCATCTGTTACTAGTTCTCCACCTATTACTTCTTTTATATATTTTGAAATATCTAGAATTTCTCCTGCTTCTAGTGTTCTGTCCTCATTAAATATTACAGATTTATTAATACTTTTTTTCTTGTTAAACTGGTAGTTAAAAATTACTCCTAATATTATGAATAAAACAATTATAATTGATATTACTATTACTACAATTCTTTTTTTATTTAATTTTAGATTCATTTTAATACCTCCTTTTTCCATTTTAACATAATTAGTTTACTAAGTAAACTATTTTTTTTAATTTATTTAAATTTTATGCATATCTATAAAAAAACATAATATACATTAATTAAAGCATTGTACAAACATTTTTTAAGGGGGTAAATTATTACATGGATGAAAATTTAAAATTATATGAGGATATAGCAAAACGTACAGATGGTGATATTTATGTTGGAGTAGTTGGACCAGTTAGAACAGGAAAATCTACTTTTATAAAAAACTTTATGGATTTATTGGTTATACCAAATATTGATAACGAATATAAACAAGAAAGAGCAAGAGATGAGCTTCCTCAAAGTGCTGCTGGTCGCACTATTATGACTACAGAACCCAAATTTATACCAAATGAAGCAGTAGAAATTACTGTAGGAAATAACATTACTTTAAAAACAAGATTAGTAGACTGTGTTGGTTATCTTGTAAATAATGCAATTGGTTATTTAGAAGACGAAATGCCAAGAATGGTAAAAACACCTTGGTCAGACGAAGAAATTCCTTTTGAAAAAGCTGCCGAAATTGGTACAAAAAAGGTAATCCAAGAACATTCTACAATTGGAATACTAGTAACAACAGATGGCACAATTACAGATATTCCAAGAGAAGACTATATCGAAGCAGAACAGCGAGTTGTTAGAGAATTAAAAGAATTAAATAAGCCTTTTGTTATTGTGCTTAACTCTGATGATTGTCATTCTGAAACCACTAAAAATTTAGCACAAAAATTAGAAAGTAAATATGAAGTTCCTGTTATTCCTACAGATTGTTCAAATTTAAGTATTGAAGACATAAATTCTATTTTTGGAAAAATGCTATATGAATTTCCTATCGAAAGATTAAATATTGTTTTTCCTAAATGGTTGGATGGTTTATGTGATGATCATTGGCTAAAAAAACAATTATATACAGAAATAAAGGATGCTTTTAATAATGTTAAAATATTAAAACAAATAGACTCAAGCATATCTAAATTACAACATACAGAAATCATCTCTTCTACTACTTTAACTGAGATAAAATTAGGAACTGGAAGTGTAAATATTGGGGTTAATTTAAAGGAAGATTTATTCTATAAAGTGCTAACTGAAATATCTGGTGTAGAAATTGTAAATGAAGGTGATTTATTCTCTACAATAACTAATTTGGCTATGGCAAAAAAAGAATATGATAAAATAGCATATGCGCTTCAAGAAGTTAAAGCTAAAGGATATGGAATTGTTACACCTTCCATGGATGAACTAATACTAGATGAACCAGAAATGGTAAAACAAGGTTCAAGATTTGGTGTAAAACTAAAAGCAAAAGCTCCTTCTATACATATGATTAGAGCAGATATCGAAACAGAAGTATCTCCTATAGTTGGTTCCGAAAAACAGTCTGAAGAATTGGTAAATTACTTGCTTTCCGAATTTGAAAATGAACCTCAAAAAATCTGGGAATCTAATATATTCGGAAAAAGCCTACATGAACTTGTAAATGAAGGTTTACAAAATAAATTATATCATATGCCTGAAGATGCTCAAATGAAATTACAAGATACTTTAGAACGTATTATAAATGAAGGTAGTGGCGGATTAATTTGTATAATATTATAAATTTTTTGTAAAAATTTTTAAAATGGTATTTGACAAAATAAAAGAAAGTCTGTATAATAAAGATAGAAAATGAGAGTCACCAAAATGTGTGCTACCATATAAATTACGATAAAACACCACATAGCTCGGCAAAGCATAATGTGGTGCTTTTATTATTTGCTCAAAATTACTACTATTGCAATAATCAAGGCAAATGCTATAATAGTCATTCCTACTAAACCGTAGAAAAGTAAGTATATCATCATTAACATAGCTTGTTCTACCATATAGCACCACCCCCATTCTCACAGTCAAAACTGTGTATGTAAAGTGGTAGCACCCACACCGCTTATTCTCATTTCCTATAAATACTAATATACAACAATATCTAATAAAATACAAGCAAACAAAACAAATTTTTGAAAATATTATTTAAAATTTATTCAATTTTTTTCTTAAATTTTGCCTACTAAAAGTTTATACTAACATAAAAATAAGTACAATGTACTTTCTAAAACCAAACAAAAAATGCACTAAAAATATTATACTTGTTATTGTGTAATATTTTTAGTACATTACAATTAATTTAAGTCTTCTTACATTATATATATAATTTTAAGAATGATAAAATAAATGCTACTACATAGTATACAGCTTCTATTATAACAAATTGTTTTACTGCTTTATCGTTATCTTTTTCATCTGATAATTCTTTAATAGCAAAAAATGTAAATACTAATGATATAACTCCTAAAAGACCAGTGATTGGTGATGTAATTCTTGATGCTCCAGAAATTAGATTTAATAAACCTACTACTTTAGCTACTACTATTGGAAAATATGATGCAACTATAGTATTTACTACTGTTAAAAATGATTTCTTATTTTGTTTTTGGAATAAATATACTATTCCTGATAATATAACAATTTCAAGTAATGGTGTTATTACAGCTTTTGCAATTCCAAGAAAGTCTGAAAAACTAATATATTTAAATCCAAATTTAAATATTGTTCCTATAATAGATGCCACTTGCTGGAATCCTGCAATTAAAACCCATAAAACTAATAAAACTATTGCTGTTTTAAAGAAATTGTTTGATTTATCATGTGCTATTTCACTTATTTTCTTTATAGGTGTACTTATAATTCCAGAAAAGAAATTTTTAGCTTTTTCTGTTTCTTGTTTCACATCAACATTTTTAAAAGAATCTTTTACTTGATTTACAGTTTCTTTTGCCTCCTTTTTAATTTCTTCTGCATTAATACTTTGATTTTGGTTTTGATTATTTTCTTCCATTTTTAATCCCCTTCCTTTATTTTTATTAAAATACTATAATAAATAATTTAGAAATCATAGTATATTAACCTTATTATTAAAATATATTATTAGTCTCCTAAAGCTATTCCTATATTTCTAGCTGTTTTTACTAGATCATGATCCATTGTTACTTTTCTTATATTGCTTTCTTTTGTATTACCTGAAACCGCTCCTATTTGTTTATTTTCTCCAACTACATCTTCTAGTGAAACAGAATCTAACTTTCCATCTTTCATTACAGTTAATACATTAAATTTACCTTCCATAGCAAGTTGCATAGCTTTAGCACCATATTTTGTAGATAATACTCTATCAAAGGCTGTTGGCGTACCTCCTCTTTGCATATATCCGAAGTACTGTACATCTAGCTTCTAATCCTGTTAATTTTTCTAATTCTTTTGCAACCTTCTCTCCAGCTCCTCCAAGTTTTGTATTATCTACGCCTGCACCATTATCTCTTGTTTCTGCAATAGCTAAGCTTCCGCCTTTTGGTATTGCTCCTTCTGCAACAACTACTATGCTAAATTCTTTACCTTTTTCTCTTCTTTCTTCTATTTTTCTTACTGCACTATTTATATCATATGGTATTTCTGGAATTAAAGCAACATCCGCTCCTCCTGCTATAGCTGATTCTAAAGCAATCCATCCTGCATATCTTCCCATTACTTCTAATACCATTATTCTATGATGTGTTTCACCTGTTGTATGAAGTCTATCAATTGCATCTGCTGCAACTGATACAGCTGTATTATATCCAAAAGTAATATCTGTACATGCAACATCATTATCTATCGTTTTTGGAACTCCAATTACATTTATACCTTTTACTGAAAAATCTCTTGCTGATTTTTGTGTTGCATCTCCACCTAAAGTAAATATACAATCAAATCCATCTTCTTTTACGTTTTGTACACATTTATCTGATAAATCTTTGTATACTACTTGTCCATTTTCTTCTACTTTGTAATTAAATACATTAGCATTTGTTGATGACCCTATTATAGATCCACCTTTTGGTAATATTCCAGATGCAGAACTACTATTTTGTGTACTTAATCTTACATAATTATTTTTTAATAAACCTCTATATCCATCTATAAAACCATAGCATTCAATATTATTATGTTCTGCTGTTTTTACAATAGCTCTTATAACTGCATTAAACCCAGAAACATCTCCTCCATTTGCAAGTATTGCAACTTTTTTAATCATAAACTTCCTCCATTTTTAACGTATTTTCTTATGTTTCTTACTTATTATACCAATATTTAAATTTTTTACAAGTATTTTTATTAAAGTTTGAAAATAAATTTCCAATCAATTTTTTAACTTTTTTTTACTTTTATGAATATTGTATTTTTTTATACAAATACTATTAATATAATTTTAAAAAAATTTAGAGGTGCTACAAATGAAGAAAAAAATTATTATTTACTTTTTAATATTATGTGCAATTATGTTGATTTTATCAGGTTGCACAAAAAAAGATGAAAACAATAAAACTGAAGATATAAACAATAAAAATCCTGAAATAAGTAGAATTAGCATAGATACAAATATTAATAACGAACAAGCTGATGATACTACAAATAGTACTCGGAAATGACTCTGATAACACCCCTGCTCCTACTCCAGTTGAAACAGAACTTGGTTCATTTTCAACAAAAATCATAGATAAACGTGAAAATAGACAAAATAATATTAGAATAACTTGTTCTAAATTAAATGGAATAACAATCGAAAGCGGTAAAACATTTTCTTTTTGCAATACTGTTCGGAAAATCAACTGCAGAAGAAGGATATAAAGAAGCAGATATAATAGTTGATGGTAAAACAGAGCAAGCTTTAGGCGGTGGTAATTGTCAAGTAAGTACAACTGTTTACAATGCAGTTTTAGCATCTACAGGATTAACTGTTACAGAACATCACGATCATGGAAAAAAAGTCCCATATATAGAAGAAGGTAAAGATGCAACTATTGCATATAATTCTTTAGATTTAAAGTTTAGAAATGATTTACCAAATAGTATCAAGATGTATGTAAGTACAGATGGAAGCACAGTAACCGTAAAAATAGTAAAAATCTCTTAATTCTTTTAATGACTACACATAAAAATAAAATTATAAATAGAAATAAATCTAACTGTTATCATTCAATATTTTTATATTAATTTAGTGCTAACTTTATATTAAATAGTGTATTTACAAAAATTTATAGAATATTTCATCCCCTCCTTGAATAAGATTTACTATCTTATTTAGGAGGTTTTTTATATGTCTTTAAAAAACTTTATAATAAAATTAACTTGTATTTTATTAATACTTATATCATCTTTTTATACTATTGTTATTGCTTCTGAATATACATACATTTGGTCTGATACTTATGCATTAGAGAAAACTCTTCAAACTAATGCAAGCGAATCAGAGCAAGTTCCAAATTCTAATTCATTAAATTTAGAATCCGAAAGTGCTATATTAATAGAACAAAATAGTGGTCAAATATTATATGAACATAACTCACATGAGCAATTACGTCCTGCAAGTGTAACTAAAGTAATGAGTGTGTTATTAATAATGGAAGCTATAGATTCTGGTAAAATAACATTAGAAGATAAGGTTCCTTGTAGTTCTAATGCAAGTTCTATGGGTGGTTCCCAGATTTGGTTAAATGAAACAGAAAATTTGACTGTAAATGAAATGTTAAAAGCAATTTGTGTTGTTTCTGCTAATGATTGCACTGTAGCAATGGCAGAATATATAGCAGGTAGCCAGGAGGCTTTTGTAGAGAAAATGAATCAAAAAGCAAAAGAACTTGGTATGAATGATACATGTTTTAAAAATTGCCATGGTATAGATGAAGATGACCATATTACCTCAAGTTTTGATATTGCTCTTATGTCTCGTGAATTACTTACTAAACATCCATCCATAACTAATTACACAACTATCTGGATGGATAGTCTAAGAGATGGTAAATCTGAACTGGTAAATACAAATAAACTAATCAGAAATTATCAAGGGGCAACAGGTTTAAAAACAGGTTCTACATCGCTTGCTTTATATAACTTATCTGCAAGCGCAACAAGAAATGGCCTATCATTAATAGCTGTAATAATGAAAGCTCCAAGTACTAAGTTACGTTTCTCTGAAGCACAAAAATTATTAGATTATGGATTTAATAATTATTCATACAAAGAGCTTGCAAAAAAAGATAATTTAATAAAGAAAGTTAATGTTACAAAAGGAATCGTGTCAGAGGCTAATGCAATCTTTAAAGATGATTTTCGGTACTTTGTTAAAAAAAGGAGAAGATAAAAACATCTCACAAAATATATTTATTGAAGAAAATTTAACAGCACCTATTAACAAAGGACAAAAAATTGGTGAAGCAAGTTTTACTTTAGACGGAAAAATTATTGGAACTATTGATATTACATTAGATACAGAAATTAAGAAGAATGGTTTAATGAATATGGTTTCGTATTTATATAAAAATTGGTTTTGTATGCTTAGATGTAATGTGTAAATATGAACACAACATAATAAGATTAATATTTTAGAATTATATATTTAATTTTATAACTACTCCATTTTAAATTTTTAACCACAAATAATTTATTTTTATCATATATTATTTGAGAGCATTCTAATATAGAATGCTCTCTTGGAATTATTAATCAAATTTCGTAGACAAAGTTTTTATTAGTCCATTTTGTATACAGTACTATAATATTTAAAATTTTTTATTCATCTTCATCAAACAAAAAATCTTCTTCATCATATTCAATTTCTATATTTTTCTTTGTCTTTGGAGTTGCCTTTTTATTCACTCCTTTATTGGTTTTAGATTTTGTTCTAGATTTTGTTTCTTCTCCAAATTCTTCTTTTAAGCTTTCTAAGTATTCAGCTTTTTCTTTATCTTTTCTTCTTTCTTCTTGTCTTTCTTCTTTCTTTTCTTCCTTTTTATTTTGCATTTGTTTATTTAACATACTATTTACTTTTTCTATTAAATCTGGTACATAATCTAATAATTTGTCTATTGATGATGTATGATTTACTGGTAATAATTTTACATTATTAGATTGTACAACTAAAAATGCTACTGGAGTAATACTTACACCTGCTCCACTTCCTCCACCAAAAGGTAATCTATATTGTATAGCTTCTTCTTTATCTTTCTTTTTATATTCATTTATTGTTTCTCCATTAAATTCACTTCCACCAGATGCAAAACCAAAGCCTACTTTTGAAATTGGTATAATCACTATATTTCCTGGTGCTTCAATAGGCTCTCCTATTATGGTATTAACATCTACCATATCTCTAATACTATTCATGGCTGTAACCATAAGACCTTCTATAGGATGCTCGTTCATATTTATCACTTCTCCTTTTCTTAATTAAAAAGATATAAATTATATTGATAATATGTACTATTTTTACATTTATTATACAATTTAATCTTAAATTAATTATATTTTTATTATAGACTGGCTCTATTTTATAATAATAGTCTTTTCTTTTATTTTTCAAATTTATATCTTTAACTGTTAATTTTAAGATAAATGATATTAATGTTGAAATAATAGGAACAGTATATGTTGTAACCATAATATCTGAGACTCCAAATTTAAAACTTAAATTAAATTTTAAAATTTCTAGTTTTAGTTCTTTTAATAATACTTTTATAAAATTTAATATATTAAAACTCTTATAATCTTGTATCACTCTATCTTGTATTTTCTTTTCTATTTTTTTAGTAACTTTTCCAAAATCAACACTACACATCGTTTTAATAAATTTTGAATCTTGCAGTTTTTTTATCTTTTTTTCATTTACTGTAAGTTTTATAATTCTTATTTTATTAAAAAAATATATACCAATTTCAAATTGATAATCACTTATAATATCTTTATTATCTGTATCTATTTCCAAATTTATTATAGATATTCTTATAGATGAATATCTAATTACTACAAATATAACTAAAAATATTATTAATACACATAAAAAAAATAGCATCATAGACATTCCCTCTTTTTAGTTCTATAATACTATTTTTTCCATTTTTTATTAGTTTAATCAATATTATTTAAGTAATATATGTTTCATCTATATATTAACTTGTTCTATTTAATCGTCTATTTCTAAATAAATGTTAATTCTATGATGCATTTCTTTTTTGTTTTTCTACTGTTATATCTCCAAATAGTTCTGCCTGATTAGTTACAACTTTACTTCTTCTAGACATCTCTAGCAATCCAGAAAAAGCTGTTACAACTTCGTTTCTATTACATTTATTAACAGAAAACATTCTATTAAAGACAAACCTTTTATTTCTCACTAACTCTTTAAACATTTGCTTTACTTTGCTTCCAACACTATAGCTTTCCGTTATAGCAATTTTTTGAATATTTTTTGCATTTTTATTAAGTCTTGACTTGTTTTTATTTATTACTTTTGAATAATTTTCAGGTATTAATTCTTTGCCATATTCTCTTTCTAATTTTTGCTTTGGCAATTCTATTTCTTCTGGTTGCTTACTTATTCTTTTACTATTTTCTTCATAAAACTCTTTTAATTTTTTGGTTATTTCTTTATACTTCTTGTATTCTATAATTCTTCTTAAAAGTTCTTCTTCAGATAATTCTTCTTTTTCTTCTGCTTCTACTGGTAGTAGAGTTTTAGATTTTAAATACAGTAAAGTTGATGCCATAATTAAAAATTCACTAGTTATTTCTAAATTTAATGCTTCCATTTCATTAATATAATCTATATATTGGTCTGTGATGTCACTAATTTTGACATCACAAATATTCATTTTATTTTTATCTATTAAATGGCATAATAAATCTAATGGCCCCTCAAAATTTTCTATTTTTATTGCATATTTATTTGTTTCTAATGTTAATACATTTTGCATTATTCTCCTCCATATAAAGCACTTTTTATACTATCTTCTTTATAACCTTTAGTCTTAAGAAAATTTCTTAACTTTTCTTCTTCTACTGCATTAATCTTTTTTTGCACAATTTTTTGCGCATTATTTCTTTCATAGTCTTTTAATTCTTTTTCATGATTTTCTATATAATCTTCTATTAAGTCACTTTTTATACCTTTAGAATATAATTTATATTTAATTTGTTTTATGGAAAGAGTATTTATAGCCATAAACTCGCTAACAGCTCTTTCTATATAATTTTCATCATCTATGTAGAAATTTTCTTTTAAATCTTCAATAATATCTTCAAGTAAATTATCATCTATTATATTCTTAAATTTTTGTCTAACTTCATATTCAGTTCTTTTTTTAAAAATTATATATTTTAATATTTTTGTTTTTTGTTTATCAAATTCATCTATTGTGTACAAGATTAAAACCTCTCTTATTCTTAGTAATTCTTATCTTACCCTTAACATATTATTCTTCATCTTCATTATCATTTTCATCATTAGATGCTTCATCACCTAGGCTCTTTTCAAATGCTTGTGAAAAATTATCTCTAATCTTAGTTTCTACTTCTTTCATTATATCTGGATTTTCGATTAAGAATTTCTTTACATTTTCTCTACCTTGTCCAATTCTAGTTCCATCATAGCTGAACCATGAACCACTTTTTTCTATAATATCTAAATTAACAGCTAAATCTACTATATTTCCTTCTTTTGATATTCCTTTTCCATACATAATATCAAATTCAGCTTCTCTAAATGGTGGTGCCACTTTGTTTTTTACAACTTTAACTCTTGCTCTATTTCCTACAACTTCTCCATCTTGTTTAAGATTTTCTATTTTTCTTATATCTAATCTAACAGATGCGTAGTATTTTAATGCTCTACCACCAGTAGTAGTTTCTGGATTACCAAACATAATTCCTACTTTTTCCCTTAATTGATTTATAAATACAATAACACATTTTGATTTATTTATTGCACCTGCTAATTTTCTTAAAGCTTGTGACATTAATCTTGCTTGCAAACCAATATGTGAATCTCCCATATCTCCATCTATTTCTGCTTTTGGTACTAAAGCTGCAACAGAGTCTACAACAATAATATCTAAGGCTCCGCTTCTTACTAAAGCCTCTGCAATTTCTAATGCTTGCTCACCAGTGTCTGGTTGTGCAACTATTAAATTATCTATATCTACTCCTAAATGTTTAGCATAAACAGGATCTAATGCGTGTTCGGCATCTATAAAAGCTGCTTCCCCACCCATTTTTTGTGCTTCTGCTATCATATGTAATGTTAGTGTTGTTTTTCCTGATGACTCTGGACCATATACCTCTATAATTCTTCCTCTAGGTATTCCTCCTATTCCTAATGCTACATCTAGACTTAAAGCACCTGTTGGTATTGCCTCTACACTCATAGCTGTATAATCTCCTAATTTCATAACAGAACCTTTTCCAAATTGCTTTTCTATTTGACCTAAAGCTGCCTCTAATGCTTTTCTCTTTTCAATATTTTCTGCGCTCATAATATTCCTCCAATTCATTTTAAACATTTGTTTGTATTGTTATTATATACTATTAATTTTTTTTGTCAATACCTAATTTAACATTTTTTCAATTTATAACTACTTGCCAAATCACATCTAACTTTTTACTTAACAAATTTTATAAACATACTAGTCACCATTCCGAGGATGTAACATTAGCAATTCTAAGTAAAATAAACTATAAATAACAAAATACAATAGCCCCTTATAAATAATCTGCAAATTTCAACTTTCTATTGCTTACACCACGACTCAAAATTATAAAACAAAGAATAGTTATTAGGATTAAATTCTCCAAGCATCTTTTGATTTAATATAAGCATATTTTTATTACGATATAACGTAATATATGGCATATCATCTTGCATAATTTCAAATAATCTATTATATTTTTCGCAAATTAACTTATCATCATTTAATTTTTTAACTTCATTAATAATATCCTTTACTTCGGCATTATTATACTTTGCCAAATTATTCTCACCATAAAAATATTGTAGATCACCACTAAATCCATTGTTTATTCCTGTGAGAATTATATCATAATTTTTATTTTGTAAACACTGCATATATTGTGTGTCATTAACTTTTTTTATTGTTATCTCTATACCTATTTGATTTAACTGTTCCTTTATTAATTCTGCAACTTTTATTCTTTTTTCATTATTAGATTGAACAACAATATTTAAAGACAAATTTTTTGTACTTCCAGAATTATTTTTCTTTTGCCATTTATTATTTTTATATATCCAACCAGATTCTGATAATATCTTTTTTGATTGCTCATTATTGTATCCTAAACTTGCATTTTCCTTTTTATAAAGATAAGATCCATAATCTAGAATGCCTCCTGATATATAATATTTATTATTATATACCTCTTGAATTATACTAGATTTATCTATTGCAAAAGCAATGGCTTTTCTTACTTCTTTCTGACTTAAAATTTCGTTTTCACAATTTAAACTTAAAAAATCTAATTCTCTTCCTTTATACTCTTTTACTTTATATCCTAAAGTTCCAATATATTCTTGGTAATTTATATTGGATGTATGAATTATATCTACATTACCTATTTTAAAACTATTATACAATTCTCCCATATCAGAGAAAAGTAAGATATTTATTTTTTCCATCTTAGAAATTTTTTCTTTTTCTCTCCAGTTACTATTTTTTTCTAAAACGATTTTCCCATTATCTAAACTGCTAATCTTATACATTCCTGTTCCATTTGGAACACCATTATTTTTAGATAAATCTCCATTTATATAATTACTTTTTTGTAATATAGGAAAAACTAAATTATCTTCAAAATAATCATTGTCTTTATTTAAATCAATTCTAATAGTTGAATTATCTATTAATTGAACTTCCTTTACTTCACTTACATTATCTGAATATACATAATTTCCTTCTTTTAATTTATTTATAGTAAATTCTACATCTTCTACTTTTAAATTTGTTCCATCTGACCACTTTATATCGTTATTTATTTTTATTAAATATGAACTAGAATTTATTTTTGCACATTCCTTGGCAAGGCATAATTCTTTTTTATATTCTTCATCTAAATTAATTAATGGTTCAAATATTAATTTACTTATATTTATAATTTCTTTATTAGTAGTTACAATTGGATTTATATTATCATAATTCGAAATTCCAATTGTTACTTCTTTAGAATATTCGATATCTTGCTTAGTTTCTTGCAGTTTATCTTTATCTTCAGTATCTGTATTATTATAAATAAAATAAATAGCAAATCCAATTAAAGATATAACTATTATAATAAAAATATATTTTACAAAATTTACTTTCATATGTGCTTTTAATTAGTTAGTTATTTTAGTATTATAGCTAACTCTCCTTATATAATATATTTAGGTTTTTTTAAGGGCTACCTATAAACCTTTATCAAAATTTTTATATCTTTGCTTATTGTTTAAATTAAATTTTTGATTATCATATCTTAAAACATCTTATTTTTCAATAGTTTTTAATCAAAAAGAGAACATGAAAAATCTCATGTCCCCCAATCTATTTTATTTATTTAATTATTATTTTCTAGCTTCTACGATAAGCATCATACCAGTTCTTTCTTCTCCTTCTACTTGCACTTCTGCAAATGCTGGTATACATACTAAATCAACTCCAGATGGTGCAACAAATCCTCTAGCTATTGCTACAGCTTTAACAGCTTGATTTAATGCTCCTGCTCCGATTGCTTGCATTCTTGCTTGGTTTGATTCCTTTACTAATCCAGCTATTGCTCCTGCTACTGAATTTGGATTTGATTTTGATGAGATTTTTAAAACTTCCATTTTTTGCCTCCTATAATTTTATTTTTGTTTTGCTTTTCACAAGTATATTTATACTACATTTATTAGAAAATGTCTAGTAGTTTTTTGGAAATAAAAGGAAAAACGCATTGCATTATTTTCTATTTTTCGGCATTTATTTTGCATTTATTCTAAGTATATTTTCTACTCGACAAGTTTCGTCATTTATTTCAAAAATACATCCATTAAATGAACAATTTCCTTCAGCTAATTTATATCTTTCTGGTAATGATGTTACAAATCTCTTTATAGAAGCTTCTACATCCATACCAATAACAGATTTACTAGGACCTGTCATTCCAATATCTGTTATATATGCAGTACCTTTTTCAAGGATTTTTTCATCTGCTGTTTGTACATGAGTATGTGTTCCATATAAAATTGTAACTTTTCCATCTAAAAAATATCCCATTGCTATTTTTTCTGCTGTAGCTTCTGCATGGAAATCTACAATTATAATATCTGCATTATCTTTTAACTTTTCTACCAAATCCTTTGCAACTAGAAATGGATTTTCTGATAATACATTCATATCTGTTCTTCCTATTAAATTTATTACTGCAATTTTCTTGCCTTTGCAATTATATATTCCATACCCTTTACCGAACTACACCTTTTGAATAGTTAGCTGGTCTAATTATTTGTGGATGATCTATAAAACTAAATATATCTTTTTTTCCCCATGTATGATTTCCCATTGTAATTACATCAATTTTTAAATTAATCATACATTCAAAAATTTTAGTTGTTATTCCCATTCCTCCTGCTGAATTTTCACCATTAACAATACAAAAATCTATATTATGTTCTTGCTTTATTTTTGGCAACATTTCTTTTAGTTTTTTTACACCATTTTCGCCTACTATGTCTCCAACTGCTAATATCTTCAAGTTTCATCTTCCTTTCCAAATAACTTACATGTACATCATACTATATGAAATATAGAAAATCAAGGAAAAATATTTTTTATTTTTATACTACTTGTCCCAAAGTTATAATTAATAAACACATAAAATATCAATTTGAGAATTCCTTATATTAACTCTTTTATTATATATTAAACCTTTTAACTAAAATATTATAAATCAATCTATTTATGTTCTATGTAAATGATGTGTTTAATTAAACACACCTATATATTCATTTAATACTTTTTATTACATTTTAACATAATAATTCTTATAATTAGTAAAAGTACTAATACTGCTATTAACACAATTATTGCAGGTAACGATATTAATATAGCTATACTTGTTAATGCTCCAACTAATAAACCTACTGAAAATGCTAAAGCTATTGATATTATAAATACTATTAAATCTATACAACATCTTTTTTTATCTTTTCTACAACACTCTTTTTTCTCACATACATATTCTTCCATCATAATATACTCACCCTCCTTATAGCACTTCTTTTTCTTGGTGCTATTAATATATTATATGAATCAGATATATCATTGTTCCTATTTGATAAAAAAATACACCTAAGATATCAAATTCTTTATTTGACATCTTTTGGTGCATTTTAAAAATTTCAACCAAAAATTTTTTTAACTAACATTGATGCAATTCCTACACCTATGATAGTACATCCTAAAAGAATACTAACTACAGCCAGTATAGTTTTTACAATTCTTTTCACTGTTTTAAACCTTCTTTCTAAAATTAGTACATTTATTATATTATTCTAAGCTAACACAAATTTCAATGATTTTTCTTGTTTTTTATAAATAGTTATATTTTCCAATAAAAATATAACTAAAATTAATATATTTAAAAATACAAGTTACCATTTTTTTCTTTAAAGAATAAAATATGTATATCTATAAGCCTTTTAGTAGATACTATATTTATGTAATAGAAAGGAGTCTTCCCATTTATGAAATCTTTTTGTATAAAAACAAATAACAATACAATAATAGAATATCTACTAAAAAATATATCAGAGTTAAATATAGAAAATGTCTACTATAGTTCTAATAAATTCAAATTATATAATAATGTAATTATACATTACTTAGGAAAAGAGATTTCTTTATTTTATAATAAACTATCTAATATTATTACCGATTGTATTATTAATTTTTATGAAGAGAAATTAATTAATCATATTTTAAACTATAATTATTTCTATTTTGATTTTTATGAAAAAAATGAAATAATGCAAGAATGTACTAATCTTCTAGATATTAAAGAAACAAGCGATTTTACTTATAGAAGAGAATGTATTTTCGCTAATTTACTTAAATATTTAAAAGAAAATAATTCTATGATTCTTTCTGGGTTTGTTAACTTCAGGTTACAAAGTTATATTAAATCTATAGATTCCGCTGTAGACATTGCTGTAAATAAATTTATATTAGAAAAGGAATATAAAGAATTCATAGAACTCTTAAAATTATATATAAAATCTAAAGAGCCAAATATAGATTCAATCCATCTAATTTATATGAATGAAGATTCAATTTTATTAGATGAAAATAAAAATATTCTAGCAATTTCACAAGATGTGTTTAACGCAAAATATTTATCAGATATATCATTTTCATCTAATGATTATATATTAAATACTCTATTAGATCTAATTCCAAAAGAAATAAATATACATTTAATTCAAGGTGATGATGAATTTATCCAAACTTTAAAATTAATATTTGAAAACAGAATACACATTTGTAATGACTGTGATATTTGTAAGACATATAGATTAATAAATAAAGAATTATCTTCTAGAACAAAATAAAAATATTTACTCCAAATAAAATATGTGGTATATTTTTAATATTGGAGGTTGCATTTATGGAAAATGAAAAAAAATTAGTATCAATATTAGTACCAGCATATAATGAAGAAGAAGTTTTAAACATGTTATATGAAAGATTAAGAAAAATTATAGATTCAAATACCAAATATAATTTTGAAATTTTATTTATTAATGATGGAAGCAAAGATAATACTCTTAAAATAATTAAAGATTTAAGAAAAAAAGACTCTAGTGTATGTTATTTAAATCTTTCTAGAAATTTTGGAAAAGAAACTGCAATGATTGCAGGTCTTGATTATGTAAAAGGAGATTGTGTAATTATAATCGATGCAGACTTGCAAGATCCTCCTGAGCTAATTCCTGAAATGATAAAATTTTGGGAAGAAGGTTACGATGATGTGTATGCAAAAAGAAAATCTAGAAAAGGAGAAACTTTCTTAAAAAAATTCACATCTAAAATGTATTATAAAACTTTACAAAGTGTAACTAATATAGAAATACAAAAAGACACAGGAGATTTTAGACTTTTAGATAGACGTTGTATTGAGGCTCTAAAATCTTTAAGAGAATCTGAAAGGTATACCAAAGGATTATTTAGCTGGATTGGTTATAATAAAAAAGAATTATTGTACGATAGAGACCCAAGAGCTGCTCGGAAAAACAAAATGGAATTATGGTAAATTAATAAATTTATCTATTGATGGTATTACATCTTTTACTACATCACCTCTTAGATGGTCTGCAATTATAGGAATTTTAGTTTCTATTGTTGGTTTTATTTATATGTTAATTATAATATTTAAAACAATAATATCTGGAATAGACGTGCCTGGTTATGCATCAACCTTAGTTGTAATTCTATTCTTAGGCGGATTACAATTAATATTCTTAGGTGTAATTGGTGAATATTTAGGTCGAGCTTTTTATGAATCTAAAAATAGACCTTTATACTTTGTTGATGAATATAATGGTGAGAAAGAAACAAATATAAAATAGAATATGATATAAAAAAGAATGAAAAGCATTAAATTTAAAATTTCATGCTTTTCATTCTTTTATTTTATTGGTTTTAAGTTAAAATATAATTACAAACGAACATTCTTTAAGAATATTGTAGTTTGTATTTATTAATCTTCTTTGTATATTTTTCGTAAACTCACTGTTGTTAACTACTTTTATTATAAATCTATACAATATTATTAATTATTTCTAAAAAAATCTTTTCAAATCTCATTTTAATTTTTATACAATTAATTTAAATTTCAATTCTATCTCTAAACTTACTTTCCACAATCTCTTTTAGCTTCTTATTTTTCTCTAAATTTAAACCGAGGATCTTCTTCTTCAATTCTTCGAGCTAAATCTTGAACCTGTTTCAAAATGGGAATATCTTCAAATAAATTTGCAATTTTAAATTCAGGAATCCCATGCTGTTTAGTTCCAAAAAATTCTCCAGAGCCTCTTAATTCCAAATCCTTTTCTGCAACTACAAAACCATCATTTGTATCTTGCATAATTTTCATTCTTTGTCTTACCACATCAGATTTAGAATTATATTTTAATATACAATAAGATTTATATTCACCCCTACCTACTCTTCCTCTTAATTGGTGAAGCTGAGCTAAGCCAAATCTTTCTGCATTTTCAATAACCATTATACTGCTGTTTGGAACATTTACTCCAACCTCAATAACTGTTGTAGAAATTAATATATCGATTTTTCCATCTTTAAAATCTAACATTATTTCATCTTTTTCCTTTGGTTTCATTTTACCATGTATATATTCAACTCTATATCCTTTAAATGTTTCGTTTTTATATTTTTCTGCAAGTTCTACAACAGCCTTTGCATCTATCTCTTCATTTTCTTCTACTAAAGGACATACAATATAACACTGTCTTCCTTCATCTACAAGCTTCTTTACAAAGTTATTTACTCTTTCTTCCATGCCTTTTGTTACTGCAAAAGTATCTATCTTTTTTCTATTAGGAGGTAATTCATCTATAACAGATATATCCAAATCTCCATACAAAATAAGTGCAAGTGTTCTTGGAATAGGTGTTGCAGTCATTACTAAAACATCTGGATTTTGCCCTTTAGAAGCAATTTTACTTCTCTGTCTTACACCAAATCTATGCTGTTCATCTGTAATTACTAAACCTAAATTTTTAAAAACCACATTATCTTCCAAAATTGCATGTGTACCAATTAATATATCTATTTCTCCATTTTTTAATCTTTCTAATATATCTTCTTTTTTCTTTTTTGTAATACTACTTACTAATAGTTCACATTTAATATTATATTTTTCTAAAATTCCGAGTAAAACTTTCTAAATGCTGACTTGCTAAAATTGATGTAGGAGCCATAATAGCTGCTTGATATCCACATTTTACTGCTTTATATGCAGATATTATAGATACTATTGTTTTTCCAGAACCTACATCTCCTTGTAACAATCTATTCATAGATTTATTATTATCCATATCATTTTCAATTTCCTTTAAAACTCTTAATTGAGCATTAGTAAGTAGAAATGGCAAATCTTTTATAATCTCTTCAAACTTAATATTAGAATCAAATTTAATTCCTTTTATATCTTTATTATATCTATTTTTTAATCCAAGTAATGCAAGTTGCAGAGTTAAAAGTTCCTCAAAGACCAATCTCTTTCTGGCCTTTTTAAATTCATCAAACTCTTCTGGAAAATGAATTTCTTTTGTTGCATCATTTATTCTTAAAAGATTATAATCATTTAATATATATTCTGGCAAACTTTCTTCTAAATTTCCTCCTACCTGCTCTAATCCATTTTCTATAATCTTTCTTAATATATTTTGTGATAAACTATATGTAGATGAATATATTGGGATAATTCTTCCTGTATTATTTTTAGTATTTACATCATCAAAAACAGGTGAACTCATCTCAAATTTTCCCATTCTAATATTAGCTTTTCCAAAAAAATAATAAGTTTCTCCAACAAAAAATTTATTTTTAAGATAGCTTTGATTAAACCAAATAATAGTACATTTAGCTGTTTCATCTTGTACTAATAACTTATACATACACATTCTGTTTTTTAATCTTATTTCTACAATTTTGGAAACTACAACTGCTTTTATTAATGCTTCTTCTCCATCTACTAAATTTTTAATACATCTTGGTTTACTTCTATCTTCATAATCTCTTGGATAATATGTAATTAAATCTTCTAATGTAAAAATCCCTATTTTATTTAATAAATTCACTCTATTAGGTCCTACACCTTTAATATATTTTACATCTTTTTTTAAATCTAACATAAAATTCACAACTGCTCCTTCCAAACGATAGTTCTATTATTACACAATAAAATTTATTTGTAAATATTTTTATTTTTGTTTATTTTTTTATATTGTTGGCATATAATAAATATAAATTAAAATGACCCAAATTCTCAGTCCCCATTTTGAGTCAAAATTTGGAGGTAAATTATGAAAAATTATAAATTAGCAATTGTTGGTGCTACTGGAGTAGTAGGTACTACTGCACTAAAAGTTTTAGAAGAAAAAAAATTACCAATCCATGAATATGTATTTTTCTCATCATATCGATCTAGTGGAAAAAAAATAAAATTTATGGGTAAGGAATATACTGTTAGAGAATTAAAAGAAGATTCCTTTGATGAAGGTTTTGATTTTGCAATTTTCTCTTGTCGGCTCAGAAGCTTCAAAAAAATATTCTCCAATAGCTGCATCTAAAGGATGTATTGTTATTGATAATAGTAATGCTTTTAGAATGGATGAAAATGTTCCACTAGTTGTTCCTGAAGTAAATAAAGATGAAATTTTTAAAAACAAAGGAATTATTGCTAATCCCAATTGTTCTACCATTCAAGCAGTTGTTGCCTTAAAGCCATTAGATGACAAGTATACTATAAAGAGGATTGTTTATTCTACATATCAAGCAGTTTCTGGAGCAGGTTCAAAAGGAATTCACGATTTAGAAAACGGCATTTCTTCTTATCTAAATAAAACAGAATCTTACGCTTTAGAAAAATTCCCTCATCCAATTTTTAATAATTGCATACCACATATAGATGTATTTTTAGATAATGGATACACTAAAGAAGAAGAAAAAATGATTAATGAAACTAGAAAAATACTGGGAAATCCAGATTTAAAAATAACAGCAACAACAGTAAGAGTTCCCGTTTTTAATTCTCATAGTGAATCTATAAATATAGAATTTGAAAAAGATTTTGATATAGCTGATGTTGTAAATACATTAAAAAATGCTCCTGGAATTATTATTCAAGATAATCCAGACACAAACTTCTACCCACTTTCTTCAAATATATCTGGTAAAAATGATGTATTTGTTGGAAGAATTAGACGTGACTATAGTGTAGATTCTGGTATTAATATATGGGTTGTTGCAGATAACATTAGAAAGGGAGCTGCAACTAATGCCATTCAAATTTTAGAAGAATTGATTAGTAAAAAATAAACTTTTATAACTTTATTTTTACAAATACAAATATCAATAAAAAATTTAATCATCAAATAATAAATACTCTATGTTTTATGCATTAAAAATACATTTCAATGTAAATATTTTATATAACTTTTATAAAAAGGCTATCAAGTAATTTGAAAATATTACTTAATAGCCTAAATTTATTTTATTTTAACATTTTTCTAGATCTTATAAATACTACAGTTCCAACTATAGCTATACCTGCTACTACAAATATTATTGTATTTGTAATACCTGTTTGTGGTATTTTTCCAGGAGCTGTCGTTTTATCTCCAGCTGTAACTGTATATTTTATTGTGCTTCCATCTTTTGCAACTAATGTTATATCTTCACTTGTACCTTTATCCATTACTTTCCAAATAGATTTTCCATCTTCACCTAATG